>CAWGXB010000047.1:0-34466 GCA_963826335.1 Candidatus Acidiferrales bacterium | reverse complement strand
CGGTTGTGGATTGGTGGAAAAGATCACCACACGCAGACCTGGGCTGAACTTTCGCGTGAGGTGTGAAGTGGATTTCCACGCGCAACTGCGGATAAGTGCGCTGTTCGTGCCACGAAAAAGATTTTTCGAAAAGTCGCGCACATTCCGTCCGAAGCTTTCCCACCGGCTCGCACAACTTCCGCACAAGCTTTTGAGGGCGCAACTTTTCGTTGGGACGGAAAGGATTTCCACTGCTACCGCGGGAATACTGGCGCGAGAAGTGTCGCAAACAAAAACTCTCACTGACGCGTCAGCATTTCACACTCAATATTTCACGTAAAGAAGTTGCGCTCACCCCGAACATGCCGTGGCGCGACCAAACCTCAGGCCTGAAGGCCTGAGCTACAGGAATGATAAGAAGTTGTTTTACTGCAGAGCGTCCATCAGACGGGTGATGGTGCGGTTCAGATCCTTGTCGGAGCGCCGCAACTCTTCGATTTTGTTGATGGAATGGAGAACGGTGGTGTGATGCTTGCCGCCGAATTGCCGGCCGATTTCGGGAAGCGACGCAGTGGTCAGTTGCTTGACGATGTACATGGCCACCTGGCGCGGAAGGCGATGGCGCGGGTGTTGCTCCGCACCTTCAGATCCTGTTCGCGCAGGTTGAAGTGCTCGCTGACGCGCTTCTGGATGAGGTCGATGGTGACGCGCTTTTCCTGCGAAGCGATGATGTTGCGCAGGACTTGCTGCGCGGTGGTCAGCGACACGATGGTGCCGGTCAGCGAAGCATAGGCCATCAGGCGTGTCAGCGCGCCTTCCAACTCACGTACGTTCGACTTGATGGCGCGGGCGATGTACTCGGCAACGTCATCAGGCAGGTTGAAGCGGTCGCTCTCAGCTTTTTCTGCAGGATGGCGATCTTGGTTTCCAGGTCGGGCGGCTGAATATCGGCGATCAGCCCCCATTCGAACCGCGAGCGCAACCGTTCTTCGATCGAGTTGATATCTTTCGGCAGGCAGTCCGACGAAATGACGATCTGCTTCTGCTGCTCGTACAAGGCGTTGAACGTGTGAAAGAACTCTTCCTGGGTGCGTTCCTTGCCGGCGATGAACTGGATGTCGTCGACCAGCAAGACGTCGACGGTGTGGAAGCGGTCGCGGAAGCTGATCATGCGATCGAAGCGCAAGGAGTTGATGACTTCGATGGTGAATTTTTCGGCGCTGACGTAACTGAGGCGCATGGCGGGGTTGCGCTTCTTGATGGTGTGCCCGATGGCATGCATCAAGTGGGTCTTGCCCATGCCCACTCCCCCATAAAGGAAACAGCGGGTTATAGGCCTTGGATGGTTGTTCGGCCACGGCACGCGACGCAGCGTGCGCAAACTCATTGGACTTGCCGACAACGAACGAATCAAAGGTGTAGCGCGGATTGAGCTGGTGATCGCTACTTTCAAAATCCAGCTTGGACTGCTTGGCGGTGGAGACGACCGGAGCCGCCGGCACGGGTTCCTCTTCGGTGCAGACATACTGCACCTTCATGGAGGGAGTGCCCATCTGGTGGAACACCGCCTTCACAATCTCGCCATAGGTCCGAGTGAGGACCTGGCGGAAAACCGCGCTGGGGATCTGAATGTAAATGGTATCGCCCTCATTGCGGTTCAACCTGGTGGGTTGAAACCAGGTATTGTAGGTGTTGATGCTGACCCGGGACTTGATAAGATCGAGGAACTTGTCCCAGACATTCTGTTGAGTGTCGCGCTCACGCCCGACTTGAGTAGCGGTTATCATCGTATTGGAAAAAGCCAATCCCGTGCTATTTCCACAGGTGTGAATAAGCTGTGGAAAGCCCAATTTGCCCTAAAGCTTCTCGCTTTGGAGTTCGTGCTCGCGCGGTAAAGATCCCTGTGTGCCCCATGGATTCCCGCGCGGCCTTTCAGACTTGCATGACCACGTTGAGCACCTGAAAACTGGATGGATTCTCGCGCACTGTCCGTGTGGGAGCAAGCGAAAAGTGAACGAAGACCTAACCGAACGTTCACATGCCATGCACAACTTTTCCACAAGCACAAGAATTGTGCAAGTGCGGAGATTTTTGGCGAATTACGCGTGTTTTGTGATGAAAATTTCCGAGCGGATGCGCGTCTGCCCGGATTTGGTGCAGGTGAGGCTGAGGAAAACTAACTCGATCTTTCAATGTTTTTTGTCCGGACGTTGAAACTCGAACACGCCCAAAGGGTCGGAACCGATCAAAAGCACTTCTTCCTCGACGAGCAGGACGGTGCCATCGAGACGGGAGCCGTCGGGAGTGAAAATCTGATACTCCGACCGGCGGTTGCCGTCCTTATCGAAGTGCAGCAGGGTGTTGTGGAGACACATCCAGACTTCACCGCTTTCCGGGTCAACTCCGAATGCTGTCAGAATCGCCGGAAATCGCGGTGGTTCCTGGCGTTTATTATCCTGTTGTTTGTCCTGTCGGTCGATTTCACGGCGAGTGGCACGAGCCTCGGACATGGCGTCCAGGCCGGTAAACTCAAAATCGACGCCGGCGGCAAAGCCGAAGCGGTCGTATTGGCGCACCAGCGGCTCCGGCAAATAGGTGTAGCCATAATAGATGCGTCCTTGAGGGTCGGAAGCGAGCCGGCCCAGGCTCAAGTAACGATTGAGGTCGGCGCGAGTGGAAAGTTCCTCGGGATTGCCCATTTCGCGAGCCACCTTGCCGGTGGATCCGTAGACGGTAATGAGCCGCGCACTGTTTTGAGTTGCGACTGCAACTTCTCCGTCGGGCAGCGCGGCGATCGACAGAGGCGCGGCCACGCGGAATGCGCGCGCGGTCCCCGCCGGGTCCCACACCTTGATCTCGTCGGCGCCGCGGTCGGCGACATAGACGGTGCCATTTGCGGAGACGTCCATGTCTTCGCCAAATTGGATGGAGCGCAAATCCGGTGGAAGCGGCGGTACACTCTGCGCGCTATAGTCGGGAATCTTCTTGAGCAACGCGCCTTTTTCGTCAAAGACGGATACGGTGCTCCCGGGCGAAGTGAGCACGTAGAACTTTGCGTCTGAACCGCGACGAACAGCACGGAGCCCCGGGCCGATGGGCTTAAAGAGGCGGCGGCGCGCGGTGAGGTCGTCGTCCACTTGCTGAGCGTTAATGAGGAACAGAGAGGCGGCCAGACACAGTGCTGCCGCCGCTATCCCGAACTTCGTGATGGTTTTCCGCATGGTGGTTCAGATTGCAGCAAGTCGCGCGCGGTTGCCTACAGTACCTGGAGTGGTTTGCCCAGTTTGATAACAACCGCAGCACGATTTTTCTCAGCCAAAGCTGCTGTCAGTCGGCGCGCAGGCGCAGCCGCTCGATGGATTTGGCGCGCAGCCGACCCGCTTCGCCGCGCGGACCCGTGTCGTCTGTTTCGATCAGCACAGCGTTCATCTGGACATCGCCGGTGGCGACCTCGAAGCGAGCCGGCAGTCCATCCAGGAATTTCTTCACAATTCCGGCGCGGTCCATACCAATTACGCCGTCGTGCGGCCCGGTCATGCCAACGTCGGTGATATAGGCAGTGCCGCCGGGCAGGACGTGTTCATCCGCGGTGGTCACATGGGTGTGGGTGCCGACAACGGCGGTTACACGCCCGTCGAGATACCAGCCGATGGCGATTTTCTCGCTAGTAGTTTCGGCATGCATATCCACCAGGATGAAGGCGACATCGGGCGGCAATTTGGACAGTTCAGAATCAGCCTTCTTGAAGGGATCGTCAATCGCAGGCAGGAAGACGCGACCCTGCAGATTCAGGACGGCAAACTTGACGCCAGTCTTGGTCGCGCCGACGTAAAGGCCGCTGCCCGGATTGCCGTCGGCGAAATTGCCGGGGCGCAGCAGGCGTGGTTCGTGCGGCATGTAGTCGAAAATCTCTTTGCGGTCCCAGCTGTGGTTTCCGCCGGTGAGGACGTGGATGCCGCCTTGCAGCAGCCCTTCGGCGATGCGTGGGGTAATGCCAAAGCCGGAAGCGGAGTTTTCGCCGTTGGCGATGACCAGATCGATCTGGCGATGCTCGACCAGGTCTGCCAGACGATCGTGGACGATCTGGCGCCCGGGCGAGCCAACAATATCTCCAATGAACAACACCTTCATGGCACTAGGATCCTTTTGGTGCTGTTTTTCCTTGCTGGGACCGAGGACTGCCAATTGCAAACTAAAAGAGCGGACTGCTCAGCCGTGGGAAGCTAGGCCGTGAACCTCTGAAATAGGTGGGCACCACGAGCCAGCCATTAGGCTTTCCTGCCCCGCAGGAGAGTTCCGGAAAAAACCCGCCAGCGGGACAGGCCGTGCACACAAGCTGACTAACCGCAGCACCCCAGAGATTCGTTACGGTTCAAACGGCGTTCGCGTCCTCACCTGCTTCGAAGTACCGCTCCAGCCAGTATTATCCTCCCAGTCGGGTCCCGCGTCCAACGCGCGGGGAGCCAAAACGGCGTAGAAAATCACATAGCGCTTGCCAGGGTCGCGGCTCGGTTGTAGAGTCTGGCGGTGCGAAAAATCAGCCCGATTCGCTGCGCTGGGCTGCCGCTGCTGCTTTTCTTCCTGTTGTTCCTCAGTTGCTCTTCGGAGACCCTTGCGCAGACCGGCCCATCGCCGGCAAAAGACATCCAGCTTTGGAGGTTCGACGAACTGACAGCGCCGGGGTCTTGCCGCGCGAAGGGGCGATTTCAGGACAGGGAGTATTGTGATTCGCAGGTGGTGAACCAGATACTGGCGCTGGGGAAAGATGCCATCCCTTACCTGATTTCCGAGCTCACGGATGACCGCAAGACCAAGCATCCCATTTACGATTTGTGGAGCTACACGGCCGCCGGGGACATTGCCAATTCCTTCCTTTTCGATTTGTTCACCGCGCCCGATTGGACGGTATCGCCGATACCAGAGTTGGAGTCGTTGCACATGGAATGCAACCACCCGGGCGAGTCTTGCTGGCGGAAGTTTCTGCCTAAGAACGGCAGAAAGTTTGTGCAGGAGCAGTGGCGAGCGGCGTGGGAAGCCAACAAAGAGCGCATCTATTGGGATGAAAACGCGCGTTGCTTTCGACTGATGCTGGTCGCTTCACGGGAGCGCCAGGCAGGCAGCTAGTGCCGCTGTGAACTACGGACTTTGTTGTGTTGCGCCTTGCCTCCCCAGGCGTGCATTTTTCGCAACGAACTTGCAAGGGACGGCTGCGTGCGGCGGTGCGCTTCTCACCTCGGCACAGTTCTCCGCTACAATGGCACCGCAACCTCAGGAGACCGCAGTGATGAACTATCGGCGCTTTGGACGCACGGGATGGAAGGTCAGCGAAATTGGCTACGGCATGTGGGGGCTTGCCGGATGGACAGGCTCGGACGACGCGGAAACCATGGCGTCTCTGCAGCGCGCCGTGGGGCTGGGCTGCAACTTTTTTGATACCGCGTGGGCGTATGGCGACGGCAAGAGCGAACAGATCCTGGCGAAACTGCTGCGCGAAACGAAAAACAAGGCGGGAGTGGGGGGGCCTGACAAACATCTCTATGTAGCGACAAAGATCCCGCCGAAGAACCGCAAGTGGCCCAGCCGGCGCGACTTCACTCTGGACGATTGCTATCCGCCGGAATACGTGCAGGAGTATGTGGAGAAGAGCCTGAAGAATTTGTCCGCCGATACGATTGACCTGATGCAGTTCCACACTTGGGAAGATCGCTGGCTGAACGACGAGCGATTGCCGCGAGCGATTGAGGACATGAAGAAGAGCGGCAAGGTGCGCGCCGTGGGCGTCAGCGTGAATCGTTGGGAGCCGTTCAACGGGATACGCGCGGTGTTGGAGGGACACGTCGAGGCGGTGCAGGCGATTTACAATATTTTCGACCAGAACCCGGAAGACGCGCTGTTTCCCATCTGCCGCATGAAAGATGCCGGCGTGATCGCGCGCGTGCCGTTTGATGAAGGGACGCTCACGGGGACGCTGACGATGGATGCGAGGTGGCCGGCGGACGATTGGCGCAACACCTATTTTGTGCCGGAGAATCTGAAGTCGAGCATCGCGCATGCGGAAGCCCTTCGTCCGCTGGTCCCTGCGGGCGGCACGTTGCCAGAGATGGCTTTGCGCTTCATCTTGAGCAATCCCGACGTGGGCACGATCATTCCGGGAATGCGCAAATTGAAGAACGTGGAAGCGAATTTCGCGGCGAGCAAGGCGGGTTCGCTACCTACCGACCTGCACAAGAAGCTTCGCGCCCATCGCTGGGACCGCAACCCCACGTCGTGGTCGCAATAGTTTGCAATTGTTGAGGATGGTATGAGTCCAAGCACGAAAGTCCAAATTTACAATCAGACGTATTCCTTGCAGGGCGATCTCGACCAGGCTTATCTGCAGGAGCTTGCCGGTTTTGTGGATGCCAAAATGCACTCCATTGCGAATATAACTTCGACCGTCGATACGCAAAAGGTGGCAGTGCTGACAGCCCTGGCCCTGGCGGACGAGCTGAACAGTTTGCGCAAAGAGAAAAGTGACCGCGAGGAATTGTTGAAGGAGCAGGCGGAACGCTGCCTGACGCTGGTGGAGCGCGCGCTGAAACAGTCGGAGTGAATCCGCCCTTAGCTGGCGCGCAGCGAAGCGCCCAACTCTTTTTCCAGAACGCTGACGATGCGATTTGAGAACGCGGTGATTTGCGCGTCGGTTAATGTTGCTTCGCGGCTCTGAAACAACACGCGAACCAGCAGCGAATATTTTCCGGAGGGCACATTCTTGCCGCGGAATAGATCGGCTGCTTCAATCGAGCTGATTTCGGCGATATTCAGCGAGTTGATCGTTTTGGTCACGTCGGCGAAGGCTACGCCATCCGCCAGGAACAGAGAGAAATCGCGCTCGACGGCGGGGAAGCGCGGCAACGGGTCGTAGCGAAGATTGTTTTTCACGCCGTAATACATGCAGTAGACCGGGCCGAGCTCGATTTCCGCGAGAAATACATCCTGACGGAATTTCAACTTGCCGGCCACACGCTTGGCAAGTTGCCCAGCAACGCCGAGCGGTTCGTTACGCTCCTTGCCGAGGAACAACGCGCCACGCTTAGCGGAATTCAACCAATCGGGGCCGCCCTGCTCCCAACGGAAACCGCCGGAAAGCGCGCCGATGGAATCAAGATCGCCCTTCAGGTCCGCGAAATTGTATTCGCGCGCCGGATCGTAGAGGCCTTGAGAGCGGGCGGCACCGGTGGAGCCGATGGTCAGAACGCGCGATTCCACGGGCTTGCCGTCGACAAAACGATAGCGGCTGGCAATTTCGAACACTCGCACATTGCGCTGGCCATGATTCAGATTCCATTCAATTACCCCGGCCATGGTCGCGGCGCCGGTGGAGCGCAGAACATTGGCTTCCTCGGAGAGCGGATTGGCGAGTTTCGCCACCACCACATCGGCAGGACGGAATAAGTCGTTGCGCTCTTCGGCGATGTGCGGAATGGTCAAGGCTTCGTGATAGCCAAGGCCGATCAGGCGCTCGCGCAGCCGCGTTTCCGCTTCGTACTGCGGCAAGCGCGCAGCTCCATTGCGGGCGGCCGGCAGGCGTGGCGGAAATTTATCGAGGCCGTAAACGCGCGCGACTTCTTCGATCAGATCGATCTCGCGTTCGACGTCGGCACGCCAGGACGGCTGGGTGCATTCCCACGCCGCGAGCAGCGAATTCACCGCGCCTTTGTTGTGGTCCACGCGCATAGGAGCAAATCCGAGCGCGGACAAAATCGCTTCGAGGTCCTTGTCGGGAACGTCCGCGCCCATCACGCGCAGCAATTCGGCGCGGGTGATGGTGATCTTTTTGGCGGCGCGTTTTCCCGGATAGACGTCCACAACTCCCGTTAGGAGTTCGCCGCCCGCGAGCTGCGGAATTAATTCCGCAACGCGACGCGAGGCCACTTCCGCCATTTCCGGATCAGCGCCCCGGCCATAACGCGTGCTGGCTTCGGTGTGCAGCTTCAGTGTGCGCGCGGCGCGGCGGACGGCAATGGGATCAAACCAGGCGCACTCAATCAAAACATTTTTAGTGGAGAAGGAAATTTCCGTTTCAGCGCCGCCCATAATGCCGCCAATGCCCATGGCGCGGGAACCATCACCATCGCAAATTACGGACATGGAGGGATCGAGAGTGCGCTCGATGCCGTCGAGGGTTTTGAGTTTTTCGCCAGGCTTGGCTTTGCGCACGACGATGCTGTGATTGCGTACCAGGTCGTAATCGTAGGCATGCAAGGGATAGCCGAGTTCGAGCATGACGTAGTTGGTGATGTCGACGACGTTGCTGATGCTGGCCACGCCCGCGGCTTCCAGGCGATCCTTCAACCAGGATGGCGAGGGCTGAATCTTCACTCCGCGCACCACGCGCGCGGTGAATCGACCGCAAAGTTCCGGAGCCTCGATCTTCACGCTGACCGCTTCGCTGGCCTTTGCGGAAGTACTCTCCACCGGCTTGGGAGCCGACATTTTTAAGGGCAGGCGATAGATGGCGGAAACTTCGCGCGCGATGCCGAGCATGCCGAGGCAATCGGGCCGGTTGGAAGTGATTTCCGCGTCGATGACCGCGCCGTGCGCGCCTTTTTCGATGCCGGCAATATTCGTGCCCGCGAGCGCCATGCGCGAGGCGAGCTCGTCCGGTGACGCCGTAACGTCGACAAACTCCTTCAGCCAGTTGTAAGCAACCTTCATCGAGTTTTCCCGCCGAGCTTGCCAAAATAGATTCGCGCGAAATATTCCATGCGCACGGTTCCGTTCTGCTGGTACGTGGCGAAGATTCTGCGCAGCTCCGCCATCGTCGGCTCATAGTTGGCGTGGGCTTCTGTCGGCGCGTACGAACTGCTGCGCAGACGGCCGCGCAGGCCTTCCCAGTCGAGCACCTGACGGTTCGGCAGATCACGCGATTGAAATGAACCGGCGTCGAAGAAGTGGCGGATCTTGTCCGCTTCCGGATAGGCGCTCTTCACTTTTTTGTAGTCGATGCCGAAACGTTCCAAGAGATTTTCGTATTCTTTGGCGAAGGGAGTTTCTTCCATGCGGCGATCCTGCCAGATCACAATCACCCAGCCATCCGGTTTCAGAACGTGGCGGAATTCCTGCTCGGCAGCCGTGACGTTGAACCAGTGAAACGCCTGGCCGGCGGTGATGAAGTCGACGGAAGCAGGGGCTAGCGTGGTTTCCTCGGCCGAGCCGTTGACGCTGGTGAAATTCAAATAGCCACGAAGAAATTCCTCGCCGCCCGCGCGCATTTCGGTGTTGGGTTCGACGCCACAGACGCGATTTCCGTAGTCGAGAAACAGTTTGCTGAGCAGTCCGGTGCCGGAACCGATGTCGGCAATGACGTGATTGGGGCGCAAACCACATTCCTTGGCCAGCAGATCCAGCAAAGCAGGCGGATAGCTGGGACGGTAGCGGGTATAGTCCGCTACGCGGTTGGAGAAGCGCTGTTTGGCGTCGGCAAAGGTCATGGACAGTTATCAGTCACTAGTTTTCAGTTCTAAGTAAGACAAAACCGCTTTCTCAGGCCATCCGTGCCCCGAAACATCAGGGAAACTGCTTCAGGAAGCGGACGTCGTTCTGGAAAAACACCTGAATGTCGTCGATGCCGTACTTCAGCATAGCCAGGCGATCGATGCCGATGCCGAAGGCAAAGCCGCTGACTTTCTTCGGGTCGTAATTTACGAAACCATAGACCGCGGGATCCACCATGCCGGCGCCGAACAGTTCGATCCAGCCGGCTCCCTTGCACTTGCCGCAGGTGCCGCCGGATTTGGCGGTGCCACTGCCGCCGCAGAAAATGCAGGAAGCGTCGAACTCCACGCTGGGCTCGGTGAACGGAAAATAACTGGGGCGAAACCGCGCCTTCACAGCCTCGCCGAAAAACTGTTTCACGAAGTAATCGATGGTCCCGGTGAAATCACAAAAGGTAATGTCAGAGTCGACGGCCAGCCCTTCAATCTGGTGAAACGCGAACGAATGCGTCGCGTCAGGATTGTCGCGCCGGTACACTTTGCCGGGAACGATCACGCGTACCGGCGGCCGGCGCTTCTCCATGGTGTGGATTTGCACCGGCGAAGTGTGCGTGCGCAGCAGCAGCGGCCCGGGCGCGCCCTTGGGCAGGTCCAAGTAGAAGGTGTCCATATCGTCGCGCACGGGATGAAATTCCGGAATGTTCAGCGCTTCGAAGTTGTAGTAAGGCGTTTCAATTTCCGGGCCTTCGACGACGGAAAAGCCAATCGAAAAGAAAATGTCTTCGATTTCCTGAAAAACCTGGCGAATCAGATGATGCGTACCAACGGGACGGATGACGCCGGGGAGAGAAAGATCGACGTGCTCTTTGGCTGCCGCCGCAGTTGCCGCGCCACTTTCGATTTCGGCGCGCCGCACTTCGATCTGAGCATCGACGTGGGCGCGGAGTTCGTTCAATGCGGCGCCCACCGCGCGTTTCAGCTCCGGTGTAGCGGGTTTGAGCCAATTGTCGGTGATCAGCGTGAATACGCCGGATTTGCGACCCAGCCACGCATCGCGCAGCGTCTTCCAGGACTCTTCTTCCTTCACCGCAGCGACCTCGGTCTCAAAACGCGTGCGCAGTTCGGCAAAAAGCGAGCGCACCTGTTCGGCGGAGGTGATGGCGAGAGAGGCTAGCGTCTGCGTCAGCTTTGAATCAGCGGTCATGGTCGATGACAGGATACAACGCAAGGGCACGATGTATCGTGCCCCTACGGAAGAAAAGCCGGCGTCGCCAGGAAATCGGAGGCACGACGCCGAAAGAGAAGAGAGATTCCTCACTCCGCGGACTCCGTTCGGAATGACGGGGGTTGAACTACGACTTGGCGGCTTTTTTCGGTGGCGGAGCGGCGGCTCTGGCCTTTTCGGCAAGCTGCGCGAATCCGGCGGCGTCCTTCACGGCGATATCCGCCAGGACTTTGCGGTCGACGGAAATGCCCGCGGCCTTCAGTCCGTGGATGAGCTGGCCGTAGGTGATGCCGTTCAAGCGAGCGGCGGCGCCGACGCGCTGGATCCACAAGCGGCGATATTGGCGCTTCTTCACGCGGCGATCGCGCTTCGCATAACGATCCGCACGATTGGCCGCTTCCTGAGCGGACTGGTACAACTTGCTCTTTGTGAGGAAAAAGCCTTTTGTCCTCTTGAGGTACTTCTTACGCCGAGCCCGGCGTTTTGTGCCGCGTTTTACGCGTGGCATGGGTTTTCTCCTTCGTTTTGTGTAGCTCGGGCCTTCAAACTCGAGGATTCTTCCTGGAAGCGGACAAAATCCTCACCCCTGAAGGGTTGAGTTACAAATGATTTGGAAACAAAACAGGTTGCGAAGAAACGCGGCGAGGCGATTCCAGCAACGGGTTTGTTTCCGATGTGATTCGTTGCAGGACCTTGCGGCGATGGCGGCATAAAGCCGCCCCTACAACTACCGAGCGAATGCTCAGCATGTGCTCCACGTGAGCGGAGCAGAACGGCCGGCAGGCACCCGTGTAGCACTGCCTGGCGCGTTCTTGCGGATTTGCATCCGCAAGTTCATTGCAGGGATGCCAAACAACGCGTCCCTACGAAGACGGTGAGAAGCCTAGAAGCTGTACGGCATCATCTGACGAACGGCGGCGACGTCGACCTTCTCCACCTTGGTCAGCTTCTTGAGCTTGCGCATGCGCTTGGCGGCCTTGGTGCCCAGCAAGTGGCGTTTGCCGGAATGCATGCGGATAATCTTGCCCGTCGCGGTAATCTTGAAGCGCTTCTTCGCGCCGCGGTGGGTCTTGAGTTTCTTTTTTGGTTTCGTCGAATTGCGTGGCATTGCTTTGAATCCTCTCCGTGCAGGTCGGCCAGAGCCAGCCCCTTCAAGTTTCCATCTGGAATAACTTTTGCCGGCACGAAGCCGGCAACTTCAACTCTACGCGTTCGTTTGCGCTTGTGCGGCGGGACGCGTCGTCGCCCCGGCACCTTTTTTCGGCGCCAGAAGTGCTACTAAAACATTGCCTTCCATGCGCGGCATGGTTTCGATCTGGCCCTGCTCACCGATTTCCGCCAACAGCCGGGTCATCTTAGCGCGCCCGACTTCCTGGTGGGCCATTTCTCGGCCACGATGAAAAATCATGGCGCGCACTTTGTGGCCTTCTCCCAGGAACTTCAGGATCTGGTTCTTGCGAACCTGAAAATCGTGCTCCGCTGTCGCCGGGCGGAACTTTACTTCTTTTAACTGCGAACCACGGCTGCTCTTGCGCTGCTCGTGGGCTTTCTTGCTTTGTTGATAGAGAAACTTGCCGTAGTCGGTGATCTTACAGACTGGCGGATCAGCGGTAGGCGAAATTTCCACCAGATCCAATCCGCGTTCGCGAGCCATGCGCACGGCCTCGAACGGTTGCATTACTCCAAGCTGGCCACCTTCTTCGTCAATCACCCGGACTTCGCGGGCGCGTATCCGTTCGTTGATGCGGATACGGTCGGCTTGCCGGAAATTCCGTTCAGCGATAAAACCCCCTAGGCAACTAAAAGGCACCCGGCGAACCGGGTCAAACCCCGTTTGAATAACCCTAACCCCCTGTAGCTTCCGCCGCATGGGGCAGGTTTTAAAGTATATCACGCGACAGGCGGAACCCGGCAAGAGGGAGAAAGGTGGGTCGGATGGCTCCACTCAGAAAGCGGTGGTAGTCAGCTTGTCAATTCCAAATTGCCTTTCGGACCTGCGAAGTGTGCGCGTAGTTGCGGTTTTTCCCCTTTCGCGACCGGAACATCCAGGGAGAGCAGCGCGAGTGTCTTGGCGAGCTTCTCTGGTTCTGGAGTTGCCAGCTCAAAGCGAATGAGGTGGCAGCCAGCGGGGGCGTCGGCAGAAGGGTGCGAGGAGTCGGCGCTCCATTCGATGAAAAACGGGAGCAGGCCGGACGCATCGTCGTTGAGCGTTAGCGTTTGCCACTGCAGCAGGCGGCCGTCGGGACGTTCGCGCGAGCCGGGAGCCGGCCCTTCGAAAGCCAAGCCCGCTTGCTGAAGCCGCTTGGCGAACGAGCTGAAATCACCGGGATGAGCCGCCCACCCTACAAGTCGCGGCTCGGTGAGCTTCTCAAGTTGCGCGCGGCGCGCGCTTTTGGAAGCGGGTTGGGCTGGATCCGGCGCGATGATTTCCAGGTAGTGGCGCTCGCCCAGCGAGAGCAGGGCATTCTGCGTGCCGCGACCGGGATGAACGCCGCCGAACATCGCTCTCACGCCAAGGCGTTGTTCCACGAAAGCGATTCCGTGATCGAGATCGCCGCAGCCGAGCAGGATGTGGTCCAGTTTTTCGGGCACAGCGTCGGGCGCGTCGCCGCGTGTCAGCATCGGTGTCACCATCGCGCCCGCTACCACACCCAGAAATGATCGGCGCGTCAGCACGTCAGGCAATGGTGCGGGCGGAAATTTCTTCCTGCAGCGCGCTAATCAGGTCCGGAAGGGGGCGCGCGCCGAGGTCGCCCTTGCTGCGATGGCGAACGCTGACGCTACCCGCTTCGGCTTCCTTGGGCCCGACCACCAGCATGTAGGGAGTCTTCTGCATTTGCGCGTCGCGAATCTTGGCGGGCAATTTTTCGTTGCGCTCGTCGAGGTGCACGCGAAGGCCGTGATTCTTCAGTGTTTCGTAAACGTGCTTGGCATAATCCTGCACTTTTTCGCTTACCGGGCAGATTTCCACTTGCACCGGAGCGAGCCACAGAGGAAACGCGCCGGCATAGTGTTCGATGAGAATACCGAAGAAGCGCTCGACGGAACCGAGCAGTGCGCGGTGAACCATCAAAGGCTGATGACGTTTTCCGTCCTCGCCGACGTACTCCAGGCCGAAGCGGGCGGGCAGGTTGAAGTCGAACTGCACAGTGGTGAGTTGCCAAGAGCGGCCGATGGCGTCAATCAGCTTGACGTCAATCTTCGGCCCATAGAACGCCGCTTCGCCCTCGATGCGCTTGTAGGGAATCTTCATGCGGTCCATGGTGCTACGAAGCGCGTTGGTGGCGCGATGCCAGTCTTCGGGCTTTCCGGCATAGTTTTCCGGATGCTTTTCGTCCCAGTCGGAAAGTTCGACTTCGAAATTGTCGAAGCCGAAATTCTTCATCACCGCGAAAGCAAAATCGACGCAGGCCTCGACCTCGGATTCAATCTGATCCGGAGTGCAGAAGATGTGCGCGTCGTCTTGCGTGAAGCCGCGAACGCGCAGCAATCCGTGGAGCACGCCGCTGCGTTCGTAGCGATACACGGTGCCCAGTTCCGCCAGGCGTACCGGAAGGTCGCGGTAGCTGCGCAGCTTGGTTTTATAGATCAGGATGTGGCCCGGGCAATTCATGGGCTTCAGCTGATAATCGGCTTTTTCCACTTCCACCGCGCCGAACATGCTTTCCTTGTAGAAATTGGCGTGGCCGGAAGTCTTCCAGAGGTCGAAGAGCATGATGTGCGGAGTGAAGACCAGATCGTAGCCGCGCTTCAACAGCTCGTCGCGCAACCAGTTTTCCACCAGCGTGCGGATCAAACCGCCTTTGGGATGCCAGAAGATAAGGCCGGGTCCGGCTTCCTCCTGAATGCTGAAGAGATCGAGTTCCGCGCCCAGACGGCGGTGGTCGCGACGCTTGGCTTCTTCCAGGCGATGCAGGTGAGCGTCCAGTTCCTTTTGCGAGAAGAACGCCGCGGCGTAAATCCGCTGCAATTGGGGATTGCCTTCCTGACCCTTCCAATACGCGCCGGCAACATTCATCAATTTGAAGGCTTGGATGCGCTTGGTGGAAGGAATGTGCGGACCGCGGCAGAAATCGATAAATTTTCCGGTGGTGTAGAACGATACCATCGGTTCGTCGGCCTTCTCTTCAATGAGTTCGCATTTGAAGAGCTGCTTGGAATCCTGGTACAGCTTCAGCGCTTCCGGCTTGGGCAACAGTTTGCGCTCATTTGGAAGATCCTGAGCCGCGAGCTCATGCATTTTCTTTTCTATTTTCACCAAGTCTTCGGGCGTGAATGGGTCTTCACGCAGGAATTCGTAAAAGAAACCGTGTTCTACCGGTGGGCCGATGCCCAGCTTCACGTTGGGATAAAGTTCCATGACGGCGGCGGCAAGCAGGTGCGCGGCGGAATGGCGGAAAACGTAGAGCGCGTCGGCATCTTTCTCGGTCAGGATGTGCAGTTTGACGTCTTGTTCCAGAGGACGGCGCAGGTCGTAGAGCAGGCTGCCATCTTCGGCCGGATCAACGGAATTAGAGAAGATGCCGGATTTGCTTTTTGCGCCGTTGCCGTCGGTGGCGTAAACCTTGGCGACCAGCGCGGCTTCCGCCAGCCTGGGCGAAATGGATTTGGCGACTTCGACGGGGGTGGTGCCCTTGGGAAACTCTTTCACGCTGCCGTCGGGAAGTGTTACGTGGATCTGATCCATCGGTCTGTCCTAGCTGCAGGGAATCCTGCGTAGAGCTTAGCAGACTAGAGTATCGGCGGGTGAAGTATGGGTCAAGGCGCGGAGGCCGTCAGAGAATCGCTACAGCGAGGACAAGGAGCTTAGAAGTCTCAGTTGGTGTTGAGAAGGGACTGAAATTCGTGTGCGACGGAGACACTGGCGAGCGGTCCGAACAGGAGCACGGTCCAATGCAATCTCACGGGCCGAGTATAACCGACTAACTTGCGGGCGAATCGCATGTTGGTTCGGGATTTGCAGCAGAACAACGCTACAATCTACCTTCTAGACGGAGTCCAATCGTTTGCTCAGGTGCCGGATGAAACGTTCTTTGGGTGTGGCCCTATTGGTTGTGTCGTTGCCTGCGAGCTTGCTTGCGCAAACGCCGCAGGTGGTTCGCGGCCCGGATGAACGCGTGAAGGCCGACATTCTTGTCGTGGTGGCGCATCCTGACGACGAAGCCGCGGTCACACCTTACCTCGCGCGCGCTATTTATGACTTGCATAAGCGCGTCGCGGTGGTGTTTGCCACACGCGGCGGCAGCGGCGGAAATGACTACGGCCGCGAACACGGGCCCGCTCTCGCCAATATCCGCGAAATAGAAGCTCGCGAGGCTTGCGCAAAACTGGCTATCAGCAACGTGTGGTTTCTGGATGGCAAAGACACGGCTTCGCAGAATGTGCTGAATTCGCTGGCAAACTGGGGACACGGCAGCAACCTGGAGAAACTGGTCGGGTTGTTCCGTTTGACGCAGCCGGAGATCGTCATCACATGGTTGCCGAGCGTCTTTATTGGCGAAAACCACGGTGATCATCAGGCGGCTGGAGTGCTCGCCACGGAAGCCTTCGATTTATCTGGCAACCCCGTTGCATTTCCGGCGCAGGTGGCCGGCGCGTCCAAGCGGCTTGAGCCATATCTGGAAAATTTGACGCCCTGGCAAGCGCAAAAAATCTACTACTTCAGCGATGCGAATGATTCCAGGCAATTTGTTGGAAAAGGCCCGGCGTATTCGGTGAAGGAAATCTCGCCATCGCAGAAAAGGCCGTATTGGCGCATAGCGCTGGACGCGGCCAAGCCGCACCTGACGCAATTTCCGGGCGACATTGAGCGGATTTCGAAACTGAACGACGCACAGCTCGAGAAAATGATGAGCGACCCTAACACCGCATGGTGGAGTGAACCGATGACGCTGATTTTCGGAAAAGCGGTCGTTGCTACGGCGCCCACAGCCGACGTCTTCGCCAACGTTCAGGCTGGCGCGGTGGTGGCATCGCCGCCTGCGGGCAAGGATCAGGTCGCGAGAGTCAGCGCAAGTGACTCCATCAGCTTGGGAGGTCCGTGGGGATATTACGCAGGATTCAGAGTGGAACACGGCCTCGCCGACTTGCCGATCGCGGCACAGCCAGAGATCGCCATCAAGGCGCACACGGCGATGTACGTTCCGATTGTTGTTCACCAGGCCGACTTGGCACCGCTCGTCTTATCGATAAAAGTTGAGGCGCCATCCGGATGGAACGTCACTTCTGGTCAGGGAAATTTCACTTTGCCGGCCGAGCCTTCCACAGTGCTGCAGGTTGAAGTGGAAACGCCGCTGACGTCACCCGAAGAATTGAAAGCCGCGAAGCCGCAGGAAATCACCGTGCGGGCTGAGAAAAACGGTGCGTCCATCGGTGAAGTGAAGTTGCGCGTGCAGTTGCAGGGTAGCGCCTTGCCTCAGTAGGCGGCCCAAGTCGTTATTTTTTGGCGCGCGCGCCTTCGATCTGCTCCCACATTGCATCGGGAACCATGGCGAGATCGTTGAATTCTCCGGCGCCGCGCAGCCACTGGCCGCCATCAATCACCACGCATTCGCCATTAATGTATTCGGCCATATCGCTGATCAGGAACGCGGCCAGATTGGCCAGCTCGGGATGTTTGCCAAAGCGCTTCATCGGATGCTTGCTGAGCACGTGTTCTTCGAACTGCTTGCTAGGGATCAGCCGCGACCACGCGCCCTCGGTGGGAAACGGGCCGGGGGCAATGGCGTTTACGCGAATGTGATATTTGGCCCATTCCACGGCCAGCGAAGTGGTCAGTGCCAGCACTCCGGCCTTCGCGCAAGCCGACGGAAGCACATAGCCGGACCCGCAATTTGCCGCGGCGTACGTAGTGGTGATGTTCAGAATATTTCCGCCGAGCTTCTTCTCGATGCGGCGACGGCCAAAGGCCTGCGTGCAATGAAACGTGCCATTGAGCACGATGCCGACCACGGCGCTGAATCCGTTGGGAGTGAGTTTTTCCGTGCGCGCCAGGAAATTCCCGGCGGCATTGTTCACCAGCGTATCGATTTCTCCGTATTGCTGTTCCGCGGAAGAGAAAGCGCTCTCCACAGCATCGTATTCGCGAACGTCGCATATGGCATAAGCGGCCGCGCCTCCCTGCCGGTGAATTTCCGCGCATGCCTCTTTGAGCGGTTCTTCACGGCGGCCGACCAGAAAAAGCCGCGCACCCAGTTTCGCAAACAGCAGCGCCATGGACCGGCCCAATCCCGTGCCTCCGCCCGTCAGAAAAATCGCACGTCCTTTCAAAAGGTCCTGCTGAAACACGAAGCACCACCTTTCCGACAGGATTGTACCAATGCGGCGGGAAAGCGGCAGGGGATGTTTGAAATGGGCGGGGATGGGAAGCTCGCGCAGGGAAGAAAAGTTTATGCCCAGAAAACGAAGGCGGAGTGGGGACCTGGTCCCACCCCGCCCTCTCAGCGCAATAGCGGCCCTCCGCTATACGCAATCCCTGTGCCGCTGGACCGCATTCCCACCCGACCTGGCTTGCGAGCAAACCACCATCACCATCATTCAGGGAAGCGCGGCCAGCAGCGTCTCCATCGCGTGAATCAAATCCTTCCAGGCGATTTCGACCGATTCCTGCAATCGAACAAGTTCGCCGTCGTGAGCTTCCTCAAGATCCTCGACACGGCGCTTGAACTCCGTAAAGCGCGTACGCACGTACTCGAGCTCCCAGTAGTGTTCCAGCTTCACGCTGACTTTTTGTTTGGCGAAGCGCCCCTTCAGCTCCGCCACGCGAGAGGACAAATCCTCCACTTCCCCTAGCACGCGGTCGAGATAGGCTTCCTTGAGTTCCATACCAACCCTTCCCCTCAGGTCACGGGGCGACTTGACAGATGCACCGTAGTGAACAACAAATGCAGATGTTGCGCCAAAGTAAGGAGCTGGTAATGCATTGAAAACACGGTAGATGAGGACGAAGGGAGATTTGGTTGAGTCTTCGAAATGGGTGGGATAACGCAGTAAAACCGCGAGCACGCTGTGGAAATTACGCAGTATGCCCTTCGAGAAGCGCGATCCATGCAACTTAACGGCGCGATTAGAGTACGAACCGAGATTTGTGCGAGATGAAATTCGCAACAGAGTGGCGAATCATCGTGTTGAGATTTTCAGCAGATACAACTTCGTGCTCAACGGCAGGGCATCGAAGGCGACTTTCTGCCGCGTCACCTTGAGAAGGCTGTGCTCCAAGCCACCTTGTAATAACGTTGCTTGGACTTGATACGCTCCGATCCAACGACGCGTGACAGCAGCGAGTAAAACAACAGTTTACGAAGGATGCGCAGACGGTCCAGGAAACGAATGGCCTTGGCGTGCAGCGGACCATAGAATTTTCTGAGATACAGATACTTGCTCTTGTAGAAAAGCGATACCGAGGCCGGTGAACTTGATTGCCCACCAATATGGGTGATGGTTGCATCCGGGATGACAAAGCACGCGACGCCGCGATTCTTCAGCAAATGAGCAAGGGCGGTGTCTTCATGATAGAAGAAGAAATCCTCATCAAAGAGTGCTGGAAGCGGAGATATGGAGCGCCGCCGTATCAGAAAGAACGCGCCGGTGACGCCGTCGACTCTTAAAGGCGCGGTGGCGTTGGCGATTTTCGATTTCGCGTATCGGGCCTGCGCCTTGGCATACCAAGTGGCGTAATGTGAAAAAAGAGAATGATGGAACAGCATGCCCTGATCGCGGCCATCGGCGTAGGTGATACGAGGCGCGCAGACTCCGACTTCCGGTCGTTCTTCCAGAAAACGCCAGAGAGTAATCAGCGCCTCGCGATTGAGAATGACGTCAGTGTTGGTCACACAAATATATTTGCTGGAAGTGGCGGCGACAGCACGGTTGATGGCCCGTCCATAGCCGACATTGTCTCCGGTTTGAAGATAGTGAATTTCGGGGTGCGCCTGGAGGAATTGCTGGGAACCGTCGCGGGAATTATTGTCGACTACGGTAAAAGAAAAGGTGAAGGGGGCATCGAGCCCGTTGAAGAATTCGGTGAGGCGCTGAACGTGCTGCAAGGTGTTGTAGTTGACGGTAACAAATGCGATGTCAACGGACACGACGGATCTCCTGTGATTACCAACCGAGACGAAGAGAGCCGTTTAGTTTGCGGGACCCATCGCCGCGGGAACGGGGCGGCCCATGGCTTTGGCATATTCCGCCGCGTAGGTGGAATTGCCGGGGAATTCTTCGGTGAGTTCCTTCAGGTTTTTCTGAGCAAGCTCATCCTGTTTTTCGCGGCGCGCGGAAAGGGCCAGTAGAATCTGCGCGAATGGTTTCAGGTAATTGCCGTTGTCCGCGGTCTTCTGCACCTCGCTCATGCCCAACTGCTTGTCACCGTGAATTCCGCCGAACCAGAGTACAAAACGCGCGGAAGAAGACAGCGAGCCGATGACGTAGTAAGCGATTCCCGGGGCCACATAAATGTCGAAGGTTTCGGGATGCTCTTTGAGAAGCAATTCCGCGTTGGAATTGGCTTCTTTAAGCATTTTCAGCGCGTCGTAATGCTTCTTCATGAGCATGCTGTCGGCGTCTGATTGCATGCCGGCGCAGAGAGCCAGGACGAACAGGGACTCTGGATCGCGCGGGTGCTTTTTCATGCGCTGGTTGGCCAGGGTGCGAGCTTTCGCAATCGAATCCTGGAAGGATTTCATGCGCTCCGGGTCGGGCGTGCCGGTGATGCCGCCCAGAAAGCGCTTGTCATTCAGGAAGTAATCGCTGGTCAGCACTTGCTGGAGGTAAAACTCTTCGAACAGATAGCTGGCGGCCACGCTGGCCTGGCCAAACGGTTCCGTGGGATTCTCGGCAGCCCAGGCGACAAGAACCTGGCGCGCTTCCGGGAATTTTTGCTCGTACATTAATCTGTAGCCCTTTTGCAATTCCGGGACGGAATTGAACGCCGGCGAATCCGGTTTGGTCGACGCCGGAGCGGCTTGAGAACTTGAGCGCGCGGGTGAGAGCATGGCCACGAATGTGACGATGAACAAAAACGTGCAGGAGCGTCGCATGTAGTTGAACCTCAGAACAGTCCGGGCAGAAAGCGCGGCTTCCCGGCCATCGCGGCTCGGTACTGCGCGTCAGAGAAGAGTACACGTTCTTCGGTAGAAAGGCGCTGGGAAAGTACAACAATGTGGGCGAGGGAGCCGGCCAGCGCGGTGATCCAGGCAGTGTGGATTAAGGGAAGCACCAGCATTTCAACAAACACGGCCGCATAGTTGGGGTGCCGCACATAGCGAAATGGACCGGTAGTAATGACTCCCAGGCCCGTCGAGTTCATGATCTGGACGTTCCAGTGCTCGCCAAGAGTGCGAATCACCCACCAGCGCACGGCATTGGCGGCGAGAAAAATCACAAAACAGACCGCAGCCAATATGGGAATGAAGGGGCGATGCAGGAAGACGACTTCAAGCGCTGCTCCGACCAGAACCGCGGTGTGCAGCAGCACCATCCAGCGAAAACGGGGATCGTTTACCTTGGCCGCGCCATGCTCGACCATCTCGCGCTGGTGACGCCGAGAAATCTGCAACTCCACGATGCGCAGGATTGCGACGAGCAGCAGCAGCCCGAGATACGCGATGACACTCAGTTCCATTGCAGCAACAAAAACTCCGCGCTGAAACCGGGACCGAAGGCAGCGGCCAGGGCGTGTTCACCGGTCTTCAGTGGGCGCTTCTCCAACCATTCCTGAAGGATGAACAGGATCGTGGCGCTGGATAAATTGCCCACATTTCCCAGGATGTCCCACGACGGCTGGGTATCGCATTTGCACAAGCCGAGTTGTTGCTCTACGTTGCTCAACAACCGCGCGCCGCCGGGATGCAGAATCCAGCCTTTAATGTCTTTCTGTGTTTTACCCTGGCGCTCCAGAAAGCCATCGACCAGCCCGCGAATCTTCGCTCCAATCATTTCCGGAACGTCTTTTGCGAGCAGGATGTGAAAGCCAGCATCGCGGAGATCGAAGCCCATGGCTCCCAGTGAATCCGGGAAAGTGTACGTTTCCGTGACCAGAACGCGCGGCCCTGGTTTCGGCTGGCCCGTTACGATTACCGCGGCCGCGCCATCTCCGAACAGAATCGAGGAGATCAGGTTGGCCTGGGAAATATCTTTGCGCTGGAACGTCAGCGAAGGAAGTTCAACCGCGATGATCAGGACGTTTTTGCCCGGGTTCGACTTCAGGAAGTCCGCCGCGCGGGAAATGGCCATGGCACCCGCGGCACAACCCAATTCGGTGAAAGGCATTCGGCGGATGTCGGAGCGGAATCCCATCAGGTGAATCAAATGGGCGTCGAGCGAGGGAATCATGAAGCCGGTGCAGGAAACGGTGATGATCAGATCGATTTCGTCGGGACGCATGCCCGCGCGGGCCAGGCACTTCTCGGTGGCTTCGCGGCCCAGCTTGATGGCGTGTTCGATGTACTCGTTATTCGTTTGGGAAAGCGCGCGCGGTTCGATGGTGTAGTCGATGGGAAAAATCGCGTGGCGCTGGTGGACGGCGGCATTGTCCACAATGGACATCATGGCTTCCAGGCGGCGTTCCGGGATGTCGAATACGCGCCCCATGTAGTACTTGACGTCGTCCCGCGTGATTAAATGGGGAGGGAGAGCCGTAGCCGTGGCGGCAATGGTGGCTATTGAGCCATTGCCATTAGAATGACCTAAATCTGGATTATTCACGCGCACCGTCCTGGGACACGCCAGAGTCTTTACGCTCTGTACTTAACGAGCATAGTCAATTCGATTGCTCGGAGCAAACCGTGTGTGATGCATACTTTACAACATCTGAGGCTGTAGGGGAAATGCGGGAGGACACATGAAGAACGGCAGTGTGGCGTATCGGCTATGGTCGAGCATCTTGGTGCTGGCGGTTCTGTTGCTTGGACGCGCCGGGTTTGGTCAGGAAAACGCTGCTCCGTTGTTGGTAATCATCTCGGTGGACGGTATGAAACCCGAATATGTGACTGCGGCGGATGCGCACGGCCTGAAAGTGCCTAACCTGAGAAGGTTTTTGAAGGAAGGGGCGTATGCCGATGGAGTGATTGGCGTTATCCCAACAGTGACCTACCCAAGCCACACCACCATGGTGACTGGAGTGCTGCCGGCGACGCACGGGATTTGGGCCAACACCGTGTTTGATCCCCTGAGAACGAATCACGACGCCTGGTATTGGTATGCCAAGGATATTCGCGTGCCTGCGCTGTGGGACGCGGCGGAGCAGGTAGGCCGAACGACAGCCAGTCTGCAGTGGCCGGCCACCGTTGGCGCAAAAATTACCTGGAACATACCGGAGGTGTGGCGCCCGGGAACGATGGAGGACGCGAAGCTGCTGCATGAAGTGTCAACGAAGGGATTGATGGACGAAGCTGCCGCGGAAATTGGCAACTATCGCGGCGGGATCGACACCAGCCCGGAAGCCGACGAAGTGCGCGGCAAATACGCGGTCTGGATTCTGCAGAAGAAACATCCGGGTCTGCTGCTGCTGCATTTGACGGCGCTGGACCACATCGAACACGAAACGGGTGTGTTTAGCGCGGAGGACCTTGCGGTCTTGGAGCGACTTGACGCCATCGTCGGCAACGTTCGAGTCGCGGCGGAAACGGTTGCGCCGGGGCATGCCGTGGTTGCCGTGGTTTCCGACCATGGGTTTGTGAATTACGACCAGCAACTGAATCTGCTGCCGGCGTTTCGCGATGCGAAACTGTTCACGGTGGACGAAAAAGGGAAAATCACCGATTGGCGAGCGATGCCCTGGGTGACAGGCGGGTCAGCTGCGATTGTTCTGAAGGATCCGAAGGATGCGGGAACCATAATGGAGGTGCGCGCGCTATTGACTAAAATAGCCGATGATCCCGCTAGCGGAGTCAATCGTATCCTTGATGCGGAGGAACTGCGGAATCGTGGCGCTTATCCCAACGCTTCTTTTTTTGTTGGACTGAAACCCGGTTGGCGCACCGGACATTCTCTGGATGGTCCCGTGGTCTCCAAGGTGAAACCCGGAGGCACACACGGTGAGCTTCCTTTTATTGTGCCGCTGCGTTCTTCGTTTTTTGTTGTCGGCCCGAATATTGCGCCCGGCAAAAAACTAGGGGTGATCGATATGGTTGATATTGCGCCGACGCTGGCGAAAGAAGTCGGTTTGGCGCTGCCCACCGCCGAGGGTAAGCCGCTGCTTCCGTAACGAAGTGCTTCGGCAATTTACCAGACGAGCTTCAAGGCGAATTGCACTTGCCGCGCCGTGGTGGACGTGCTGGTGATCGCTCCCGCGGTGCCCGACAAACCCGTGGGATTTGTTGCCGTCGGGGGTGTGAATACGATCAGATTCGGGGTATTGAAGTTTGCGCGATTCAGAAGATTGAAGAGTTCCGCGCGAAACTGCAGCTGCAGTCGCTCGGTGATCGCGGTGTCCTTCAACACAGAAAAATCCCACGTGGCAAGCCCCGGCCCGGTAAAGGTGTCGCGTCCCGCATTGCCATAGAAGCCGCTGGCGGAAGGCGGTGCGATAAACGCCGCGGGATTGAACCACTGGTTCGGCTTTCCCAACACCACCGGCCCCTTGAAGTTCGGATTCACGAATGGCCGCACCGGATTGCGGGTGTCGCCGTTATTGGATGGGTTGTAGCTGAGCTGCGGTGTCAATGGGAAGCCGGACTGAAGAGTAACGATGCTGGCGAGCGACCATCCGCTGATCAGATGACCCTTCCAGCCTTGCACATCGTTCGCGTACATCTGGCCGCGGCCAAACGGCAAAGCATAAAGCGCGTTGATGACCGCCAGATTCGTAACGTTGAATGTCGCCAGACCTTTGTCGGAGCGCAAGTTGAATGGGTTGGAGGCGAGCCCTGGCGCATTTCCTGCCGTCGTCTGGTTCAGGGAATCGCCGTCATCCAGCGCCTTCGAAAATGTGTACACGCCACGGAACGAAAGACCGTGACTGAAGCGACGGGTCACGTCCACCTGAAGAGCGTTGTAGGAGCTCGTGCCCTCAGAGAACCACGTCCAGGTATTGGCGAGCGCGGGATTCGCTTTCGGCGTGCCCGCGGGAATGTAATACGTGCCGGCAGGAACGGGGGCGCCAGCGAGCGGCGAACCGATCGGGAACCCAATCGTCGGTGAATTCGTGGCGCTAATGGGCTGGCTTGAATCCCACGTTGGATAAACCGCAGGGCATGGCGATGCCGGACAAATCACCGGAACCGGTTCGTTGGCGTCGATGCCGATCAGTTCGTGGTAGCCGTGCGAGCCGACATAGCCGACGGTCAGAACCGTGTTGGGAGAAAGCTCGCGTTCCACGCGCAGCGACCAGGAAATCAGCGTAGGCGTCTGCATATCCGGTTGCACGCCGCCCGGAACAAGTTTCGCTGCCGCCGGAACCGGCGCCGCGGGATCGATCGGGAAATTCGATACGGCATAGGAAGCCAGGCTATACGTAGGATTGGCGGGCGCATTCTGGTCGGCGCGATAACCGAGCGCGTCCTGAAGATCGTTGTACATTCCGAAACCAGCGCGCACTACAGTTTTGGGACCAAGGGGGCTCCAAGCCAAAGCAATGCGGGGCTGAGGAAGAAACTTGGCGTTGTTTACGGTGAAAAATGAATCGCCGACGTGTGGCTGAGAGGAGATAACCCCGCCGGAAAAAGTGTAATTCGCGGCGTGGCCATGCGCTTCATTCCAGCCGGTGGAGAATTCTCCGCGGAATCCCAAGGAGATCGTGAGGTTCGGACGGAACCGGAAAACGTCCTCGGCGTAGAATGCGCTGAAAAGCGAACGCCAATTCATATTCGTTGGAGCGGGATCATAGAGGAACGAGCTGCTAACGCCGGTGTTGATGAATTGCGCGAGGCTCGGAAACGTTGCTTGGCCGTATTGGCTGAGCGCAATCTTTTCATTGGATTGAAATTGCTGGAACCACGCACCAAAGCTCAATTGATGATGGCCGCGCGTCAGGGTCACGCGATCCTCATACGTGAAAATGTTTCGTTTGATGGGGAGGTTGCTGCCGTTATTGCTGCCCGCGAGCCCAATTTGCGCTTGTGGATTCGAAGCCGCGCTGCCACCGACCACGACCGCGCCTACGGGAAGTCCGCTGAGAAACCCTGGAACCCTGGCGGCGGGAGTACCCGGCGTGGGTTCGCCAGCAAAATAGTATCCGGCGCGGGAGAAGCCGAAGCGCGCGGTGTTCAAAAGCGCCGGAGAGAAAACGTGCGTGTCCTCAACGCTTAAGACTTGTTCGCGAAGAGTGAGAATGTCGGTGCTGTATGGGTTCACCGGCGTCGCGGTAACGTCCGCGCCGTCGTCGATGGTGTAAATCGCGGCGAGAGAATCCGCGGCAGAAAAGGTTTGATCCAGACGCAATGTTGCGAAATCCTCGCGGATGGTTTGCAGCGGGCTGCTGAAAACCCGGGAAATCCCGAATGTCTGGCCCGGCACATTCAGCTCGGGCGTGCCGGCCGGAGGCGTGGGCCACAGATTCAGCAAAGGCCGCACACTGGGCGCCGCCGCTGCTCGCGCTGCGAGCCCCGGAACGAACGCCACAGAAGTCTGGTTCAGATCCTGGCGAAACCCTTCATAGTTGCCGAACAGAAACGTCTTGTCTTTTACGATCGCGCCGCCAGAAGAAGCTCCAAACTGGTTTCGCTGGAACGGCGGCGCCGAGCCCTGGTCGAAATAGTTCGGCGCATCGAGCGCATTGTTGCGTACAAACTCATACAGGGCGCCGTGCCAGGTGTTGCTGCCAGACTGCGTTACGATGATCACCTGGCCGCCCGGGTGCTTGCCGAATTCCGCTCCGTAGGAATCACGCTGGACGTTGAATTCGCGCACTCCGTCGACGCCCAGCAACATGCCGCTCGGACCACCGGGAGTCATATTGTTTTCCGCCGCGCCGGTGAATTCCACGCCATTCAGCAAAAAGATGTTTTGCTGCGGACGATTGCCCGAAACCGCGAAATTGTTGCCCGTCGAGGAATTAGAGATGCCGGTGCCGCCAGTTTTCTGCGAAGTGAAATTCACGATGCCGGGATTGAGGGGAAGCAGCAAATCGTAGCTGCGGCCGTTCAGCGGAAGTTGCTTGATTTCTTTGGCGCCCACCAGGCCGGAGATGTCGCTCGTCGAGGTGTTCACGATAGGAGCGTCTTCCGACACCGTGACAGCCGCCTTGACCGCGGTCACCTCTAACCGAACATCGATGTTTGCCTCTTGACCTACGTTCAACTGGATCCCCGTGCGCGTTGAATCCTGAAAGCCCTGCTTCGACACCTTCACTTCGTAAAGGCCCACAGGCAAAGCCACAATCAGATAGCGCCCGACGCCATCGCTGCTGGCTGTGCGCGATACTCCCGTCTCCTTATTTGTAGCCGTCACGCTCGCGGAGGGCACCGCTGCGCCCGAGGGGTCGCTGACGAAACCGGAGATGCTGGCCGACACCTGCGCGCGAGCCGATGAGCCCATGCCGGCGGCGATGAGGAGCACCAGCCCGATGATCGCCCGAGCCGACCGCAGCGCGGGATGGACCCGAATTTTGCCGAGGTGCGCGGAAGTTGTGCACCGCGAGCGAACGTGTGTTGAGTTCATAGGACCTCAGAACGTGAGTTAGGGTCGCGCGGGCCGTGCAGTCCGGCGAAGGCCAGAGAAATCCCCATTTCTTCGGCTCGACCATTCAATACAGTTCTAATCGTTAAGTCAAACCGACTTAATTCGACTATCGCCTATGCGAAGCTATTCAGATCGGGGCTCCGTGAATCGTTCCCTGGACTCTTTTGGTGAGGAAGAGTATTCTCTGCGGCATGACTCTATCGGCTAGAAACCGTCTCGAAGGCGAAATTGTGGAACTTCACCTTGGAGGCGTAATGGCACATGTGGTGATGCGCGTTGGCGAAAACCTGATCGAGAGCGTGATCACGAAGCGTAGCGCGGATGAAATGAAGCTCAAGGTGGGAGATAAAGTTTTCGCAGTGATCAAATCCACCGAAGTGATGTTGGAGAAAGTTTGAGCGCATTTCATTCCCCGGGGCCGAAGGAACAGATTGTGCGTCGTGACGTTCGAGCCTGGGTTCCGATATTGTTCGCCGCCATCGTTGGGCTGTTTCTCTCCGCGCTGCCTGACGTGTGCGCGCAAACTGCGCAGGGCACAGCTTCGGCTTCGCTTGCGGAACTGAGAATTGGTGGCGAAGTTTCCACCCCGCTCGTTCTAACCGTGGCTGACCTGAAGAAAATGCCGCGCAAGACACTCTCCGTCGTTAATCCTCATGACAACAAAACGGAAACATACGAGGGAGTGCTGCTCGAGGAACTGCTGAAGAGGGCGGGAGTGGCGCAAGGCGAGAAACTTCGCGGAGCGTTGATGGCCACGTACGTCATCGCCGAAGCAGAGGACGGCTATCGCGTGGTTTTCTCGTTGGCGGAACTGGATTCCGGGGTTCTGGACTCCGATATAATCGTGGCAGACACGATGAATGGTGAACCGCTAGCCCCGAAGCAAGGCCCGTATCGACTTGTGGGCGCCGCATGAGAAGCGTCCCGCGCGTTGGGTCAGAATGCTGAAGTCAATTACGGTAGTCCGCGCCGCGGCGCAGTAGAATAGTGGAAGTCCATCGCACGGGAAACGCCCTCCCCGCGAAGTGACAATCGATTGGGGGGAGTTGAGCCATGGTTGACCCGCTACTTATCGCACAAGGCGGCACGCCGCTTTATCTTTTGCCAAAAATGGCGAATCGTCATGGGTTGGTGGCGGGCGCCACCGGCACGGGAAAGACGGTCACGTTGCAAGTGATGGCGGAGGCGTTCAGCCGCATCGGCGTGCCGGTCTTCGCCGCCGACGTGAAAGGCGATCTCTCGGGCATCAGCCAGCCGGGAACTCCCAATCCAAAAATCGACGAGCGCGCGAAAAAGTTGAAGCTCACTGATTTTTCGTATGCCGCGTGCCCGGTAACCTTCTGGGATGTGCTCGGCGAGCAGGGACATCCCGTGCGCGCAACCATTTCGGAAATGGGGCCGCTGCTACTGGCGCGGCTATTGAACTTGAACGATATCCAGGAAAGCGTGCTGGCGCTGGTGTTCAAAATTGCCGACGACAATGGTTTGCTGCTGCTCGACGTCAAAGATTTGCAGGCCATGCTGCAGTATGTCGGCGACAATTCCAAGCAATTTCAGACGCAGTACGGCAATATTTCCGCCGCCAGCATCGGTTCGATGCAGCGCAGCCTGCTGGCCTTGCAGCAGCAAGGCGCGGACAAGTTTTTCGGCGAGCCGGCGCTGAATCTGGACGACCTGATGCAGACGGATTCGAACGGCCACGGGATCGTGAACATTCTGGCCGCCGACAAGTTGATGCAGTCGCCGAAGGTCTACGCAACATTTCTGCTGTGGCTGCTGACCGCGCTTTTCGAGAGGTTGCCGGAGGTTGGCGATCCGGAAAAGCCGAAGCTGGTTTTCTTTTTTGACGAAGCGCACCTGCTGTTCGCGGATTTGCCCAAGGTGATCGAGGACAAAGTTGTGCAGGTGGTGCGGCTCGATTCGGTCGAAGGGCGTGGGCGTTTATTTCGTGACCCAGAATCCGCTGGATGTGCCGGAAGCGGTGCTGGGACAATTAGGAAATCGCGCGCAGCATGCGTTGCGGGCGTTCACGCCGAAAGATCAAAAGCGGTGCGTTCCGCCGCGGAAACATTTCGCACGAATCCAAAGTTAAACGTTGAGCAAGCGATCACGCAGCTGGCCGTGGGTGAAGCGCTAGTTTCGTTCCTGGACGAAACCGGGACGCCGGGAATTGTGGAGCGAGCGCTGATTTGCCCGCCGCACAGCCAGATTGGACCCATCACGCCCGAGCAACGCAGCCAGTTGATGAAGAGTTCGGTTGTTGCCGGCGTGTACGAAAATGCCGTGGACCGCGAATCGGCGTTCGAGATTCTGAAAGCGCGCGCGGGTCAGCCGTTGCCCTCGGCTCCGGGGACAGGCGCGACTCCCGCAGGCCCGCAATCGCCGCCGTGGTACGCGAATATCCCCGGCATTTCCGGTGGCGGCCGCCGCGGCGACAATGGTGAAGCCATGGCCAAGAGCGCTGCGCGGACCATGCGAAGCTTCCGTCGGGCGGCGAATCGGCGGGCGTGTTGGGCTCTCTGCTCGGCGGCAGCAAGCGCTAGCGCGCTGCTCGGGAAGAAATCTAGGGCAGTGATTTGTGCCGCGCCGCGCGCAGCATCGGGTGAAACTGCACAAACACGTGATCGTCGTCGGCGTGTTTGTCGTGGCACGCAAAACACATTGGAGCGGGCAACGCAGTGGCGGTTTCCGAGAGGTTGCCACTTTCACCGAAGGAAAAATACGCCCAGCCTTCCTTGAAGCGCGACGAATCTTTCACTGAAGCGGCGAGGCCAGTCATCTCTCCCTCGAAATAGCCACTCTTGTTGATAGAGACTTTTTGCGCGGGTTCGTAAACCACCGGCGGAAATCTGGTCTTCTCAGGAAATTTCCCAGTGGACTTGTAGGTGTCGAAGGCCTCGGGTTGCATGTAAATATTGTGGAACTCGCCCGGGCCTTTCTGCGCGCCGGGATCGTAGCTCATTCCGATATTCGAACCAACGAACGTCCAGTGCTCGGATTTTGGCCGCACCAGCGCACCGGATGCGTCGAACTGCGGCAGCGCCATTTTTGAGGTGTCCGGGGCGGGGGAAAGGTGGCTGGAAGGTTCCCAGAAGAGCCGCAACCGGAAGCAAAAAGAAATGCCCGCATCGAAGCACCTCACGAAAATGGGAAAGAGCGCGGAAACGAAGAGAGTAGCAAGAAGGAACGAAAGAGTGTGATAAATTCACTGGCCACGAGATTGGGATGAGGTACACACGATGAATCATTTTTTGCGCATGGTCGCACTGCTGGCTGCTGCGTTTCCTTGCCATCGGCGCTGCACACGCGCAAATAGCCGCCAGTTATCCGGCGACCGAGGGCGACTATGTTGCGCGCGACTTCAAGTTCAAATCCGGCGAGCAGTTGCCGGAACTTCGCTTGCACTACCGGACACTTGGGAAACTCGCCCGCGATGCGCAAGGGAGGCCCACCAACGCGGTGCTGATCCTGCACGGCACGGGAGGCTCAGGCCAGCAATTCCTGCGGCCACAATTTGCCGGCGAGCTGTTTGGTCCCGGCCAACTGCTGGACACCAATCGCTACTTTATTATTCTGCCCGACGGCATTGGCCACGGGAAATCTTCCAAGCCCAGCGACGGGATGCACACGCACTTCCCGCAATACGATTATGACGACATGGTTGCCGCGCAACATCTGCTGGTCACCGCGGGCCTGGGAGTGCAGCATTTGCGGCTGATTTTTGGCACTTCCATGGGCTGCATGCATTCCTTTGTGGGCGGAAACCTACCCGGACTTCATGGACGCGTTGATGACGATGGCGTGCCTTCCGGTGCAAATCGCGGGGCGCAACCGCGTTTGGCGAAAAATGTTGATGGATGCGATCCGCGAAGATCCTGCGTGGAATGGCGGCGAATACAAGGACGAACCGAAGGAGGGCCTGCGCACCGCGGAAGATCTTCTGGTGATTGCCGGTAGCGCGCCGCTGCAGATGCAGAAGACGCTGCCCACTCGCGATGCTGCGGACAAGTTTGTGGAAAATTCAGAGAAGACGGCCGCAAGTCTCGACGCCAACGATCTGCTGTACCAGGTTAATGCGTCGCGCAACTACGATCCTTCTCCGCAACTCGATAAAATAAGCGCGCCAGTGATGTGGATCAATTCCGCCGACGATTTCATCGATCCGCCGAACTGGGCATCGCTGAACAAGAAAGCAAGCGCCTGAAAAACGGAACGTTTGTGTTGATTCCGATCAGCGAGCACCACCCACGGCCACGGCACGCACACCTGGGCCATCGTGTGGCAATCCTATCTGAAGCAGCTATTGGACAAGTCAGCGCACTGAGGCGCCGCCAGTGATGGGATTAACCCGCGGCTTCCTGGCTGGCGCGGATTTCCTGCCAGCGGCGCGGACGCTTGTTGTACTGCAGAATTTTCTTGCGCAGGCGAATGGACTTGGGCGTGATCTCGACAAGTTCGTCGTCGGCGATGAATTCGATGGCCTGTTCCAGGCTCAACACGCGATGTGGAATCAGCCGGATGGCTTCGTCTCGGCCGAGGATGAACGCATGTTGGTGAGCTTCTTTTCCTTGGTGACGTTTACTTCCATCTTCTTGCTCGCGCGAATTTTCGCCGATCACCATGCCCTCATACACTTCGATGGTCGGGCCGACGAACAATTCGCCGCGCTCCTGAATGCCCCACAACGCGTAAGCAGTGGAAACGCCCGCGCGGTCGGCAACCAGCGCGCCGGTCGGCCTCAGCGCCATTTCGCCGCCATATTCCATCCAGCCTTCAAAAATCGAGTGAATCAGCGCGGTGCCGCGCGTGTCGGTCAGCAATTGGCTGCGCAGGCCGATCAGTCCGCGCGAGGGAATTTTGAAGTCCAGGCGCACGCGCCCTGAACCGTGATTGCTCATCTTCAGCATTTCGCCGCGGCGGCTGCCCACGGTTTCCATGATGATGCCAATGAAATTTTCAGGGATGTCGATCACCAGGCGTTCCACCGGCTCCATTTTCTGGCCGTTTACGGTGTGCACCACGATTTCCGGCTTGCCGACCATCAGCTCAAAGCCTTCGCGCCGCATGGTTTCAATCAGGATGGCCAACTGCAATTCGCCGCGGCCCAGCACGCCGAAAAGATTCCGGCGTGTCGGTATCTTCCACGCGAATGGAAACGTTGGTGAGCAGCTCTTTCGCCAGCCGGTCGCGCAGGTCGCGCGAAGTCAGGTAATTGCCCTCGCGGCCGCATAGCGGACTGGAGTTCACGCTGAAAATCATGGCCAGCGTGGGCTCGTCAATCGTCAGCGGCTCCAGCGGCATGGGATTTTCAACGCTGGTGATGCTTTCGCCGATTTGGATGCCCTCGACGCCCGCGATGGCCACGATATCTCCGGCAACGACTTCGTCGGCTTCATCGCGATCCAGGCCGCGAAACGTGAACAGCTTGGTGATTTTGGTGGTCTGCTGCTTGCCGTCGAGCTTGCTGATGCCTACTTCTTCGCCGCGTCGCAGTGTGCCATTGAACATGCGGGCGATAGCGATGCTCCGAGAAATTCGCTGTAGTCGAGATTGGTCACCTGCAGCTGCAGCACTACAGCGGGGTGGCGCCCAGTGGGACGAGGGACTTTGTCAACGATGGCTTCAAAGAGCGGAAGCAAATCCCTGGAATCGTCTCCGATTCTGCGGTGGGCGACGCCAGCGCGCGCGTTGGTGACACCACTGGGAAATCGAGTTGGTCTTCGGTGGCATCCAGATCGATGAACAGGTCGTAGATTTCGTTCAACACTTCTTCGGGGCGCGCATCGGTGCGGTCAATCTTGTTCAGCACGATGACGGGAGGAAGCTTGGCAGCCAGGGCCTTCTGCAAAACGTAGCGGGTCTGCGGCAGCGGGCCTTCGCTAGCGTCGACGAGCAAAACGACGCCATCGACCATGCGCAGCGCGCGCTCCACTTCGCCGCCAAAATCGCTGTGGCCGGGGGTGTCTACGATATTGATTTTGGTGTTATGGAAGAACAACGCGGTGTTTTTGGCCAGAATGGTGATGCCGCGCTCGCGCTCCAGGTCGTTGGAGTCCATCACGCGCTCGACGACAGCTTCATTGGCGCGAAAGATGCCGCTCTGCCGCAGCATGGTATCCACCAACGTGGTCTTGCCGTGGTCGACGTGTGCGATAATGGCGATATTGCGTATGTCGGTAGTCATGTTTTCAATGCGTCTTCAGACAAAAATGGCTGCTGAAACAGCCAGCAGCCCGGAAGAATCCCCTTCTTCATGAGAGTGCAGGTACAGTTTACGAAGCTATAGTTTATCAGATCGAGCGTATTATCCGCTATACAAAGCCCAAAATGGTGGTGCGCGAGATTTCGGTTCCCAACGAGCGCCCTCGGAAAGGCGAGCGAGAATTGGGTGTGGTATTCTCGCAACGATTCGTTGGCGACGTGAATCGGGAGGAAATTGGATGATGATTGGTCTTGGAAAGACGCGGAAAATCGCGATTCTGCTTGTGGCAATGGCAGTCCTTCTGGGCGCGGCTAATGCCCAGGAACAAAAGAAAGAACGGCCGGACCTTTCCAAGCTGTTCGAGAAGAAAGAAGTGATGATCCCGATGCGCGATGGCGTGAAGCTGCACACTGAGATTTACACGCCGCGAGATGCCAAGCAGCCGTTGCCGTTTCTGATGGAGCGCTCTCCTTACGGAATATCCGCGCCAGACAAGAGTTATAGCGGCATTTTGTTTCGTTATTCGGACTTGTGGCCCGACGGCTACATTTTTGTGCTGCAAGATATTCGCGGGCGCTACGGTTCGGAAGGGCAATTCGCCATGAACCGTCCGGTGCACGATCCCAAGGATCCCAAGGGCATTGATGAGAGCACGGACACGTATGACACCATCGACTGGCTGGTGAAAAACGTGGCCAACAACAATGGGCGCGTGGGAATCGCCGGCATTTCTAGGCGGATTTCTGGCCGCGATGGCGATGATCGATCCTCACCCTGCGTTGAAGGCCGTGTCGGAACAGGCGTGCATGGGCGACGCGTGGATGGGCGACGACTTTTTCCATCATGGCGCGTTTCGGTTGAGCTACGGCTTTGAGTACTCGGCGCTGATGGAAACGTCGGCGGAAAATTACAGTTTCAAGTTCGATCGATTTGATTTGTACGACTGGTACTTGCAGTTGGGAGTGCTTTC
>CAWGXB010000046.1:0-227355 GCA_963826335.1 Candidatus Acidiferrales bacterium | reverse complement strand
TCATCCAGCCGGCAACGCGCAAAAACGAAATCATCAGCTTTGTCGAAGGTGGATTGAAAGATCTAAGCATCACGCGTACGACGCTCCGCTGGGGCATTCCGGTGCCGGGTGAAGAGCCGCATGTCTTTTACGTGTGGTTTGACGCGCTGACGTCTTACCTGAGCGCCGTCGGCGGGCCGGATTACGAAAAGCGTGGCTATTGGCCGGCAAATCTGCACGTCGTTGGCAAGGACATCATCCGTTTTCATACGGTCTATTGGCCCGCATTCCTGATGGCCGCGATGCTGCCTACTTCCGAAGCAAGTGTGGGCGCATGGCTGGTTTCTGATGGATGCGGCGAAGATGAGCAAGTCCAAGGGCAACGTGGTGCTGCCTCGTCCCATCGCCAACATGCTCGGCATGGACGCGCTGCGCTACTTCCTGTTGCGCGAAGTCGTTTTCGGCCAGGATAGCAATTTCAGTTACGACGCTTTGGTCACGCGCTACAACAGCGATCTGGCCAACGGGCTGCCCAGGCAATTGGCGATCGCACCGTTGCGCTGATCGAAAAGAATTTGCGGGAACGATTCCCAAGACGCCGGCGCTCGGCGGCCTCAGGACGACGCGCTGGCCAGGGAAGCGCGAGCCGCGATCGGCGAAGTCCTAGAGCGCTACGACGAGATGGAAACTGCGCGCGCCCTGGAAGCCATCTGGAGGGCGTGATTGGCGCTGCCGACAAATACCTGACCGCCGGCAACCCTCGGCGCTCGGCCCCGGCGAGGCTGCGATCAAGCCCGCAAGGCCGCCGTTCTTTGGACCGTCGCCGAGCTTCTGCGCGTTGCGTCGCTCTTGCCAACCCGGTGATGCCCTCGACAGCTGCCAAGGTTTCGATGCTTCTCGGCCAAGCCGGCTCCTTGGACGCTTTTGAACTGGACGGCTTGCGCTGGGGGCGACTGGCGCCCGGACACAGCTCGGTAAATCGCAAACATTATTCCCGCGCGTTTGACAAAGCAGAAGCAATAGAGAGGATCGAATCGATGGCGAACGAAGAACTGAATCCCAAACCGGCGGCGCCTGGGCCTGCCCCTACTCCCGCCGCGGCGGGAACGCCGCCGGCAGCGTCGGCAGTGACTGCGACCACGCCGGAAAAGATCGGCATCGAGGATTTCACCAAAGTCGAGATGCGCGTCGGCAGGTGAAAACCGCGGAACGCATTGTCGGGGCAGACAAGCTGTTGAAGCTGACCGTCGACATCGGCGCGGAAGTCCGGCAGATCGTGCGCCGGTATCGCTCAATTTTACGAACCGGAATAGCTCATCGGCCGCAAAGTAGTCGTCGTCGTGAATCTGGCGCCCGCAAGCTTCGCGGCGTTGAGTCCAACGGCATGATCGTAGCCGCCTCGGTCGGCCCCGACGGTCAGGCCTGTCCTGGCGGGCTTCCATGAAGAGGTGGAAGTCGGTGCGCGGCTCGAAATAGAAGCAGCGATCGGCGATCAGGAAACAGCAACTTGATCGAAGCTGATGTCAGATCAGTCGATCAGCGATCAGGAAGCAAGAACTTGGAGCTTAATTTTCGACTTTCGACTTTTAACTTTCCACTTCTGACTCACGCTTGAATTGAGCTAGATCCGACCCGACCATGCAACTGATTGACTCTCACGCGCACATCGATTTCCCTCAGTTCGACGAGGATCGCGAGGCCATGCTCGCTCGCGCCGAAGCCGCGGGCGTAAGCACGCTGGTTGCCATCGGCACCGGCCCGGGGCCAGAAAGCTGGACGCCGCGCTCCCTTACGCCGAAGCCAACGATTGGATCTACACCACAGTTGGTATCCATCCCCATGAGGCCCAAGAGGTTACGCCGACCGCCTGGAGACGCTGGCCAGGCTGGCGCAGCATCCCAAAGTGATTGCCTGGGGCGAAATCGGTCTCGATTATTATTACGACCATTCCCCGCGTGACGTGCAGGAACGCGTCTTTCGGCAACAATTGGAACTGGCCCGCGCGGCCAAGCTGCCCCTCATCATGCACTGCCGCGATGCGTGGCCCGACTGCCTGGGTATTCTCGAAGAAGCTGGAACCGACCGGCTTGGGCGGAATCCTCCATTGCTTCACCGGCACCTTGGAAGACGCACGCCGCGGCATCGACATGGGCTTCCTGGTATCCTTCACCGCCAACGTGACCTATCCAAAGGCGCAGAACATTCGCGACGTTGCCGAAAGCTTTGCCCTTGGAGAAAGTTTTGATTGAGACCGACTCTCCGTACCTGGCGCCGCAAGCCGGTGCGCGGCAAGCGCAACGAGCCCGCCTACGTTGCGGAAGTAGCGCAGGTCCTTGCGAATGTGAGAAACTTGCCCGGTAGTGGCCATCGCCGCACAAACCGCCGAGAATTTCTGGCGATTCTTTCCTATCGCCCGGCCAGGTGCATCGCACGTTGGGGAGTCTTGCGCTGAGTCAGGGCGGCGAGCCCAGGAGAACGGTCATCGCACTACTCACAGTCAAAGAAATTTTCGACTTGGTCCGGGAAGACCTCGTCCGGGTCGAGCAGGAACTATCCGACCAGAGTGCCGCTGCGTTTCAACCGGTCTCCGAAATCGCCAGCTATCTTTTGGGCGGAGGAGGGAAGCGGCTTCGTCCGGCTTTATTGCTGCTTTGTCGCTGGCGAGCAACGCGCCGCAAATCCGACGGACGCAGCGCCATCAGGCTTGCCGCCGTTGTCGAACTGATCCACAGCGCCACGCTGATCCACGACGACGTCATCGATAGTGCTGACACGCGCCGCGGACGCCCCTCTGCCAATTCCCGTTGGGGCAATCATCGCAGCGTACTGGCAGGCGACTGGCTGTACATGCAGTCGTTCCAGATCGCGCTCGAAGAACGTAACTTCCACGTGCTCGACATCCTGATCGACCTCACGCAGAACATGGTCGAGGGCGAATTGATCCCACTCGCTACACTTGGCCACATGGATGTCGCGGAAGAAGATGCCGTCAGGCTGGCCGCCTACAAGACCGCCTGCCTGTTCAGTGGATGCGCCCGACTCGGTGCCGTGATCGGTGAATTCGATGAGCACGACGAACAGGCGCTAGCCGAATACGGCCGCTACGCCGGGCTGGCGTTCCAACTGGTTGACGATCTGCTCGACTTCACCGCCTCCCGCGAACAACTTGGCAAGCCTGTCCTGAGCGACCTAAAAGAAGGCAAAGTCACCCTGCCGTTAATCTACGCGATGGAGAACGGCCATGGCGAAGCCGCGACGATGGTCCGCGCGTGTGTTGGAGGAGAAGGACTTCCACAGCGTCCAGCCAGAGAAGCTTGTAGCGCTCGTGCGCGACTCCGGTGCGCTCGACCGCACTCGCAATCTCGCCCACGACTACGCCCGCCGCGCCAAATCCTGCCTGAATGGTGCCGGCGATTCCGAATACGGCCGCGCGCTCCGCACCGTCCCCGACTTCATCCTCGACCGCGAGCGCTAGCCTAGCGTTTGTAGCCGCCGCCTTCCGAGACGGTCCCTAATAGAGCAACACCAGCGCCTAAGGTCAAACGGAAGACCGCACGACAACCGTGGCTGGCATAAAAGCCAGGCTACACTGAAGAAAAAAGCAAACAAACGAACGCCCGTAACCGCAACGCACGGCTGTCTTTCTCTTCTGTTACCATGTGACGAATTATGCTGCCCTTCAAGCTCATCTATCACGAGGGATACGACTCGAACCTCGGCGCTCACGTCTTCCCGTCGCAGAAATACCGACTGATCGCCGGCAAGTTAATCAAGGACGCCGTGGCTACGCGCGAAGATTTCCTCCGGCCCGAACCGGCATCCGACGCGGATATTCTGCGCGTGACATACCGAAGACTGGGTGCACAAGCTGAAGACTGGCACGCTGACGCTTCCAGCGACGTGATGAAACTCGAGGTTCCCTACTCGCCGGAACTTGTTCGTGCGTTCTGGTTGGCTGCAGGCGGAACGATCGCCGCTGCGCAGTCCGCCCTTCGCGATGGCTTTGGCTGCAACCTGGGCGGCGGCTTCCATCATGCCTATCCGGGTCACGGAGAAGGCTTCTGCGCCATTCACGATGTTGCCGTGGCGATTCGTCGCTTGCAGGCCGACGGCGCTATACGCAAGGCCATGGTGGTCGACACCGATGTTCATCATGGAAACGGCACCGCCGCCTCTTTGCCAAGCAGCCGTCCGTCTTTACGCTCTCGATCCACCAGCGCAACAACTATCCTGCCTACAAGCCGCCATCTACCGTTGATCTCGACATGCCCGATCAAATAGAACATTCCGCTTACCTGACCGCCTTATTGCCTGCAGTTCGCGCCGGCCTGGACTCTTTCAACCGGAAATATTGTTTTACGTCGGTGGCGCCGAATCCTATCGAGACGATCAGCTGGGGGACTGTCGCTGACCGTGGACGGGTTAATGGCGCGAGACAAAGGTGTATTCGAAGAAGCTCGCAAGCGCGACGTCCCGGTGGTAACCACACTCGCCGGCGGGTACGCGGGTCGAATCGAAGACACCGTTCAGATTCACGTCAACACCATTGTCGCGGCCCGCGAAGTCGCCGAACTCCATCCTCACGGGCAAGCCGCAGGTAATTAAGATGCAGCCTATGTGATGTCGCCTGCCTCAGGGCCTAGCCGCTGCTGCGGCTGGCGAGGCATCCACGGGATGGGCCACACGTCCACCGCTTCCACCAAAACTTTATCTACCGTGTCTGGATCGAATCCATCCGTGCGAAACGCAATCGTGCCCGTGCGGTCAAGGATTAAAGTTGTTGGAAATGAGTGCACCGCAAGCAACTGTTCCATGCCATCCGCAAACAATACCCCGGTCTTAGGTTTCTCTTCTTCCAGATACGGCCCCACCAGCGTTTCATCGTCATCGCAGTTCAGACCTAGAAACACGATGTCTTTCTGCCCCGCGAAGTGCGCCGCCACCTTTTCGAAGTGCGGTTCCATCTCGCGGCAAGGTCCGCACCAGGTGGCCCAGAAATTCAGCACCACCACTTTGCCTTTCGTCTCGGCAAACGGGAACGGCGATCCGTCTGGAGCTTTCCGCAGCGTGAATTCGTAGGGATTCTTGAGCCCGGCGTTGCGTGCCGGTTTTGCCGCTTTAGCCACCGCCGCTGTGTCGTCGAACGAGTGCAGAAGATAATCACCCAGGCCATCCTCTGATCCGTGCGCCAACCGCCAGACATTTCCGATCTTGTTGCGCAGATCGCTGCGGCTCGAAGTGCCTTTCGTGCCATCCGCCAACGCGAAGGCGATCGCATATTCCCGGATTGCCGTGTTTGGATCCTTGCGAAGTTCCGCCAACTCCCCCAATTTCTCTGCGGCGGCCGCGGTTGGTTCCAGCGTATAACTTGCCTCAAAATCCTTCTGTGCGTTCGGCATATCGTTCAATTTTTGGTACAGTCGACCGCGCACCAGTAACAGGGCGGCCTTGTCGTGTTTTTTCTCTGTCTCCCAATCTTCATTCGAGACGCGGGGCGACTTCTCCGTTGCGGATATGCCGCTCACCTGCTCGATCACTCGAGAGCAATAAGTGATCGCGCGGCGCCAACCGGAACTGTCGCCATATTTGTCCAGCAACTGGATGGCGAGAACGGTGATCGATGTGTCGTCCGGCCGAAGAGCGACCAGCCTTTCCGCATACTCGGTTGCGCGCGGGTAGTCGCGCAATTGCAGCGTGGCTTCCACCAGCGCGCGATAAATCTGCGCCCGCTGCGACGATTCGGGATATTTCTTCAGGAAGGCTTCCAGATTACGCGCCAGCGCAGCCCGGTCGTTACCGGCATCCTCGATGGCGGTCTGCAGTTCCTGTTGTTCCGAAGGGGTCGTTGCTTGCTGTCCCTTTTGTGCGGACGGATTTTGTGTCTTGGATGATGCTGGTGGCTGCGGTTTGGCCGGTTCCTGCGCGCCAGCGATCTGTGGCACTAAAAGCAAGACGGCTGCTAAACCGAAATGAACGAACGGTGCTGGGCGGTAGCTGGTCACATGCTTATTGTACAGGGTGCCGATTCCATTGGAAGGCGCTTACCTGCGAGTCTCTGCGGTGGTTCAGGAGAAGCCGCGGGCCAGGACCCCGGCGAGTGTGCCGAGCGCCACGACCGTCGAATAGGCTGCCGCCGCAATCTTCCACGAGATGGATTTGCCGACGACGGACAACGAGAAGACGCTGATGATGCCGAGGGTGCAAAGAATGGTGACCACATATGGGAGCGGAACGCCCTTGGTCATCGCAATGTACGCGATGGCGACGTCGAACGCCATGGGAACCGGCAAAAACGCGCTCACCAGAGCCACCAGAATAATTCCGCCAATCGTGACTGGGGCGAGCAGGAGCTGCGCGGGGAGCATTTCGATCACCAGCGCGCCGAGAAGCGCCGCAAGAATCATCAGCGGAAAGGCTACGCGGAAAACGTACCAGAAACTTTTGGCATACGAACGACCGGTGTTGGAGAGTGCCTGCGCCCACGTTTCCGTCGCCGGGAACGCAATGGGACACGCAGCGGTTTCTGCGGCGGTTTGCTGGCGTGAAGATACCAAAGGCGCGAACACGAAAATCAGAAAGAGCACGGTGGCGAGTTTGACCAGTGCGACGGAAACAGGAAACAGCGCAAAGGTCATCGCCAGCACCACAACGTTCAGCGCAGGAGAAGCGAACATGGTGGCCAGCACTGATTCCGTGCTCACACCCGATGCGTACAGACCTCGGACGATCGGAGCAACGCAATTCGTGCATACGGCGAGCGGAGCACCCGCCGCCGCGCCGAACAGCGCGTTCAGGTAGCGCGAGCTGCTGCGACGTCGCGGAAGCGTGGCCAGAAACGTAAGCGCAGCGGGGGCAAACAGGAACGAAAAGGTCATGCCAATGCGGTTCGCGTCCAGCCAGTTCACCGTCGTCCGGAACGCTCGCGTGGCAAGGGGCATGGAGCGATCGACGGGATACACCGCGCCGAACGTGAGCGCACCCGATGCTTTGATCGCTGTCCCGGAGCGATAGCGCTTTAGCAGCGCGGGATACCGGGAGTCTACCCAGAAGATGCCTGCGATGACCAACATAAGAAAAATAGCCAGGCTGCGGCTGCGCCAAGAGCCGGTCGAAGCCACCGACGGGCTAAGGTTAAGTGCAGAAGCCTGGACCGACATCGTTGACCATCCCTTTTCTCGGTTTAGGAGAAAACGGCACCTGAATTCGCAGCACTCTATAGGGCTCAGCCGAACGTGGGAATAGTGGAAAAGTATTAGGGCGGAGGATCTCGGGCGGATTTTGCCGCGTCTAATGAAACATCTGGGCAAGGCAAGTAGCGTCCTTCGATTGAGGTAGCCATGAAAAACTTTGTGTTTGGAGTGATCTGCACCCTAGCCGTGTTGATCGTGGGTTCGCTGGCTTATTTGCTACTGGGGTTCGCGGAGGTGCGCGGCGACGTTCCGGGGACGCGGCTGGAGTCGCGATTGATGGCCGCTGCGGTTCACGCTTCTGTCAGTAGACATGCGCCAGAGCTGCCCAATCCATTTCCTCCTACGGACGAAAACCTGATCGCGGGAGGAAAAATCTTTCTGAACCAGTGCGCGGGCTGCCACGGCACTCCGGGGAAAACTACCGATTATTCAGACACGCTGTATCCGCCGGTGCCGCAATTGCCGAAGGTGGGAACTCAGTACACGGAAGCGCAGATCTTCTGGATCGCGAAACACGGCATGCGGCGTACCGGGATGTTTGCCAACGGGAAATGGGAATCAGACGAAAAGCTATGGAAGGCCGCGGCTTATATAAAGAGGATCAAGGATTTGCCGCCGCTGGTCGAGCAGGCAGTGGCAAAAATGGCGGCAGGGAACTGATTTCTGGGGTTGGTCCCAGTCCCGGTGAGCGGCGAAATACTAGAACTAATTCGTGACCTTAAACGTGGTGGTGCATCCAAAGGGAAAGCAACGGGTGGACATGGCGTGGAAATCGCGATAGAAAACAGGGCCTTGGGATAAGAGAAAGCAATGGCGAAACCAGTACTAATGACCGTAGACGATGATGCGGAGGTATTGCGCGCCGTGGAGCGCGACCTGCGCAAACGCTACGCCGAGAAATACCGGGTGATGCGAGCGGATTCGGGTGCGAGTGCCCTTCAAGCCCTGAACGGCTTGAAAAAGAGAAACGAAGCGGTGGGATTGCTGCTCGCCGACCAGCGCATGCCGGAAATGAACGGCGTGGAATTCATTAGCAAGGCGATCGAGTTGTACCCGGAGGCGCGCCGCGTGTTGTTGACGGCGTACGCCGATACCGACGCAGCGATTCAAGCGATTAATCAGGCCAGGATTCATCACTATTTATTGAAGCCCTGGGATCCTCCCGAGCAGCAACTGTATCCCGTGCTCGATGATCTGCTGGAAGATTGGCAGGCATCATTCCGGCCCGCGTTTGATGGCCTAAGGGTATTGGGACACAGATGGTCGCCGCGTTCCTACGCACTGCGGGATTTTCTGGCGCGCAATCAGGTGCCTTATCGCTGGCTCGATGTGGAAACCGCGGAGAACAACACCGAGACGCAGGCGGCGATACAACTCTCCGGTGGCGAGGCGGCAAAATTTCCCTCGGTATTGTTTGCTGATGGAACATTTCTTTCCGATCCCTCCACTGCCGAGATTGCGGCTCGACTGGGGCTGCAGACGCGCGCCGGAACTTCCTTCTACGACCTCCTGATTGTCGGTGGGGGACCGGCGGGACTCGCCGCAGCTGTGTACGGCGCGTCTGAAGGTTTGAAGACGGTGATGATTGAGCGGGAAGCTCCGGGCGGGCAAGCCGGAATGAGTTCGCGCATCGAAAACTATTTGGGATTCCCCTCGGGATTGAGCGGAGCAGACCTGGCACGGCGCGCCGTGGCGCAAGCGAAGCGTTTTGGTGTAGAAATACTGGCGCCACAAGAGGTGACCAAACTGCGCGTGGAAGCCGGATCGAAATTTGTGACCCTGGGAGATGGTACAGAGATCGGCGCGAAAGCCATGTTAGTGGCCACAGGCGTTTCGTATCGCAAGTTGAATGTGCCCGGCATGGACCGCGTGTACGGAGCGGGAGTGTATTATGGCGCGGCCATGACCGAAGCGGTAGGCTGCAAGGGTGAGGACGTGTACATCGTTGGCGGCGCAAATTCCGCTGGCCAGGCAGCGGTGTTCTTTTCGCAACACGCCAGGCGCGTCATCATGCTGGTGCGCGGCAATTCCCTGCAAGCAGGAATGTCGCAGTACCTCGTCGATCAGATCCAACAGATCAGCAACATCGCGGTGGAGTTGAATTCCTCGGTGGTGGAAGTCTTTGGCGAAGAACATCTGGAAGCAATTGCCGTCCATTGCGCCACCAGCGGCGAAACCAACAAAGTACCCGCGAATTCGCTGTTTATCTTTATTGGCGCCATGCCCGGCACGGATTGGCTCGCGGGAGTTCTGGAGCGCGAAGAAAAAGGATTTCTGCTGAGTGGGCCGGATTTGATGCGTGATGGAAAGCCGCCGAAGAGTTGGCCGCTTGAGCGCGATCCGTGGTTGCTGGAAACCAGCGTCCCGGGAATCTTTGTGGCCGGCGACGTGCGTTATCGATCAGTGAAGCGCGTGGCCAGCGGCGTCGGTGAAGGCGCGAACGCGGTGCAATTCGTACATCAATATCTGAGCACGGTGTGAAATGAGCGAAGCGACAGTCAATAACCATGCGGAACGTTTTGCGACCGACCTGCGCCAGATCGAAGTCTTCAGCGATTTGCCCGAGGACGAGCTGGAATGGGTTGCGCAGCACATGGACGAAGTGCGCTTCCAGGCGGGTGAGGTCTACGGGCATCCGGGAGAGCCGGTTGAATATTTGGTGGTTGTGCTTGAGGGTGAGCTGCAGTTCGAACGCAAGGACCTGCCGGGTGGAGCGATAATCATAGCCGAGGCGGGCGACGTGACCGGTCTGCTTCCGTTTTCCAGGCTGAAAACATTCGGAGGCATAGCGCGTGCGGCAGCAGCGTCACGGGTGCTGCGCCTGCACAAGCGTCACTTTCCTGACATGTTGCAGCGCGTTCCGGTGCTGGGACAACGGTTGGTGGGGCTGATGAGTGATCGCATCCGCGAAATGGCGCGGATGGAAACGCAGCAGGAGAAGTTGATGGCGCTGGGAAAACTGTCGGCCGGCCTGGCTCACGAATTGAATAATCCCGCCAGCGCCGCTCGACGTGCGGCTTTGAACCTGACCGAGGCCATGGACGACGTGCGTGCGGCCAGCATGAAATTTCTGGAGCGGCCGTTGACGGAAGCACAACGCGAAGCCGTTCTGATGTTAGAGAAGAAATCGGCGCAACAGTACGCGTCGCGCGTCGGGCCCCCGGAAGATCCGCTGGAACTGAGCGACCGGGAAGCGCAGCTTACCGAGTGGCTGGAACGCAACGGTGTGGAGGAAGCGTGGAAGATCGCGCCCGTGCTGGCGGAGGCGGGAGCAAAAACGGAGAAGTTGGATGGGCTGAAGGAATTGCTTGGGCCGGATTTGGTGGGGCCGGCGGCGAAACGAATTGCCGCAGTGATCACCATCTTTGGATTGATCCAGGAAATCGACAACAGCACCCGCCGCATCAGCGATTTGGTTACGGCCATCAAGCGCTATTCCTATATGGATCAGTCACCCATCCAGGAAGTCGATCTGAAGGAGGATCTTGAGAATACCCTGAAGATATTTGGCCACCGCCTGAAAGCGGGTGTGAATGTAGTCCGCGAATACGATCCGAACTTGCCGCGCATTTGCGCTTATGGCGGCGAACTGAACCAGGTTTGGACCAATCTTATCGACAATGCTATCGATGCGATGGACGGAAAGGGCGAACTACGGATTCGCGCGTTCCGCGAATTGGATAGCGCTATCGTCGAAATCGGTGACAATGGCCCGGGAGTGCCGAAGGAAATCCGTTCGCGCATCTTCGAACCATTTTTTACCACCAAGAAGGTTGGAGCAGGCACCGGCTTGGGGTTGGACACGGCTATGCGCATTGTGCGAAAGCATCACGGAGCGGTGGATTTGACTTCGCAGCCCGGTGACACCAGGTTTCGCGTCAGGCTGCCGATTAAGGGGCCGCAAGAAAAGAAGGTTGCGGAAGAGAAATCAGCGGAACAGAAATCGCCCAACTAGGGGACTGCCCCGCTTTATTGCGAGTGCCAGGATTTAACTGTTGAATGGACGATCATTTACTCTCCTTTGTGCGCGGACGCCGCGGACATTTCAGGTTTGAGTCGGGTCATCACGGAGACGTGTGGTTTGACTTAGAGACGTTATGTCTGAACTCCCGCGAGATCCGGGTATTCGCCGGCCGCCTGGCAGCGCAGCTCAAAAAGTACCAGGTGGATGTCGTGTGTGGGCCGCTGGTGGAGGGCGCCTTCGTGGCCCTGCTTGTCTCGTTGGAATTGGGTTGCCAGTTCATGTACGCTGAACGATTTGAAGACACCACGCGCCAAGGGCTTTTCCCGGTGCAGTACCGCCTTCCGAAATCACTGCACTCTGCGGTGTCAGGAAAACGCGTCGCGATTGTGAACGATGTCATCAGCGCAAGCTCGGCGGTTAGAGGGACATTTTTTGATTTGCGCGGAATGGGAGCGGAAGTTGTCGTCATCAGCGCTCTGCTCGCGCTCGGAGATGTGATCGCTGAGTTTGCGAACGAGCACGGTGTGGCGCTCGAGCTCCTGGAACGCATGCCGCACAATTTATGGCAGCCTTCGGAGTGCCCACTCTGCGCTGCGGGAATCGCGCTTCAGTGATCGCAGCCGTCTCGAGTACACCCGGGCTTGCTTGCGCAAAGCGCGTCAGTTGCGTGTGCTAGCATAGCCGTCAGAGTCGTCGAAGGGGTGCTGATGCGCCTCCCGATCGCTTTGGCTTTATGTTGTGCGCGATGAGCGCGATGACAAGGAGACACAAATACGTGGATAGCAAATCGAAATTTGTACGCGCACTGTGTGGTCTTTGCTTGCTGGTGGCAATACTTGTGTCTGGTCCGGCAGCTTATTCGCAGGCGCCTCCGACTGCACATCCCGCCTCCGATCAGAAGTCATCGGAACAGATACCGGGCTTGGAGCAGTTGAATGCTTACCAGAAATCGCAATTGGTGCGCACGTTCACCGACTGGGCTTTCCTTGCCAAGTATCGCGACGCCGATCAAGAAATACCGCCTCCGGCAGCCGCCGAAACGCGCGTTGTGTTCATGGGAGACTCCATTACCGAAGGCTGGGGGCAGAAGGGAACTGCGACATCTCCGGATCGTGGCGAGTTCTTTCCGGGCAAGCCGTACATCAATCGCGGCATTTCTGGTCAGACCACGCCGCAAATGCTGGTGCGATTTCGCCAGGACGTCATCGACCTGAAACCGAAAGTGGTACTGCTGCTGGCGGGTACCAATGACATTGCCGAAAACACCGGGAAGATCACGCTGCCTGAAATTGGGGGCAACATCGCATCCATGAGCGAACTGGCGCGTGCCAACGGAATTCGAGTTGTATTGTGCTCGGTGCTTCCGGCGAGTGAGTTTCGCTGGCACCCGGGGCTGGAGCCCGCTCCAAAGATTCGCGCGCTGAACGCCTGGATTAAAGATTACGCCACGAAAAACGGCGTCGTCTATGTTGACTACTACTCCAGCATGTCCAACAGCGAGGGTGGGCTGAAGACGGACTTAAGCCCGGATGGCGTGCACCCGAACAAAGCTGGATACGAAATCATGGCGCCGCTTGCGGAGGCGGGCATCGCGGAAGCGTTGAAGAAACCGCTTCCCTAAACACCTATTCCTTGAAGACCAGTGGCGGACCGCTGATGCGCTTGCCATGCAGGTCCACGGTCACTTCGACGCGGTCCGCAATCTTGATGAACGGAATGCCGCTGTTCATGCCGTAGTCCTTGCGGTCAAAGGCCATTGTGCCTTTAATGTCGCCTGTGCCGGTGCCCTTGCCGGAAACCACCAGGTTAAGCGTCTCGTCCTTGGTAACGCCGCGGATCGTGATCTTTCCCGGAATGTCAAACGTGTTCGGGCCGGTTTGCACGATTTTCGTTGAATGAAACGTGATCAACGGATCCTGCTTGACGTCGAAGAAGTCTTTGCTTCTCAGCTTGTCATCTTTCATTCCGCTGCCGGTATTGACGGTAGCGGCCTGAATTTTGATATCCAGAACGCCTGAAGTGGCGTCGGTGGATGAGAAGGTCAACGTCGCGTCCCATTTGTCGAAGTTGCCTTCGATGGCCACGGATGCTTTCACGTTGAACTTGATCGTGCTCTCCTCCGGGGTGATTTGTATCTTCCTGTAAATATTGTCAATAATTGTCAATTAATGATTTAGAGAGGCTCCGCGCAGGATCTGCAGTGGCCGATCTTTAGATCGGTTCTGTAGCTCAAGCGTAGCTCGACTGTAGCTGAGGCTTTCAGGCCTGAGGCTGGTTTCTTAGGGCTCGATGCTTTCAAACTGCCGAGCATCTCATAATTCGTTTCGGAACTGCTGTCCCGGAATGGGCCACTAGTTGCGTCCTCTTTTAGTTGGCCTCAGTTCCAAGCGTCACTAAATCCTTTCTCCTCAGCGCCAACTTTCTGGCGGCGCGCATGCAAACCATGACAGCCAGCTCTTCGGAGTTTCGGTGACACCTGATGATTTTGCGAAAAGTCATTCCGTTTTTAATTCTATGGTCTTTTCTATGTCTGTCGGCATCGCCGAGGGACGACACCCCTGATCGAGTGCCCGCAGCGTTACCGACATCCGTTCTGTCCGTGCCGGACTTCGACCGCACCGTCGTTCCTATCACTGAACTAAAGTATTTCGGTCCCGGTCTGGAAGGCGACTTCGGCACGGGCTTCTGCCTGGATGCGAAGTCCGCGTGCTTGACGGATACCAACGATTTCGCGCGTATCCCGATGGCAAGAAGGAGTTGCAGGACGTGCCATTCCCTCCTCTGAATACGGTGATCGCGGCAAACTGAGCCAGTCCCGTACCTTCTAAGCCGTCAGCTTACCTGGAGTCCTTTTCTTCCCCCGCTCGTCTTTCCCCTCGACTCGTATAATCTGTTAGGTGGGTCGGCGAACGACGACCCACTTTTTTGTCTGCCTATTGCTTGAGCGCCAGTGGTGGCCCGCTGACTCGCTTGCCCTTCAGATGGAAACTCACGTCCACGTGATCGGCGATCTTGATGAACGGAATGCCCTTGTTCATCCCATAGTCCTTGCGGTTGAAGACCATTGTTCCTTTGATCTCGCCAGAACCCGTCCCTTTCCCGGAAACCGCTAGAGTCAGCTTTTCCGGGTTCGACCCCCCGAATCGTAAAGTCGCCATCCACCTCAAATGTTTTGGGGCCGGTCTGCACAAGCTTCGTCGACTTGAACGTGATCAGCGGGTTCTGCTCCACGTCGAAGAAGTCTTTGCTCCTCAGCTTGCCGTTCTTCAGTCCGCTTCCGGTATCCACGCTGGCCGCCTGAATTTTGATTTCTAAGACGCCGGTGGTTTCGTCGGGCGACTTGAATGTCAAGCGGGCATCCCAGTTGTCGAATTTCCCGGCGATCGTCGTCGAGGCTTTCACGTGGAATTTAATCCAGCTCTCAACCGGAATAACCTCGAAAACCGGAGCTTGCGCTCGACTCAAAGAGGGGAACACCGCCGCTGCTAATAAGCAGAAAATTGCGATTCTCATGCCGCGTAGTGTGAGCCGCTTCCTTTTTCTTGTCAATTTTGGCCGGTCAAGCACTAGTGTCCGTGACTTCAAGCCTCGCTAAGAAGCGATCGGGATGGTCTGCTTTCTTGTGCGCCACACTACTGGCTGGACGGGGCCAACAAGAAAAGTCCAGCAACCCGAGCCCGCGAAGGCAACCAGTGCAACGATCACGAAGGCCCAATAGAAGTGACCGGTGCGCTGCAGCACCAGTCCGGTCAACGACGGTGCTACGATGCCTGCAAGATTGCCTGTGCAATTCTGGAAACCTGTCCAGCGCCCGGCGGCCTGCTGGCCCGCCAGCGTTTGTGTGATGGCCCAAACATTCGACGCGGTAACGCCAAAGAAGATCACGCCCAGGATTAGCGCGGCAACGCAAAGCGCCGGGTTACTGAAGACGGACAGCCCAACGAACGTGCCCGAGAGCGCGAGTCCTCCAGCCACAAAGGTTTTGCGAACCAGCGAGGGGCTGCCGCCGGCGCCGATCCAGCGGTCGGACAGCCAACCCCAAAGAGCGGTAAGACAGGCGCCGAGAAGATAGGCGATTCCGCCGATCTTCGCCATTTCGACCAGCGAGAAGTGACGCTCGCGCACCAGATAGTAGGGAAGCCAGGTAAGCAGGAAATAGCTCACGTAATTAATGCCGAACTGGCCCAGGCACGTTCCCCAGGCCGATCGCAAGCACAGAAATTCGAGGAGGCTCGGAGCACCCTCTACGTCGCCGGGGACGGTGGGCTGGCCCTTGGGCATCCATTTCAGCCAAGGAACAAGCCAAAGCATGCTGGCCAGGCCTAGCGCGATGAAGAACGCGCGCCAGCCAAACCGGGCCATCAAGAGACCGCCCAACAGCAGGCCAAATCCAGGACCCAAAAGCAGTCCGGCGGAAATCACGGAGTTGGCAAAGCCTCGATGCTCCTCAGGAAAATTCACAATGATGATTTTTGAGTATGCGGGATAGGCCACTGACTCGCCAACACCCAGCAGCAATCGCAAGACCAGCAGCACCCAGAAGACATGAACGATGCCGGTGCCCGCGGTGGCAGCGGACCACAGAAAAAATCCTCCCGCAAAGACCCAGTTCACATTGAAGTGATCCACCAGCCAGCCTGACACCAACTGAAAGCTCGCATATGTCCAGAAGAACGCCGACAGCAAAAAGCCAAGTTGCCCCGGGGTAATCCCGAACTCGTCTTTCAGCATGGGAGCCGCGATGGATAGGTTGCTGCGATCGATATAGTTGATGAAAATCGAGACCCCTAGCAAGAGCAGTACGATTTTCAGAGCGCCAGGTATGCCGATGCGTTGCGCTGAACTGGAAGTGGCCATGGAAAGTGGCAACATCTTCGTCGCGGGCCGACAGATTTGCAACTGCTTTTAGGGGAAGAATGCTAATGCTAATGAGCTTGCAACAGTTCTGGTGATCAGGAAAACCTATTTCCCGTTTTTCGGCTTCGAGGCTTTCGGCGCAAAGTAGCCGAGACGCGCCTTCAGCGTCAGACCATCCTTGTCCACTTTCACTTTCAAAGAATGATACGAACCGTCCTGCTTCACGTCCTGCAGTGACAGTTCCAGCAGGTACACATATTCCGGGACCGCCGTCAGCGCCTGGAATCCTCCTTGCAAGTCATTACTATTGTGAAAGAAAGTCCCGCCGGTTCCCTCCGCAAGTTCGGCCATCACGTCTTCGTTGAGCGCGCTGGAAACGGCGTGATTTTGCGATATAGTTCGCTCCGCGAGTGCAGAACCTGCGCTTCGCTCGCCGGCATCGAGAGCGTTCGTGTATAGCCCGCGTGCATCCACCGCGCTGACCGTCACATTGGACCGCGCCGCCATATCCAATAGTTGCGATTTCTGGGCCGCTGCCTCCGCCGAAATGGTCAGAAAACCGGGTGAAACCAGTACCAGCAGACGCTGGCCTGGCATCGCGCCCATTTTGCGCACAATCTCTCCGATAAATCCCAGCGTCACGCGAACATCCTGATCACCGATTTGCAATTCGCGGCGCGATGTTTCGTCCACGAGAGTCCTTGCGGTCTCGCGCGTACATTCACAGCAAGCCATGGCATTTTCGATCGCAATGTCGGTGGTCATCAAGTCGTGCTTGTTCTGGATCCGATCGGCTTCGTAATACTCGATATTGGGGCATCCGCGCGTATGGCGATACAAATTCTGCACCTTGAGCTTCATGATCGCTTCCTGCAACTTCGCGGGATCGCGTGTCAGTCCGCTGCTGCTCCCGGATATGGAAACGACCGCGGCCAAGTCCGAATCCGTCAGCGAGCCGGCCACAATCTTGGGCGCAACTTGTTGCAGTTGCATCAAATCGCCGGTGCTCATGTGCATATCATCGAACACAAACACGGTGAATCGTTTAGGGACTGCGCTCGACCTTTCACGAACTGCCGCGGGTGGTTGGGTAGCGGCGCGATCCATTGGCGGGGCATCTGCAGCGAGATGGGGGCTCTCCGCCGCTGCTCTTCTTTGGATGCTGAATCCTGAGATCGCTTGCGGCTTGTTCTTATCGAAAACCTGGAAGTCTTCCTGCTTTAGATTTCCGACCGCGCGGCCTTGTGAATCGCGCACCACCACCGGAACCAAAACCGCGTTCACGTTGACCTGAATTTTCGCGGCCCCGTCCGATGGCGGTGAAACGGGCTGCTGCTGCGCTGGCGTGCGCTTACACAGGAGAAGAGCCATGCAACTCAGGAAGATGGTGCATTGGCGTTTTGCGTTGGTGTACACGTGGTCCAAGAATGTTACACCCTGCAACTGTGATATGCATTTTCTCCCGTGCCGCATGGGCCGCAATGTAAACAAGGGAGACTCGTCATGGCAAAGCCGACAACGGGAACCGTGGCGCACCAAGAAAAGAAGGAATGATTCTGGCAGAAGAAGATACGCGGGTCTGCCCGGCTTTTACGGACAATCTACCCGAAGTCGACGGGCTGTCAGGAACCGACGCGGATATGCGAGAACGAGCTAAAGAGCCCGAACACATTTAGAAGCCAGAGAACGACAGCAATCACCACCACGGCATTCAAGATGGACTTAATTGTTCCCTGCATCGGAATGAAGCGGTTGATTAGCCACAGCACCACTCCCACGACGATCAGGACCATAACGATTTGTATCAATGGCATGAGCTTGGGACCTCCTGCTCAGCAAGCGGTATCGATTGGACCCAACCGAGAATACGCGGACGATCATGCGCAGGCCATACAAGGAAGGGAGTAGGGACCTGCGGAGAGATACGTTAGGGTTTATTGGCCGCGGATTTCTTTTCTGGAAGATCGAGGCCGGCTTGCGGGTCGTCGTACGTTCCGATCAGATGCACTGGCATCACCGCCCCGGCGTGCTTCCTGCGGAAGAACACGTCGAACGGCTTCAGCACGACGGACTTGAATCCCGACGTCATCTCTGAGAATTCCTCATCGGTTCGTAGCGTACCGTGCAGATTGATAGCCCTGCTTTCCAGATTGTAGGTACCGTGCATCTCGGTCAAAGCTCCGGGCACCGCCAGCCGAAAATTGTTGAATGTTGCGATGGCATTGCGCAGCTCCACATGCCCTGCCAATTGGGAGATCACCCTTCTGGGATCACCGGCTTCGGCATCCTTTCCAGCTTCTTCCCCGAGCGCCTTCTGGCTTAGGGTATCCATGCGCTCCTGTGTTGCAGTCTTCGCGAATTGCGCGTCCTCGATTCCAAAGTCCCCATGCAGCCGGACCTTGTGCAGAAAAGGGGCGTCTCCCGGAGGGATGGTCACACGACCGAGAAAGCTGGTAGTGCCATGTAGCGGCGGGTCCGCCCCTCGCACGAACAGCCGCAGGACATCCTGGATGCGCCCGTCATGCACAGACAGGTCCACCGAAGTGACTTTGCCCTCCTGTCCGGCATGATGCGCGATTTCGCCTTTCGCAAGAACTGTGGTCTTCAGGAATGCGGCGCTTACGCGATTCAGTTGCACATCGCCATTCGTGCCGTCCACCGTTGCGTGAAACTCGCTTTGTAAATGGACGGAATGCTGACTGCGCGTGACCATGAAGTTCGGAACGTCGATGGTTCCCTGCGAATCGATGTGTCCCAATACGCCCTGGAACTTGTCCTGCGCCGAAAGGATTCCCGCTATGCCGGGAAACACCCCGAGGTCTGCATTCTGAAATGTGTATTCACCTGCGGCGGGAGTTTGTCCTGAGTCGGTGTAATTCCACGGACCGAATTGCCCTTGCGCCCGAACGTCGCCGGGCGGCACAGGAATATGCAGAGAGACCGTGAACGAAGCCGGTCGTTTGTCGGAAACGGAATAGAGGCGCAAGGTATGGATGACGAAGAGCAGCGGTTGGTCAGTCGATGAGCGGTCAATTTGCAGTGAGGAATCATCGGCGACGATTTCGCCAACCCTCGTACTCGACGAGGTTTCCTGCCAGTTCGACTCTACTACCGGCGTTCCCAGTGGCGGGATGTGCACGCGAAAACCTTCTAAAACGATTCCGGCGAGATAACCCGGACGCACGAATAGATCGAGGTAGTGAGCGCGGACGGTGAGCCGCTGAATGGTAACGACGGGTGAAGTTCCGGCAGTTGCTCCCAATCGCGTAAAATCTACGCCCTCTGCGATGCAGCCCGGATGGGGGAAATAAGTGGAATGAAATTTCTGGAATTTCACCGTCGCGGGAAAGGTGGATTGCAACGACTGGGTCACGCGTTCTTGCGAGAAGGGCCAATCCCGCGCAACAACAACGGCAACGAGGCCGGCAACCAGCACCGCGCCGGCAAGCCCGAGCAACACGATCTTCTTGACGTCCACCGGGCGGCCCACCATTTCCGTCTCTGCTTTCTTGATTAGAAAGGGCTGGGACAAACGCGCTTTCTGGGAAGTCCACGTTGTCAGATTCAAATGTACGTAAGTATGGAGGGGAATGCTACACGGGAAACCATGTACGTTGAGAACCGCTGATTCGTACTGACTCAGGTGCTCACCCGTACTTGCTAGTTTGTGAGCGCGCTGCCGGGCGGCGGGTTGCCGGCTACTTCGCACACGGTGCTTGTGCTTCGGCAATTTCCTTTTGCACGTGATGCGATTGCATTGCCAAAGCCAGCGCGTCCTTTGTTAACGAGAGCTGCGGCACCGCATCGCTGCTCAAATGCTGAATCACCGCGCGGGCTTGTTCACATTGTTGCTTGGCAGCCAATGCTCGTGCCTCCTTCATCTTGATCTCCACGTACACATCCAGTTGGCTCGCGCCGCCTTCTTCCAGGGATATAAACCTTGTCGCCAGTTCCTTCTGGGCCTCATCGTACCGGCCAGCATCCGCCAAGTCCCTTGCCAGTTGAAAAATTAAAGTGGCGGGAGGATTCGAACCTGGAAATTTCTGAAGAGCGGCGACCCGTTCCTCAGGCGAACGCCCCGCATCCTTCAACGCCTCTTCCAGTCCGAGGTAAACCTCGGCATTTTGCGGATCGTACTTCGTTCCTTCCGTGAAAAGCTCAATGGCGCGTTCCGGGGGCTGCTTTTCATAGAGCACGGTATAACCCATGTTTCGCAGTAGCGCCGGAATCGCCGGATTCAATTCGCGCGCGGCGTTCCATTCCTTCATTGCGGCGTCTTGCATTCCGCCCGACATGTACAGCGAGCCAAGCAGCGCGTGTGCGTTAGCATCTTTGGGATTTACGGAGATGGCCCGCTTCAGCACGTCAAACGAATCCGCGCGGCTCGGAAACACGTGGGTGGTGGGCGTTTTAGAGGCCATCAGAAAGTCGGCGCTGCCGTCCTGATGCAACATTTCGCGGCAGTAGCCTCTGTAATACGCAATCAGCGGATAATTTTCCGGCCTCGGCATACCTGGCTCGCTCACAACTCCTTTTCCCGAGGGATAGGTCCGCTCCAAAATTTCAAGTGCTTCGTCATACAATCCGAAATGCATGTACAAGGTCGCGATTTCCAGGATTCTCTCCGGATCCGCGGCAAGATGTTCCCAAAGCGCCGCGTCCTGGTGGCCTAGCCGCATTGCCTCATAGGCCAGGAACGAATTTGCCGGATCCGTGGCGCGCAACGCGATCAAATGTTTCTCGGCGGATTTTGAGTCTCCGAGCCGGCGTAGCAATGCAACATCCATGTCGCTGACGCGCGCTGCGTCGGGGAATTCCGTGTAGGCAGTCGCCAGTTTCTCGTGGGCTTTTTCCAATTCACCTTTGCGCGCATCAAGGGCCGCCAATTCGTATAGCGAAGGCGCTCGAAAAGTGCCGTACTGAACGCTTACTTCAAAGGCGCGCCGGGATTCCTCCCACTCCGCCGTCGCCGCGTAGGCGAGTCCCAAATAGTAAGAAGCCTCCATGTCGTTGCTCACACGCGTCACCACAGCGGAAAGATACTGTACGGCCTCCGCGTACTGTTTCAGCGACACGTCCAAGCGTCCTGCGGCACGCTGCAGCGGCACGCTCCCAGGGAATCGCTGCACTCCATCGCGATAAGTTGACAGCGCGTTCAGCAACTCGCCATTTCGCTCGGCTTCGCTCCCCAGCTCCAGAAAATCGCTCTCGCTGCGCTTTTCGGCGGCCGGATAAACGTAAGCAGGTGGCAGTTCCTTGGGTATCTGGGACTTCGGCCAAAAGTCATATTGTCCTTCCGTATGCTTCAAAACAGTCTCGCCGGATTTGTCTGTCAAAGTGACCGCATATGTTTTCCCCGCCGGCAAATCCGAAAATTGTTTTTGATACGTTACTCGCGGCGTCAGGGAAACCTCTTCCGTCGCGATCACTTGGGCCCCGTCGCTCACCTGCAGTTTCGCGTTTGGATAATCCCTCGTAACATTTAGCGCCACGCCCAGCGACACAGCATCCGTCTTACTCGATGGCCCGCGCGTCAGATTCAGGACGGCGTTTGGATTCGCGCGCGTCACTCCTCCGATCTCGCGAACGGGAATCCAGTATTCGGTGAAATGGATGGCCTGTTGCGGATCCAGAAAGCCGTAGGTTTCCTGGTCGCGGAAGAGCCCGGCTTGAATTTCGACGTACGCGCTGTGGTCATCGGAAAGCGCCTGACGCCATTGCAAGCCCTCCGCATCGCTACCCCAGGAGAACACTTTCTTCGAGGGCAGATCGCTGCGCGCCGAATAGTGCACCACTCCAGCGTTGGTCTTGGGGTGATACACCGCCATATACGGCTCGTTGCTGGCGAAGCTGAAGCGCGAAACTGCACCATACCTATGATTTCCGACGACGCTTAAATCCACGCCGCTGCGGTCCACCGGCCAGGTATCCAGGTCCGTGAATCCGTGAAACACGCTGAACTCTTGCGGGTAATACAGGCGCGAGTCATCCCAGACCTGCACGCCCGCATTCGTCCACCAATAGAAACGATGCCGCACCGCGCCGGGATTGTAGAGCGTGGTGGTTTGTTCCAGCGCTGTTTCTCCCGGACGCAGCGTCAACTTCACGCACCATTCCATCCCGTAGACTCGATCGATGTTCCTGACCCAAACGGAGCCGCTGCCATCCGCATTTGTGGAAGTGGAAAAATCCACGGGAGAAGCCGTCATCCAATTATGTGAAACAGGAAAATTGAATTCGATTCCGTAGGCGGCCCACACGCCCCTGTAGGCGATGCGCGCAAACTTCAAGGAAGTATTCGCGTAGAAAAGGTCCGCTCCGTTGCGTTTATCCAGGCATCGGTACAGATGGCCGCCAAGGTCCGGCAGCACCACACATTTCAAATATTCGTTTTCCAAATTCAGCGTGCGCCACTGGTGAGGTGCGGCACTGTTGGTCAGATTGTCGCGCAGCGTGTAGGGATAGTTGTAACGGCCATTGGTGACAAACTGATCGAATGGTGGATTTTCATTCGGCAGGCCTTCTTGATAAGTGGGCAGTTCGATGGTGTCCTGCCACACGTGAACGGTAGCCTGCAGAGGCTTTCCGCTATTCGCTGAAGACTGTGCAAGTGAAGGAGCGGCTGAAAATACGAAGAAGCCAAATAACGTCAGCACAAATAAAAAACAGCCAGACTTTTTCTTCGCCATTCGCGCTCCTCGATACAAAAAAACACGCGGAGCCTGCACTGTCCCGCTTAGCGTCTTATATCACAGCAACCTGTTGCAGTCCGGCGACGACGGACACACATGCGAGTGGAGCGCGAATGTTTTTCAAACGAATGTTTTGCACAATCCGTGCACATATATCCACAGTGTTTTTCTCAAATAACTCTTGCGCTGTTTTCGCGCTGCTCGTAGTATGCGCATCAGATTGATCGGGAAGAAAAACTTCACGAGTCAATTCAAAGATGGCGGCGAGGGTAAAACCGAGTTTAGCCTCGACTGAATTGAATTCAGAAGGAATGCTTCACGATCCGACGCAAAAGGATGGTGCGGGTAAAACCGGATCAACCCCATTGCGCTGGACAGGTAGCTAGCTTTGCAGCTGAGTTCACGGCAACACGGATCAAACCGAGTGGCCGCCGAAAAACAGCGGAAGCGAAAAACTTCGTGGTGAACTCAAGAATACAGCGAGGGTAAAACTGAGTTGTAATCTTGAGATGAACTAAGAAGTAAGAGCTTCACGACTCAATTTACAAGAGACGGTGCGGGTAAAACCGCACCCTCTCTGAATAACTTGATCGGGTAGCACGAGCTTCGCGACTCAATCGAAAAGAGGGCGACGCGGTCACACCGAGTCGCCCTCGATTTGTTTTCCATGCTGCTACACAGCCCAGACAATACGCGATTCTGCAACCAATCCGCCTCCAAATCGTAGGTGTTCCAGTGTATTGCCCCCCGTCCGAATCCCCCGTACCTTCCATAAAGTAGCGCATGGGGTAGATCCCCCGGTTGGGCCCGCTCCGGGCCAGAAACGGCTTGTATGCGAGTTCTAATCGCCGACGATCATGAAGTTGTGCGCAAGGGTGTTTGTATTATCCTCAAGTCTCGCGGAAACATCGACGCAGCTTTTGAGGCCGTCAATGGCAAAGAAGCAGTTGAGAAAGCCACCCAACTGAGTCCCGACCTGATTATTTTAGACGTGGCCATGCCGGTACTCGATGGTTTCTCTGCGGCGGAGCGCATCAAGAAGGCTTTGCCCAACGTGCCCATTTTGATGTTCTCGATGCACGACGGTCCGGAGGTTGTCCAAGCCACGAAATTGGCGCATGCCCAAGGATTCGTCACAAAAACGGAAGACGCCAGCGTGCTGCTGAATGCTGTGGACGCGCTTATTCACGGTGAAGACTTCTTCCCGGAGAAGGACAGGCTTGAAAGCGTCAACCCTAATTCGCGGGATTCAGCTTAAGGACGATTTCCGAGTCCGTTCCGATGTACATTTCTCGTCGGGCCATGCGCCATCTCAAGAGTTCCGGTGGGATCTTTCCGCTCTTCAAGTCCGGCCGCACGTTTGTTTGCACCACGTAATTGCCCGGAGGAACGTAACCTGCAGGGAATTCGCCGTTGATGTTTCTGGGCTGTGCCAGATGGTAGGCCAGGGCATCGCGTTCCGGCGCGTCGACCGACACTCCGAGCTTTTCCAAGGGCAGCCGGCTTCCGTTTGTGGTAACGATGCGGAACAGCACCGTGTGGACGCGCACTTTGTCTGCGTCGAAATGCAAATCGGCCAAGGTTTCCCCTGCATGGACTTCGATTACCTTGGCTTGCGAGCGCCTAGCAACCCCCGGGTAATAGGCCGCCCATCGGAAGTAGTCTTTAATGTCAAGCCGTTCCGCCGTGAGCACATATTTCCCGGGACGGATCTAGCGGATGCAGAAGCTGCCATCTGCTTTCGACTGATCGGAATCCGCCGCGGCATTCACCACGAAGGGTTCGTCGCGAACCTGTGTCATGTCCAGCCAAGCCTGTTGGAGCGGAGTTCCGTCAGGCTTAGCGATCCGGCCGCAAACGGGCGCGGTCCACAGCGGCGCGAACTTTTTGTAGTAAGTTTCACCATCCAACAGATCGTCAGGGGTCGGTTGTTCGCCGCGCAGCGCGCGCATTGCCGATTCGGAGTGCACGAGAAGGGAAGTTCCCGTACAGATGCTGGTGATCAGGGTGCCATCTTCAACTTTGTCGGCGTACACTAGGTATTGGCTTCCCGTCTCAAAATCGAATCCGCAATCACCCTCGCCAATACCGGTCAAAACACTTACGGTCCCCGCGGCTTCGCCGCGATAGCTGCGCAGAACGCGCAAGGAAACTATGCGATGCTGATCCAAAGTGCTCTTCGACGTTGCTTCTCGCGGGGCTTCAACGCGCCCGACCGCCGTTTCCTGCTCCTGCACAGAGCCTTCAAGAATAATCTTGCTCGCGTTTGGTCCGTCGCTGTACCACTCGGCTACCTCTCGCATCGTCTTCGCGCCCGTGGTTCCGGCGCAAGAGCAGGCCTGCGCATTCCTGGCGACGAGCGCGAGGCCGAGCAGGGACCCGAATAAAATCACACGACCACAGTGGATTCGCACTTGAGCCCTCAAGTCGCGGCCATTGTTTCCTATTGCGCGTTATTCGACGGTGATGGCAGGCACCACGAGTTGGTGCACCATACCCTCAACTGGGTTCAGCGAGATCCGCTGTGCAGAGCTAGAAAGACATAACTACTGTTAAACCGAAGGAATATGCGGGCACGACCGCAGGCGAAAGAGCATTGCAGCCAGACTCATTAGTCCGAGGGACAACAGGCCCCAAGTTGCAGGCTCCGGAGTGGGCGCAGTCGGTCCGTTTGAGATTGTCGCATCGAAGCCCGTCCCAAGAAAGAAGCCGCCATTCGCCGCCTCGACATCAAAATCGATGAGATCGCCCGCGTTCAGGGCGAGGGTAAAGGAGAAACGCGATACCTCGCCCGGAGAATCAATCGTGGTAGCAAATAGCGTGCCTGAAGAGTTTAGAATGACCTCCGCGGTGTGCGCTGGCGACACGGCATCCAGTCCCGAAAAGAACCCCGTGATGGTCCAGTTCCCAGAGTCTGGCGCAGTCCACCTTAAGGTAACGGGGTCGGCTTCTGGATCCATATTGAGTTCCCCTGGGGGGAGAACTACGGAACCGTTTTCGCGGATCGGAACTCCGGTCACGTTTTTCGAGATTGTAGGGGAGTCAGGAACGCTGCCGCCATTCCACCAGCATTGGATTCCAGGTGCTAGCGGGCAAGCCCGCGTAGTGAAGAGTGAACCGCTGAACAGATAGCTCCATTGGCCGTTCGGGTTACTAGAGGCACTAAAATCCGTAACTGCATCGAATTTTTCCGAATCGGCCAAGGCGGACGGCATGCTCCCTAGGAGCAACGACAGGATTACTAGGGTTTTGATCATCGGTGCCTCCTTTTTTTTGGCCAGTAGCGAATGTTTCTACACCCGCGCATTCTCAGAGTCCAGAGTCGACCGGAGTTTGCGTCTAGCGATTCTTAGGATGGTAATTAGTACTAGGACCTAGTGTCCGAATTATAAAGTTGATTCAAAGTGTCCAATTCGCTATATTCCATCGCCCAGGCATTCGGCCTGGACCAAGTCCAACCCTCGGGGATCTTAACGCAAGACAGATGTAGGTGACGTCATGACCCTGCAAATGCCCCACTTTTCCCGAAGGCTCAACTCTCGCGTAGAGTCAAGCAATAGCGTATGGGTGTATTGGGAATGCAATGGAGATCGCGATCTCTCTCGCGTGAAGGATATGAGCGTGGGAGGGTTGTTCATTGAGACCCCCAGAACCAAACGCCTAGGCGCCACCACCAATCTTCATTTTCTTGTCCAGGAAGGACAAATTCGAGCGGACGCAGTCGTGCGGCACGTGAAGCCCGGCGGCGGACTGGGGTTGAAGTTCCAGGCTGTAAGCGAGAAGGACCGTCCGAATCTGGCAGCGCTGATGAAACGGCTGCGAAGTCTGCCCTAACAGAGAATCTCAGGGCTGGATTTGCACCAAATCCGCGGGAGGCTTGGAGTCGAGCTTTTGCGAGTTGTGTGTCCAGCGCGACAGTTGCGTCGAGTGCTGCCGCAGCCGGTTGAGCAATAAACCCACGTTGATCGAACCTTGCACGAAATGATTGATCCTCACGGGACCTGCCAGCTTGATGGACTTCACCCAATGCAACCCGCTGCTGATCGCGCATCCGCATTGCGAACAGTCGGGATTTCCGCCAAACACACACGGTTCCACCCGGCTTTGCAAAGGCTCCCTCAACATATCGCCACCGGTCCATCTCATCGAGGTGTCCGAGCATGTTGGTGGCAAATACAACATCGAACGAGGCCGTCTTGAATTCGCTTAACCCGACGCCGCGCAGTGCGATCAGGCGAGTATTCAAAATGCCCCGCAGACGTTCTTTCGCGAAGGAAAGCATGTTGGCTGAGACGTCGCAACCGGTCCAGCTCTTGCAGTGCGCCGCCAGTTCGCGGCCCACTCGCCCCACTCCGCATCCAATTTCCAGGACCTCGTCGGTTTTCGAAATTCTCGCCAGCTCCAAAAGACTCCGCAGGCAGTCCTGCACCGAACTGCGGACCTCCGTCTCCTCGTGCTCTCCGCATGCGGAAACGCTGGCAAGTTCGCGGTCGGTGGCCAGCGCGTCCCACACTTCGGCGTATTGCCTCCGCTTCAAGTGCTTCAATGCCGGCGTAAAATCCAGCCGAAATGCCCTTTCTGAATAGCCCCAAGCATACGAGCAGACCAACGCGACGCCCGCGGACAGGAAGACCGTCAGGCTGCTTTTCCTCCAGAACAGTGTCGCCAGGAAAACCAGCCAACTGGCGGAGGCCACCACGCTGGGTATCCAACGGTGGCTCCAAAGAAGCTCTTTGTTGAATCGGATTCTGAATCCAAGCCGCGCTGGCGAAGTGATTTCCTGCATTGCTGTGGATTACCTTTCGCCGTCGTTAGCGCAGGCCGGTGTCGGGGCGTGCGTTCGAGGGGTTTGCTAGAGCCCAGGCAAGTCTAGGGCGGGCGGCGAGGACAAATGTCACCAGAATGTCACTTTTGTTTATCTTTTGCGGCGCCACGGGATTCTGGCAAGGCCCTCCTCTCATCGAAAATGGCGCTATAGTTATTTTCCAGCGGTCCGTCCATCAGGCCCTCCGTATGTGCCAACATATCGTGATACGATACATATGTAGCCATCGCTCATCCTCGCGCTGCCAGGAGGCTGCTTATGAAAGCCATCGTCATCCACAAACACGGCGACCCTTCCGTCCTTCGTTATACCGATGTCCCTGAACCGGTTCTCCGTCATAACGAAGTCCTGGTTCGCGTGCGCGCCTGCGCCCTCAATCATCTCGACCTCTGGGTTCGCCGCGGCCTCCCTGGCGTTGCCATCCCACTACCCCACATCCCTGGGAGCGATGTTGCCGGCGAAGTTGCCAAGGTCGGCCCGGAAGTCTCCACCGTTCACGTGGGCCAGAAAGTCGTTCTGGCGCCCGGGGTCACCTGTGGCAAATGTCCGGCCTGCATCGCGGGTCTGGATAACCGTTGCCGTAACTTCACCAACTTGGGTTACATGATCGATGGTGGTTGCGCGGAGTATGTGCGCGTGCCGGAGGTCAACTGCCTGCCCTATCCCGAAAATCTGGATTGGCCGCAAGCCGCTGCCGTGCCCCTCGTTTTCCTTACCGCCTGGCACATGCTGATCAGTCGCGCTCAACTGCAGCCCGGCGAAACCGTGCTGGTTCTTGCTGCCGGTAGCGGGGTAGGTAGTGCGGCGATCCAGGTCGCCAAATTTTTCGGCGCGCGCGTCATTGCGACCGCCGGCACTGACGAAAAACTCGCCAAGGCTCGCGAACTCGGAGCCGACGAAGTCATCCACCACTTCATCATGCCCATCTCCAAAGAAGTGCGCCGCTTGACCAACAATCGCGGCGTCGACGTCGTCGTCGAACACGTTGGCGCTGCCACTTGGGAGCACAGCCTGAAGAGCCTTGCTCCCAGCGGCCGTCTGGTTACCTGCGGCGCCACCACTGGCTTCGACGCCAAACTCGATATCCGCTTTCTGTTTTCGCGCCAGCTTTCCATCCTTGGCTCCTACATGGGCACCAAGGACGAACTTCGTACTGTCCTCAAACTCGTCGCTCAGGGACGTCTCCGCCCGGCCGTCGACAAAGTCTGGCCTCTCCACGAATGCGCCACGGCCCACAGCTATCTGGAAAACGCCAAGCAATTCGGCAAAGTAGTCTTGACCATCCCGTAGTTTTTGGATTGCGGCGGCTCGACGCGGTTTTCCCACCGGTCAGCTCAGCCTGGCACAGGCGAGCGCCGTTTTCTTCCATGTAGCGCTGGTCTTTTATGCCAGCCTCTTTTTACAATCTCGCGCTTCCGCCGCTACACTGCAATCCAGTGAAACAAGATCAGCGCCAGCGTGCCCGCTCCGACGATGATCCACAGCGTCAGCCCCTGCAAAAGCGGCCGAACGCCAACCTTTTTTAGCGTGTTCTTATTTAACCCGGTCCCAATCAGAAACAGCGTGACCGTTAACCCGAGCCGACCAACATGATTCAGCACTCCGAAACTCTTATTGAACATTGGCAGCAACGTATTCAGCAGCGCGGCAACACAAAAGAACAAAATGAACCAGGGCCATTGAATCCGCGCCTTACTCTTCAGCGTCATGGCTGTCACCACCGAGAGAGGCACGATCCACAGCGCCCTCGCCAACTTGATCGTTGTGCCCACAGCCAGCGCCGTGGGCCCATACTTGGCCGTCGCTCCCACCACCGAACTGGTGTCGTGAATCGCCAGCGCCGACCACAACCCGAATTGCGTCTGGGTCATATGTAGCGCCAATCCAATCATCGGAAACAGCAAAAGGGCCGCGGAATTGAGAATGAAGACGGTACCTAGTGAGACGGCCATCTCTTCTTCGCTGGCTTCCGCAATTGGTCCGACCGCGGCAATCGCGCTGCCCCCGCAAATTGCCGTCCCCGCACTAATCAAAAACGACGATTTCCTATTTACCTTGATCAGGTAGCCCAGCCCTAGCCCCAACGCCATCGCCAGGCTGATGCTCAGCGCCGTGTACACAAATCCCGTGCGTCCCGCTTGCACAACTTCGTGCAGGTTCATCCCGAACCCCAGCGCCACCACCGAAGCCTGCAACAGGAATTTCGCCAACTGCCGACTCTCCACGTGAAATGGATGCGCCAGCGCCAACCCATATACAAGGCCGCCCAGCAGCGCCAACGGCGGCGACAGCAGTCCGCTCGCCGCCAGTATCAATCCCACGAAGAACAATTTCTTGTTCATCCGTAGAGTGTGCCGCCAGCTCACTGCCTGCGTCCAAGCAGCAATTCTAATTAGTGATTAGTAGAGCTTATCGCCCCGAGTTTCGCGCTCGTTCCGGGCGTTTGGGAGTGCCCGACAGCATCCTCGCCCGCGCTAGCGCGAACTCGCGGAATGCGCCGGCCACACCCTGTGGCTCTGGTCCGTTGCGCAGCACCAACGAAAAATGGCGCGCCACGTGTAGACCGGGAACCTGGGCCACCTTCAGCGCCCGCAATTCAAGCTCCTTCAAGATCGCCCAGCGCGATACGAATCCGATTCCCAGTCCCGCTTCCACCGCCGATTTGATTGCCTCCGTGGAATCCAGGTTCATCACTCTTCGGAAGGACTTCAGGCGGCAACCCGCCTTTTCCAGCGCCGTTTCCACAACTCGCCGCGAACCGGAGCCTTGTTCGCGCATCAGCAAGTTCGATGACAACAATTGTTCGCGCGACAGCCGGTCCAATTCGAAGTCCGCGGGCACGATCAAAACCATCTCGTCTTCCATAAATGGCTCGGTCTTTACCTCGCGGTCTCGCGCCGGGCCTTCGATCAGCCCAATCGACACTTTGCCATCCACCAGCAGCCGCACGATTTCCGCTGTATTGCCGCTTTGCAGCGAGAGCTGAACCCGCGGATGCTCGCTGAGGAATGCGCCAATCAGCCGCGGCAATACGTATTGCGCGATGGTAGTCGACACCCCCAGCGCAAAGTCTCCGGATAATTTTCCGTCGCCCGAAGCCAGTTTTTCTTCCGCTTCCGCAGCCAGTGCCGCTGCCTTTTGCGCGTAACGCAATAACAGCGAGCCTTGCTGCGTCAGCGATACGCCCTTGGGGGTGCGGTCAAACAGACGCACACCCAGCTCATCTTCCAGGGCTTTCACTTGTTGCGTCACCGCGGGTTGCGTCAGAAAAAGGTGCTCCGCCGCTTTGTGAAAGCTCAGGTGCCCCGCCACGGTGCGAAATACCTTCAGTCGAAAATTTTCCAGCTGCGCCATACGTCGATTATGTATCGAAACTCCCCCGCTGCCTATCGTCGCCGACGTTTGTCACGCAGCCCCAGCTATGCCAGAATAAAAGGGAAGTCATGAGGGCCCAATGGAAACGACGCTAGGCAAGAGCGTTACGCTCACCAAACCCGACGATTTCGGCAAGCTGCTGCAAGACGAAGGCATTATCTTCACGCAACTAGATAAGGCTGTGAACTGGGCGCGCAAAAGCTCCATCTGGCCTCTCGGTTTTGGACTCGCCTGCTGCGCCATCGAAATGATGTCCATGGCCGCCTCGCGTTTCGACCTCGCACGTTTCGGTGCCGAAGTGTTTCGCCCTTCTCCTCGCCAGGCCGACCTTATGATCGTCGCTGGCCGCCTCTCCGTAAAAATGGGTCCGGTGATTCGCCAGCTCTACGATCAAATGCCCGAGCCGAAGTGGGTCATCTCCATGGGCGCTTGTGCCACCTCCGGCGGCGTCTTCAATAACTACGCCATTTATCAGGGCTGCAATCAGGTCATTCCTGTCGACGTCTACGTTCCCGGTTGCCCTCCGCGGCCAGAAGCCGTCCTCTTCGCCATCCTGCAGCTTCAGAAGAAAATCGATGCCGAAAAGGGTTCCTTTAAGCGCGCTCTGAACATTGCTTGAGGTCTACTCCCGTGCCTGCTGATACCGTCAGTGCTCGCGATCTTCTCCGCCACTGCCTCGCCACCGTCGCGTATCGCGGCGCCAAATCTTTGCGCGACGCACCTGATTCGTTCGTTGACTTCCGCGTCGCCGATAACGGCCGGACTCCCGTGCAGATTCTTGCGCATCTGGGCGACTTATTCGAATGGGCTTTAAGTTTGTGCAAAGGCAAACAAGCTTGGCACGACTCCAAGCCGCTGCCGTGGCCTCAGGAAGTCGATCGCTTCTTCAAGACCCTTGGGGATTTCGATGATTACCTGGCCAGCAGCGAACCGCTTCACACCTCGCCTGAGCAGCTTTTCCAGGGCCCCGTCGCGGATGCCCTGAATCACATTGGGCAGATCGCCATGCTTCGCCGCCTTGCCGGCTCTCCGATCAAGGGCGAAAACTACTTACAGGCCGACATCGCCTGTGGCCGCGTAGGCAGAGATCAGCCCGCCCCCAAGCGCGAATTTTAAGAAAACTTCTATTTTCATTCCTCGCCGGCCTCGTTAGACTGCTCTGACCCAGCAATCTCCTCACGGGATTGCACATGAAGCATGCGGAGCAGCGGCAGCATCCCCGCATCAAGCCGCCCAAAAGTGTTGTTGTCGCTTGGCAATCCGGAACGCATCGCGATGTCTGCTATGTGGAGAACCTTGCCCTTGGCGGTCTTTACGTTCGCACTAAGGAGAAGATCCCTCTGCGCAGCGCCGTGCAGATCCTTCTGGACATGCCCGTAGGTCAAGTACGCGGCCGCGCCATCGTTCGCCGCCTTGCCGATCACGGAATGGGCATCCAGATCATCGCCATGGATCCCGGCGACCGCGCTCGTCTGCGCCAACAGCTCCGCGAACTCGATCCCTCAGCCTGAGCGGCGGATGGCATAGTTGAGGCAACTCTCAGCTTTCTCTTCAAACTTATAACTGATAACTTATAGCTTAAAACTTCTCTCGCCCATGCCCATCAACACCATCATCGTCGACGACGAAAAACCGGCTCGTGATGAACTCGCCTTCCTGCTGAAAGCCTTCCCCGAAATCAATCTACTTGGCCAGGGTAAAAACGGTCTCGAAGCCGTTAACCTCATCAAGGAACATTCTCCCGATCTCGTTTTCCTCGATGTGCAGATGCCCGGCCTCGATGGATTCGGCGTCCTCAAGAAACTTGTCGAACGCAAACTCAAAGTTCCTCACGTCGTTTTTGCCACGGCCTTCGACCAGTACGCTGTCCAGGCCTTCGACGTCAACGCCGTCGACTACGTCCTAAAGCCCTTTGATAAAGCGCGTATCGCGAAAGCCATCCAACGCGCCAAACGTGAAATCGACTCCGCCGTCAGCCCCACCGAGCGGCTTGAGCAGCTTGTCTCGCAGCTCGCCGGCCCCAAGCCTGCGTCGCAGCCCAACAAAGTTCTCGTGCGATCTCAGCAGCGCATGCTGCTCGTCGATGCCGAAGATCTGATCTTCGCCGCTATCGAAGGCGGTCTCATCTCGGTTACCGCCCGCGACGTCGAAGGATCTTCGAACTACCGCACCCTCGAGGAACTCCACGAAGCGCTGTCCTCCGATTCATTCTGGCGCCCCCACCGCTCTTATCTCGTCAACATCCACCACATCAAGGAAGTCGTTCCGTGGTTCAAATCCAGCTTCATGATCAAAATGGACGACAAGAAACAATCCGAAATTCCCGTCTCTCGCCAACAAACCAAGCGCCTGCGCGAACTCTTCAACCTCTAACACTTTTGTCCGAGCTTTTTGCTGGCTCTCAGTTGAGGAATTGGGGGCCAACCATGCGCGCCTCGGTTCGATCAGTGCGGCCAACTCCGCTTCACCGCGATTCGTTGACCGGCCACAACTCGCCCCTTCACTCCTTCCGTCTTCCTGCCTGTGGGTCTCTTCGGACAGTACATCTCTCCTTGGCAACACTCTTTTCAGCCCACCGTCCCCGACATGTATCTCCCGCAAGACACGCCTGCTCCTCCGCCTCCCGCAAATCTGCCAACTATTCCTTTGTCTCGGAGCAGTCCAATGATCCCACCGGCATGTCGGCTGGTGGGGCCGGCAGCATTGTGACCGGTACCATCACTCCGTATGTCGACCTCACTACCATTAGCCAGGCTTACGCTATCGCTTGGGCCGGCGTCTTCTGCAGCATCACCACCGATTCGAACGCGTACGGAAAACATGCGGTCATGCTGCTCGATCCAAAAATCAACTGGAACCTCTTCATGGAAGAATACGTTGAGCCTTCCTGGTATGCGCTTACCTCGGCGGGTCCCGACGAAGGACTCAGTCTCCGTGCTTCTGTGTGGTCCATCGCTTACTCCAATGGCGTGACGCTGGCCCAAAATCAAAAAGTAATTTTTGACCATTTCTGGGTATCTGCTGGACCGTACTCTCAATCGCCTATCGGCACCCTCGATTTCGGTTCTCTTCCCCTTTCTTTCAACATTGCTCATGGACAAACCTACACTGTGGGCGTCTGGGCCGAAGTTTACGTCTCGCAGAATTTCTCCGCCGCCGAACAGGGCGGGGTCTTGCCTCCCCCAGGCCCGGGTCAACTCGAGGGCTATGCCAACTTCATTGTCACGGTCCCCGAAATGTGGATCTCCTACTCCATCGTTCCACCTTACTAATCTGCGCCCCGTGGGTGCGCTCTTCGTTCTTAGAGATTGCGTTTCTGGCCTGAGTTTAGGGGCGAGAGCATGTTCTGTCTCTGTGGGCATGCGTGTGTTTGCCGCTATCGCGGATCAAAAACGCTGCCGGACTGGCACCGATTTGGCTCTTCGATTATGCCTTTGCTTTAACTTAAAACTTAAAACTGATAACTTAAAACTGATAACTTCCCTTATGGACTTCTCCTTCTCTGACCACCAACTCCTCGTCCGCGACACTGTCCGCGACTTCATGTCCACCGAAGTGCGCCCGCATGTGAAAGATTGGGAGCGCACCGACCACTTTCCCCTCGACGCCATCCAGAAACTTGGCGCCCTCGGCTGTTGCGGCATTCTGGTGCCCGAAGAGTGGGGTGGCTCCGCGCTCGACAGCATCTCCTACGTCCTTATGCTCGAAGAAGTCGCTCGCGTGCACACCGCCCTGTCGACCGCGCTTAGTGTCACCAATTCCGCGGTGCAACTCCCCATCCTTGCCTTCGCCACTGATGATCAAAAATCTCGGTATCTCCGTCGTCTCACTTCCGGCGAAATCCTCGGCGCCTTCTGCCTGACCGAGCCCGCCGCAGGCTCCGACGCCGCCGGCATTCAATGCGCCGCCGTCCTAAATGGCAATTGCTACAAACTCAACGGCACCAAGACCTGGGTGACCAACGGTTCCGCCGCCGGCGTGTACATCGTCTTCGCCAAAACGGATGCTGCCGCGGCCGGGAAGGGAATCTCCGCGTTTCTCGTCGAGCCTTCGTTTCCCGGCTTCAAAATCGGCCGCCACGAAGACAAAATGGGCCAGCGCTCTTCTCCCTCTGTCGAAATCATTCTTAGCGATTGCCTTGTTCCGGCCGCGAATCGTCTCGGTGAAGAAGGCCAAGGCCTCAAGATCGCTCTCTCTGCGCTTGATGGCGGCCGCATCGGCATTGCCGCGCAAGCAGTCGGCCTGGCTCAAGGTGCCCTGGACGAATCCACAAAATATGCGCGAGCAAGAAAGGCCTTCGGCAAATCCATCGGCGAATTCCAGGCCATTCAGTGGATGCTCGCCGACATGCACACCGAAATCGAAGCCGCCCGCGTCCTGCTGTACAATGCCGCCTCTCTCAAAGACTCGAGCGCATCGATGGGCTCCGCCGCCTCCCGCGCCAAACTCTACGCCAGCGAGATGGTCAATCGCGTGGTCTACAAAGCCGTGCAGATCCACGGGTCACTCGGCTACTCCCGAGAATCCGAAGTTGAGCGCATGTACCGCGATGCCCGCGTCATCACCATTTACGAGGGCACCAGCGAAATCCAGCGCACCATCATCGCCCGCGACGTGCTGCGGCGGTAGAACGCGATATCAGGAACCGTGATCAGCGATCAGGTACCAAGAACCGGCTCGGCGCTGAGCCCTGGATTTGAGATGGTGGTGGCGCGTCTTGCGCGGAATCGCCTCAGCACCTCTGCACGCAGTCATTCCGAGCGCAGCGATGAATCTCTCCGCTCTTCAACGAGTCACCGGTCGTGAGTCACAAAACACGTCTCCCGCCTCCTGATATCTGATCGCTGATATCTGATATCCTTTTAAATTCAGCAACCAGGAACGATGTCATCTCTTGCTTCCTGATCGCTGATACCTGATCGCTGATATTCGTCTTGTACCAGCGTAATCTCACAATTTACCGAGGCCCATTCTCTTGACCACCGCCACGAATCGCGTTCTCTCCGGGATGCGCCCCACCGGACGTCTTCACATCGGCCACTACTTTGGCGCGCTGCAAAACTGGGTCCGTCTGCAGAACGATCCTTCCTACGACTGCTTCTACTTCATCGCCGACTGGCACGCCCTCACCAGCGATTACGCCGATACGTCCTCCATCGCCGAAAATACGCTGCAAATCACCATCGATTTTCTCGCCGCCGGCCTCGACCCCGCCAAATCCGTAATCTTCCAGCAGTCCCAAGTCACGGAACACGCCGAACTGCATCTTTTGCTCAGCATGATCACTCCTCTCGGTTGGCTGGAACGCATTCCCACCTACAAAGAAGCGCTCGAGAATATCCAGAACAAAGATCTCCACACCTACGGTTTTCTCGGCTACCCCACGCTGCAAACCGCCGACATCGTCATGTACTCCGAACCCGGCAGAGGCCTAGTCGTTCCCGTAGGCGAAGACCAAGTCTCCCATGTAGAGTTCAGCCGCGAACTCGTCCGCCGCTTCGTTCTTTATTACGGCTTCGGCGTAAGTCGCGAACTCTTTAGCGCCGAGAATCGCAAACTCGGCCGCAACGTTCTTTTCAAACTCCTCGATATATCCGCCGCTGATCCCATCATTCCTCGCAACGTGGAACTCAATGCCGAACAAATCACCGTCGCCACGGGCTTCATCCGTCAGCGCGTCCTCGAAATGGGACTCCCTAATTTTTTCGCGAAGCTCCCTCCCAACCTGAAGCCTTTCTTTTCGTTCGATAGCGTCCTTGAAGAGCCCGCAGCCCTCCTAACCCCTACTCCGCGCATTCCCGGCCTCGATGGGCGCAAAATGTCTAAGTCGTACGGGAACGCGATCACGCTCTCCGAATCCGATGCCGACATCCGCGCCAAGACTAAAGTGATGGTCACCGACCCCGCCCGCAAGCGCCGCACGGACCCCGGCAATCCGGACGTCTGCCCGGTGTTCGACTGGCACAAACTCTTCTCCACTCCCGAACGCGATCCGGGCCGCCTCGACTGGGTCCGCACCGGCTGCACAACCGCCGGCATTGGCTGCATCGAATGCAAATCCGCCATGGCCGACAACTTAATCAAATGGATCGAGCCAGTCCGCGAACGCCGCCTCACGTACGAGCAAAATCCAAAACGTGTTCTGGAAATTCTGGACGCTGGCAGCAACGAAGCCCGCAAGTCTGCGCAGCAAACCATGGCCCGGGTCCGCGAATCCGTGCTGGGCTGGCAACGCAAGCGCCAAGACCTTTCAGCCCAGTAGCTCTGGAACGTCGAAAGGTTGAGATCCTTCGCTTCGCTCAGGATGACACTGCGGCAAAGAAAAGCCACAAATGGCATTCGTGGCCTACCTCAAGCCGCTCCGATATCTGCTATCCTCTTCTGAGCCTTACTTAAAACTGAAAACTGATAACTGATAACTCAAAAATGTCCTCTCCCTACAAAATTACCATCCCCATGTACGAAGGTCCTCTCGACCTCCTGCTCGACCTCATCAAAAAGCAGGAAATGAACATCCACGACATCCAAATCTCCAAAATCACTTCGCAATACCTAGACTACCTCCATCAGCTCGAAGTGCAGAACATCGACGTCTCGGCCGAATTCATCTACATGGCCGCCACCCTCATTTACATCAAATCCAAAATGCTACTCCCGCCCGACCCTCTCGCCTCGCCCGAAGAGCAAGCCGCCGACCCGCGCGAAGAACTGGTGCAGCGCCTGATCGAACACGAAAAATTCAAAAATGCCGCGCAACTGCTTTACCAGCGGCAGCAAATCGAAGAAAACGTGTGGTCCAAGCCCGACAAGTCCCTTTACCACGATGAAGGTACCGAAGGCGAACTCGTCGTCTCCCTTGTTGACCTCGTCCGCGTCTTTCAGCAGGTTCTCGAACGCAAGAAAGAAGTCACTCGTATCGAGCTGCAGCACGAACTATTCACCGTCGCGCAGATGATTGCTCAGCTCCGCGGCCAGGTCCTCGCCAGCTCCGACAATTCCGTCAGCCTGATTCAGTTTTTTGAAGCCTGCCCGTCACGGCACGCCATGATCGTAGCGTTCCTGGCGGTACTCGAAATGGTCAAGCTCCAGGCCGTGCTCCTCGTCCAGGAAAAACAATTCGGCGAAATCCTGGTCAAGAAAGCCAAGGCCTTTGACGTAGCTTTCGACGAATCCGGCGCCCTGCGCATCGACGCCGAGTATCAATGAAGTTTTCAGTTGTCAGTCCTAAGTTTTAAGTAAACCAAAAGCCAGCGAAGGCGCATCGGCGACCAGCCTAAAGGCTGGCCACTACAACGGCTGAGGGCAGAGGACGCCCGCCTCCTGATCGCTGATCCCTGATATCTCTTGCCCCGCGCCTTTAAACTCGCGGCTTTTCCCGGTAAACTGTCTCTGCCTATGACCTCCAACGAACGCAAAGCCGCTCTCGAAGCCATCATCTACGCCGCCGACGAGCCCGCCACGATCGACCAGCTGGCCACCGCTCTCGGCGAAGACAAAATCGCCGTGCAGAATTCTCTCGACGAACTCGTCGCCACCTACGCCTCCGAGGAACGCGGCATCGAAATCCGCGCCGTCGCTGGCGGCTACAAGATGTACACCAAGCCTCAGCACCACGACGTGGTTCGTCGGTTCATCAAGTCTCTGCGGCCACCACTTCGTCTTTCCATGCCCGCTCTCGAAACTCTCGCCGTCATCGCGTATAAGCAGCCCGTCACTTCCCCGGAAATTTCCGAAATCCGTGGCGTCAATACGTCCGGCGTTATTTCCACCCTCCTCGACAAAAAGCTGATCACCACGGCCGGACGCAAGGAAGTCATGGGCCGTCCGATCCTCTACAAATCCTCCAAAGAATTCCTGATGCGCTTCGGCCTCAGCGATCTGGATGAACTTCCCAGCCTTAAGGAATTCGAAGCCCTTGCGCGCGAAGCGCTCGGAACCGACGAAGGCATCTCCTCCACGGAATCTTCCGACGAAGCTCTTCTCAATTCGCCAAACGCCGACACGCTGGAAAATCTGCCGGTCCCCGAAAGTTCCGCGCAGGTTTTCGCCGCAACGCAGCGCGACGCCGCATCTTCCGCCGAAGCTTCGGCAGCCAGCAATCCCAGCGCCGACGAATTTCTTCGCGAAGAAGAAGTCACCGCGACGAACGAAGGCATGCCCTCAGGTGTCCTGGACGAAGACCCTCCTTCACCCAACGCCAAATCCACCACCGCCGGCGAATAACCTTAGATTTGTACTGGCCGACCTTCAGGTCGGTTCTTTTAGAGCGCCGAGCTTCAGCTCCGATTCCTTTACGACGGGTGCGGCTCCCCTGCAATGCATCTCACCGTGTCCCGCGCGATCAGCAACTCTTCATCCGTCGGAATCACATATGCCTTCAACTTCGAATCGTCTGTGCTGATCTGCGCTTCCTTGCCGGCCGCCTGCTCGTTCCTGCTTTTGTCGAGCTTCAACCCCGCCCATTCCATCCCGGTGCAAATCCGCTCGCGAATATCCGCCGAATTCTCGCCGATTCCACCGGTGAACACCACGGCATCCGCCCCATCCATGCACGCCAGAAACGCTCCGATATACTTCCTTGCTCGATAACTGAAAACCTCGATCGCCAGCCGCACGCGCCGGTCATCATGCTCCTTCAATTCTTGCTGCAGCACCCGCATGTCATTTGTCAGCCCGGAAATTCCCAGCAACCCTGACTGCGTGTTCAGGAGCATTTCCACTTCATGCGGCGAAAGTCCTTCTTTCGTCGCAATCAAATTGACGATCGCCGGATCGATATCCCCAGACCGCGTGCCCATCACCAAGCCTTCCAGCGGCGTCATCCCCATCGACGTGTCCACGGGGTAGCCACCACGAATCGCTGCCGCCGAGCAGCCGTTGCCCAGGTGTAGCGTGATCACGTGCGTCTGTTCTCGCGTCAAATTCCGAATCACCCGATAGCGATACGCCACGTACCGGTGCGACGTTCCATGAAACCCGTATCGCCGGATGTGGTGCCGCCGGTACAAGTGATACGGCAGCGCATACAAATAGGCCTGTTCCGGGAGCGAATGATGAAACGCGGTATCGAACACCGCCACTTGGGGAACCTTCGGCCCGAAGATATGCCGCGCCACCTGAATGCACTTCACGTTGTTGGGATTGTGCAGCGGCGCCAGGTCGATGCAGTCTTCGATTCCGTGCAGCACCTCGTCTGTGATGATCGCCGACTCGGTGAACCGTTCGCCGCCATGTACCACGCGATGTCCCACGGCATGAATATCCGCCGCGCTCTGCACCTGTTGAATACTGGACTGCTCCGACGCAATCCAGCGAATCAGATATTCCAGTGCCGCCGAAAGATCTGCCAACGAAGCCGTGAATTTCTGGCGTGCCGATTTTTCCGTCTCTACGGTGACGATTGCCTCGCCGCCAATCCGTTCCACCTCGCCCCGGCAGATCCGTTCGTCCGTCCCTTTCTGGATGTGCCCGCGATCCGTCGCAATCAACTGAAACTTCAGGCTCGAACTTCCCGCGTTCAGCACCAGTACATTCATCATTTCCTCGGTCTTCTATCGCCATTTTTCGATTGGACAAAAAGCAGATCCCTCGCTTCGCTCGGGATGACAATGTGTTTAGGCAACTCCTGCAAATTATGAAACAAGGGCGCGCCTCGGAAGGCAGCCGCTACACTGGCGGATGCGAACGGCCTGGAAAGGCGAGAATGTTGGTCGGACTGAAAAGCGGCTAGCCACCGCACTCCACCCAAACCCATCGCCTAATACGGCCAAGTCCACGCCGCCACCTTCGGCTCATCAATTCCGCACTCGTGCGCATAATTCAAGCACTCAATCTGTGTGTTCCGGAATTTCTCTTTGGCGTGCACTCCCACGCGCTGCAGTCTCGGTACGCGATCAATCACGTCAATCGCCAGGCTGAAGCGGTCGATCTGGTTCTCGATCGCCAGTTCCATCGGCGTATTGATGTTTCCTTTTTCCTTGTATCCCCGTACATGCAAGCCATCGTGATTCGTTCGCCGGTAAGCCAAGCGGTGAATCAGCCACGGATAACCGTGGAAATTGAAGATGATCGGCTTATCCACGGTGAAAAGGGAATCGAAGTCCCGGTCGGATAGTCCGTGCGGATGTTCCGTGTTCGGCTGCATCTTGAATAGATCCACCACGTTCACATAGCGGATCTTGACGTCGGGAAATTCCTCGCGCAGCAACACAATCGCCGCCAAGGTTTCCTGCGTCGGAATGTCTCCCGCCGAAGCCATCACCACGTCGGGCTCGCTGCCCTGATCGTTGCACGCCCATTCCCAAATGCCGATTCCTTTGGTGCAGTGTTGGATGGCCGCGTCCATGTCCATGTACTGCAGGTGCAGTTGCTTGTCGCACACGATCACGTTGACGTAGTTCTCGCTCCGCAAACAGTGATTCGCCACCGATAGTAGCGAGTTCACGTCGGGTGGCAGATAAATCCGCGTCACCGCCGCGCTCTTGTTCACCACCACATCCAGAAATCCCGGATCCTGGTGCGTGAATCCGTTGTGGTCCTGTCTCCACACCGTCGAGGTGATTAACAGGTTCAACGACGCGATGTTTTCCCGCCACGACAGGTGATTGCAGATCGACAGCCATTTCGCGTGCTGGTTGAACATCGAGTCGATCACATGTGCGAACGATTCGTATGTCGAGATGAACCCGTGCCGCCCAGTCAGCAGGTACCCTTCCAGCATGCCCTCCAGCGTGTGTTCGCTCAGCATCTCGATCACCCGCCCGTCGGGCGCTATTTCGGTGCCATCCGCATCTTCCGGAAAATATTCCTCGATCCAGAATTTCTTGCTCGCCTCGTAAATATCATCCAATTTGTTGGACGCGGTCTCGTCCGGACCAAATACCCGGAAGTTCGTCATGTTGAACTTCATCACGTCGCGCAGAAACTTCCCCGTCGGCCGCGTGTTTTCCGCTTGCACTGCTCCCGGCTTCTCCAATTTCAACTGGTAGTTTCGGAAGTCTGGCAATCGCAACGCCTTCTTCAGCCGTCCGCCATTTGCGTGAGGATTCGAACCCATCCGGCGTGTTCCGGTGGGCGCAATCTGTTTAAACTCGGCGCGCAGCTTCCCGCCCTGGTCGAACAGTTCCTCCGGCTTGTACGAGCGCATCCATGTTTCCAACAGCTTCAAATGCTCCGGATTCTGCTTCACGTTCATGATCGGCACCTGGTGCGCCCGCCAGAATCCTTCCAGCTTGTGCCCGTCCATGGTTGCCGGCGCGGTCCATCCCTTCGGTGACCGTAACACGATCATCGGCCACCTGGGCCGCTGCGTTGCGCCTTTCTCGCGCGCTTCCTGCCGAATTCGCTTGATCTCCGTGACGCAGTGCTCCGTTGTCGCCGCCATCGCCTGGTGCATGCTGTCGTGGTCCGAGCCCTCCACAAAACAGGGCGTCCAGCCGTAGCCGCGCAGCAAACTCTCCAGCTCTTCGCGACTGATCCGCGCAGGTATTGTGGGATTGTTGATCTTGTAGCCGTTCAGATGCAGGATCGGCAGCACCGCTCCGTCGCGCACCGGGCTCAGAAATTTATTTACGTGCCAGGAAGTTGCCAGAGGGCCGGTTTCCGATTCGCCATCTCCGACCACTGCCGCCACGATCAACTCCGCATTGTCGTAGGCCGCTCCGCAGGCGTGTGATAGCACGTAGCCCAGTTCTCCCCCTTCGTGAATCGATCCCGGCGTTTCCGGCGTGCAGTGGCTTCCGATTCCTCCCGGAAACGAAAACTGTTTGAAAAATTCCTTCAACCCTTCTTCGTCTTCACCCTTGTCCGGATAAATCTCCGAATAGCTGCCCTCCAAATATACGGGCGCAAGCACACCCGGCGCGCCATGCCCCGGCCCAGCCAGGAAAATCATGTCGAGGTCGTACTTTTTGATCTGGCGCATCAGATGGGTGTACGTGAACGCCAGCCCCGGACTTGATCCCCAATGTCCCAGCAGCCGGTTCTTGATGTGCTCTGGCTTCAACGGTTCCCGCAACAGCGGATTCTCCTGCAAATAGAGCATGCCAAGCACGGCGTAGGTGCAAGCCCTCCAAAAGGCGTCCGTCTTGCGCAATTCTTCGGCGCTCAGTGGATTTCCTTGAATCGTCGATCTCGCTTTGCCGAATGCGCTCAGTGCCTCAATCGCGTTGGACTCAGCTCGTGCTGTCGTTGTCATTGGGAACCTCTCATTTCTGCAAGCTTGGCTAGCAAGTGGCCGCACGGCAGCAAGCCGTTTGCTTTGTGGTTCTCGGGAACTTTGCCTTCCGCATGGTTTGCCTTTTGGCCGCGGTGCGTTATCGGGGCGGGAATTTACACTCTACAACAATTCCGATTTTATTCCTCGAATGTTTCTCCTCCATGACATTCCGCATTAGTCGCTCGGTCTCTCGTGCTACCTGTGTAGCAGCCGCCTTCCGAGGCGGGCGCCGCCTGTATCCACACCGAGTTTCCCAACCCCCGGCCATCCCTTTTGGTTTGTCCCGGAACCTCCGTATTGCTATCCTCATGCCTCCTGAACTACCGTGGATCGATGACCCAAAAACTGAAGACCCGCCCACTCCTTCTGCTAATCCTCAGTCTCACGGCATGTTCCAAACCGTCGCAGCCTCCCAAACCCGCGCCTTCCCCACAGCCTCAGGCAAACTCCACTGCCGCTACGCCACCTTCGCCCTCGGAGTCTCCCGCTGTTCCGACTCCCGCGAGCGCCCGCGCCGTCAAAACCGAAATGCGCAATGTCTTGTTTCACCTCACCAGCAAATCCGCCGCGCACCTGGAAACGCTCTCCGGCGAACTCTGGCCCGTCGGCAAAAACGAAATGCCCGTGTTCGACGACAAGACTTCTTTTGACGTGCATATTTCGGCCGGGAAGGTGTCCATCACGCCCGAGGCTCTCTCCGAAATCATGAATAGTTACGTATTCGCGAGAAGCGATGCTCCCTTGAAAGACATCGCCATTTCCATCGACAAAGATCGCCTCATCATCAAAGGAAAATTGCACACCAAGGGCGACATCCCCTTCGGCACCGCCGGCAGGCTCAGCACCACTCCCGACGGCCGCCTGCGCGTTCAGACCGAGAAGATCACTGCGCTCAAAATTCCGGTGAAGGGCATGATGGGACTATTCGGTATCGAACTCGCCAAAGTCGTGAACACCAGCAAAATCGACGGTATGGACGTCGACAAAGATGATTTGTTGATGGATTTGGCAAGGCTCTTACCTCCTCCCCACATCAAAGGAAAAGTCACCGCCGTGCGCATTGAGAACGATACCATCATCACATTTTTCGGTACCGAAGCTGCCCGATCGTCTGTTCCCGCGGAGAAGGACAACTACATGGCGTTCAGCGGCAATTCCGTGCGCTTCGGAAAACTCGTTATGGAAAATACTGATTTGACCGTGCTCGACCTCGATCCCCGCGACCCTTTGGATTGGAATCAGGATCGCTACAAAGATCAGCTCGAGGCCGGCTATTCGAAGATCACGAACAATTTTGGCCTGCATGCCTATGCAAAAGATTTCGCGAAACTGTCGCGTTCCTCATCCGCGCAGCCGCCCGGCACCCCAATAAACTGACGAGCCTCTCAATTTAGGAGACCAGAGCTTCAGAATCTGGGTGAGAACATCCGAGTTTCGTCATCGTGTCTGTAGAAGCGGCTTTGCGGTGCCATCTTTTAGGGGGTTGGACCTTCAGGTCCGGCGACCACCCGCCGACGAAAATTGGGCTTTAGCCCGTGAGGACTATGCTTCCATTCTCCAGACTCGCTCCGGTCGGGCGGCCTGAGGTTCTATCCTGCTTTCAGCAACTCCGGCCGCTCCTCGCTTAATTTTACAATTAATTCCCCAAACAGCGAATTTCCCCACGCAAACCACGACCGCGTAAATTTTCCGGGATCATCTTTGTTGAAAGCCTCGTGGATGAAGCCCGTTCCCGCGGTCGTGGTCTTAATCCAGGCTAAGCACTGTCGAATCTCAGCGTCGTTGCGGCTCGTCAGCGCCCTGGTAATAATCCCCATCGGCCAGATCATGTCCAGTCCAACATGCGGCCCGCCAATTCCTTGGGCCGCCGTTCCTTTGAAAAAATACGGATTCCGGTCGCTCAGCGTCACTCGCCGCGTTCGCTGGTAGACCGAATCTTCAAGCGGGCAGCACTCCAGGTATGGCAAGCTGAGCAAGCCCGGGATATTCGCGTCGTCCATGAACAGCTGGTTCCCGTAGCCATCCACTTCATAGGCCCACACCTCGCCATCGGCCCGTTTCCCGCGCCCATGTTTTGTGACCGCCGCTTCGACTTCGCTGGCCAGCGCTTCGCACTCTCCGGCAAACGCCGCATCGTGCAAAACTTCCGTGCTCATTTCTGCCAACCGCCGCAGCGAGACCACCGCAAACAAATTCGCTGGTACAAACAGTGAGTACTGGCAGGCATCATCAGAAGGACGGAACATGGAATAAATCATCCCCACCGGCCGCGCGGGGTTGCCATACCCCCCAAGCGCCTGCGTGTCCGTGGGCACTTCGGTTCGCCGCTGAAAATGATAAGCTCCGGTTCCTTGTTTTCGTTGCTGCTCGCGGAACGTTGCCACTACCAGCCGCATCGCCTGCGCCCATTCCTTATCGAACGGGGCCGCATCTTCCGTGGCTTTCCAATATCCGTGAGACAGCCGTACACAGTAGCACAGCGAATCTACTTCCCATTTCCGTTCCGCGACTCCCGGCCGCATATCTGTCAAATCATCCACGGCCCACGACAGTGGCTTCTTGCTTTTGGGATCCGGCAGAAATGCGTTGGCGTAAGGGTCCAGCAAGATGCAACGCGCTTGTCTCCCGATCAATCCCCGAAACATTTCTCGCAACGCGTCGTCACTTTTGGCCAGCGGCACATAGGGCCACACCTGACACGACGAGTCGCGCAACCACATCGCGTCGATATCCCCGGTGATGATGAAGGTATCCATCTGCTTGACCGCCTTGCTCGCCTCCACGGTCGTATCCAGCGTGTTGGGATAGCAATTCTCGAACATCCATGCCAGGTCGGGATCGCCGATTCCCGCTTTCACTCGCGCAATCGTTTCCTCAACCGCGCGTGATATGAACTTGCGCTGTCCTACCGGCGGCCGCCTGGAAACATATTTGTCCGCCGCAACTCCGACTCTGGGTGCCGCTATCGCCAGCGCACTAAATGCAGCCGTCTTCAACAATTCTCGCCTGGTGTATGTAAACATTTCCTTCGCGCAGTCCGCGCCTCCTCTAACTCCACGTCCGCAATCCGATGATTCCCCAATACGCCAGATACAGTGTTGCGATCAGCAGCGCCGCCGTGACCATCGCCGAATATCTTCTGACGCCCAGTCGCACACCTTGTTCCGGCGCCCGCCATAGCGCCACCACGCTCGCCACCGTTGCCACCGCAAACAGAATTGTCGCCAGGAAGAACGATACCGACCACGCCGTCATATTTCCCATGCGCCCAATGAAGTCTGCTGCGGAGAACACTACGATGACCACAGCGGCGATCAAACTCAATACCGCCACCAGCGGCCATATTCGCATCCCGCGTTCTGCGGGGCGCCGCCGCTCCTTCATCAGCCCGCCCAAAATCCAGGATGGCGCGTAGACCACAATTGAAATCAGCCCCAGCACAACGAACGCCGCCAGCACAATCTCCGATAGCGCCTGCCACATGCCGATCTGCTTCATCGTGGTACCCGCTCCGGCCTGAATAAATCTGCCCTCTGGTTTCGGCTGCAGCAGCGCCAACGTTGCTACCGGCTCCGGTGCGTCCTTCTTCGGCACATACCGGAACTGCATCCCTTCCACCGGAATGAACGTTTCGTCCTTGCCTCCCAGATTCGTAATCAGCAGATTGCCATTTTCCATTCGCACGCGGCTCAACCCAGCCAAATGCTCAATGAATGCCGTCATCGCAGTGCGTGGGGAATCCGGCTCGTACCATCCCGCGTATTCGCCAGCATTCGCGGGCAGCGACGCGGCGGCCGGCACTTGCGGCCTTTGCAATTTCAGAGTGATGTAGTTGCGGATCGCCTTGCTGATTCGCCCAAAGGCTTCTCCGCTTCCGCTGTTGATGCTGAAAAAATAGCCCACTCCGTATTCAGGCATGTACGACAATTCCGTCAGTCCGCCTTCCACTCCTCCGTTGTGCCCGTGATACACGAATCCGTCTTCAACGCTCCAGTAATTGCTCAATCCGTATCCGCTCTTCAATCCTTCTTTTGCTGCCCATCCACTCTTCGGATTCTCCATCCGCTCGATGTCTGCAGCAGGCACCACCTGCACTCCATTCGACATCCCGCGATTCAGATAGAACTGCACGTACGCAGCCATGTCCTGTGCCGACGCATTGATCGAACCTGCCGGCCGAAAAATAATATTCCAGTAGTCATACGGCGTTTTTCCATCGCCGTGATACAGCGTCGTCTCTTTTCCGGATTGCGGCTTGAAATATGTCGCCGTGTTCATCCTGATTGGCGCGAAGAAGTTCTGTTGCACGAAATCTTCGAACTTCTGACCACTTATTTTTTCAACGATATACGCCGCAACCGCCGGTCCTGCGTTGCAATATGCCGTGCGCGTTCCCGGCGGCCACCGCGAAATCCGCGAGTGGTGATCGTAGTCCAGCGCATCTCGCAGGCTCATCTCTGGAGCGTTTCTTGCATATTCCCGCAAATGAATGTCGTCCCAACCTGTGGTGTGTTCCAGTAGATTCACCACTCTTACCGGATCAGTAGTCTCCCAGCGATTCTCAAACCATACTTCCGGCGCCAGCTTCCTCACAGGATCATCCAGCGACAGCTTGCCCTGATCCGCCAACAACAAAATCGACATCGACGCGAACGCCTTCGACGTTGACCCGATTCGAAATAGTGTTTCGTCCGTTGCATCACGCCCGCTTGCCACGTCTGCCTTGCCAACGCCCGCCACCCACTCTGGCCCGTCCCGGTGCACGATCGCAACCGACACTCCCGGTGTGTGCGTGTCCTTCAGGATGATTTCGATTTGTTGCCGCAACTCCGCAATCGACTGCGCCGGCTTCGTCTCGTTTTTCTTATCATCGGCCAAACTGTGCGGAGCGAGCATCGCGACAACAACCATCGAAAGCAGCAACTTCATGATTAGCCTTCCTCCTGAGCGTCACAAAATCCTGGGGCAGGGAACTAGCGTCGCCCGCTGGATATCATCCTTTTGCGGCGAGCGGTCTAAAATCCGAAGGCGGGTACGATGCAAGCAAAAAAGTTTCTGGCGGGCAAACAATGCGGCTTTCGTCATCGGGGTCCCTGGAACTGACTCTACTTTATACCCCGACTTGCTCTGCGACTCCTAGTGCGCAAAATATCCTGTCTTCGTCCGTATCTTTACTCCTTCATCCTTGGTCTTGATCATGATCTTGCGAAACGTGTCGTCCTTCGCTTTGTTGGTGGGGTAATACGCTACCTCGTACGACGTTCTCAATTCCTCCGCAATTTGCCGGAAATAGGTGTGCGGATCCGTTTTCTCCGCATCGATATGCTCACCGCCCGTTTCTTTCGCGGTTCTGTCCATCACGCTGATTCCGTATTTGTTTCGCGCGTTGAGACGCCCATGTTTGGTTTCCGTGTAACGAATCGCGTAAAACACCACGTTGTCCGCCTGCGCCGCCTCGATCGTGGTCATCATATTGTGCGAACTCGAATTGTCTTCCCCATCGCTGAACATCAGGATTGCCTTACGTCCTTCTCCTTGCGCCAGCTTTTCCGCCACGCTGTAATAGATCGAGTCGTAGAATGCTGTTCCCAGGTCTCGTTCTTCCTGCGGCCCAATTTCCGGAAAATGCTTCTTTCCCTTGTCGAACTCCCGGTAATTTTCGAGAAGCTGCTGTGGCGAATTCGTGTAGTCGCTCACCAGCCTCAGGTGGTTCCCAAAGCACACCAGAAACACTCGGTCTTTCGGTCCCACTACTTCGTTCAAGAATACTTGCAGGTCCTTTTCGTGTTTCTTTCCGAAGTGATCCTGGCTTCCGCTTACATCCACGATCAGCGCCAGTGTTAACGGCAGGTCCGTGCTCTTCGAGAAGAACGCGATCTTCTGCTGCACCGCATCCTCATACAACTCCACGTCATTTTTCGTCAGGTTGTCAACCAAAGCCCCTTGCGCATTCCTCGCCGTGAACCCCACGTTCACCAGGTTGACGTCTACCCGGATCGGTTTCTGCGCCCGTCCCGCTTGCGCGATCACCAAACTCACCGCCGCCCAAACCACCGCTCTCCACATACACCCCTCCCCGCGCGTCTTCTTTCGTAACGCATTCCCCTGCAATTTTGTTCCGTCAGCTTAGTGTGTTTCGGATTTGCTGTTGTAGCGGCCGCCTTCCGAGGCGGGCGCTTTTCTTCCGGTCTTCCTCTGTGCTCTCCGCGTCCTCTGCGGTGAATCACCCATTAATTCGCGATCGTCAACTCCACTTCCGACCCGCCCGGAATCTTCGTGCCGCCCAACGGGCTCTGGTCGATCACCGCTCCATGCGGCCATTGCGGCGCGTTCACGTAATTCGCCTTCCGTCGCAACCCCGCCACTTCCAGCCGCCGGTCCACTTCCAATTGACTCAGCCCTATCAAGTACGGCATCACGTACGTCTCGTCCTTCGGCGGTCCTGCCACTAGGACATCCACACGCGGCGTTGCTCCGCCTTTGCCTGGCTTTGGATTTTGAATCACCACGGTGTCCGCTGGCTCATCCGGCAGCACCACCGTCGAAACCTCTCCGACCTGCAGTCCACCGCGCAACAACTCGATTCGCGACACGCGCAGGGTATTCCCCTCCAGCGGCGGAATTTCCAATTCCCGCTGACCCAGGCTCAGCACCACGTGGGCCTGTTGCGACACCTTCATCAACATTCCCGGTGACGGCGTTTGCCTTACCACCTGGTTGATTGGCAGATCGCTGTACACTCTGTCCGCGACCCTCAGGATCAGCCCCTTCGAGCTCAGCGCCTGGTTCGCTTCACTTACATTTTTTCCAACCAGATTGGGCATGGAGACTTCTCGCCCATGAATCGCGATTCTCATCGCGGTTATCGCGCTCAAGAACGCCGCCGATGCCAGGATGAACACCAAAAACAGGATCCGGCTCAGCCACTCCACCCTCTCCAGCAGCTTCATCTTCTCGACTCTCGCTTTTTGAATACTTCCTTACTTCATCACTTCTTCCCATCCGGCGCCGGATATTCCGGCAGCTTCTCCTTGCTGGTATCGGCTCGCTTCACTTCCAGTTCGTCAAACAACAATGTCGGAGCAATGATCGTCTGTGCGATTCCGCCAATCCGGTTGCTGACCAGCGGATCGTCTCCAATCGCCACCAGATCATTTCTCAGCGCGCGAATATCCAGTTCGTTGAAAACCGCCCCGCGCACCAGTTCCTGATGTCCGTCCTTCACGTATACCCGGTAAAGCAGGCGCGGCGAATTTCCCGGCCCCATCGTCTCCACCAGATAAGCGTAAGGCTTGCTCTGCTCCTCGGCCATGTGGATGGCTTTTTGTTTGATCGAGTCCGCCGTTTCCGCCTCGGAGCCTTTCACAATCAAGCTTCCCACGCTCGGTTGCGCGGACGTGCCCGGTCCCGCTCGTCCATGTCCATTCGAAGAAGGGAAGTCGCGGATCGGTTGCCGCGTCACCAGATAGTTCGTCAAATTCCCCGCATCAATCAACGTGACTGGCTGCGCTTTCACTCCTTCGCTATCGACTTCGTAGCTTCCCATCACTTTCTTACCCTGGAATTCCTTGATCGTCGGGTCATCCACCACGGACACAAATTTTGGCAGCACCCGCGTCTTGTAACTCGTTGCGAACGCGCCCGTCGTGCGGTTCGGCCTGCCCAACGGAGGCTTCCGTCCCACGACATTTGCTCCAATCAAGCCCGCCACCACGTCGTCCGCCGCATCCGGCGCAAAAATCACCGGCCCGCGGTAAGATTCTTCCACCATTGGCGCCTCCCGCAGCGCCTTCAAGGTATCCAGCATCTTGGTCGTTTCTTTCAGCAACTCCTCGTGGCCCGGCAATTCCCGCGCCTGCGCCTCCGTCCAGTACGGATTTCGCGCCAACCTCATGCCATCCGCCGCCTGCGTCGATCCGCTCAGCGTTACGGTCGCGCTGGTCCGGCCGCCCCGCACAACTGTCCCTTCGGAATTCACGAAGTACTCATTCACCGCCGTGAATCGCGCCGTCGCCGACACCGACTGCACATCCGTATAGCCCTTGTACAGGTTGGTAACGTCTTGCAGCGTTTTTTCCCATTCCTGTTGGTTTACTTTCAACTCCACCGTTCCGCCCACCGCCGTCACCACCGGCGCGTGCGCGAAATCGTCGACTGGGTTTGGGTCCGCCGAATATTGCTTCAGCGCCGAAAGCTTTTCCGCGTACGCATCCGCCGCGGCCTTATAGGCTTCATCCGTCAGCAGCCAGATTTGCCGCCGCAACGCGATGGGATCATTGTCAATCGGCAGGATCGACGCGTTTCCCATCCCTTGGTTGTAAAAGCTGTCCTGCTTGTAGTCGCCAATGCGCACCACCACTCTCAGCACACGCAGATGCTGTCGCTGGCTCTCGCGCAGCGCTCCAAAAGCCGCCTCCGCGCTGAAATCGTCCACATCATTCACGCGGTATTCGATGTAGTACGGCGGCTGTACCTTGTCCATCTTCAAGTGTTCTTTGGTGCGGTCCAATTCCGTCAGCAATGCTTCCAGCAGCGCATCATCTTTTGCCGCCACGTGCGCCGCGCTGGTTGCTGATGCATCCGCAGATCGTTTCGCGCCGCTCTCTCCCGTCGCACATCGTGCCGTGCCCATGCTCGCCAGCAGCACAGCCGCCATCCACAAAGCTGTTCTCTTTGTGCCGCTCACGGTTTCACCTCGGCCTTCGCTGCCGCTTGTTTCGTCGAATCCGTACTTTCTAGCCCCGGCGGCGGCAATAGCGGTGGCCTCTCTCTCCCGTGCGCTTGCTTCTGCACTTCCATCTCGCTGAAGAGCATTGCGGGCGCGGCTGCGGAAACTGGCACGCTTCCGCTTTCCGCTCCGCACACGCCGTTGAACACATGCTCCTTGTCGCCGGTGGTCATGATTCGCGTCAATGCCGCCAGCGGCGTTCCAACAATGTCCACGCCGCGCACCAGTTCATCCGGCCTTCCATCCGCGTACACCTTGTACACGATCACCGGCAGCACCTGGAACGATTGCGGCAGCGATCTCGTCGTCAGCGTGAATCCGCCCTGAATATCGTCGAAATACAATCCGTACGGCTTCCCCTGCTTCTTCACTTCTTCAATCAATTTCTCGCGCAGTTGCGCTTCCGGAACCGTCTGCGTCGAAGTCACGATCAAATTTCCTTGTCGCCCCGTCGGCATCAGTCCCGGCTGGCTTCTTCCGTGCCCGTTCGAACTCTGGAATCCTTTAATCGGCATCCGCGACATCAGGAAGCTTTTTAACACTCCATCCTGAATCACTTCCACTCGTTCCGCCGGCACACCCTCATTGTCGAATTCGTACGTTCCCGCCAGCTTTACACCTTCAATCTCTTTCTTCGTCGGGTCGTCCGTAACGCTCAGAAACTTCGGCAGCACTTCCTGTCCCACTTTTTTCGTGAACGTCTGTCCTTCTTCCTCGTCGCGTTGCCGGTGTCCCTCCAGCCGATGTCCCAGCACTTCGTGGAAAAATACTGCTGCCGCTCGTCCACTGAGTATCGCTGGCCCTGCATACGGTTCCGCAACGGGTGCACTTCGGAGCGCTTTCAGGTCCACGGCCATTTTATCGATCTTCTTGTTCAGCTCTGCTTCGCTGGGCAACCCGCTCGCCGCCGGCGCCTGAAACGTTTCCACGCGCAACAGGTCCATTCCGTCATCTGCTCGCGTTTGCGCCTCCATCACCAGCCGCACCGATGCTCCGGGCGTGGCGATCTCCGATCCTTCGCTGTTCACCATCCGCGAATTCACATTCGAAACCTGCAGCACCACTGTCGCGTAATACACATCCGGATATTTACGGAATGCTCCCGAAAGCCGCCGCACTTCTTCTTCCCATTGCTTCCGGTCAAATGGCGGTTCGGTCAGCTTTTCTCCCACGTGGACCTTCGGTTGTTCCTTCGAAAAATCCGGCGACTTGTCTTCTTCCTCGGCCTGCACCGCCGTGTTCGTCTTTACATTCATAAACGCCGGAGCCGCGCGCTTGTACGCCCGGTCCGTCATTTCCCACAACACTCGCGAAGTTGCCTCCGCGTTTCCGTCCAGCGGCAACATGTCTGATGTCATTCCGCTCGACCGGCTCTGCCCGTGGGTATTGTCCAACGCCGGAGAACCCACGCGCATGGTCACATCCGCGGACCGCCTCTTCACCGCCGAATCCGTCAGCAATCCTCCAAACGAGCCCGCAATCACGATCATGTCCTGGTCGTGCACCGTGTAACTCAGGAAGTACGGCGCCGGGTCGCTCTTCGCCAGGTCCGTCTTCGCCCGGTCAAGCTCCGTTTGCATCGTGATCAACACCGGGTCAGCCGTTTTCGCCACCGCTTTTGGCGTGTCCGTGCCACCGGCCAGCACCGGGAAACATCCCAGTTGCACCGCCAACAAGCAGGAGGCTGCGTTCCGCAGAGTCGATGCTGCGTAGCCAGCACCTTCCCGTTGCTCCTTCACTTCGCTCTTGCTCTTCATGGATCAATGACTCCCGGTGACGCTCTTAAGGTGGAATGCATTCGTGCTGTTACTCAGAATGCTCTTTAGGGGGTCGGAATTCAGCTCCGACAGAAGGTACACGCGCAAAATGGGCTTCAGCCCCTGAGGATTCTTCGCCCTGTCCGCAATCCGCTGGTTCGATTGCCTCCATAAAACCGCTTAATCTGCGAGTATGCCTGACCGTTTGACCTTCCGCAAATCACTGCTTTCCGAACCGTTCCCCAGCCTGCAACCGCGCGCCATTCGCAAATTCTGCTGCCGTAACCTCTTTGCGCCCTTCTAGTTTGACGTGTTCAAGCTGCAATAAGCTGCCTGCGCCGCACGCCGCTCGCAACGTCCCCCGCCTCGCCAGAATTGTACCTGGCGCCGCTTCCGCTTGGTCATTGGACACCGGCTTGCCTGCAAGGTGGCACGTCTGTCCGCGGAATTCCGTGTAGGCTCCGGGCCACGGCGCGAACCCGCGCATGCGGTTGTAAATTTCCGTCGCCGGGCGTGTCCACTCGATGCGCCCGTCTTCTCGCTTCAAGGGTGGCGCCAGCGTGGCCGCGGCGTGATCTTGCGCTCGCCCTATCACTGTTCCGTCCACCAGCCGGCACAATGTCTTCACCATCAGTGGCGCACCGGCCTCTGCCATTCGTGCCGCCAGTTCCGGCGCCGTCTCATCCGCTCCAATCGCCAATACTTCCTGCAGCAGGGTCTCGCCGGTATCCATCCCCGCGTCGATGCGCATCGTCGTCAAGCCTGTTCGCGTCTCGCCATTCACGATTGCCCAATTGATGGGCGCCGCCCCGCGATATTTCGGCAGCAACGAAGCGTGCAGGTTGATCCATCCGTGCGTCGGTATCCCCAGCAATCGCGCCGGAATAATCTGCCCGTACGCGATAATCACAATCACGTCCGGCGCCAGCTCGCGAAGTTGCTGCTCCACTTCCGGCGCGCGCACTTTTACCGGCTGGAACACCGGGATTTTCTCCGCCAGCGCGATTTCCTTCACCGGCGAATACGATATTTCCTGGCCACGGCCGCGCGGCCGGTCCGGTTGCGTGAATACTCCAGCAATTTCGAAGTCCTGTTGTTCCAGAAGGTGTTTCAGGGAAGGAACTGCAAACCGCGGCGTCCCGCAGAATACCACTCGTATCCGGCTCATCACGCCGTCACTCGCGCAGGCTGCCGCTTTACCACTCGCCTTCTTTCCGCAGCTTCTTGATTTTTCGTTTGATCAAATCCCGCTTCAGCATGCTCAGATGCTGCAGAAACAATACCCCGTTCAGGTGATCGATCTCGTGGCAGAACGCCCGCGCCAGCAGATTCTCTCCCCGGATCTCAAACGTCTCGCCCTTCAAATTCTGCGCGCGCACGGTGACGAATTGCGGCCGTATGACGTATCCGCGAAAACCCGGAATCGACAGGCATCCTTCTTCTTCCCGCGCCTCGCCTTCCGCGTGGATGATTTCCGGGTTCACCAGCACAATCTTCGCTTCGGGATTTTTTCCCGTCGTCACGTCTACCACGGCCAGCCGCACGCTCTTGCCGATTTGCGGCGCCGCCAGCCCCACTCCCTGCGCCGCATACATCGACGAGAACATGTCTTCCGCCAGCGCTTCCAGCTCCGCGTCGAATTTCTTGATGGTTGCCCCGGGCTTCTCCAGCACCGGGTCGCCAAACTTTACAATCGGATAGATTTTCCGCGCAGGGGCAGGGGATGCCGTCGCTGTCGTTTCCTTCACGGCGGCTACCGGTTCAGAACTCGTCGATTTGTCGGCCATAGCTCTCGAAATTCCGCCTCATTTCGGCGAGTGAATCTCCTCCAAATTTTTGCAGAAAAGCATCCGCTAACACAAGTGCCACCATCGCTTCGGCGGCAACACCTCCGGCCGGCACCACGCACCAGTCCGACCGCTCATACGCGGCCTGCACCGGCTCCTTGGTCACCATGTCCGCGGTTCCCATCGGCTTCCGCAGCGTCGAGATCGGCTTCAGGAACCCGCGTATCACCACATCTTCGCCGTTTGTGATGCCGCCTTCCAGGCCACCGGCGCGGTTCGAAGCCCGCTTGAATTTCCGTGCGCTCTTGTCGTACGAAATTTCGTCTTGCACTTCGCTGCCATATGATCCCGCCGCATGAATGCCCGCGCCAATCTCCACCGCTTTCACCGCTTGCACGCTCATCAGCGCTTGCGCCAGCTTTCCGTCCAGCTTTTCGTCCCATTGCGCGTGCGAACCCAGTCCCACCGGCACATTGTGTGCCACCACCTCAAACTCTCCGCCCACCGTGTCGCCGGCCTTCAGCGCTGCATCCACTTCCATTCGCATCTTTTCCTGCACCGCCGCGTCCACGCAGCGCAGCGGCGATTCCAGGTCTGCGCAAACGCGCTGGATTTCATCCCACCGCACCGGCCGTTCCAGTCTCACGTGGCCCACCTGAATCGTGTGGCTGGCAATCTCCGTCCCAAACTGCTTCAGTAATTGCTTGGCGAACGCGCCCGCCGCCACTCGCGCCGCCGTTTCGCGTGCCGACGCTCTCTCGAGCACATATCGCGCATCATGAAAATTGAATTTCTGTGAACCTGCCAGGTCCGCATGCCCCGGCCGCGGCGCTACCAGCTTGCGCGAACTCGCTTCCGGCTCCGACGACGCTCCCACCGGAAGAATTTTTTCCCAGTTCGACCAGTCGCGGTTCTCGATCCGCAACGCTACTGGCGCGCCAATTGTGTGCCCGTGCCGCACTCCCGCAAAAACGTCCGCCTTGTCTTTCTCGATTTTCTGACGCCCGCCGCGCCCATATCCCAACTGGCGGCGGTGCAATTCGTGCTGGATTAATTCCAAATCCACCGGCATCCCCGCCGGTAATCCAGACACAAACGCAACCAGCGCCTGTCCGTGAGACTCACCCGCCGTATAGAAACGCAGCATAAACATCCAGTTTAACGGCCACCACCACTTCCGTCCAGCGCACTCCTCAGCCCTCTCTCTATGATTTCTATTTTATTTATCAGGCGTAGATTATGCGGTTATTGATCATATGTGCCGAGCACTTTGTCTCTCCACCGCTCATTCAGAAATATGATTGCTCCCAAAGGCAGATAGGCTGCGATTGTCCATGGTCCGTAGAAGGGAGCGGTCGCACTGGCGCACGGAATTTGTACAGCCAAAAGTGTGAACGCCCACTGTCCAGTGTTCCAGTTCACCGCCAATTTTCCGACACCCACCAATACGAGCACCATCCACAACCATCGCTTCGCTCCCCGTTTCTTCCGTATGCACATCACAAAAACATGGAAACTGAACAGGACAGAGGACACCGCCAAGGCGAACACCATATATTGAAAGGCACTTTTCCCAAGCAACGTGAACCTGTTGAGATTCTCCAAGGAGTCGGACCGTGGAGTGACGCCAAGGCCGAGGACGGTCGTGACGTTCCCTTTCCTCCGCAGTGCAATGTTAACTAAGTACCACCTGCTCTGGAATTGGCATTCGAAAACAATCTCTGACTCTGAAACCCCTTCTCTCTTATGGGACATCGCCCCCACGACCTTAGTAGACTTGGGAGTTTCAGCGGGCAACCTGTCGGCTACTTTGACAAGCTTCTCCCTGACATCCACGTCTGCCACACTTGGGTCCATGTCGTGCTCTATCGCGTCTACTTTCCCTTGCATTAGAAGGTCGAGATATTGTCGTGCGATCGGCTCGTCTTGAAGAGGCGCGAACCTTTTCATCAAGGCGGCCTGGTCGCAACCGCTTAGGAATGCGCAAAGCGCTACGACGACTACATGTGTGGAACGGATCATCTCTGTGTAGGCGATATCCTGAGCCTCCAGCAGTCCAGTCTAGGTGCGACCAACTTAGTACGCAACGAATCGCTACACGTGCGCGGTGGGATGGTAACTTCCGTCGAGTTGCTGGCACCTCGTCTATCGGCTTGCTCCTTGCTGCGTTCTCCGTTACCCTAACCAAGTTGCCAGCGGTGCCCCCGCCTCACCTGCTCTCGCTTCTGTCGCGCTTCTATCTCTGTACCGAAGGATGACCATGACCCGCAAGCATTCCTGGGTGACATTGGCTTTCATGGCGCTGCTGATCTTGCCCCTGGCAGCCTGCAATGACACCAAAACTCTCCAGGAGAACGAACAACTCAAGGCCAAAGTCGCGGAACTTCAAAAAGACAACGGCCAGGTCGGCAACGACCTCGATGCCATGACCTCTTCCCGCGACGATTTAGCCAAACAGAACGAAGTGCTCAAGTCTCAGCTCAACGCCTGCAAAGGGAAGCACTCCAAGAAGTCGGCGAGTCACAAGCATCATCACTAGCAAGATTGTCATCGGAGCGAAGCGAGGGATCTGCTGTTCGCACTGGCAATGCACGATGCAGCGCAGCAAGCGAATTCACCAACACCACAAAGGAGCTTCACCGCATGAAAACCTTTGAAGTTCAATTCAGCTATCAGGATCGCGACAAGGGCAAGGTCGAGTCCAGCCTCAAGGTCGAGGCCTCCAGCCTACCCGGTGGCGTCGCCAAGGCCACTCGCGAGTTCGTAAAGGGCCTCGATCGCAAGCAGCGCTTCGATATGAACAAGAGTGGCCTGGAAATTACCGCCAGGCCCAGCGATGCAGCCGCTGCCGCCCCGACCAAGTCCTCCGCTGAAGCCGCCACTGGCTAATCGCTGCGGGTGCAGTTTTTGCCATTGCGCGCAAATCTCGACCGGTCGAACCCATCTGCAGGTCAGTGAACTTGCGCGCGATGGCGTGATTCTGGCGGCGCTTGTCTATTGGCCGCCCGCGTTCTGTTTTCCATTGTGCTTCGCCGCATGCGCATCCAGAAACTCGTATCGTGCGCGCATCGCGTCGACGGTTGCATGGATATTTTTGCCGGACAGATACATCACCTGATATCCATCCTTGCTGTCGCATTTGGGCCAGTTCGGCAAACCGCTGCCATTCGGGTTGCCGGTCTTGATGAAATTCACCCAGTAGCTGGCCATCGCTGCAGACACTTTGAAGTCCTCAGCGGTCCACGGCACTCCCTCTTCGGATTTCAGCGTCTCGAAGACGTATTGAATTTCACCCGCGTGCCTTGATCCCGCCTCGCTGGCAGGTATCGGCCCAATCATCGCTCCGGGCTTCACCGCCGGAACCTGCTCGAATCGGTACTGGTAAACGGCCGAATTGCCGGTCTTCCTCTGCATGTCGATCCATTTCCAAGTGGAGAATGCGATGAAATCGTCGCCCGCCAAAGCATACGCCGACTGCAATGCCTCCTGGTCCGTGTTTGCCGGGTACAGCTTCAGGAACTCCGGCGCCTGGTCTCCGAACCGCGCCTGTGCCTGCTCCGCGAAACTTTTCGCCGTCGGTTTCTGGGGAGCAAACAAAATGTTCAGCTTCCCCTCGTCCGCATTCCATCCAGCCAATAAGGGAATCTGACTCTGCTCTCCTTTCGAATAGATGGAAAGCGCGTCGCTGCTCAGGAAATAGCCGTCCAGATTCGGTCGAAACCCAAATCCGCGATTCTGTTTTGCCGCCGCCTGCAGCAAATCATCTCCGGATTTCGCGCGCAGCTCCGCCAGAGACTTGGCTCCGACGGACTCGGCAAATTTCACGCCGCCTTGCTCCGTCACGCTAACTGGCTCTAGCTGCATCCCCGCATTGGGCCCGACGGGGAAGAATGCCCCGCTTTCCCCGATCGCCTTCTGAAACAAGTCTTTCGACAGCGGTGACGCCATCAACGCGCTCACCGACAACGATCCCGCGGACTCCCCACCGATTGTGATGTTGTGCGGATCGCCCCCAAACGCCGCAATGTTTTTCACCACCCACCGCAAGGCCGCCACCTGATCCAGGAGTCCATAGTTTCCCGAAGAATTGTGTCCCGATTCCTTGGTCAACTCTGGGTGCGAGAAAAATCCAAACACGCCCAGCCGGTAATTCGGTTCAACGACGATCACGCCTTTCTTCGCCAGGTTCTCACCGTCGTACCGCGCTTCCGATGCGCTTCCCGCCACAAATCCGCCGCCATAGAACCACACAAACACTGGAATCTTTGCGCTATCTGCCTTCGCCGGAATCCAGACATCCAGATTCAGGCAGTCTTCGCTCGGCTTTGCGTCGCGAAAATAGATATCTCCGAACACATCCGTTTGCAGGCAAGCTGGGCCAAACTTGTCCGCTTGTCGCACGCCGCTCCAACTCGGCGCGGGTTGCGGCGCTTTCCATCGCAGCGCTCCAACCGGTGCTGCCGCAAACGGGATTCCCTTGAACATTCGCACCGTATGATCGGCACTCATCGTTCCTTGTAGCTTGCCGCTCGCAACGATCACCTCATCCGCACCCATGGCCGCACCTGCCGAAAACACGCCGATCAACAAAATCAATCCACTCCACCGCGCAACACCAGGAAACCGCGACATTGTTTCTCCTTTGATCCCCCACAGCTTCGAAGACGCCTCACTGCCGGCTAGTATAGTCACGTTTCCAGTCTCGCGGCCAAGCATTCAGGAGTTTTCGCTTCCTCGACCCGCTACCCCTGTTTTCAACTTCGCCTTTTTCCACTTACTCCCCTTAGCGCCGCAACCCGTTCCTGTTGTATGTTCACTCATCTGGCGGACGTCCTCAGCTTGTGCGCACACTGGCGCCAACCCGTGTGACAAGGGGTATGACTATGAGCGAAATTTCCGTTCCCTCCGTGGTTGGGGACACATTGAAGACCTGGACGTTCTGGATCCAGGACTACTCTCTACTTTCCGTTCAATCCGTCCGCAACATCTTTACCACTCGCCGCTACTTCACTGACCTGGTCCAGCAGATGGATCTGATTGGCGTGGGTTCCTTGTTGATTGTCGCCACCGCGCTCCTGTGCGTTGGTGGCGTCGTTGTCTTGAACTCCGCCTCGCAGTTTGCGCGTTTCGGCGAAACAGTTTTGACCGGTGACGCCGTTTCCCTTGCGCTGCTCCGTGAACTCGGCCCCGTTTTCGTCGCGCTTCTGGTCGCCGGCCGCAATGCCACCGCTATGGCTTCCGAGCTTGGTTCCATGGTCGTCAGCGACCAGGTCGACGCCATGCGCGGATTTGGCATTGATCCCGTCCGCAAGCTCATGACTCCTCGCGTGCTCGCTACCGTTATCACCTTGCCCCTGCTCGTTGCCGTCGGCGATATGTCCGGGCTGCTCGGCGGATTTGTGGTCGCCAACATCACGTTGCACATTGGTTGGGCAACATTTATGACCCGCGCCATCAAAGTCCTGGTTTTCGGCGACCTGGTTATCGGTTTCGTCAAACCGCTTGTTTTTGGCTTCATCATCTCCACCGTCGGCTGTTATCAGGGCTTTCGCGTCGAAGGTGGTACCGCCGGCGTGGGCCGCGCTACCATCACCGCGTTCGTCATTTCCTCGGTCGCTGTGCTTGTCGTCGATTTGTTCATTACCAAGTTGCTCCTTTACATTTTCAATTTGTAACTCGTTGTAAAGTTTTTCTACTTTCCCTCATCTGCATCTCGTCGCTATGCGCTTGACGCTTCTGCTATCCCCAGTTACGCTTTCCTCGGAGCTTACGACGAGATCCAAGTGGCTGAGTCACCTCTTCAGGTTTCCCATCAGCACGCCATCGCTCCCGACACTCCTTCGGTCGTGGAAGTTCTGCAGGACATTGCCAAGCACATCGTCCTCAGAATCCAGGACTACTCCAAGCTCTCTTTCCGCTCCCTCGCCAATCTCAGCAGCAAGCCGCGCTACATCCAGGACGCGCTCGACCAGATGGACGACATCGGTGTCGGTTCGCTCCCCATCGTTCTTCTCTCCGGCTTTTTCATCGGTGCCGTCATGGTCTTGCAGACGGGCTCGCAATTCGAACGCTTCGGCCAGACCGCTCTTACCGGCGATATAGTTTCCCTTGCTCTCGTTCGCGAACTGGGCCCTACCATCACCGGCCTGCTTGTCGCCGGCCGCTGCTCTTCGGGCATCGCCTCTGAACTCGGCTCCATGCTGGTCACTGAACAGGTCGACGCTATGCGCGCAATGGGTACAGACCCCAGCCGCAAATTGGTCACTCCGCGCGTCGTCGCCGCACTCATGACTGTTCCGCTGCTCACCACTATCTCCGTTTTCGTCGGGTTGCTCGGCGGGATGGTTTCCAGCGTATTCTCACTGCGCCTGAATGCTTTCACTTTCTGGCAGCGCGCAATCGCGGCTCTTGAGTTCTCCGACCTGATGCAGGGTTTCTCCAAATCCATCGTTTTTGGATTTATCCTCGCCACCGTCGGCTGCTATCAGGGACTCAATGTCCACGGCGGTACACAGGGTGTCGGCCGCGCCACTACACAAGCCGTCGTCGTTTCTTCCATCCTCATCATCGTCTCGGATACTTTCCTTACCAAACTCGCGCTCTATCTTGCGGAAAAAGTCTTTTAATCCACCATGGACCCTTCCCCTATTTCCTCCTCGAACCCGTCGCTTACCTCCAGCGATGCCGTCATCCAGTTTTCCGACGTGCACATCGGCTTCAGCGATGGCGACATTCTGCGTGGCGTCTCGTTTACCGCCCAGACTCGCGAAACCCTGGTGCTCCTCGGTGAAACCGGCACTGGTAAAACTCTCACTCTCAAAATGGCCGCCGGCCTCCTTTCTCCCGACCGCGGCCAGATCGAAGTCCTCGGCAACCGCGTCTCCTCCATGAGCGAGCATGATCTTCTGGCCTTCCGCCGCAAAGTCGGGTTTGTTTTTCAGGAAGGCGCGCTCTTCGATTCGCTGACGGTCGCCGACAATGTTGCCTACCGCCTTACTGAAGACGGTCTCAGCCAGGACGAAATCGTCCCGCGCGTTGAGGAAGTTCTCCGCTTCGTCGAACTCGAGCACACCATGGACCTTCTTCCTTCTGAGCTCTCTGGCGGTATGCGCCGCCGTGTTTCCATCGCCCGTGCCCTCGTCAATCATCCCCCTATCGTTCTCTACGACTCTCCCACTGCGGGCCTCGATCCCATTACTTCGCAAACCATCATCACTTTGATCCTCCGCTTGCGCGATGTTTATGGCGTCACATCTCTCCTCGCCACCCATCGGCTTCAGGACGGTTTCGCTCTTGCTAATTTTCGCTTTGATCCCAAATCGCGCCGCGTCTCTCGCGATTCCCCCTCCGACCAGAATCTGACGCCCACGCGTTTCCTGGTCTTGCGCGACGGTCGCGTTTACTTTGAGGGCAGCCCTGATGAGATCCTCGCGTCCAAGGATCCGTATCTGCAACGTTTTTTGATTTGAATCTTGTATAGTTGTCCCAGCAGGTTGGGCGGCCGGCAAGTGCGGCGGTAACACAAACTCCAGTAACACAGACTTCAGTCTGTGCTCTTGGGTTTGCTCAAGTTTTGGGTTGGCTAGTTTTTGTAGGGGCCGCCTTCTCAGGCGGACCGCTTTTGGGTTTCGGGTGCACGGAGGAAATTGCGAATGGCGCAGCGCAAACAGTTGACATGGTCGGAATTGCGCGTGGGACTGTTCGTCCTGGTTGGCCTGTTGATTCTCGCCGTCGGCATCTTCTACGTTACGGGTGCCGGCTTCTTCGGCCCGAAATATCGCCTGAGGACTTTTCTCCCTGAAGTTTCTGGTCTTGCTGCTGGCGCTCCCGTTCGTCTGGACGGCGTCGAAATCGGCAACGTCGATCAGATCAAGATCGTTCCGCGCGAAAACGGCAGACCTCCGGATCGCGCCAAGAACATCGAAGTCGATATGCGCATCGACAAGCGGTATCAAAACGACATTCTCACCGATTCCAGCGCTACGCTCGTCACCGAAGGACTTCTCGGAAACCGCTATGTAAACATCCAGCGCGGCTACACCGGCGTTCCCCTCACCGAGGGCCAAGCCGTTCCCGGCGCCGAAGAGAAAGCCATCAAGGAAGTTGTCGAACGCAGCGCCGACGTTCTCGCCAATCTCAAAGCGCTCAGTGACCAGGTCAAGGACCTCATTGGCGGCATTCAGGAAGGGAAGGGCACTCTCGGAAAGCTGCTTACCGACGACCAGGCCTACAAGCATCTCAACAGCATTCTCGTCAAAGGCGATCAGATTGTCGGCAACGTGCAAGCTGGCCAGGGCACCATCGGTAAACTGCTCATGACCGACGACACTTCCACAAAAGTCGATAAGGCCATCGATCAGATCAACACCATCCTCGCCGACCTGCGCGCGCAAAAAGGCACCATGGGTAAACTTCTCTACGATCCCACTCTCTACGATGATGCCAAGAAAGCTCTCGACAATGGCAACGGCATGATCGGCGACATCCGCGCCGGTAAAGGCACTCTCGGCAAGCTAGCCACCGACGATACCCTCTACAATAAACTCCGCGATACCAGCTCCAACCTCTCCACCGCTACCGCCAAGCTCAATCAGAATGACAACACCGCTGGCAAGCTTTTCTCCGATCCTCAGCTCTACGACAACCTCACCGGTCTCACTGCCGACATGCGCTCGCTGATCGCTGAATTCCGCAAAAATCCCAAAAAATTCTTGAGCATCAAGCTCTCTTTCTTCTGAGGTCTTTGGAGTGCGGTGGGCCGCCGCCGGTTTTGCAAACCAAAGCGTCTAACCGAATCGCGAGCTAGACCTGTCCGCTTTCGTCAATGTAGCGCAGCCCGCTGTTCCCGCATCTCGTTTATGATTTGTGGTTGCCTGTCTTCAGACCGGTGCAGTTGCTCGAGAATCGCGGCGAGATCCCAACTCAACGCACGCACACACTCCCGCATCAACCGCACTCTTTTGCGTACCCCGCCATTCCTGTGTTTTAATGAGTCCGTAACAATCACTCCCTACTCTGAAATCATAAGGATCGGCCGTGCCTCGGCCACCTCATGGACACTCAAGACACCACCACTCCAAAGGCGCCTCGCGCCGAGGCCTCCAAAACCACTCTCCCGCAGCCCGGCCGTCCCGTTCCCAGCCGCGCTTATCCCGGTGCTCTGATCGTCGTTGAAGGCACCGACGGTTCCGGCAAGAGCACGCAACTCTATCTACTGAAACGCTGGCTCGAAATCGGCGGCTACCGCCTTCATTTCACCGAGTGGAATTCTTCTCCGCTCGTTAAGTCCGCCACACGTCGCGGCAAACAGAAGCGCCTCCTCACTCCCACCACTTTTTCTCTTCTGCACGCCTCCGATTTTGCCGACCGTTGCGAGCGCCAGATTATGCCCCTTCTTCAGGGCGATTACCTCGTCCTTGCCGATCGTTACATCTACACCGCCTTCGCCCGCGACGCCGCCCGTGGTTGCTCCCATCGCTGGCTTCGCAATCTTTACCGTTTCGCTCCCGTTCCCGACATTACGTTCTATTTCCGCGCTCCCCTCGATGTTGCGGTTCATCGCATCCTCAGCGGCCGCCCCAAGCTGAAATACTACGAAGCCGGCATGGACCTCGGCCTCTCCTACGAGCGCCCGGAAAGTTTCAAGCTTTTTCAGGCGCGCATCCTCGAGGAGTACGACAAAATGGTCGACACCGACAACTTTGTGGTCCTCGACGGCACCCTTCCCGTCAACAAACTCCAAAAACAGATGCGCGATATCGTCGCCTCCAAAATCGATCTGAAGCGGTTCGCGCCTCGCGCACAGGAGTCCGAGTAGCCATGCCTGATCAGGAAAAAGATAAACCCGGTATTTCCGCCGTCGTCGAAGCTCCTCCTGCCGTCAAAGTGCCGGTCGCAGACCCCGAATACTCGCAATCATTCTTCGGCGAAACTCTCGTCGGTCTCGACCCCGGCGAACTCAACGGCACGCTTATTGTTATCGAGGGCATGGACGGCTCCGGCCGTTCCACTCAAATCGCTCTGCTCCAGGAATGGCTCGAATCCGAAGGCTTCGCCGTACAAACCTCCGGTCTGCGCCGCTCCAATCTTGTCGGCCGCGATATCGATCAGCTCCTCGCTAAAAACGCCGTCACCCGACTTACCCTCGCACTCATGTACGCCACCGACTTTTTCGACCAACTGGAGCATCGCATTGTTCCTGCTCTGCGCTCCGGCACCGTTGTCCTCGCCGATCGTTTCATCTTTACGCTCATCGCGCGCAGCGTTGTTCGCGGCATCAATCGCGATTACCTGGCCGGCCTCTACGCTATGGCCCTTCGTCCTCACCTTACCTTTTGGCTCAACGTCCGGCCCGAAACCGCTTTCGCTCGCGAATTCAAGAAAGCACAGGCCATCAGCTATTGGGAAGCAGGACGCGACATGTCTCTCTCTCACGACCTTTATTGGTCCTTCGTTCGCTACCAGACCATGATCAAGCGCGAGCTCGAAGTCATGGCCAAGAAAAATGGTTTCATCGAACTCGATGGCGAAGCCAACGTCCCTGCGGTCAACAAGCAGCTCCGCCAGCGCATCAGCGAACAGCTTGGCATCCGTTCCACCAAATACGCTCCTTCTTCCGCTCTCGCCCATCTCTGGCGCTAAGGACCCTCGTGCCTGAACCGGTTCACATAGCCGCCATCGATGCCGGCTCCAACGCAGTCCGCCTCTCCATCGCACGCGCCTACTCCGCTCTCGATATCGAACCCCTCGTCAACGAACGCTGCTCTTTGCGACTCGGAGAAGGCGTCTTTATCCGGCATCGCTTCAGCGAAGACACCCTCAAAAAAGCCGTCAAAGCATTCCGTAAGCTTCATGAATTCATGGAGGAATACGGCGTCACCAAATATCGCGCCGTTGCCACCAGTGCCACCCGCGAAGCCCAGAATCGCAAAAGCTTTAACCGTCGCATTAAGCAGGCCACCGGCATCTCTCTGGAAGTTATCAGCGCTAAAGAAGAGTCGCGCCTAGGCCGCGAAGCGGTCATTGCGGCGATGGGCCCGGAGGCTCAGCCGCGTTGCATCGTCGACCTGGGTGGCGGCAGCCTGGAAATCAGCCTTGTTCGCGACCACACAGCCCACACCGGCGCGCAACTTCCCGTCGGCACCGTTCGCCTGCTCACCACCCTCAACATTCACGGGGTTATCCGTCCATTTCAGGTCGAACAGGTTCGCCGCTACGTTCGCGCCCTGCTCGAATCCCGTATCCCGCAACGTCCCAATCTTGCCGATGAAGTTTCCGTGGCCCTTGGCGGAAACGCCGAAACCCTCGCCAACGTTGCTCCCGGCCCTCGTCAGGACGGCCTTCCCACGCTCGAACTTTCTCTTCTTCGCGAGCGTCTGCCTGACCTCCTCAAGCGCGACATCCGCTCGCGCATGAAAGCCTATGGAGTTCGCCGCGACCGCGCCGACGTGATGGGCATCGCCGCCATCATCTTCCTGACCCTCGGCCGCTACCTGAACATTCGACGCTTTATCATTCCCAGTGTTGGCATCCGCGAAGGTCTGCTCTCTGAAATCGCGCGCGAAGCTTTCTCACGCAAGGAACCGCATCGCTATAACGTTGCTGCGCGCCAGATGCTTCTGGCCACTCGCAGCTTTGGCCGCCGCCTAGAGTACGATCAGCAGCACGCCGAACACGTTCGCGAGCTGAGCTTGATGCTCTTCGATCAGCTACAGCCGGTCCACCACCTGCCTCCGCAAGCCCGCGTTCAACTCGAAGCCGGGGCCCTTCTCCACGACGTCGGTCATCGCGTCAGCCACCGCGGCCATCACAAACACGGCGAATACCTCGCTCTTAACGGCGATATCCCTGGACTCGAAGGCCGCGATCGCAATCTCGTCGGCGCCATCGTGCGCTACCACAACCGCAAATCCACGCCCGACGGGCACCATCCCGCTTACTCCGTCCTCAACAATACCGACAAGCGCATTGCACGCCGCCTGGCCTCAATCGTCCGCATTGCCGAGGGGCTCGATCACTCTCATCGCCAGCGCATCCAGTCCATGCGCGCTTCCTTTCAGCGCGGCGCGGTCTCTCTCAAAATCGAAGCTCGTGGCGATGTCGCCGAAGATCTCCGCGACGCCGAGCGCAGCTCCGACCTGTTCGAACGCGAATTCCACGTAAGACTGTATTTCCGCCACCACCTGGATCGTCCCTAGCCGAATCTGTCCGCCGCCCATTGCTCCTTTCGTACATCGTCATCTAACATTCATATTTCTCTCAGTACAATGCCCACAGGAGGAGCCCCTCTCATGCAGCTGTACATCGTGCGCCACGGCATTGCCATCGATCGCGAAGATCCCCAATGCCCTCCGGACCCCGAACGCTTTCTCACTCCCGAAGGCGTCGACAAAGCCAAGCAGGTGGCCAAAGGCGTTGCCGAAATCGGCGCCGTACCGGATGTCATTCTCTCCAGCCCCTACGTTCGCGCTTTTCAAACCGCTGAGATCTTTGCCAGCGCCCTCGAATACTCCAAAAACAAAATTCAAAAAACCGAGCTGCTTCTTCCCGGCGCTGAACCGTTGCAACTCTTCCGCGAACTTTCCAAAGACAAGCAGGCTTCCTCCGTCTTCATCTTTGGCCATGCTCCGCACCTCGACGACGTCCTCGCAACCGCCATCGGCATAAAACATCACATCACTTCGCTGAAAAAAGCCGGCGTCGCCCTGATCGAACTGACCCGCCTAGTCCCTCCGAGCGGCCAACTCCTCTGGCTAGCCACTCCCAAACTCCTACGCAAGGTAGGGAAGTAGCCGTTTCGGAGTGCGGCGGCTAGCCGTCGCTTTTCGATCGAGGCGCGCAGCCCGCAGACCGCCTCTGCACAACAGTTCTTCGCTTCAGTCGTTCAAATGGGCGAAAGAGTAACCAATCTACCCGCAGCCGCTACCCTAAACCTCCCCCGCTCATCCCATAGCCACTTACGGAAACGCCCCGCGCCGGTGCATACTCTACAAGACAGCCAGATTAGCGTAACCAAATACTCATGCCACACGTCCCAAAAACAGGTGAGATGGCGGCCCAGGCTCTAGCTCCTGTTCTGACGCCCGCGTCAGACGCGCTCCGGCGCGACGACGATCGCGAACTCGTGCGACTCGCCAAATCTGACGACAAGGAGGCGTTCGAGCTTCTTGTCCGCAAACATCAGAGCCGTGTATTCGCGGTCGCCGGCGGCATCCTTCGAAACAAGGAGGATGTGGAAGATGTGGCGCAGCAGGTTTTTGTGAAGGCCTATTTTTCGCTCAAAAGATTTGATCAACGCGCCGCCTTCAGCACCTGGCTGTACAAGATCACGGTGAACGAATGTTGGGACGTGTTGCGCAAACGCAAGGTGCGCCCGCTGCTGTATGAGTCCGATTTGAATGAAGAGCAGGCTCATGAGTATAGCGGTTTTAGCGAAAAAGCTGCCGCGCCCGACGTCAGCGACCGGCTTGATGCGCGTGAACGAGTCGAGAATTTGTTGGTGGATTTGGATGAGCGAGACCGCTTGATGCTCATCTTGAAGGAAGTGCAGGGTTTTTCTGTCGAGGAGATCGCCGATATCATGGAAATCAACGGCAATACCGTAAAGGTGCGGTTATTCCGGGCGCGGCGGCGAATCATGGAGAAAGTCAAGCGGCGCGAAGCGGTAAAGTAGTGGAATGAATTGGCCGACAGGAATTTAGCGACCAAGAGGTGATGCGGATGGCAACTGGGCCCAATCGGAAAGTAAGCGGATGCCAGGAGTTCCGGGAGGAACTTGAGGTTCTGCCATTGGAGAATGCCGAAGTTGAATTCGGGACGCTGCTGGGAGCATTGTCGCCGGCGTCGCGCGAGCACGCCTCGAAATGCATGGAGTGCCGGGAAGCGTCGGAAGATCTGGCCATGACGCGAGCTGCCTTGCAGCCCCTGGCAGAACAGTCTGCAAGACCCGGGCCGTGGTTTGCCACGCGCGTGATGGCCGCGATCGCCGGGCAGGAATCCGAAATCGATTTGCGGGATGCCGTGTGGGTCAGCATCAGGAAATTCGCCCCTCGGCTCGTCGCGGTTTGCGGCTTGCTCTTGCTGCTGGCGAGCACCTGGACCTACCAGTTGCGGCGCGTCGAACTCGCTGGCCCTCCGCAAGTCGCAGCCAATGAAACGGTACTGGAGCCTAGCCAACCGGCCCCCCTGAACGATGATGTGCTGATCAACTCCTCCGAGGGTCATCGATGAATGCTGACACAAGGCAAAAGGCCGGCCTCTGGCTGGCTGTGGTTTTTGCGTTAGGGCTCGCTATCGGCGCCGTATTTGGGTACAACTTCGCGCACAAGAGCTTTGCCGCGGACAGACCTGCGGCTGCCATGAGCGAACCAGAACGCCGCGCGGCTCGCGTTGCGGAGATCACCAAAGAGTTGCAGCTAACACCGGAGCAGACGCAAAAAGTGGATTCCGTTTTGCATCAAGCTCACGACGACATGAGAGTGATTCGCGAAAAGTCGGATGCTGACATGGATGCCATCCGGCAAAAAGCTCGTTCGGAAATGCGTACGTTTCTCACACCCGAGCAACTCCCCAAATTTGAAGACTTTGTGAAGAAGCTCGACGAACAACGCAAAAAACAGCAGTCTCAATCCCCCAAATAAACGCCACATTCACAATCCTGTAGCTCACCCCTTCAGGGGTGAGGCCATTCTCTTGGGTTGTTTTTGCTAACTCAATTCAACCCAACGCCAATACTGAGCTGTTGCCCCCAACGATGCCGACGGCGTACCATGCGCCTTAGCTGCTCGCCGAATTCGTAGGAAAGGAGTTCCTATGGCCATTACAGTCAAGAAAATCACTCTTTGGCGTAAAGAACTGGAGAATCAGACCGGCACTCTTGCCAAGACACTGGAACCGCTCGCCGGCGCCGACCTGCAAGTGGTAATGGGTTACAGGCATCCCGAAGGTGGCACAAAAGCCGCGGTCGAGCTTTATCCCATCACCGGGAAAAAATCCGTCGCAAAGGCCCAGGAAGCGGGCCTAGCCGCATCATCCATTCCCGCATTGCTTGTCGAGGGCGACAACAAGGCCGGCCTCGGACACAAGATCGCGCAAGGCATTTCCGCCGCTGGCATTAACATGAATTTTCTCGTGGCCCTGGTCATCGGAAAGAAATATTCCAGCGTAATCGGCTTCGAAAACGAGTCCGACGCAAACGTTTCCGTCGCCATAATCAAGAAAGCCGTTACCACCAAAAAATAGAAAAACTCGATCCTGTAGCTCACCCCTTCAGGGGTGAGGCTTTCTCCTGGATTAGCCTCTGTTTTGCCTAAATCTCCGGGGAACATTTTCCCGTCCTCTCTCGTTATCCCTTCATGCCGGCCGGGTCGAGACCGGCTTGTGCCCGGACCCTCGTTTGGTGCTAACCGCGGGGTCCGCAGGCAGTCCAATCGAGTGGGGTGGTCATCATGGACCAGTTGGGCAAGGATGTGCGCTTCGGGCTGCGGATGATTCGCAAGAGTCCCGGATTCGCGCTGGCGGCAATTTTGACCCTGGCTTTGGGCATTGGCGGCACCACGGCCATCTTCAGCTTTGTCGACGCTGTTCTCCTGAAACCCCTGCCATTCCCCGGAGCCGACCAGATCCTTAATGTCTGGGAAAAGCCTCCCGGCGGCGAGCGCAATGGCATCTCCACCCTCAATTTCCTCGATTGGAAGACTCAAAACACGGTCTTCACCGCGATGGCTGCTCAGTCGTGGGGCAGCGTCACGCTAACCGACGCCGATGTGCCGGTGGAACTCAGAAATGGCCGTGTCTCCGCGCCCTACTTCGAAATCTTTGGCGTCAAGCCTATGCTCGGGCGTACCTTCGTCTCCGATGAAGACCAACTCGGGAAAAATCATGTTGTGATTCTTAGCCACCGCATCTGGCAGAACCGTTTCGGGGAAGATCCCACGATCATCGGTCGCAGCGTCCGCTTGAATGGCGAACCGCATACCGTCATCGGCGTTATGCCCCCGGGCATGTACGATCGCGAGTGGCAAGATGTCTGGACGCCGCTCGCTTTTAAGCCTGAACAGATGACTCGCGACTACCACTGGATGATTTCCTGGGCGCGTTTGAAGCCTGGCGTCACCTTGCAGCAAGCGCGCGAGCAAATGAAGGGTATCGCCGCGCAGATCGAGCAGGCGTATCCCAAATCCAACAAAGGTTGGAGCGTCACCGTCGACCGCTACCAGGACCGCATGGTCGACAAAGATCTTCGCCAATCGCTCCTCGTGCTTCTCGCCGCGGTTGGCGCCGTCCTCCTCATCGGCTGCGTCAACCTCGCCAATCTGCTCCTCGTACGCGGGGCTGCCCGCGAACGCGAAGTCGCCGTACGTTCCGCGTTAGGCGCTGGTCGTGCGCGCCTCGTGCGGCAGTTCCTTACAGAAAGTGTGCTGCTAGCCGGAATCGGCGGCGCCGTCGGGATCGCTCTCGCTTGGGCGCTGATGCGCGGCTTGAAAGCATGGATTCCCCCGCTGTTGTTGCCTGCTGAAGCCGATGTCTCACTGAATGGCCAGGTGCTTCTCTTTGCGGTCGCCATTGTGGTCACGGCTGGAGTTCTTTTCGGCATTGCTCCTGCTCTGCAAAGCATGAAAGCCGATCTGGTCGGTTCGCTCAAAGAAGGCGGAAGAGGCGGCACCACCGGCATTAATCGCACCTATGTCAGAAATGGATTAGCCGTCGCCGAAATCGCCCTCGCGTTCATTTTGTTGTCGGGTGCCGCGTTGCTCATCCGCAGCTTCTACCAATTGCAGCAGGTCGATCCCGGCTTCGATGCCACCAACGTCATCACCATGCAATTTCCCATGACCACACTGCAATATCCCGACGGTCCGCGCATCATCAACTATCTCGGCCAAGTCCTCGAAAAGCTCCAGGCACTGCCCGGAGTCACTCAAGCCGCCACCACCGGCGCTCTTCCACTGCAAGGCTGGCCGGACGGTATGCCGTTTCTCATCGAGGGACAACCCTTCGTCGAAGTTGCCAAACGTCCTGCCGCGGGTTTTAAGCCTGTCAGCCCCTCCTATCTTGCCGCCATCGGCATGCGCCTGAAGAAAGGCCGCTGGCTTGCGGAAACCGATACTGCCGCAACTGTTCCCGTTACCGTCGTAAATGAGGCCATGGTCAAAAAATATTTTAAGGACCAAGATCCCATCGGCAAGCGCATACGCATCGAAGAGATCATTCCCGGCCAGCCGGCTCTCGGTCCGGAAATCGCCTGGGAAGTTGTGGGCGTTGTTGAGGGCGAGCGCGCCTGCGGTTTGGACGACGCCTGCGCGGGCCTGTACGTTTCCTACAAGCAAAGCCCCAGTCCGCAGCAAGCCTTGGTAGTGCGCGGGGCCATGGATCCCAATCACTTCATTAAATCCATCCAAGCCGCCATCTGGGAGTTGAATAAATCCCAGGCCCTGCCCGAAATTAAGCCACTCGATCAGATCAAATCCGAATCCCTCGGCGAAAACCGCATGCGCACCGTTCTGCTGGGCACATTTGCTGGATTGGCTCTCCTGCTCTCTGCCATTGGCGTTTACGGGGTGATCTCCTATTCCGTCACCCAGCGCACCCATGAAATCGGTATACGCGCGGCACTCGGCGCCAGCGCCTGGGAACAGTTGCTGCTCGTGCTCAAGACCGGCATGGCGCTCACGGGAGCGGGTCTCGCCCTCGGCGTTCTGGGCGCGCTAGCCATCACCCGTATCCTCTCCAGCCTTTTATTTGGCGTCAGCCCACGAGACCCTTGGACTCTTCTGTTCGTCAGTACCGTGTTGGCTGTGGTGGCCGTAGCGGCATGCTATATTCCCGCGCGCAGAGCGACGAAGGTCGATCCCTTGGTCGCGCTTCGGCATGAGTGAGCAGGGAACTGGCGCAAGCCGCGATTCGACTCTCTATATTTCAGAAAGCGAGGAGCAATTCATGGCGAAGGGATATTGGATAGCGTTCTACCGGTCAATCTGGAACCCTGCGGTGTTGGTCGAATACGCCAAACTCGCCGCACCCGCAATTCAAGCCGGCGGCGGTACGGTGCTTGCCCGCGGCAATCCGGCGCGTGCTTACGAGGCCGGCATCAAGCAGAGAATCGTGATGATCGAGTTCGAAAGCGTCGACAAAGCCATCGAAACCTACGAGAGCGCCGCCTATCAGGCAGCCCTGAAACTCCTCGGCCGCGCCGTAGAGCGCGAGATCCGCATAGTCGAAGGCGTAGCCTGACCCTTTGGAATGCGGCGGCTCGCCGCTCGCTTTTTGCAAGCCAGGCAGTGCAGCCTGTAGATCGGGTCTTCAGACCCGAGGCTTTTCTCTTGGGTTTTACTCTTAAATGTCTGTAGCGCTGGTCTTTTATGCCAGCCCGCTTCCGCGCGGGACCGCCTATCGCATCCAGCGCCCGTTCTGCCCCTCTGCCGTTGCCGTTCTCTGTGCTCTCTGTGTCCTCTGTGGTGAATTACGCTTCACGCGGCTATTCTGCCGTCACCTTTTCGAACAGCAGCAAGTGCGCTGTCCCGTGTTCCGTCTCGCCGATTAGCGTGTAGCCCTGCTGTTGTACCTTCTGCACTTCCTTCTCGCCGCTGGAAACCAGCTGTGTTTCCTTGATGATGTATTCATATCGCGATTTGAACGGCGGCGACGCCTTCTCAACGATGACGGTGGGATTTGCTTGAAGCACTGTCAGCGTGCCCGGCGAAACCCGAAAGCCCTCGGCCGCCAACTTGTTGATGTCCTTCTGCAAGCTCGTCGAAAGCATCGTGTGCAGCAGTTTGTAGTGAAATTCAGCAGCGGTCGCATCCGTGCGCAGAAATGACGCATCCGCTGTCGATGTCCCGTTGATGGTCACGCCGGTCAATCGGTAACCGTCCGCCGCTTCCTGGTCCAGTTTCTTCTGTGAGCCAGGCCAATCTTTTTGCGTGATCACCACCGTATGATGTGCAGGCTGCGACGACACCACCGCTCCTGGCGTTTCTCCCGCGACCGGCGCTGGCCCTTCCGCGGGTGCCGGAACGCGCATGTTCAGCATCAGCTTCGCCTTGTTCACCACCTGACGTGCGTAATCCTTCACCGCGTCTTCCGATTTTCCTCCAAAAAATCCACCCGCCAGAACGGCTCGCAGATCCTGCGACATCAGCGTCTGCCCGGTGGTCGCATCCACGAAACTCACCCTCGAATCAATCTCTGCCGCGCCCGCCGCTCCTCCTCCAAAATATCTCTTGGCGCGATTTCCCGGATTGTAGTTCGTGATCAACCCTGCGAGACGCAGCATGTGCGCATCGGGCGTTGAAGCCGTCTGACCCGGCGCGACAACTTCAGTGAAAACTTTTGCGCTGCTCAGTTCCTTGGAGATTTCCGTTTGCATCAGCGCCACATATTCGGGCGGGAAAGTCACGTCCTTCTGAATCTCGAACGGTGCCACGTAGATAGCGTTGTATGTTTGTTTTACGGTACGCGGCGCTGCTTGTACGGCAGAGCTGCTGGCGGGGGCCGCAGCAGCGCTGGCGGCTGGCACAAGCTTCGTTGCATCCTGCGCCCACGCAACGCCTGTAGCCAGGAAGGTCACGGCGAACGCTGCTGCGAACGGAAACGGAATCCGCTTCATAAGTCACCTCAGGCCGCACACAATTAGATGCCCGTGCCCAAGTACGGAACCAACGCGCTTGTAGCACCATGGAGACGCCTCGTCGGTGATGATGGGCAAGACCGCCCGTGACCCCGGTCACCCTGCACACCTATCGCTAAATCGCTTGGAGCACCCTCTCTTCAGTCTTAAATGTGGTGCTGGTCTTTTATGCCAGCCATTTCGGTACACAGACTTGCCTAGTTTCGACGCAATCCCACCCACGTCGCGCCTAGAGCCTCATTATGAAGGTGTTATACTGAATTCCATGAAAGCACACGTTTGGGTCATGCCGAAGCGCACGGTTCTGGACCCCCAAGGGCAAACCATTCATCACGCTCTCTCGGGCCTTGGCTATGCGCAGGTGAAAGATGTTCGCCAGGGAAAGTTCTTTGTTCTGAACCTGGATGGATGGAACCGCGAGGAAGCGCAGAAACAACTTGAGCGCATCTCCAAAGAGGTTCTGACGAATCCAGTAATCGAAGAATATCGCTTCGAAATCGTGGAATAAATTCTGTACTGGGGTGCAGACCTTGGTTGCTGAACAACGCTGGTGTCCTTCCCCTCTAGTGAAGCTCAAAATCCTGTTGTCTTGGCTGGCCGCTGCTGCTGTGGTCGTGCTCATGCTGGCGGGCTGCCAAAAGGCCGCGAAGACCAATGATCCGCAGTTGAAGCCCATTCAGCAGATGCTCGACGAGCAACTCCCGCTTGGAACCACCGAAGCGGCCGTGAACGGATTCCTGGCTGCCAGAGACTATCCGTCAGAGCCGGGCGCCAAGCGGGACACCATTGTCGCCAAGATCCGGCACATTGATACCGAGCGGCTACAGCCCGTAACGGCTCGCGTCACGTTCTATTTCGACGAGAACGGCAAACTCAAGGATTACGATATTCAGCGCACCATGAATGAGCCTATCCCGCAGTAACTCCGCTGAACACCAGCAACCCTTTTCAACCGCCCTCGCTGTCCCCCGTGTTACTCTGACTTGTTCAACGTGAGGAGACTTACGGCATGTGCGGAATTGTCGGCTATATCGGTTCCAAAAAAGTCGTCCCGGTGATCATTGAGGGGCTGCGGAAGCTGGAATACCGCGGCTACGACTCAGCGGGCATAGCCGTGGTCGGCTCCGACGGCAAGCTGCAGCTGCGGCGCGCTCCGGGAAAACTCCGCAACCTGGAAGAAGCGATGGCGGCTTCGCCAATCGACGGGACGTATGGCATCGGGCATACGCGATGGGCCACGCATGGGCGTCCAACCGAAGAAAACGCGCATCCTCACCGCGATTGCACCGGGCAATACGTGGTGGTGCACAACGGAATCATCGAGAACTACTTTGAGCTGAAGGAAAACCTGCAAGCCGAAGGGCACAAATTCCTCACAGAGACCGACACCGAAGTGGTGGCGCACCTCGTGGAGAAATATGGAAAGGATCTGCCGTTTGAGGATGCGGTTCGGAAAACGCTGCGTGAGTTGCGCGGGATTTACGCTCTGGTTTTTCTGTCGGCCAAGGATCCCCAGAAACTGATTGCGGCGCGAAACGGACCCCCTTCCGTCATTGGACTGGGCAACGGAGAGAACTTCGTGGCCAGCGACATTCCGGCGCTGCTGGAACATACCCGGGAGGTATTCTTTCTGGCCGACGGCGACGTCGCCGTCCTTACGCGCGACGGAGTGAAGGTATCGGACCTGGATGGCAAGCCGGTCGACCGTCCATCTCACCACGTAACGTGGGATCCGATCATGGCGGAAAAAGGCGGCTACAAGCATTTTATGCAGAAGGAGATTTACGAGCAGCCGCGCGCCGTACGAGACACGATTTTGGGACGCATTTCGCAGGATACCGGCAAGGTCTTCCTCGACGAAATGGCTTTGAGCGACCAGCGGTTCCGCGATTTTCAGAATGTGCGCATCGTAGCCTGCGGCACCAGTTGGCATGCCGGACTGGCCGGGAAATTCATGATTGAACGGCTGGCGCGCATTCCGGTGGAAGTCGATTACGGCAGCGAGTTTCGGTATCGCGATCCCATCCTGGATGCAAAGACGCTGACCGTGTGCATCACGCAGTCCGGCGAAACCGCGGATACCCTGGCGGCACAGCGCGAAGCAAAGCAAAAAGGCTCGCCATCCGTGGCGATCTGTAACGTGAAGGGCTCGATGATCACGCGCGAAGCTGCCGGCACCATTCTGACGCACGCCGGGCCGGAGATTGGCGTGGCCTCCACAAAGGCGTTTACCGCACAACTCGCGGCGCTGGTCCTTCTGGCCTCGCACTTGGGGCAGGTACGCGGAAAACTGTCGAACGAAGCGGCCCGGCAACTGATGCTCCAGTTCATGCAAATCCCCCACAAGATGGAAACCATTTTGCAAGCTGAAGCCAGCGGTTTTTACGAAAATCTCGCGCGGCAATATTTCCGTCAGTCGGACTTCCTGTATCTGGGGCGAGGAATTCACTATCCCATGGCGCTGGAAGGAGCGCTGAAGTTGAAGGAAATTTCGTACATTCATGCGGAGGGGTATCCATCTGGAGAAATGAAGCACGGGCCCAATGCGCTGATCGATGAGAATTTGCCCGTCGTGGTGCTCGCGACGAGGGACGATTCCGATCCGGCATCATTGACGCTCTATGAAAAGAGCGTTTCGAATATTAAAGAGGTCAAGGCGCGCGATGGCATCGTGATTTCCGTTGTCACCACGGGAGACAAGCTGGCCAAAGAAGCGTCTGACCATATTATTGAGCTCCCGCCGGCTCCGGATTTGTTATCACCGTTGCTGGAGATTATTCCGCTGCAGTTGTTGGCCTATCACATTGCCGTTCGTCGCGGTTGCGACGTCGATCAGCCACGCAATTTGGCCAAGTCCGTCACCGTAGAGTGAGCCACCCGCTCAATTGCCACTGTAGCGCCGGCTTTACGCCGCCACCCGTGGCTTTGAGTCTTCCCGATATCATTCTTTCCATGTAGCGCTGCCTTTTACGTTAGCCCCGCTTTGCGATAGAAATTTTGAAAAGCTTGCGCCCGCGCTCATCCTTTCCGCTAAGATAGGCGGCATGCGATACGCACTTGTTGGTTCACTCGTTTTAATATTGGGCCTCGCGGGTGTCGCGTCAACGCGCGCCCAAACTCCGCAACGCGCCATCTCCCTAACGATTGACGATTTGCCCGCTGCCAATGCCAACGGCATGACGGGAAAAGAAATCCTGGAGATGACCAGCAAGCTGCTGGCCGTCCTAAAGCAGCAAAAGGCACCGGCCGTAGGGTTCGTCAACGAACGGAAGTTGTACCGCTGGGGCGAAGTGGACGACCGCATCAAAGCGCTCAGCCTGTGGCTAGACGAAGGATTCGAACTCGGCAATCACACCTTTAAACACACCTCGCTGAATAGAGTGCCGCTGCAGGCCTGGGAAGAGGATGTGATTCGCGGCGAGACGGTAACGAAGACCCTGCAGTATGAGCACCACATGAAGATGCGCTACCTCCGCCATCCGTACCTGGACGTTGGAATGGATCTGCAGACGCGCCGCGAGGCCGAAGCGTTCCTCACCGCTCGTGGCTACCGTGTTGCCCCGGTCACCATGGACGCGTGGGACTGGATGTATGCGGGAGTGTATGCGGACGCGCGGAAGCGGGGCGATACGGCGCTGCAAAAGCAATTGGTGGACTCGTACCTGTCCTACACAGACAGCGTGTTTGATTACAACGAGAAACTCTGCAAGGAACTGATCGGCTACGAGCCGAAGCAAGTCCTGCTGCTGCACGGTAACTGGTTGGAAGCGGATCACATTGGGGAATTGCTGGATTTGCTGCGCAAGCGCGGTTACCAGTTCATCACCCTGGATGAGGCGCTGGGCGATTCGGCTTACCGCATGCCGGATGATTACGCGGGAGAAGACGGTACCACATGGATTGAACATTGGGCGCTCACGCGTGGCCATCCACCGCAAGGCGAGCCGCAGTTTCCGCAATGGGTGCTTGATCGCGCGCGCACCGTGCCGCGACCGCCTCCAGATCCCGATATTTTTTAGCGAGGATTGCTGATTGCAACGGAAGGGGGAATTTCCGTTAAGATAAGGACATGCGACTCCGCCAATTCCTTTCTGTCGCTTTTCTGCTGCTCGCTCCAACCGCATACGGACAAACCTCGGCGCTCAAAGAAGTGCACGCCGAAGGGATGAAAATCCTCAATGAAGCGCAGGTGGTGGAACTCACTGGTCTGGTAAACGGCTCGCAGGTTGGCAAGCAAGACTTGCAAGATGCCGCGGATATCCTGGTACGCTCAGGACTGTTCGCGAAAGTGAATTACAGCTTCACCACAAAGAACGACGCTGTGATCGCCACCTATCGCGTCGAAGAAAATCCACGCCTGCCGGTAACGTACGACGATTTTCCGTGGTTCTCTGACTCGGAGCTGACCGAGGCCATCAAAAAAGACCTGCCCTTCTACAACGCAACTCTTCCGGAAGCGGGCACCGTGGTCGACAAGGCCGCCAATTCCATCAGCGCCTTTCTCGCCGAGCACGGCACAACCGCCAGCGTTGAGCACTCTGTGGTCGCCAACCCTCTTGGAGAAGGCTCGATTCAACAATTCGCGATTTCGGGCGACCCGCCGCGCATTGCCAGCGTGGAGTTCGGCGACGCGAATCTCACGAACAGTCGTGCCGTTCAGCAGCACCTGCCAGAAATTGTCGGCAAATCCTATTCGCGTGTCGCCATCGACATTTTCCTCGCCGAGGCCATTCGTCCCGTTTACCTCCAACAGGGTAACCTGCGGCCGAAGATCGGTCCTGCGGAAGTACGCCTCAGCGGCAATCCAAATCAGAAATTGCCGGACAAGATTCCGGTCTTCATACCGTGCACTCCCGGCCCCGTCTATCAATGGAAGAGCGTGGAGTGGCAGGGCAACAGCGTTCTTTCAACGATGACGCTCACGAACGCGCTCGGAATGAAACCGGGCGACGTGGCTGACGGGATGAAGATCGAAGGCGGCCTCGATCACGCCAAGGAAGAGTACGGCCACTTGGGCTACCTGGACGCGAAATTGAACGCGGAAGGGAAGTTCGACGATACGGCTCATACCGTCTCGTATTTCATTACCGTGTCAGAAGGCCAGCAGTATAAGTTCAACGCCATGACAATCACGGGGACGTCTCTGGCAGCGGAGCGAATCATCCGAGACGCGTGGCCGCAGAAAGCCGGCGACGTTTTTGACAAGGCGATCTTCGAACAGTTGCTCACGCGGCTGCAACTGCACCGGGAAAGTGTGTTCAAGGATTTGCCGATTCACTACGATACCGTGGGTCATTGGTTGCAAACGGATCCGTCGAAGGGCACCGTCGATGTTCTGCTGGATTTCAAGTGAGATGGCGATATCGGGCTCCGCGACTAAGGTAAGGGAAAGGCAGTAGGCAGAAGAAGGGCAGCGGTGGGTTATACTGAGATTCCCATGAAAACGCTGGTGAACATCCATACGGGAGAGGCTTCAGCGGAGCAGGCATCCGAGAAGGAACAGGTTCTGTTCGCGAAGCTCGCCGAACACCCGTCGATGCTCATCGCGCTGTCCGGAGGTACGGATTCGGCGTATTTGGCTTGGGCAGCGCACCGCGTCCTCGGTAATCGCGCGCTGTCGGTTACAGCACTATCACCCAGTTACTCTGGGTACGACCGCGAGCAGTTGGAAAAGTACCTTCAGGCCACGGCGATCCGGCACGAATTCGTCGAAACGCACGAAATGGAGAAAGACGCCTACCGCGCGAACAACCCCGATCGCTGCTATTTCTGCAAAGACGAGCTTTTTGCCGCCATGGACCAGATTGCCGCGGAGAGGAATTTTGCCGCAACCGCCTATGGAGTGAATGCCGACGACACCTTCGATTTTCGCCCCGGCCACCTTGCGGCAAAAGAGCATCGCGTGCTGACTCCCCTGCTAGACACCAAGCTTCACAAAGCGGAGATTCGCTATCTTTCCGAGCGCGCCGGTCTACCCTCGTGGGATCGCCCAGCATCGGCCTGCTTAGCTTCCAGGCTGCCCTACGGGACGGAAGTGACGCCCGAGCGCCTGTCGCTGGTGGAACGCGGCGAGGCAGCGCTGCGGGCGTTAGGGTTCCGGCAATTCCGGGTAAGGCTCCACGACAAGCTGGCCAGGATTGAGCTGGCTCCCACCGAGCTTCCGCGAGCGCTATCGGCCGAAATGGCTGCCGCCATGGCCAGCGCCCTGAAGGAGGCGGGATTCACCTATGTGGCATTGGATTTAGAGGGTTACCGCCAGGGTTCCCTCAACGAGAGTCTGAAGAAATCCGCGGGAACATAGCCACAACAAACTGCGTATTAGATAACAGGAGGGCCTGGAAGGACAGGCACTTACAGCGACTATGGTCACAAGCAGAACCGCATCATTGGCCACCCTGGTATTAGCCGCGGGCATCGCGTTTGCTCCCCTGCAAACGACCGCTGCGGACAACACATTTGAAAAGACCTTTAAGGTTAGCGGCGGTGTGACGCGCATCGAGCTGAGTAATGGCTCGGGCAACGTGGAGATTCGTAGCGCCGCCGACGGCCAAGTGCACGTCTGGGGAAAAGTGACGCCTGGCGGATGGACGGTATTTGGCAGCACCGAAAAGAACGCGCAGGAAGTGTTGGCGAATCCCCCGCTGGAACAGAGTGGGGACACCATTCGCATCGGGAAGAACACCTCGTGGTTGAGGAACGTTTCCATCGAATACAAGATTGAAGTTCCGCGCTCTACGGAGATCGACGCAAGCGTAGCGTCGGGCGGCGTCACAGTAAACCAGGTGAAGGGGCCGGTGAAGGCGTCATCAGCGTCTGGATATGTCCACGTCTACAGCGTGGAGAAGGATGTGCAGGTCTCGGCGGCCAGCGGCTCGATTGAGATCGCGGACATTGGCGGGTTTGTGCGCGTGAATAGCGCATCGGGCGACGTAACCGTGAAGGCCACCAAGGGCGACATCAAGGCTACCGCGGCTTCCGGCTCCATACGCATTCAGAAGCCTGGCGATCGCGTCGAAGCGTCGTCAGCCAGCGGCGCCGTGGAAGTGGAAGGCGCCAATAATGATCTGAAGGTGCACCTCATTTCCGGGTCCATCATTGTTTCGGGCAATCCTACCGGCAACCGCTTGTGGGATTTGAAGACCGTGTCCGGCTCGGTGGAGATTAACGTGCCGCAGAATGCCAGCTTCCTGCTCTCGGCGGAATCGACGTCTGGAGGAATCCGTACGAGTATCCCGGTGACTATCGAAGAACAGAGCAAGCACTCCTTGCGTGCCCACGTGGGCGATTCTTCGGGTCGCGTCGAAGTTCACACCGTAAGCGGCGGCATCGATCTGCGCAGCGGCACATAACAACCCGCTAGTGCTACCTGCTGTTACCGGGCGCCCACAAGCCGATCTTGCGTGTGGGGTTCCTCGTTTTTGGACTGCCCTACCTGCCTTCCGCCTTCGTCTTAGCCTTCAAAAACGTCCCCTTTTCCAGTTCGTGAAACGCATTTTGCAACTCTTCTTGCGTGTTCATCACGATCGGGCCGTACCACGCCACCGGCTCTTCCAACGGTTTCCCCGACACCAACAAGAATCGCAGGCCTTCTTCGCCCGCCTGCACCATCACCTCATCGCCGCGATCAAACAGCACCAGCGAACGATTGTCGGCCGCGGATGGTGGAGCGGTGTCCAGCCATCCCACCGGTTCCGTAGGCACCTCCAGCGGTTCAGATGCATTGCAGAATTTGCCGCTTCCAGCGAACACATACGCAAATGCGTGCCGCGTCGTTTCCACGGGAAGAGTCTTCCTTCGCCCGGGCGCAATCGAAACATCTATATAGATCGGGTCGGCCGCAATTCCATCTGCTGGGCCAGTCTTACCCCAGAATTTTCCGCAGATCAGCCGCACGTGCGTGCCGTCGTCATCCGTGATTTCGGGAATCTCCGTGGACTTCACTTCCTGATACCGCGGCGGCGTCATCTTCAGAGCCGACGGCAGATTCGCCCACAGTTGGAACCCGTGCATTCGCCCCGCATGGTCCCCCTTGGGCATTTCCTGGTGGATGATTCCGCTGCCCGCCGTCATCCATTGCACATCGCCGGGCGCAATCGCCCCGTGATTACCCATGCTGTCGCCGTGCTCCACCGTTCCTGCCAGGACGTACGTGATCGTCTCGATACCGCGATGCGGATGCCACGGAAATCCCGCCAGATAATCTTCCGGCACATCGTTACGGAAATCATCCAGCAGCAGAAACGGATCGAAGTCCTTGGTGTTGCCGAATCCAAACGCGCGTCGCAGATGCACCCCTGCGCCCTCCAGCGCGGGCTTGCTGCGAATCAGTCGTTTCACCGGTCGTATGGACATAGCTCCTCCTGAACTCCTTCTCGATGCTGGAATACTACACCCGGGCACGGGTTTTCTCGCGATCCACAGCATGCACAGATTTGCACAGATGCGGCTCTTACCGCCGCCGCTGCCCGTTTGTAGAATACCCGGGCTTTCACCCTTGGGAGGAACTTCATGTTGTTTGCAACCGTGTCTCGCGGCAAGAAACTGGGAACTCGCCTGTTTCCCCATCGCTTCAAAGATGAGCGCTACCACGTGCATCTGGGCAAAGAAGGCCCGTATATTCCCGTCACCGACTACCGCGATATCCCGTCCTATCTTGCAAATGGCTACTCCCTGCAAATGAGCGATAGGCCCGAAAGCCACACGCCAACATTGAGGCGGCCCCAGTCCATTCGTGGGTGGAATCGAAACCGCTAGGTATCATTTGCATTCCGATGCGGGCCCTTGTTCAGTCGCGCTAGCGCGGTTCTATATCTCACTTCTGTTTTAATTGAAGTGCTCTCAGTCTGACCTACCGCTGTCATTTCGCTTTTACAGAACGATGTTATACTCTCGCCCTTGCTTATGGAAAAATACGATCTCATCGTGATCGGTTCGGGGCCTGCGGGCCAGCGCGCCGCCATTCAAGCTTCGAAATTCGGCAAACGCGCGGCGCTGATCGAACGCCTGGAAGTGGTCGGCGGCTGCGCCATCAACACCGGCACCATCCCGAGCAAAACCATTCGCGAGGCCGTGCTGCATCTTTCCGGGTATCGATACCAGACCATCTACGGTTCGAACTATCGCGTCAAGGAACACATTACGATGGCGGATCTGTCGTTTCGCGCCACCAATGTGATTAAAACCGAAATCGACGTCATTCAGGCACAATTGTCTCGCAATGGCATCGACGTCATTACCGGCATTGCCAGCTTCCTGGATTCCCACCGCGTCCAGATCAAAAGTTCGCGCGGCCAAACGGAGATTGAAGCCGACCACATTATCATCGCCACCGGAACGAAGCCCGCGGAGTCTCCTCTGGTCCCGTTCAACGGGCGCACCATCATCAACAGCGATCAAATCCTTCGCATCCCCGAAATTCCTAAGACCATGATCGTGGTCGGCGGTGGCGTCATCGGCGTCGAGTACACCTGCATGTTCGCCACGCTCGGTGTGCGCGTGACGCTCATCGAAAAGCGACCCCGGTTGCTGGAATTCGCGGACGCGGAGATGGTCGAAGCGCTGTGCTATCACCTCCGCGATCGCCGCGTAACCCTGCGCCTGAATGAAGAAGTGGAAAGTGTAGAGGAAACCGCCGAGCACTTGGTCGTCGCCAATCTCAAAAGCAAAAAGAAAGTCTCCGGCGAAGCGCTCCTCTATGCCGTCGGGCGGCAGGGCAATATCGACGATTTAAATCTCCCCGCCGCGGGACTCGACGCCGACGACCGCGGTCGCATCCATGTCGACGAAGAATATCGCACCAAGCAGCCTCACATTTTCGCCGTCGGCGATGTCATCGGCTTTCCCAGCCTCGGCTCCGTTTCGATGGAACAGGGACGCATCGCCGCCGCTAAAGCTTTCGGCATGCCCATCAATTCCAACCGTGCCAATTATCCGTATGGCATTTACACAATTCCCGAGATTTCCTTCATCGGTAAAACGGAAGAACAGCTCACCGATGAAGGCGTGCCCTACGAAGTGGGCATGGCATACTTCCGCGAAATCGCGCGCGGCCAAATTCGCGGCGACACCACCGGCCGTCTGAAGATCCTGTTCGATCCCGACTCCAAACATCTGCTGGGCGTGCACATCATCGGCGAGGGCGCTTCTGAACTTCTGCACATCGGCCAGGCGGTCTTCGCCCTGAATGGCACCATTGAATATTTCGTGGATACCGTGTTCAACTATCCCACGCTCGCGGAATGCTACAAAGCCGCGGCATTCAACGGGCTGAACCGGGTAATGAAATGACAACGCAAAAATCTCTCGGCATCCTGGTCATGCAACACATCGCTGCCGGCCTGGTGGAAGATAACAAAGTTCACGGCGCGCCCGCGATCTATCCCGACAAGCAGGACGTTCTAGACCCACTGCAATCCATGCCCGCTGACCTCATCATCCAGACGCTCCGCGCGCAAATCGAGAAGCTGGCCAAGGGGCAGAAACTCCAGGCTATCGGCATCGGATTCCCCGGCATCATTCGTGAAGGCATCGTTGCCGAATCTCCCAATCTTCAGCAGGTGAAAGGCTTCAACCTGCAAGCTGAGCTGGCGGCGTCGATTAAGGGTGAAACGGCTGGCGTCCCGATTCGTGTGTTCAACGACGCTGCTGTTACTGCGGCCGGCATCGCGGCCACCCAAGGCAAACTCAACAAACTGATTCGCGTCTGGACCCTCGGCAACGGCATCGGTTTTGGACGGTATCCCGCGATTGACGGCGTGTGGGAAGGCGGCCACACCGTGGTCACTCTCGATAAAAATGAAAACTATTGCGGCTGCGGAGGTCGCGGGCATCTGGAGGGCATCCTGGGATTGCGTGCCATGCGGCTGCGTTTTCTTGATCTGGAGCCCGAGGAGATTTTTGCCAACGCGCGCGCTGGCGACGAACGCTGCGCGGAATTTGTGAAGCTGTGTCATCGCGCCCTAGCCGCCGCCACCGCCACCAGCATTCATCTGGAAGGACCCGGAGTCTTCTACATCACCGGACCAGACGTGAAATTCCTGGAAGTGGGCCGGCTCGACAGTCTGCTACACAAAATGGTGTTGATGAGCCCGTTACAAGGCAGCCGCTTCGAAATCATTCCCACCACCGACGAAGTGGGCATCATAGGCGCCGCCGTAAACGCCACCCGCTCCATCGCCTGACCGCCACCAACCGGCACGCCCTTATTCTTAAATGTAGCGCTGGCTTTTATGCCAGCCACGGTCTTCAATTCTTCTCCGCCCATCTGTAGAGGCGGCGAGGGTGCCACACCTTTGACCTGCCTCTTCAATTTTTCTCCCGAAACCGCTTCGACTTCTTCTTCCCCTCAAACGAATGCGCGAATCCCTGCTCCACAACTTTCTCCAACTCTTTCTCCGTCAATCCCATTTCCTGTGCCCGCTGGTACTCCTCGCCGAGCGTGGTATGAAACATCGCTGGATCATCCGTCGACAGCACCACTGGCACTCCATGCCGAATCAATCGCGCCATCGGATGCTGCGCCAATCCGGCACTCTCGTCGCCAACCTGTTTCGCCAGCGCTCCGGTCCGCAGATTGCTCGCCGGGCAAATTTCCAGCGCTATCCGTCGGTCCGCAAGCAAATCCATCAGCGCCGCATCGCGAATCGCGGCGATTCCGTGCCCTACGCGCTCCACTCCTAAAATTTCAACCGCCTCCCGAATCTTCTCCGGCCCGCCAATCTCGCCCGCGTGAATCAACCGGTGCAATCCGCAATCAGCCGCCTTCAAATACACACCGCGAAACTCGCTTGTCCGAATGCTCAGTTCGTCTCCTCCGATCCCAAACGCCACGATTCGCGGAGACTTGCATCGTTTTGCCGCTTCCACCACCTGCATCGCGGGCTCCGCCCCGAACTGCCGCACCGCATCAAAAATCCAGTTCAGCCGCAGGCCTTTCTTCTCAAACGGCTCGGTCGCTTCCAGAATTGCTTCATAATTCGCCTGCGGATCCTGTTTCCGCAGCAGCATCACTCCCACCGATAGCGTCACTTCGGCATACACCACATTCTGTTCCAGCAGCTGTTCGGCAAAGTCCGCCGCCAGCAATCCAAAATCCCTCGGTTCCCGCAGAAACGAAGTCACCCACTTAAACGCTTCAATAAACTCCATGAAATTCGCATACGCGTACCGCCGCCGAACCTCATCCTCCGTAAGCGCAACTCCATGGCTCCGCGCCAGCGCGCAAGCGACAACCGGCCGTATCGACCCTTCCAAATGTACGTGTAATTCGGACTTAGGTAAGCCAACAACCCGCGAATCCAATGTGGTAGTCACCGTAAAATTCTACCTTGTAACGCGCAACAGTAGCTGTGCGGTTCTCGTTCTAACTCCACCCACAAAAGACCTTGCAGGTACCCCATCCTTCGCGCCGGTTGCGAAGGGTGGGCTCCGACGCTCCAACGCCTCAGTCCCTCTTATCTTTGATTTTCGTTTCGCAGGTTTTGTCGGGACCGCCTTCCGAGGCGCTCCGCTTTTGCTTCCAGACCCCTAATCTCTGATCGCCGATCCTGATATCACCCGGCCGCCACATTCCACTGCTACCTCGGCAACTGCGGTCTCCCCGCATTGATCCACGCCGTCAGCCAATACGACCCCACATCCGTCGATGCCTCCGACAACTGCTTGATCAACGCCGCCGCCGTCAGATTGTAAAACCGGTCGTAGTATTCGTCCGTATACGACGTCAGGCCCTTTTTCGCCTCGCGGTCCGCCAGCAAAATCGTTTCCACCTGGCTATGCGCCGACAAGCACGAATCAAACGCATGGTCCGTCGGATCGCTGATGAACGACGCATCGTGCGGACTCAGCGGAAAAAACGATCCGTAGCGCACCACCAACGCAGAGTTAAACCGTTCGTTCACTCCACTCTGCCCGCTCAGCTTCCCGTCAAAATTGTCTGTGGTGTTGAAAGGGTCGTGCGCGTCCGCCACATAACTTGCCAGGAATGCCGCATCCTTCTTCGCATCCTGCCAACGCCCCGCCTTCATATCCTCAGTCAGCTTTTGGCTGTACAAACCGATGGCCCACGGCAGCAGCCCTGTCGCGTCGATCTTTGATTTGCCATACTTCGCCAGCGCCGTCTTGTAATTTCGTGGCAAAGCTTCGTACGGCCACTTCCCATACTTATCCATCTCAATGTAATGATTCAGCCGTTCGCTTGGGTGTTTGTCGATCAACTCCAGCGGGTCGTCCACGTGATCGGCGATGTACTGGCGGTTTGCTTCGAAAAAATAGCGGATGTCATACGGCAGCGTCTCCACCGCATGGCTCGCAATCATCCGTTGCGCGCTGTTCCCCCAAGCTTCCGTTCTTTCGGGAAGCGTCCCAAAGCACAATGCCGCCGTGCAAAGAAGCGCTGCGACTCTGCTCAACTTCTGTGGATGACGGACCTTCATGCCTATTCTTTTCAAGCCCTGGGCGCTGGGTTCAATGTGCTCCGGTGGCGGCTATATGCAAAGTAAATCACAAGTCCGATAACCAGCCACACAAAAAATCGAATCCAGTTCTCAAGCGTCAGGCTGGCCATCAGAATGACGCAGCTGATAATCGACAGCACAGGCAGAATCGGCACCAGCGGCACCCGAAATCCTCGCGCGCGGTTCGGCTGCGTCTTCCGCAGTACCAGCACCGCCGCCGCCACCAGCACGAACGCGAACAGCGTCCCGATGTTCGACAGGTCCGCCAGCGTCCCAATATCAAAAATTCCCGCCGGAATCCCCACCACAATTCCTGCGATCCACGTCGCAAAGTGCGGCGTGCGGAATTTTGGGTGTACCCGCGAAAACGCCGAGGGCAGTAATCCGTCCCGCGACATCGCGAACCACACCCGCGCCTGCCCATACTGGTAGACCAGCAGCGACGAGATCATCCCCATCAGCGCCCCGACTGTCACCCATCGTTGCAGCTTGTCCAACCCGATGTTGTGCAGCGCGGTTGCCACCGGCGCCGCGTCGCCTTTGAAAATGTGATACGGCTGAATCCCCGTCAGCACCACCGCCACTCCCACGTATAACGCCGCGCAGATCAGCAACGACGCCATAATCCCCAGCGGCAAATCTCGTTTTGGATTCTTGCATTCCTCCGCAGCCGTCGACACCGAATCGAATCCAATGTAGCTGAAGAACACGATGGCTCCGCCGGTCAGGATTCCCTGAAATCCGTTTGGAGCGAACGGCGTCCAATTCACGGGATTGATATACTTCGACGCGAAAATCACGAACACGAAAATTGCCACTAGTTTGATAGCCACCATCACGCTGTTTGATGCTGCCGATTCCTTGATCCCCGTTACCAGCAGCACCGTCAGGATCATCACGATCAGAAATCCCACCAGGTTGAAGTGCATCAACCAGCCCACGCCCGGCTGGTATGCCGGCGTGCTCAATGTCTCCGGCAAATTGACCCCGAACGAATGCAGCAGGCTGTTCACGTACGCGGAAAATCCCACCGCCACCGCCATGTTCGAAACCGCATACTCCAGGATCAGGTCCCACCCGATAATCCATGCCACCAGTTCGCCCATCGTCGCGTAGGTGTACGTGTACGCGCTGCCCGCGATCGGGATCATCGACGCCAATTCCGCGTAGCACAGCCCCGCGAACCCGCACACAATCGCCACTAGAAAAAACGACAACGCAATCGCCGGACCCGCACCCGGCCTTCCGGAAGCTCCTAGCGCGTGCGACCCGTGCAGAATCACATCCAGCACCGGCGCCTTCAGCAGGGAAGGGTACAGCACCTCTTCGCCCGCCGCCGCAGTCCCGGTCAGCACAAAAATGCCCGTGCCGATGATCGCGCCAATCCCCAGCGCGGTCAGGCTGATCCATCCCAACGTCTTTTTCAATCGTTTTTCGGGTTGTTCCGAGTCCGAGATGAGCTGATCGATGTTCTTACATCGAAAAAGTTGTGAATCCACCCAGCCGCTCCGATCCTGTGGCACAGACACTCTTGCCTGTGCAGGGTGCGCATCCGGATTTCTTCATTTGCCTTGCGAAAAACCCTGAATCCCCTGGTTTCGTCCGGATACGCCATGTTGCAGTGATAGCGAGTCACTTTATCGCGATATCCGTCCACACGCAACCGACCCAGCCCTTTGGAGTGCGGCGGCTTTACGCCGTCATCCGCGTGTCTTGTAGTGGCCAGTCTTCCGGCCGGTGCTTTTGATTTTTCTTACCGCCCCGGATGACTCATCTCACCCAGAGCCGCATGCTTACTCCCCGCCTCACTCTCCAACTCCTCCACCCACTTGCTCACATCGTCTTTTCCCGGCGCACCCGGCGTCGCCAGATACGCGCGCAATTCTTCTTTCGCTTCTTCTTTCGCGCCGCGTCTGATCAGCGCATGCGCCAGCACCAGCCTCGCGTTCGGTACTTCGGCGCTGCTTTGCTTCAATAGTGCTACCACTTCATCGTTTACGTGACCTTCCCCTATCAACGCATTCGCAAGCACATACTGCGTCGTCGCCCGCATCGGCTCAAGCTGCAGCGTAGCCCTCGCGGCGCTTTCCGACTCCGGATATCTCTTCAACAAGCACAGAGTTGCGCTCAGATTGTGCCTTTCTTGCGCCGATCCCGGCTCTGCCGCGGTCGCCTTCTCAAACTCTCCCAATGCCTTCTCGTATTCGTGCAACCGTACATACAACCTACCCAGTGCGTTATGTGCTGGATAGTATTGCGGATCGATCGACAACACCATTTCCAGATGCGTTGCCGATCCACGCAAGTCGCCCGATTTGTACGCCTTCAACGATTGCTCCAGCTCATGTATCGCTTTCGCAGGCACCTTCAGCTCATTCACAGAAACCGTGCCCGCCATCCCCGGCTGCGCATTTCTCCCACTGTTGATCGGCTGCCCCGAGGGAACCGTTGCGAACGGGCTCCATAGCGGTTCAACTAGTCCGCCGCTAGGATGGTCTGGGTCTACCGGACGTCTCCCTTGTGCGTAACAATTCACCGTTAGAATCAGCAGCAGGGCCCATACCATGTGCCTCATGGGATCCTCCAGCCGTAGATTTCTCTACGTCATCTTCACAGTTGCCTTACGGGAAGAGAGCCCTCTAAAATGAGGCGGGGTTAAACGAAAAGCGCAAGCCTGCACAGGCTATGAACTTTTCCCGGAGATCAGCGTTGCTCAGGCCGTCAAACCAGGAGCAGCGCGATCTGTTTAGCCCCTTTTTTTATCCTTCCCTTACTTGCATAGACGAGGTATCCCGCCCACTTGTTCGCACTCCCGAAGCTTTTTTTGCAAATTTCTTGTAATGTCACCCGGAAGGTGGGAACTAAATCCGCGTAGGCCCTGGCATCCTGACCTTGAACTATCTAAATCCCCGCTAAATTCACCTAAACAAATGTCCGTTTCCGAACACCCGCTCCACCAATTTCCGCATGTTGCTTTAGGATTTGAACCAAAATGCGAGGTTTTTGCAGGTCTCAGTAGGGACGGCGGTTTGTCTTCGATGTAGCGCTAGCTTTTATGCTAGCCATTTGGAGTGCGGCGGCTAGCCGCCGCTTCTACAATCGATCCACCAGCACGAACGCTGTTGTTAACGGAAGCCTTCGGCCCCTACACCTGCTGCAAATTCGCGTACCGCTCCACAAACTTCTTAGTTCCTCGCCCCGGAAAACTCACGCTCAATCTCCGGTCCTCTTCATCGCCTTCCACTCCAACCACCGTGCCCACGCCATATTCCGGGTGCCGCACTTTCGTTCCCAGCAAAGGATCGGCCTTCTGCCCCCGCTTCAATGCCGGCCGGCTGAACGACGGGCTCGTCGACGCCGTTCTCCGCGCCTGCGTCTGCGCCGCCGGCGTCTTTACTCCCCGCACTCTTCGCAAAAATTCATCCGCGGAATACGAATATTCCGGGTCCGGCTCGTACCGCCGCGTTTCTCCCATGTCCGCCATCGAACCGCGCGCCGTCTCCACCAACTCACTGGGGATCTCACTCAAGAATCGCGAGGGCAGGGAAGCGCGCATTTGCTGCTCGTTTCCAAACACCCGCCGGTACACCGCTCTGGTCAGCGTCAGTGTGTTTCGCGCCCGCGTCATTCCCACGTACACCAATCGCCGCTCTTCCTCGATGCCTTTCTCTTCGTTCACGCTGCGGCTGTGCGGGCAAATCCCGTCTTCCATCCCCGTCAAAAATACATGGTCAAACTCCAATCCCTTCGTGCTGTGCAACGTAATCAGCGTCACGCCTGGCTTGCCTTCATAGGAATCCGCGTCGCTCACTAATGCAGCCGCGTCAAGAAAGTCCGTGAACGATTCTCCGGCTTCCATGCTCTCCGCGACCGCGCGCACGAGTTCTTCCAAGTTCTCGATTCGCGCTACGTCTTCCGGCGTATTGCGGTCCTTCAACATCGTCATGTAACCGGTCTCGTCCAGCACGTAGCGCAAAAACTCCGCCGGCTCTTTCGTTGTGTACGCCTGCTGCAGCCGCGTCATCAGCTCGCGAAAACTTCGCAGCGGCGCCACCGCCCGGCTCGATGCCGGGCTGGTCATCAGCGATTCCATGCCATCCCAGAATGAAAGATTCTCTTTCCCCGCGAGCTCTCGCAGCGCATCCACCGTGGTTTTCCCGATCCCTCGCGGCGGCACGTTCAGCACCCGTAGCAACGAGACGTCGTCTTCCGGATGCAAGATCACCCGCACATACGCCAGCGCGTCCTTCACCTCGGCCCGGTTATAAAAGCTGAATCCGCCCACCAGTTTGTAACGCAATCCCCGTCGCCGAAACACTTCTTCGAACGACCTCGATTGGAAATTGGTTCGGTACTCCACCGCGCAGGTCTGGTCCGGATCATCGTTCAAAATCCGTTCCAGTTCGCCTGCAACGAATTCCGCTTCCGCCTGTGCGTCGCGCGCTTCGAAATAACGCAGATTCGTTCCCGCGGCCTTCTCCGCGCGCAAATTTTTTCCCAGCCGGCCGGGATTGTGCGAGACCACGCCCGCGGCCGCGTCCAAAATCGTTTGCGTGGAACGGTAGTTCCTCTCCAGACGCACCACCTTCGCCACCGAAAAATCCCGCGAAAAACTCAGCAGGATCGAAACGTCCGCGCCGCGCCACCGGTAAATGGACTGGTCCTCGTCTCCCACCACGCACACATTCATTTTTTCGTTCGTCAACAATCGCAGCAGTTCATACTGCACGCGGTTCGTATCCTGATATTCGTCCACATGCAGGTATTGGAACCGCCTCTGCCATTTCTCTCGCACCACCGCGGATTCCCTCAACACCCTCGCCGTGCGCAACAGCAGATCATCGAAGTCCACCGCGTTACTTTGCTTCAGAAGGCTCTCGTATCCCGCATAGATATCGGCAACTTTCCGTGTGTCTGGCCCAAACGCTTCCGCGCGCACCTGTTCCGGCGTCTGCGCCTGATTCTTGGCATAGCTGATTCGGCTCAACACATTTCGCGGCGTCAGTGCATCATCCTCGATCCGCAGCTTGGCCATCGCCAGCTTCACGGCCGCCAGCTGATCGTCGTCGTCGTAAATTGCGAAATCTTTTGCCAGGCCCGCGTGTACCGCTTCCCGCCGCAGCAACCGCGCACACAATGAATGGAAGGTGGAGATCCACGGCCGCTCCGGAGGAACTCCCGAGCGCAGAAGCAGGTCTGCAACGCGCGTCTGCATCTCCTCCGCTGCCTTATTCGTGAATGTCACCGCCAGAATCGCTTCCGCCGGCACTCCCTTCGCGATCAGGTTGGCCATGCGATAGGTGATCGCGCGCGTCTTCCCCGTTCCGGCACCCGCAAGAATCAGCACGGGTCCTTCCGTGGTTTCCGCAGCAAGGCGTTGTTCTGGATTCAATTCTTCTAAAAAGTTGATCATGGGTCCGTGTGGGATGGAATTTGTTTGACTCTCAATGGTAACGGACCCAGCCGCACCCGGCAAATGGCCTCACTGATTTTTGGTAGCACAGGCTTCAGCCTGTGTGACTCTCCTCAGGTCCGTGGCGACCGTCTTCCAACTCACTCCGTCTTCTCGCGCATCGACTCTCGGTGTTTGCCATCCCGGGCGCAGCGAGGGAACGCTTGCCAGGCTTGCGATCGTAGCCGATTCCCCCGAGCGATAAACCTGCCACTTCCGAATCCAATTCCGACCAACCGCTTCTGATCCCTGATCCCTGATCACTGATTGCCGATAACTTCTCAATGTGCCAAATCAATCTCAAAATATGACAATGGTTTCTTCGTCGACATCGACACCAAACTCGGAAAATACACCTTCGCGTTCTGTAGCAAATCCCATTCGCTCCTCATATCGAAGTAGACCAGCCCTACCAAGGTGCTGTGCGCCGCCACCACCGACGACGGCACCGCCGCGTTTTGGCAAGCATCCCGGAACTCTGTCCAGTTTTTGTCGCGCGAGGGCCTCGGTTTGCCTACCGGAATCGGCAACGGATTGCGCCGCTGCGTCGGATCTTTCCCGTTGTTCTGTAGCATCACCGTGTCCGCCACATCTTCGGCAGTCAGCGGCGACAACTCCTGCCGGTTATCTTCCTCAATCAGCAGCAGCAACCGTGCGCTCCGCACATCGATCTTGACGCTCTCGTCCGAATCATTTTTAAACGTCATTTGCAGCGCCACCACTCCTCCGCTGAACGGCGACCTTTTCGGAAACTTCTCCTTGTACTCGCTCGCGTGCGTCCACGGCTCCACTCCAATGGTCATTCCTTCATGGGTATCCGTGAATTGCGCCTTCATCGGCGCTGTCTTCGGCGCATCTTGCGTGGCATTCTGCGCCACCGCGCAAAGGCTCGCCGTACCCAACACAACCAACGCAACCAAATTTCGCATGAGGTTATAATAGACTGTTTGCATCTTGAGCCCTTCGATTCTTGGGGAACTGGCAGGGTTGCCCTGCCGCTGGTGCGCATGTACTTGCCCACCGGGATCAGACCGGAGCCACTATTGGTGTATTTCGTTTATAGCTTCTTGATGGGGCTTGCCGCCCTGGTGACCGCGCCTTATTGGATTATAAGGGGTCTGCGCCACGGAAAATATCTTTCTAATCTCGGAGAGCGCCTCGGCTTTTCCATACCTGAGCTGGAACAATTGTCCGCGAACCGTTCTGGCGCCATCTGGATTCACGCCGTTTCCGTCGGCGAAACGCTTTCTGCTGTCACCCTCGCCAAGCGCCTCCGCGACGCTTACCCATTTCGCACTCTCATCGTTTCCACTACCACCATCACCGGCCACGCCTTGGCAAAACAGCGCATCCCCTACGCCGATGCTGTGATTTACTTCCCGCTCGATTGGGCATTCTGTGTGCGCAAATTCCTCGACGCGATTCGTCCCTCCATCGTGATCATTCTTGAAACCGAAATTTGGCCCAACTTCCTTCGGGAAGCCAAGCACCGCGGCGTTCCCGTCGTTTTCCTCAGCGGTCGCATTTCGGAAAAATCGTTCGCTCGCTTTCAGCGCTACTTGCAGCTGTTCGGTTTCTACTTGAAGCCGTTCCTCGCCTCCGCGCTTTCCAATGCTTCCGCGTTCCTGATGCAAACCGAGAAGGACGCCGAGCGTATCCTCGCTCTTGGAGCGCCTGCCGATCGTGTCGTCGTCAGCGGAAATCTCAAGTACGACATGGGATTGCCCGCGCCGACGCCCCTCGCCGCATGGCTGGCCGAGGAATCCAAGCGCCGCGGCCGTTGGCCCGTCATCGTCGCCGGCAGCGTTGTGGCCACCGAAGAACCTCTTTCTCTCATTGCCTTCGGTGTCGTCCAGGGAGATTTTCCCAAAGCTCTTCTCGTCCTCGCTCCTCGCAAGCCAGAATGCTTCGCCTCCGCCGCCGAATTCATCGACGAATCTCATCGCAAATTCATTCGCCGCTCCGAACTCGCCATTCCCGGCCCAGGCATTCCTGTCGACGGCGCTGCCCGCGACATTCCCGACGACGTCACCGTTCTCCTCCTCGACAGCATCGGTGAGCTCGCCTCCCTTTATCGCGTTGCCGATGGCGTCTTCGTCGGTGGTTCTCTCGTTCCTTCCGGTGGTCACAATATTCTGGAGCCGGCCGCTTTCGGCAAAGTTCCCGTCTTCGGCGATTCCATGGAAAATTTCGCCGCCATTGCCGCGCGATTCCTCGAAGCCGGCGCCGCCATCCAAGTCGACAATCCCGAAGACGCCGGCGTGGAGTGGATTCACCTCCTTAAAGATCAACAGAAAATGCAGCGCATGGGCAACGCCGCACGTGAACTCGTCGAATCCAGCCGCGGCGCTCTCGATCGTGCCTTGGGCGAAGTCGCCAAACTGTTGGGCGGTCCCGCGCGATGAATCTGGCGCCATGGGCGCGGATCGTCCTTTGGCCGCTATCCTTCTTGTATGCCGCCACCGCAAAACTACGCGCTTGGCTTTACGAAAAGGGGATTCTTCGCTCCAAGCGCCTGCAAACTCCCGTCATCAGTGTCGGCAATCTCACTCTCGGTGGTACTGGCAAGACCCCTATGGTCATTTGGCTCGCAGAACGTTTTCTCACTCGGGGTAAACGCGTTGGCATTCTTACTCGTGGTTACAAAGGCAGCGCCGGCACGAGCGATGAAATTGAACTCATGAAATCTCGTCTCGCTAATCGCGCGGAATTCGGTGTTGGTCCTGATCGTTACGCCAGCGGCCTCCGTCTCCAGCAAGCCGGCGTCGATATTTTTCTGCTCGACGACGGCTTCCAGCATCTCCAGCTCGTACGCGACGTCAACATCCTTCTCCTCGATTCTTCTCGCCCCGCCGAAAACGATCGCCTCCTTCCCGCTGGCCGTCTCCGCGAACCGCTCGCCGCCATGGCTCGCGCCGATCTCCTCGTTTTCACTCGCACCGAAACCAATCCCGGCACCGATACGGCCATCGGCAAGCTGCAGAATGACTCTGTTTTCGCCGCGCAAACGCGCTTGCTCGGTTTTCGCAAAGTTGCCGATGCATCGTTGCGACTTTTCCCCACCTCCGAACTTGGCCTCGGCCCGTTCTACGCTTTCTGCGGCATCGGCAATCCCGGTGCCTTTGTTGCAGACCTCGAGCACTGGGGACTCCCTATCGCCGGAAAGCAAGCCTTCGCCGATCATCATCGCTATTCCGATTCCGAAGCCGCCGAGCTCGTCGAGGCAGCGCATCACGCCGGCGCAACTGCCCTCGTCACCACAGAAAAAGACGCGCACAATCTCCGCGCTGTCGACTTTCAGGATCTCACCGTCTACATCGCCATCATCGATTTTGTTCTTCTCCAGGAAGATGCGTTTCTCGCCGCCATCCAGGAGCAACTCGCTTCTCGCCCGAGGCCCGTATGAAGCTCCTAATTCGCGCCACCAACTGGGTAGGCGACGCCATCCTTGCCCTTCCTGCCTTGCGCGCCGTTCGCTCCAAATTTCCCGACGCCTACATCAGCATCCTCGCTCGTCCGTACGTCGCCGACATCTATCGTGGCCAGGGCGTCTCCGACGATCTCATCGCCTACGATCCCATTGCTGAACACCGCGGCTGGAGTGGCCGCAACAGACTCATTGCGAGTTTGCGTTCCAAACATTTCGATGTCGCTCTTTTACTGCAGAACGCCTTCGACGCCGCATGGCTTGCCTGGCGCGCCCGAATTCCTCAGCGCATCGGCTACGCTCGCGACGCCCGCAGCCCTCTCCTCACTAAAGCCATCGCCGTCCCCAGGCCCGGCGAAATTCCTCCCCACGAAAAGTTCTACTATCTGGAACTTGTTCGTCGCGCGGGCTGGCTCGACGCCTTGCCTAAAGTCGACCACATCACGTTGCAAGTTTCCGATTCCGCGCGCCACCACGCCGCACAAACTCTGATCGATGCTGGCTCGCGCCCACATGCTCGCCGCATCGCCATCGGCGCTGGGGCATCCTACGGCTCCGCCAAATGTTGGCCCCCGGGGCGTTTCGCCGAATGGGCCAATCGCTTTCTCGTCCAGAACGACGCCGACGTCATCCTCTTCGGCACCGCCGCCGAAGCGCCCGTCTCCCACGCCATTATCGCCAACATGCACCGTAAGCCCATCGATCTCACCGGCAAAACCGTCATCGCCGATCTTCCCCCCTTGCTCTCGCAGTGCCATCTCTTCCTCGGCAACGATTCTGGCGCCATGCACGTGGCCGCCGCAGTCGGTTTGCCCGTCGTTGCCATCTTCGGTCCCACCGACCCTTTCGGCACCGCGCCCGTTACCCCGCGCTGCACCATCGTCCAGCAAAAACCCTATTGCAGCCCCTGCTTCCTCCGCCGCTGTCCCACCGATCATCGCTGCATGAAACAGGTCACCCCAGACATGGTCGAAGCCGCTGTCAATCCTCGGCTGATAGTCTCGCCAACTTGAATCCCCTCTCGGTATCTCGTATCGTGACGTCTAGCACTTTCTCGCTCCATTTGCTGTCGCGGTTGCGTGTCGCCATTGTAGAGGCGGCTTTATGCCGCCATCTTAGGGTTTTGTAGTGGCCGACCTTCAGATCAGTTCTTGGGTTTGCCTTAGGTTGGCCGGTTTCGCGTTTTCGGGGGGCAGGTAGCACAGGCTTTAGCCTGTGTTCTCTGGGTTTGCCCTTTCCATCTCTTGCAAAGGCTACTGAATGAAGCGCACAAAAAAACAATCCGCCCCGAACTCCGCCGTCGACCTCGTCGCCCTGGCCGACATCGTCGAGCGCTTTCCTTCCCGCACCATCATCCTCCTCGGCGATTTTGTCGCCGACGTCTTCCAATACGGCGAAATCACTCGCGTCTCGCGCGAAGCTCCCGTCCTGATCCTCCGCCATCGCGAAACGCAAATCGTTCCCGGCGGTGGCGCCAATGCCGCCAATAATTTCGCCTCTCTCGGCGCCAAGGTCATCCCTATCAGTGCCGTCGGCGATGATGACGCCGGCGCTCGCCTCAGCAACGCTTTCCGCGATCGCCACATCGACACCTCCCGCATTGTTCGCGCCAAGGGTTGGTCCACTCCCACTAAGACGCGCTTCCTCGCGGGCTGGGCCCACACCGTCGCGCAGCAGGTTCTCCGCGTGGATTACGAACCCACTCAGCCGCTCTCTGAATCCGATCGCAAAAAATTGCGCGCGCACCTCCTCGCAAAGATCGCACGCGCCGACGCCTTGGCCATCTCCGACTACGGTCTCGGCGTCGTGAATCTCGCGGATCTTCGCAACGCCATCACCAGCGTCAAAAAAAACATCCCCATAACTCTCGACTCCCGCTATCGCCTCACGGATTACAAGCGCGCGGGAATCGCCGCCGCCACTCCCAACGAGGCGGAAATGGAAGCACTGCATCACACCGTCATCGGCAAAAATCTTCCCGAACTCGAACGCTGCGCCGCGGCCACTCTTAGCGAAATGAAACTTCGCTCGCTCCTCGTCACTCGCGGCAAAGACGGCATGGCTCTCTTCCAATCATCCGCGCCGCCCGTTCACATCCCTATCTACGGCAGCGATCAAGCCGTCGATGTCACCGGCGCGGGAGACACTGTCCTCGCCGCCTACACCCTTGCTCTTTCCGGCGGAGCAACTCCGCTCGAGGCTGCCCACATCGCAAACATTGCGGGCGGCCTCGTCGTTATGAAACGCGGCACCGCCACCGTTTCTCGTGCCGAACTGCTCGAAGCCATTCACAATTCCGCTTCGGAGACGAATCTCTGATCTATGCGCCGAGCCCAAACCAAAATCGTCCCTCGCCACGAACTTCGCGCCTTGCTCCACGAAGCCAAGCAAGCCGGCAAGCGCATCGTTCTCGCCAACGGCTGCTTTGACACTCTTCACGTTGGCCACATTCGCTATCTCGAAGGCGCCAAGCGGGAAGGCGACATCCTTCTCGTCGCCGTGAATTCCGATTCCAGTCTGCGTCATCTCAAGGGCACAGGCCGTCCCATTCTCGGCGAGCAAGCCCGTGCTCACCTGGTCGCCTCTATTCGCGCTGTCGACTTCGTTCTTGTTTTTTCTGAACCCAACGTGGAGAAGTTGCTCGAGGAATTCCTTCCGGATGTTCATGCGAAGGGAACTGACTACACCGCCGAAACTGTTCCCGAACGCGCTGTAGCCCTCCGCCTCGGCATACGCGTCGCCATCGTCGGCGATCCCAAGGCTCACTCCACGCGCAATCTACTCGCTTCCGTTCGCAAGGCTCCGCATGCCTGAGAAGCGTTTCCTGGTTGTACGTCTCGGCTCACTTGGCGATATCGTTCACACTTTTCCTGCGGTCGCCGGTCTGCGCCTGTCGTTTCCCTCGTCCGAAATCGTCTGGCTCACTCATCCCCGTTTCGTGTCGCTCGTCGAGTCCAGTGGCTTAGCCTCAAAGATCTGGCCGGTGGATTCGCGCGATCTCGCTAACGTTCGCCGCACCCTCGCAAAAATCCGTTCGCAAACGTGGGATGCCGCCATCGACTATCAGGGTCTCTGGAAATCTTCGCTGCTTCCGTTTCTCGGCCGCGTACCTGTCCGTGTTGGTTTTTCCTCATCCACGGTGCGTGAGTTCGGCGTTCCCACTCTTTACACCGACCGCGTCGTCTGCCGCACGCAGCACATCGCCGACCAGAATGGTGAACTCACGCTTCGTGCCGGAGCATCCATCGCGGTCGCGAATGTTTCTCTCCGCATTCCTGCCGCCGACGAAGCCTTTGTTCGCGAACAATTGGCGAAAGACGCCGCCGCACGTTACCTCGTTCTCAGTCCTGGCGGTGGCTGGCGCTCCAAATGTTGGCCCGCTGATCGCTTCGGCCAACTCAGCAAAAAAATCAGTGACTCTCTCGGCATTCGCTGCGTCATCAATTACGGTCCCGGGGAAGACGCGCTCGCTTCCGCCGTCAAAAACGCCAGTGGCAATTCTCAGCCACTCATTTACGATGGAGAACTCGGCCAGCTCATGGCGCTCTTGCGCAATGCCATCTGCATCGTTGGTGGAGACACCGGCCCGCTCCATCTTGCCGTCGCCCTCGGCACTCCCGCTGTTGCCCTTTTCGGACCCACCGATCCTGCCCGCAACGGCCCCTATCCGCCTAAAGAAATCGTCCTGCGCAGCCCTAACGCCGTCACCACCTACAAGCGAGGCGAATCCACCGACCCTTCTTTTCTCGATCTCTCCGTTGATCAAGTCTTCGACGCCGTGCAACGCCGCCTCGGAGCCGTCTCGTGACCGCCGCCGAATTCTTCGCCCGCTGGCGTGTTCGCCTCGGCTATTTCCTCGCCGTCGTCGTGCTGTTCCTCGCGCGTCCCACGTTCCACTCGATTCTTCTCGGTGCCGCCGTCGGCTTCCTCGGCCTCATCGTTCGCGCTTACGCCGCCGGTTACCTCCACAAGCAGGAAGTCCTCACCGTCACCGGTCCCTACTCCCGCACCCGCAATCCCCTCTACTTCGGTAGCAGTCTGCTCGCCCTTGGCGCCGCCATTGCCATGCACTCTTGGGTCGTCGCCGCCGTGCTCTTGCTCTATTTTGCTCTGGTCTATTCTTTCGTCATGCGCCGCGAAGAAAACGAACTTCGCGCAAAGCACGGTCCCGCCTTCGATTCTTACGCCGCCGCCGTTCCCCTCTTTTTCCCAAGTCTCTCAGCCCCGCGTCCGCCCTCCTCTTCCGACGCCCGCTTCTCCTGGTCCCAATACAAAAAAAATCACGAACACCAAGCCGCTTTAGGCTTCCTCTTCCTACTTCTCCTCCTGGTAGTAATCTGGCGCATCCACACTGCCTAATCTTTTCTTGGTAATGATCTGGCGCATCAACGCCGCCTTAGTTAAACGGAATGGTGCCTCATACGCCACTGTTGCATGTGTGGTTCTGTGGACACCTCTTGTAGAGGCGGCTTTATGCCGCCATCTCGAGTCGCGCATGTATTGGTTGTCATCCCGACCAGAGAACCAGCGCCTTCTGCTGGTTCGGAGTCGAGGGATCGTGGCACGCTCGACACTCCAGCTTTTCCATTCTCCGTTTTTTGATTTTCTAATTTCTATTTCCGCACCTGTCATCCGAACGCAGCGAGGGATGTGTTTTTAGCTTTCAACTGTCAACTCCCCTCACTCCCCACACTCCACATAACAACTCACCAGGATCTCCTTCCCATCCGTCAACACCCGCACCGCCCCATCCCGATCCGTCCGCAACACCCAAAAGGGCCGGTATCAAGAACAATCGCGAATTTATGTGTGAACAAATCTGCGGTTGCAAGCCGAGCACTATGCCGCCTCCAAATGCTGCGGCAAGTGCTACGGCCGGTATCTTCATGAACTTCTTCGCAACCTCACCAACGTCTCGATGTGGAATGTCTGCGGGAACAAATCAAATAAATCCACTTTCTCAATTTCGTAGCGGTGCGTCGCCACTACCTCGCTTGTCGGTTTTCGCTCCGACCCAGTCAGCACTGCCAAGTCTCTTGCCAACGTCGAGGGGTCGCACGAAAGATAAGCAATTTCTGTAGCGCCCAGATTCGCCAGTCGCGCCGCCACGTCCGCTCCCAATCCCGACCGCGGCGGATCCAGCACCACAAACTGCGGCGTCTCCTGCTCCTTTTTCAAAAACTCTTCAGTGTGCTCGTTGTTCGACACCACCTGCACTCCAGCCGCCTCTGCGTTTGCCTGCAGATCGCGTGTCGCCGCCAGGTTCGCGTCCACGCTCACCACTCGTTCAAATCTCTTCGCCAGCGGCAACGTAAAGAATCCCACTCCGGCGTACAGGTCCAGTGCGTACCCGCCCTTCGCTCCCTCCAGCACCGTCTTCATCAAATCCTCAATCAGGAATCGATTCACCTGAAAAAATGACAGATGGCTCACTCGAAACACAAAGTCCCCAGCCTTGTGCTCCAGATAACCCGGTCCGGTCAACTCAAATCGGTTCTTGCTCTGATCCAGCAGCAGCAGACTCTCCAGTCCCGGGAGCGCCCCCTTGAACATTGCCGTCAGATCCTTCGCGGGCTTCGAGAACCTTTCGAACGCCACGCTCAGCGCCAGTTTCGTATCTTCCGAATCGACGAATGCCTCCACCTCCAATATCCCCGGGGGCAGGGAATTCGCCCTCGCCATTTCCTGCAACTGTCCAAATGCCTTCGCCAGTCCCGGCGACAGCACCGGGCACTCATCAATCGGCAGTATCCGCGCGCTCTCCGGCAAAAAATAGCCAAATGCCCGCGGCATAGCATCGCGAAACGCCCATTGTGCCCGGTTCCGGTAACCAAACGGTTCCGCCGTGTGCTCCTGAATCTCGCCCGTCCAGTTCACGCCTCCCAGCCGCGACAGCGTCTCCCGCAAAATCTCCTTCTTCTGCCGCACTTGCTCCGCAAACTCGATGTGCTGGTAATGGCACCCGCCGCACACGCCAAAATGCGGGCATCGCGGCTTGATTCGTGCCGCCGACGCTTGCTTCACTTCCTCCAGCTTCGCGTGGATCAGGTTCTTCTTCCGCGTCGCTACTGACGCGCGCACCTGTTCTCCCGGCAGCACGAACGGCACAAACACGGTGCTTCCTTCCGCATGCGCCAAGCCGTCTCCCTTGTACAGCAACTTCTCAATTGATAATAGTAACTCTTCAGCCATAATTGTCCGGTCCTGTTCCTTTATGATTCCCGCTGGCAGCCGCAGCCCGCCTTCGGCCCCTCAAAATTCATTAAGCGAAGTAGTAAAGGCTCACTCGGGGTAGCGAATATTCGTCCAGCAATCGTTTCTGCAGGTACTGCCTCTCCACCATCCCCAGTTGCGCTGCTTTCATTTTGCGCCGGTAAGCCGCCAGTTGCGAGTCCACTTCGCGCCTCGCCTTCAACATCAATTCTTCGCTGGCGTGCGTCAGCACCGCCGCGTGTATTTTATCGTCGATAATCGTCAGCCGCCGCTCCAAATCTTCCAGGTCGATATTTCCCGGAGCGTCCAGCAGCGCCTGCATGCCTCCAAGGGTTTGGCTCACACTCTCCAGCGCCGCCGCCAGCTCCAGTTGACATTTCTTGCAGCGTTCCGCTGCCTGCGCGATCTGCTCGGCCTTCTTCTGTACGTGCGCGCGCAATTCGTCGCGCGAAAATATATCCGTCGCCGCAGCCTTCCCTTTTGGCGTAGCTCCAGCTGCCGCTTCCTGGTTTTCTTCCGCTGCCTCCAGCACCGCGTTTGTACAGTACGCCAGGTTCTTCAGCGTTTTTCCGGCTCCTCGTCGCGAGCGCTGGTAACTCTCAAACGCCCTGTCGATCCCCTTCAGCGCGGCCCCCAGCGGCACTCCTGCCTTCTGCCACGTCTCCATAATCGCCCAGTCCAGCGGCGACACCAGCAGGTGTGCCCCGCGCTTCTTCCAAAAATACTCTTCGATCTCCGTGAAATAGTTGAAGTAGTTCCAGTCTTCCATAGGTGGCGGGTGCTTCTTCAATTGCGCGAACACCAGCCTAGCGTTGCGCTTTCTTTGTTCCGTGTGTTCCTTCGTGCTCGGCAGCCCCGCTGCGCGGCTCCCGGTGTCCTTCGTGATGCTGATTTTTTTCCCAAATCAATCGCAGTCCCGTCAGCGTCAAAAATTCATCGATATGCTGGATTTGCTTCGAGCCTTTCGCCACCAGTCGCGCCTGTCCTCCCGTTGCCACCGCCGCCGCGTCGCTCTTCAGTTCTGCCTTGATGCGCGTCAGCATTCCATCCACCATGTCCACCGCACCGTAGTAAAGCCCGGCTTGCATGTGCGTCACCGTGTTTGTCCCGATCACTTTTCCCGGGTCTTTGATCTCCACACGCGGCAGTCTCGCCGTCCTCGTAAACAACGCCTCCGAAGTAATCCCGATCCCCGGCGCAATCGCTCCGCCCAGGTACTCACACTTCGCCGAAATCACGTCAAACGTTATCGCCGTCCCAAAATCCACCACGATGCATGGCCCGCCATACTTCTGGAACGCAGCCACACCGTTCACGATACGGTCCGCGCCCACTTCCATCGGATTGTCCACCAGCACTGCCATGCCCGTCTTCACTCCCGGTTCCACAAACAGCGCTTTCTTTCCCAAGTACAGCCGCGCCATTTCCGCCAGGGTCCAATTCACCGGCGGCACCACGGAACTGATCATCACGCCCGCAATCGCTTTCTGATCCAGATTCGCCAGCGACAACAAACTCCGCGTGAGCACTCCATACTCGTCCACAGTCTGCGAGTGCACCGTCGTCAGCCGCCAGTTCGCGATCAACTCTTCGCCGCGAAACACTCCCAGCACCGTATTCGAATTCCCCACATCAATCGTCAGCAGCATCTCGTTTCCCGAACTTCAAATTAGCCAAGCTCTTTAGGGGTCGGACCTTTAGGTTCGACATTAAACCCTTTCCCAAAACGGGGGCTTTAGCCCCTGAGGACTCCGCGTCGCGGCAACCTACCGCAATTCCGTCACATCCCCCGCAATCACCGTCACCACCGCACCGTCTTCCTTTTCCAGCTGCAACAGCCCCTCTTTCGTCAATCCCGACGTCGTCCCAATGTACGTCTCGCTCCCCGTATCCACCCGCACTCGCTTGCCCTTCGCAAAATTCGACAAGCTCAAAAACCGCTCGGTCACAAACCCCGGCCCTTCTCGCAAAAACCGATTGTAGTCGTTCTCGAATTCCCGCAGCAACCGCACCAGCAATTCCAGCCTCGAATGCGTTTTCCCGGTTTCCTTCCTCAATGAAGTCGCAAACGCCCCCAACTCCGCCGGAAACTTCTCCTGGTTCACATTGATCCCCATTCCCACAATCACAAATCGCACCAGGTTCGCTTCCGCGTGCATCTCCGTCAAAATTCCGCCCACCTTTTTCCCATCCAGCAGCAGATCATTCGGCCATTTCAACTGCGCCTTCAGCCCCGTCTGCCCCTCCACCGCCGTATACGCCGATAGTCCCGCCATCATCGTCAGCAGCGGCGCTTGAACCGGCGCCAGCTTCGGCCGCAGCAAAAATGTTACATAAATCCCCGCTCCTCGCTCTGAATGCCAGTTCCGTCCCGCGCGTCCCTTTCCCGCGGTCTGTTCCTCTGCCAGCACCACCGCGCCCTCGGGCTCGTTCGCGTAGCCCAGCTCCAGCGCCACCCGATTCGTCGAATCGGTCTTGAAGAAGTGGTAGAACCGTTTCCCGAACAGGTTCCCCTTCACCCTGCCCTTCAGCAAATCCGGCAGCAGAATGTCCGGCACTCTCTCCAGGAAGTATCCGTGCGCTGTCTGTCCCTTGACGCGCACGCCCAACTCGCGCAATCGCTGCACCCATCGCCACACCATCGACCGCGACACACCAATCTCTCGCGCGATCCTCTCGCCGCTGATCACGATGGTAGCGTTCTCCGAAAGCAGCGTCAGTAGCGCTGCGAGTCGTCGGTCGGTTGTTCCTGGTAAAGAAGCTGGTTGTGGCATCAATCCCTGACTGCAAACCTTAGCATTATGTGGCGGCCGCTAGGGGGCCAGGGCTTCAGCCCTGACATAAATGCTCCCAAATTGAAATGGGCTTTAGCCCCTGAAGCAGCGCAATCCTCATTGCACCTGGCGACCGCACCCTATCCTACTTTTCCTTGATGCTCTCTACAAGCAAACTTAAATCCGCGCTTTTCGCCGAATGTGTCAGCGCGCCCGACGAAAGAAAATCCGCTCCACTCAGCGCATACGCGCGCGCATTCTCCACCGTAATCCCTCCGGATATCTCCACAATGCACGCCGCTCGTATCCCGCGCACAACCTCCACGCACCTTCTCGCTTCCTCCGGCGTCATATTGTCCAGCAACACCGACTCTGCACCTGCCGCCAGCGCCTCTCGTAATTCCGTCTCATTTCGCACCTCAATCTGAATCGAAAGGGAACTAGCCTCCACCGCGGTCGGCTCAACTCCCACCGAATCGTACGCCGTCATTGCCCGCGGTTTCATCTGCGATGATGCATACGTATGCGCCTGGTCCAGCGCCGCCTTCACTCCTCCCGCCAGCGCAATGTGATTCTCTTTTAACAGAATGGCGTCATACAACCCAAACCGGTGATTGGTGCCGCCCCCCATCTTCACCGCGTACTTTTCCAATTGCCGCAACCCCGGCGTCGTCTTTCGCGTATCCCGAATCTTTGCCCGTGTTCCTTGCAACTGCTCCACAAACCGCCGCGTCAACGTTGCGATTCCGCTCAAGTGCCCCAAAAAATTCAGCGCCGTCCGCTCTCCCGTCAATATCGCCGCGGCTTTCCCCGACAAGCGCAGCACATCCTCGCCCTTCTTCACCAACTGTCCATCCGCGGCCCCCGATTCCATTTTCATGTGCGGATCAAGCCGTCCAAACACCATCTCCGCCAGCGGCAATCCAGCGCACACCAACTCCTGCTTCGCCACAATATGCGCCCGCCCTGTAGCTCCAGCCGGAATCGTAGCCGCAACCGTAGCGTCGCCGGCTCCAACATCCTCCGCCAGCGCCCCCGCAATCACCTTCTTCACATCCTCCGAATTCCAATTCATATCCATTTGGAGTGCGGCGGCTCGCCGCCACTTTCAGCAATCAGCCCAACGCCAGGTGTTCCGCGAAGCTCCTACAATTTCCCGCCATTTCATTCCGAGCGAAGCGAGGTATCTCTATGTAGGGGGTCGGACCTTTAGGTCCGACATTAAATGGCCCGCAAAAACCGGGGCTTTCGCCCCTGAAGACTCCGAACGCCTTTGCCTCGCCTCATTGCCGCTACATCCCTTCCAAATTCCTCAACCTCTCCTGCACCTTTCCCAACTCCACCTTCTGTCCCGCCAACGTCTCTTCCATCTGCCGAATAACATTCTCGGGCGCCCTGCTGCGGAACGTCTCATTCCCCAACTGCTTTTCCTTCGATGCGATGGCCTTCTCCAGCCCTTCACTCTCTTTCTTCAACCGCGCCACTTCTCCCGCTGCGTCCACCGTCTCCGCCGCATACGGTATTCGAATATCGAAAGCCGCCGTCGATCTCACTCCTCCGCCACCCTCCGGCAATTTCTCGCTAAGTACCTGCAAGTCCGTCAGAAACGCCAGCCGCGTAATTCCTTCTCGATTCGCTTCCACCAGCTCTCGCGCTCCCGCATCCGCGCTCGAAAATTCCGCGGCCACCTTCTTCTTATCCAGCTTCATCTCCGACCGAATCGTGCGCAGCGCCTGGATCACTTCCTGCACCATTCCAAATTCCCGCAGCGCCTCGGCATTCTTCCAGGATGCCCGCGCCTCCGGATACCGGTCCAGCGCAATCGACTTCGCCCCAGCCTTCTGCGGCAATTGGTGCCAAAGCTCCTCCGTCAAGAATGGCATGAACGGGTGTAGCAGCCGCAAGGCCGCATCGAATCCCGCAAACAGATTCTTCCACGCCACCGTCGCCCGCTCGCGGTCCGCGCTCTGCAATTCCGGCTTCACCCATTCGATATACCAGTCGCAGAAGTCTCCCCAGAAAAATTGATACACGCCCTGCGCCGCCTCGTGGAACCGGTAATCCTGCAATGCGGCCTCTACCGTCGACACCGTCTCCGCCAGCCTGCCAAACAGCCAGCGATCGACCAGCGGCACTTCTCCCCTGTGCACGTACGGTGCGTGCTCCCGCACCTCGGGCGCCGCCAACTCTTCCAGCCCGATTCCCGCTTGCTCGAATTTCTCCAGATTCACAAATAAGAATCGCGCCGCATTCCATATCTTGTTGGCAAACGACCGCGCCCCCAGCAGTCGGTCATCGCTCAGGACAATGTCCGTTCCCGGCGCCGCCATCGACGCCAGGCAAAACCGCATCGCATCCGTTCCATACTGTTGATTCAGCACCACCGGGTCCAGTCCCGTCCCCTTGGACTTGGACATCTTTTCTCCAGTGGGTGTCCTCACGATCGAATGCAGATATACCCCGCGAAAGGGAACTTGCCCAGTAAAATGCAGCCCCATCATGATCATCCGCGCCACCCAGAAAAACAGGATGTCGTACGCGGTGATCAGCAAACTCGTCGGATAGTATCTTTCGAAATCGGCGGTCTTCTCCGGCCAGCCCAGCGTCGAAAACGGCCACAAGGCCGAGCTGAACCACGTATCCAGGACATCCGGATCCTGCTGCGGTTTGCCCGATCCGCACTTCGGGCACGTCTTTGGCTCTTCCCTCGCCACAATAATCTCGCCGCAATCGCAATACCACGCCGGTATTTGGTGTCCCCACCACAACTGCCGCGAAAGTGTCCAGTCCCGGATATTCCTCATCCAGTTCAGATATTCCGTTCGCCGGTTCTCCGGAACCATCTGAACATCGCCGCGCTCCACGGCCGCAATCGCCGGCTCTGCCAGGGGCTGCATTCGGCAGAACCATTGCGTCGAGATGCGTGGCTCCACAATCGTCCGGCTTCTCTCGCAATGTCCGATTGCGTTGAGGTGCTCCTCGATTTTTTCCAGGTAGCCCTGGGCTTGCAGGTCTTCCACAATCTGTTTTCGCGCTGCGAACCGCTCCAGTCCAGCGTACGCGCCACCGTTTTCATTGATGTGCGCGTCGTCGGTCATTACATCGATCTGTGGCAGCCCATGCCGCTTGCCCGCTTCAAAGTCGTTAGGGTCGTGAGCGGGCGTGATTTTCACCGCGCCCGTGCCAAATTCCCGGTCCACCATCTCGTCGCCAATAATCGGGATTTCCCGGTTCATCAGCGGCAGCAGCGCCCTCTTCCCGATCAGGTGCTTGTACCGTTCATCTTCTGGATGTACCGCGACTGCTGTGTCGCCCAGCATCGTTTCCGGCCGCGTCGTTGCCACCACCAGAAATTCCCGCATTCCCACCACTGGGTACTTCACGTACCACAGATGCCCTTGCTTCTCCTCGTGCACCACTTCCAGATCGCTCAACACCGTTCGACAACCCGGGCACCAGTTCACAATGCGCTTTTCCCGGTAGATCAATCCTTCTTCATACAGCCGCACAAATACGTCGCGCACCACTCGCGACAATTCCGGCGATAGCGTGAACTTCTCCTTCGACCAGTCGCACGACTCTCCAATCTGCTTCATCTGCCGCTGGATCGTCCCGCCGCTCTCTTCCTTCCACTGCCACACTCGCTTGATGAACTCTTTCCGCCCCAAATCCCGGTAGTGAATTCCCTGGTGCGACAATTGCCTCGCCACGATGCGCTGCGTCGCAATACCCGCGTGGTCCGTCCCCGGCAGATACAACGTGTTGTATCCGCGCATCCGGTACCACCGCGTCAGAATGTCGATCTCCGTGTGATTCAGCATGTGACCGATGTGCAGCGACCCGGTCACGTTCGGCGGCGGGATGACCATCGAAAATGCCGGCCCCGGCACGCTCGGGTCGGCCTTAAAAAGTTCTTCCTTCACCCAGAACTCCGCCCATCGCGGCTCAATCTGTTGTGGCTCGTACGCCTTCGCTATCTCTCTCCCCATCCCAACCTCATCTCCCAAGCAGTTTTCTTAGGGGGTCGGAGCTTTAGCTCCGACATCACACTAGCCCTCATACGGGCTTTAGCCCTGAGGAGTCGGACTCCACTTCCTCACCTGCCCGCTCCAATCTTCGCAGTGTAATCCTTGAATATACGGTCCCCTCGCCGCCCCGTCAATTTGTAGCGGCGGCTTCACGCCGCCATCTTTGTGCGGCTTTCTGGATTCCGCACGGGTGTCCCACACGCCGCCGTTGCGTGTGGGCTCTTGAGCATGTCTGTATAGCGACCGACTTCCGAGGCGGGCGCCTTTCTTTAGCTTTCGTTGGGCCGGCATTTAGTCCGGTATCTAAGCAAAGTGTTTTTTCTTAAAATGTAGCGTTAGCTTTTATGCTCGCCAAAGTTGCACCGCTGCGCCTCATCCCCTCAAGCCGTGCGGTCCTCTGTTGGTTTGTCTTTGCAAGGGCCGTCTTCCAAGGCGGTCCAGCAACTGAAATGCTTACCTCGCTCTATCGCTGGAGGTTTTGGCGAGAGGTCCGCAACGCATCGACCGACACACGCAGGTCTACTCTCGAATTCGCAAACCAAATTGTACTCGGGATTTTACGACTTTTTCGACTTCAACTCTTCTTCTATCACCGCCGCGATCACCGGCCTCAGGAATTCGTGCGTCATCTTCTTCAATAATTCCGGATTCATCTGATCGATCACGCGCGCCACCAGCGTGTCCATATCCGGCTTTTCCTCTTCGCCTTTCGCTACCGTGCTCTCGGCAACCTGCCCAATCATCGGCGCAGGCTCTTCTACCGTTTCGGGAGCGGCCACGTGCTCCTGTTCATCCGGCGCCGCCTCTTCACGCGCCACTTCAGCGAATTTCTCCGCGGGCAGCGATCCGCCTGCTTCCCACGTATTTTCCCAACTCTTGCTCTCTGTCGCCGGAGCCAAAGCAGGCGCGGCCTCTTCTTCGTGCTTCTCCTCAACTGCCGGCGTTTCAGGCGCCTGGGAGCTTTCCGCGCTCTGCCAGGTCTCCGCGGGCTTCTGTGCTTCAACCTCGGCCGCGGGAGCCTCGTGATGACTGTGAACCTCAATCGGCGACTCCTCGTACGCCGACGTCGAATTCTCCGCGTGACTCTCGTGCTCTACGAAATTCTCGTGGTGACCCACAACCGTCTCGGGTTCCGATCCTGCATAGTGGCTCACTTCTTCCACCGCTGGTTCTTCCACCACGGGCGCGGCCACTTCTTCGACGGACGGCTCGGGCTCCACCGCCGCCGGCTCCTCGGCTACTACAGGCGCTGGCTCCTCAACAGGCGGCGTATCCCATGTTGCGGCCAGCAGCGAAGCCTTCTTCGCCTCCGCATCCCATGGCGACGACGTCACCGAGTACCATCCATTCCCAGGCTCCGCGGCTTGCACCGGTTCTGCTTCCTTGACCGGCTCCGCCACCTTCGGCGTTTCCTCAACTACCGCCTTCTCCTCGGCAGCAACCTCAGATTCCTTGTGCTCCTCTATCGCCCGCGCCAATTTCTCTTCTACTCCAGCAGCCATCGCCGCCGCCCACGCATCCCCTGAAAACGGCGTCGGCGCATCTGCTGGCTTCTCTTCCAATGTCGTCACCGCCACCGCTGGCGAATGTGCCGCTTCAGCGTACGACGGTTCTTCCACTGCCGGCGTCCAACGGGCCGACTTCAAGCTGCTCGCCGGCGATTCGCCATGGAATGCCGCCTCGCGCCAATCCGGCGTTCCTTTCGTTTCCTCGGTTACATCCTCGTGGTCTTTGCGCCAGCCGCCTCGCGGTGATTCTTCTTCCTCAGCCACTTCTTCCTCTTCGGTTTCCTCTGTGCCCCAACTCCGATCGGTAAGCTCCTCACGGCCCTTCGGCATAAACGCCGCGTCGTCCTCCACATCCGGTGTCTGCAGCAAGCTGCCAAACGCTAACGGCTCGTGTCCCGCCGCGATTTTCACCTGTGTTGGCGGGGCAGGGAAGTCTTCCAGCGGCTCGGGCTCCGCTTCCACAATCTTTGGCGCCGGTGCCGCCACCTTAGCGCTCGGCGTCAACATCTCCGCTACGGGTCGCGCCGGCGGTGCTTCGGGCGGCTTCTCGGCATGGGCTCCAATCAACACACCCGCGCGCGCCAATGCCGACTTCACCATCGAAATCAGTGGATCTGGGGGTACGAACGGCTTCTTCAGCACGCCATCGGCGCCTACCCGCTGCGCTTCTTGCTCATCCAACGGATCGAACGCCCCAACCAGCAAAATCACCGGGATATGCGCGAATTTCGGGTCTTCTTTCACGAACCGGCAAACCTCATATCCGTTCCTCACCGGCATAAACACATCCGCCAGCACCAGGTCCGGGTGAATGTCTGCAATCTTGCGCACGGCTGCTTCTCCGTTGCCCACGGCGACAACGTCTATTCCCTGATCTTTCAGGGCCAGCCCTACCATCTTTTGGATATTACTGTTGTCGTCGGCAACGAGGATCTTGGCCACCGCACGTCCTCCACATACCCCATGCGTTACACGGATGGAGATTCAAATCGTATTGGAGCACTCCGCCCCGATGGCGTCAATCTCCGCACCACGCATGTGTGTCGGAAGTAGACATGCCGCGTTCTCAATCGCTTACCTGTACCAAAGTACTGCTCCCTTTTGGAGTGCGGCGGCTAGCCCGCCGCTTTTGCAGCTCAGCCCAACTCAATCCAATAGTCGCTAACCCAGCCCGGCCGTCGAATCGCGCTTCTTTCTTCCCTGTAGCGCTGACCTTTCATGTCAGCCCTCCAGGCAACACGCACACCTCCGCCTGTGTTTTTCGCTTTCCGAGATTTACAGTTCTCTTGAGGGTAACTTCAGGGGTGGTACCGCACCCTCTGGCTCCCAAAGGGTGCGGCTTCTCTTGCGGTCTTAGTCTTTACTTCCTTATTTCTTTGTTTCGCTGCTTCCCGGTTTCTACCACGGGATTAATTTCTTCAACCCCTTCTTCTTACTGCTCGATTCCTTCGTATTCGCCGGCGGATCCGTACTCGTCGTCCCGCTCTTCGCTGCGTCGGTCGACGTGGTCGTGCCGTCGGTCGCCGTGGTCCCTGTGCTGGTCGACCCGTCCGCAGGCGCCGCTGCCGTCGTTCCATTCGCCGTGGCATCCGCGGCTGCCGCTGGTTCCGTCGAACTGCTATCACCCGCGGGTGCTCCCGCTGACGTATCCTCGTTCGCGCCGCTCGTATTTGTCGGTTGCGCTGGAGAGGGATCCCCCGGCTTCACCGTCTCGATCACCGCATTCGATCCGGGCGCGCCTCCGCCATTTCCCATGCTGGATCCTTTGGCTCCCGTCAACGTATCCGTCCCGGGCTGATCGCTCTCCGCTTCCATCTGCGGCATGCCATTCCTGGCCGCAGTGTGAGTATCCGGGCCAGGATGAAATATCCCTAAACCACGGTGTACCACCGTCTCTTTCGGACGCGGGGTATTCTGCTCTGCCGTCATCCACTCCACGGCCTTCGGATCCGGTTGCGGAACCGGCATTCCAAACGCTTTCAATTTGTCTTTGGATCCGTCCGCATACTTCGACAGCGGATAATTTTTCACGATTTGCGCGTAGTAGTTGCCCGCAATGTCCTTGCGCTCGCTCTTCTCAAATACGTCCGCCAGCATCCACAGCGCTTCGTCCGTCTTGCTGTACAACGGGTACCGCTTCACCAGCGGTATCAGTCGTCCCGCTGCTGCCCGCTTATCCTGTTTTACGTAATAGTAGTACCCGATGCGGAATTGCCCCTCCGCCAGCACTTCCTGTACTTCGCGCAAATGCTGCTGTGCCTCGGGCGCCAGCGGATCTTTCGGATACTTCGTCAGGAATGTCTGAAATTCTTCTTCGGCGGACTTGGCGTGCGCGTTGTCCCGGTCCGGCTTGGGCATCTCGTTAAAATGGCACATGGCCACTTGCGCCTGAGCGTACGCCGCTTCCGGCAGGAACGGGAAAAACACGATGAAATCCTTATACCCGTTGATCGCCTGCGTTATGTTCGAAGTCCCACCCTCTTTGTAGTACGAATCCGCAATCGCCAGCTTGGCCTTTGCCAGATACTCGCTGTCCGGATAGGTGTTGATCAGCGTCTGCAGGCTCAACCGTCCGATTTCGTGCTTTCCGTGCTTGATATCGTCGATGGCCTTGTCGTACAGCTGCTTATCCGGCTCCACCGTGTTTGTTGTTTCGGTGGACTGGTCCACCTTTTTCTTCTTATGCAGAATCTGGGCGGTGCACTGGCTGGCGGTCACTCCCACCAGCGTCAGTGCGCAGATCAGAAGAAGCGCAAATCGCCGCACTCTTCACCTCTCATTTTTGCGGTACACGTTCTAGCCCCGGCCGATCGTCCTTGGGGTGGGCACCTCGTCATCGGCTTGGACCCTTTTAGTATAACCTGAACTATCGGACAGGTCGGACCCCAAACTTACCCCTCCGTCCAGCCCCACCATCCCTGCCCCTGTGATGCCCCAGCCCTCCCCGAAGGTTTTCCGTCCTTTTGGAGTGCGGCGGCCAGCCGCCGCTTTTCCCACCCAAGCTACAAATCGCCAATCGGCCGCCGTCTCCCGCCTGATTTGCGGGAGCCGCACCTGTAGCCTCAAAGGGTGATGGCATGAGGCAGGCGCCTCCGCGCCTGGGCTGCGGTATCCTTATCTTGCCTCTGGTAGGGACGGCCTTCCGAGGCCGTGCGCCACCACAACCCAATCGCGATCGTTCCCGCCTCACCGATTCCTTCTTCAATGTAGCGCTTTCATGTCAGCCAGCCGTACCTCACTTGGCTGCGATGAGGCCTTTCTCTTCTCTCTCCATCTGTCCCACGACTCTGTTCTTCTCTCCTGATCCCTGATTCCCGCTCCGTTCCTCTCTCAAACATTTTTTAATGTTTTGTAATATCATCCCCGCTCTTCTCTAAGTACAATGAGTCATTGCCTTTCGCTCCTCAGGAACGAAGGCTCACTCATGGACAAACGTAAATTTCTTTTTGTTTCCCTCTCTAGCTTGATTGGTGACATCGCCTGGCAGGTTCTCAAGGAAGGTCACGAGGTCCGCTACTTCATCGATGCCGAAAAAGAGCGCGACATCGCCGACGGCTTCGTTCCAAAATCCACTGACTGGGAAAAAGACGCCAAGGATTGGGCCGATATCATCGTTTTCGACGACACCCTCGGCCAGGGCGCTAAAGCCCAGGCTCTCCGCGCTGCCGGTAAACCTGTCATTGGCGGCACTCCCTACACCGACAATCTTGAAGATGATCGCTCTTTCGGCCAGGAAGAATTAAAGAAGGCCGGCGTCACCATCATTCCTTACCAGGATTTCGATTCTTTCGATCCCGCTATTGAATTCGTCAAAAAAAATCCCGATCGTTATGTCATCAAGCCCAGCGGTGAAGCCCAGAACGTCAAGCGCCGCCTCTTCGTCGGTGAGGAAGAAGACGGCCAGGACGTCATTGGCATGCTCGAAGCCTACAAAAAAGCCTTCTCCGAAGAAATTAAGGTTTTCCAGTTGCAGCGCCGCGTGAACGGCGTCGAAGTCGCCGTCGGCGGCTTCTTCAACGGCAAAAAATTCATCACTCCCATCAACATCAACTTCGAACACAAAAAACTTTTTCCCGGTGAAGTTGGCCCTCCCACCGGCGAAATGGGCACTGCCATGTTCTGGAGCGAGCCGAACGCGCTCTTCAATCGCACTCTCCTGAAAATGGAACCCAAACTCGCTGAAGAGGGCTATGTCGGCTACATCGACGTCAACTGCATCGTCAACAATAACGGCATCTATCCTCTGGAATTCACTTCGCGCTTCGGCTATCCCACCATCAGCATCCAGCAGGAAGGCATCCTCACTCCCATCAGCGACCTCTTCTGGGAACTTGCCAACGGCCTCGATCCCAAGTGGCGCACGCGCAGCGGCTTCCAAATCGGCGTCCGCATCGTCGTTCCGCCGTTTCCCTTCGACGACGAAGAAACTTTTAATTCCTTCTCCAAAAATGCCGCGATTATTTTCAAGCGTCCCATGAACGAAGGCGTCCACATCGAAGACGTCAAGCAGGTCAACGGCCAGTGGTTTGTCGCTGGCACTTCCGGCGTCGTCCTCATCGTCATCGGCACTGGCCAAACCATGAAGCAGACCCAAGCCCAGGTCTATTCCCGCATCAAAAACGTTCTCATCCCCAACATGTACTACCGCACCGATATCGGCGACCGCTGGGTAGAAGATTCCGACAAACTCCACAACTGGGGCTACCTCCGCTAGTTTTGGAGTGCTGCGGCTAACCGCTGCTTTGCAGCCCAAGCCCAACTCAATCCGATAATCGCCCAACCATACCTATCGTCGAATCGCGGTTCTTTTCTTTCATTTAGCGCTGGCTTTGATGCCAGCCCTTTCGCATTTCGCCGTGCCGTTTCCTTTCTCTGCTTCCCAACCTTTCGCCTATCTCCCGTCCCGCCTTCACCTGTATAATCCACAAGCAACCAACGCAGGTTCTTCCTGACTGATACTGACAAACGATCACTGATAACTTTCCCATGCTCGAACGCCTTCAAAAGATCATCGCTCACGCCGGCATCGCTTCTCGCCGCCACGCGGAGCAACTCATCCTCTCCGGCCAGGTTCGCGTCAACGGCAAAGTCGTCACCGAACTTGGCTCCAAGGCCGATCCCTCCAAAGATAGAATCGAAGCCGCCGGCCGCCTCGTCGAATCCGAACGCCGTCACGTTTATCTCCTCATGCACAAGCCGCCCGAAGTAGTCTCCACTCTCACTGATCCCGAAGGCCGCAAAACTCTTCGCAATTTCCTGCGCGGTTTTCCTGAACGCGTCTATCCCGTCGGCTCTCTCGACTACAACGCCAGCGGCCTCGTCTTTCTCACCAACGATGGCGACATTACTTCTTCCATGCTCAAGCACTGGTCGAATCTGCAGCAATTCTTCCACATCAAAATTAAGGGACGCCTCACCCTCGAAGATCTCGAACGTCTTGGCAAGCACACCAGCACGAAGCTCCGGACTCTTCGTCAGCCCGACGCCTCTCGCGGTCACGCCGCCAACTTCTGGTACGAAGTGCAATTCTCTGGCGCCCGCCTCGACGCCCTTAAGCGCGCGCTCTTCAAAGAAAATCATCCTGTAGAGAAAGTGAAGCGCATCGGCTTGGGCCCTCTATCGCTCGAAGGCATCCCCAACGGCCGCTACCGCCTCCTGGACAAGCGCGTAGTCGATGCCCTAACCAGTCCCAAGCGCCCCCCAAAACCAAAAAAATCCCGCTAACCATGCCGTCGCGATCCAGGCGCGAATCGTGGTTTTGTCTTCAATGTAGCGCCCGTCTTTTATGCCAGCCGCATTCCGTAATCCCATACCCTGTAGCGGCGGGTTTACCCCACATATCGTTGTGCCATCTCCTCATCCGCCGCGTGATAATCTCGCTGTCATCCAGAGCGGAGCGAAGGATCCCGTTGTCGCTTAATGCCGCGAAAGGGCACCGGTTCCTGATCCCTGATCGCTGATCCCTTATATCTCTTTACTTAAAACTGATAACTTAGAACTGAAAACGCTCCTCATGCCCGAACGCCTCCAAAAAATCCTCGCCGCCGCTGGCATCGCCTCTCGCCGAAAAGCCGAAGAAATCATTGCCGCTGGCCGCGTCACTCTCAACGGCGCCGTTGTCACTGAGCAGGGCACTAAAGCCGACCCCGATCACGACATCATCTGCGTCGATGGCCAACCCTTGAAGCGCGCCCAGCCCTTTGTCTATTTCCTCCTCTACAAGCCCAAAGGTTACGTCACCACGGTGAGCGATCCCGAAGGCCGTCCCACCGTCATGGATCTGCTCCCCAAACAGGCGGAGCGCGTTTATCCTGTCGGCCGTCTCGACTACGCCAGCGAAGGCTTGCTGCTCATGACCAATGACGGCGCCCTGGCGCAAAAACTCACCAAGGCCGGCTCGCACATCCCCAAAACCTATCTCGTCAAAATCAGTGGCAAGCCCACGGAGCAAGCCATCCAGCGCCTGCGCTCTGGCATCACCATTCCGCTCGACGACGGCCGCCGCGTCAAAACTTCTCCGGCCGAAATTCGCCTCGTTGAAGACGCTCCCAATCCCTGGTACGAAGTCATTCTTATCGAAGGACGCAATCGCCAGATCCGCCGTATGTTTCAACAAGTCGGCTTCCTGGTAGAAAAAATCAAACGCACCCAACTAGGCCCCTTGGTCCTCGATGTCGCCCCTGGCAAATTCCGTCGCCTAACCGAAAAAGAAGTCCACCGCCTAAAACATCTGGCCTCCCCCTCTGGCCAGTAGCGTTTCACTGGTCGCCGGCCACCGGTCGCTTCTTCTTGCTTTTCTACTTTCAACTGTTAACTTTTAACTCTTCTCCCCTACACAAACACTAATCTCGCGCATAAACTTGACTCATGACCCACACTCTAGAAGAACTCATCCCCGATTACATTCAAGGTCTTCCCGCCTACGTTCCCGGCAAGCCCATCGAAGAAGTCGAGCAAGACCTCAAGATCCACGCCGTCAAACTCGCCTCCAACGAAAATCCCCTCGGACCTTCTCCCAAGGCCATGGATGCGGCGCGACGGGCGCTCGGTGAAGCCAACTGGTATCCCGACGGCGGCAGCAAGCGTCTTCGTGAGGTTCTCGCCGAACGTTTCTCAGTCCGCGCCGATGAAATCTTCGTTGGCCTCGGCTCCAGCGAAATCATCGATCTCGCCTCGCGTGTTCTTCTTCGCCCCGGCCTCGAAGGCATCACTAGTGAAGGTTCCTTCGCGCTCTTCGCCATTGCCATTCGCGCCAGCGGCGGCAAACTGATTCAGACGTCCATGCGCAATTTCACTTTCGATCTGGACGCAATTGCTCGTGCCGTCACTCCGCAAACCCGGATCATCTATATTGCCAATCCCAACAATCCCACCGGCACAGCCTTCGGCGCCGCTGAATTAGACGCCTTCCTCAAAAAAGTTCCTGGCGATGTTCTGATTGTTCTCGATGAAGCCTACAAGGAATACGCCGAGCGCCACGATCTCCCCGACGCTCTCGCGCTCTTCAAGCAGTACAACAACATCCTCACTCTTCGCACCTTCTCCAAAGTTTACGGTCTCGCAGGACTCCGCATCGGCTATGGCATCGGCCATCCCACTCTCGTCGCCGAAATGAACAAGCTCCGCACGCCGTTCAACGTCACCAGTGTTGGCCAGGCCGCTGCGCTCGCTGCTCTCGACGATCGTGAACACGTCCAACGCTCCGCCGAAATGAATCGCACCGAACGCCAGCGCCTTTACGATGAACTTCGCCGCCTCGGCCTCAACCCCGTTCCCAGCGAAACCAATTTCCTTTTCATCCCCATCGGCCCGCACGCCAAGGCCTTCGCCGACGATCTTCTCCATGAAGGCGTCATTGTTCGTCCTCTTGGTTGGATGGGCTTCCCCGAAGCGATTCGCATCTCCGTCGGCAATCCCGCGGAAAACACCAAGCTCCTGTCGGCTCTGGCGCACGCCCTAGCTCCCGCCAAAAATTCCTAGCCGCTACGATCTTGCTTCTTCAATGTAACGCTGACTTTTATGCCAGCCATGCCCTGTAGCTCACGCCTTCAGGTGTGAGTCTGTTCTCTCAGGGCTTGTCTTGGTAGTAGCCAGTCTTTGGACTGGTGCTCTTCCCGCTTTGTTACTCATACCGGCGCTTGGATGAAACCGCGTGTCTCCCACGCAACGCTACAAAATCAAAAACTGCCGCACCACTTCCACCGAGCAATGCGCGTGCATCGCCACCGTCTCCGACACGCTTCCCAGCACCAGTCGGTCAAATCCACGCCTTCCATGCGATCCCATTACGATCAAATCCGACTGCCACAAATCCGCCGAAGACAGAATCGTTCGCGCGGGCGAATCCCGCGGTTCCGTCACTTCCTCTTTCACTGCAAGTCCGCTGTTGCGCAACACCGCGGCTGCTTGCTCGGCCGCCTCTTTTGCGTGTGCCTCGCTCGCCTTCGACAGTTCTATCAGCTGTTCCGGCGCGTAGTAGGGATATTCCCCGATCAGCACGGGATATTCCGGGCACGCCAGCACTTTGAATATCGAGCCTTCCGGCCACGGCCTCTCCGCGACTCGATTCGCCGCCAGCACCGCATACTCTGACCCATCCGTCGGCAGCAGGATGCGCATGCCGTGCGCGCCGCGACTCGCGTGATCCTCGCGTTCTGTGCGCACAATTTCCACCGAACACGGCGCGTTTCGCAGCACCGCCTGCGCCGTGCTTCCAATCAGCAATCGCGAGAACGTGCCTCGTCCGTGCGAGCCCAACACCGCCAGATCCGCTTTCCAGTCCGTGGCCAATTTTGCTACCGCGTGCCGCGGATTCTCCAGCAACACCTCGGTGTCCACTGACCAGCCCTTCTCGCGCAGTCCCGCAGCATCTTCTTCCAATTCTTCTTTGGTGGATTTCCTGGTTTCTTCCAGCAATTGTGGTGCTCGCACGAAAAAGAATGGGTCTACCGCTGTCACCAGCTTGAATTCCGATCCCTTCGGCCACGGACGCAACGTCACTTCCTGCAGCGCCGCATCCGATGCACTCGACCCGTCCACTCCGATCACGATTTTCATGCCGCCTCCTGCTCACTTACCTCTCAGCATACAACGACAACCCTCGATTATTTCTGTGTAAGCAGATTGTTCACAAAATTCGCAAGGAGGCATGCGGGGTCGTCTAACGAAGGTAGAGGAGCGTAGGGGAGGAAGTGGAACTTGAGAAATGGACCGAATAAGGGCGTGAAGAATCCCCCACGCTACACTGGTCCGCGGTAACTACAGCACGTCAGCGCCCTAGTCTCCCTTGTGCCACCCGTGCGATAACTCCAACCGGTGCACCATCTGTATTGCCTGGCACCTGCGTTGATTTGCGCTACCTGCGCCTTCCGGCGCACCCGCCGCCTCGTTGGGGTCCCATTTCCTCCCCTTCGCCTGTAGACTAACTCCATGCCCGATCCCAACTTGCCCTCTCGTTCACCAGCTATGGATCTGCTCCGTCGCGCCTTTCTCCTTGCCCTGGGAATCGCTGCGCTCGCCTACGCCCTGGATTTTTCCTGGTATCACCTGCGCCTCAGCTTCCCGTCTTTGGGCTCTGCCGCCAGTTCCATGCATCGCACTCGCATCATCGCTATTCCCGGCAAGAACAACAAGGTGGAGTATGAGATCGACTCGCTGCGACCCGAAGAAGACGTGCCCTGCTCGCGCACTCTCTTCCCCCATTCCGGCCACGCTCCCTGCTGGTATCTCACCCGCCACCTGAACGACCCCATCCAGATGTAGCTTTTTTGGAGTGCGGCGGCTGGCCGCCGCTCTCCAGCGCGACGCCATCCAAATCAACTGTCGATAGAGTTCACCAGTGTAAATACGAATTTGCCGTGTAGTAACGCCTTCAGGCCCATCCGTCAATGCAAATGACAGATGCCGCCTCGCCATAAGGACGTTCTTTTAGCTTTCAGCTTTTAACTTGTCCGCCTCACCGCCAGTATCCGCGCACTTCGCCTCATAAACGTCTCCCGCCGCTTGACCTCGTTCCGTGGGGACACTCCGATTCCTAACGCTACCGGGAGCCTACGTCCACAACACCTCCATTGCTATGACTTAAAACAATCTTTAACTTGTAGCACTTTGCCGATGAGTGTATCGTCTCACCCGCTAACCTTGGAACGCTGTTCGGCGGAGGATTCTATGGCGCGACGTCAATTCCTGGCTCAAATTCTAAGCCTGCCCTTTCTCTCTTTTGCGGCGAAATCCGATGAGCCCAAAAAGAATCTCAAAATTATGATGAAGAGTGCGTGGGGCTCCGATGATCCCACCAAAGCCGCTTTTCCGTTTTTGCACTCGCTCGCCCTCACCGATGCCGGCCACGAAGTTCAAATTTTCCTTCTCGGCGAAGCCACGGATCTAATGCGCAAGGTCACCGCTCAAGCCGTTGTTCCCGTTGGCTGGCCGCCTCTCAGTGAAATTCTCGACAAAATTACCGCCAAACACGTCCCAATCTTCGCTTGCGGCGCGTGCAGCCGGGCCCGTGGGGTCACGGAAGCAGACTTGGCGCAGTGGGGAGCAAAATTCGGCAATCCCACAATCTTCGTAAGCCTGGTTGAATGGTCCGATCGCGTTATCACGGAATAATCTCGCGGACGCGTGACGCGGGCCATTGACCACCCTCTTCGCCCGCTCTACTCTGGTTTTGTCGCTCCTGCTTTACAATGGTGATCCATGCGCCCGTGGACCTCTCTCCCTCGTCCGCTCCTCTATTTCGTCGCCGTCGTTTTTTGCCTCGTCACCTCTCTTTATTCTTTCGTCTGGATGTACGATGTTCGTCACCCCGCCAGCCATCCCGTGGAGATTGGCTTCGATCGCACTCGCGACACCGTATTCGACCCCTCTTGCTCCTGCATTACGGTCTACGACGTGGAGCGCGGCAGTCCGGCCGATAAGGCTGGCTTGCTCGCCGGTGACAAGATCATCGGCCTCAACGGCGTCGATCTCACTTCCTACGATCCCTTTGAATACTTTTGGGCTCACTCCGCCCCCGGCGATCCCGTCAACCTCACCGTTCGCCGTGCCGGCCAGTCGCAGCCACTTAACCTTCACGCCATCTTCCGCGCCACCAATGCTGGCAGTCCCAGCGAGGGCATTCTGGTCGTTTCGGCTCACTACCTGAACAGGTTTTTTCCCGCCTTCTTTCTCCTTGTCGGTTTCGCGGTTCTCTTCCTGCGCATCGACGATCCTTTTGCTTGGCTTCTTAGCGTGCTCTTTGCTTGCTTCATTGCTATTCCCGGTTTCCAGAATCTCAGACTCTATCCTTCCAGCCTCGGCATTTTCCTCGACGCTTTCCGAAGCCTGTTTGGTGGCATGCTTGCCTCCACGCTCTACACTTTCTTTGCCGTTTTTCCGGAGCGCTCGCCCATCGATCGCCGCGTCCCCTGGCTAAAATGGTTTGCCCTTCTTTTTGGCCTAAGCCAAGCCATTCCCGGCCTCACTACGGGAAATTTCCATTGGCCCGAATCACTTTCCAAACTTCTCGGTTTCAACGCCACCAACTATATTCGGCTCACAATCTCCTACTCGCTTTTCCTTCTCGCCATCATTTCGCTTCTTTTGAATTCGCTGAGCAAGGAAACCTCGATCGACGCTCGCCGTAAATCTCGCGTCATGCTCTGGGGAACCGCCATCGGCCTCCTTCCCATCATTCTCGAACGCGTCGCGGCAGACTTGTTCGGTTACAAACCGCCGACTTGGCTTAACGATTCGCTTCCTGTTCTCGTCTTCCTCCTCTATCCGCTCTCCTTCGCCTATGCCGTCGTGAAACACCGCGTCCTCGAAATTCCCGCTCTCATCCGCCGCAGCGCCCGCTACGTCCTGGTTCAGCGCGGCTACAACATCCTTCTTTTCCTCGGCGCCATTCTTGCCATCTTCTTTTTCGCGCGTTTCTTCTCCAGTTTCTTCGTAGGTCACTCGCAATTCGGTATGGCTCTCAGCGCTTTCTTTGGCGTCGCTCTCGTTTGGGTCTCCGGCCCGGTCGTCAAACGCGGCACGCAACGCATCGATCGAGCCTTCTTTCGCACCTCCTACGACGCGCGCCTCATCCTTCAAGATCTTGCCGACAAGACCCGCTCCGTCACCGACCGCCACGAACTCGCTGCCCTCCTCGACCACCATCTCACTCAGGCGCTGCATCCTCAGGCACTGGCCTTCTATTTCCGCGCTGACGACGACACCTTGGTCGCCGCTGGTCGCCCGGTTCCTCCCGAACTCACCACACTTCCTGTGAATTCTCGGTTCCTTGTCGATCTCGCCGCTCGAGGCCGGGCTTGGGATGTTCCCCCTCCCGGTTCCATCGACGTCCCTGAGGAATTTCCTCTTGCCGCTCTCTCTCCGGAATGTCTCGTGCCCCTCGTCGGCCATGGCACCCATCTTGTCGGGCTCCTCGTGCTCGGCCAGCCTCTTTCCGAGGAGCCTTATTCCAGTGAAGACAAGCGCCTCCTTGATTCCGTCGCGGGGCAATCCGCCATCGCTCTCGAAAATATTCGCCTCGCGCAGAACATCGCCGACCGCATGGAAACCGAACGCCGCGCCGCTCATGAAATGGACATTGCCCGCGACGTCCAGTCTCGCCTTTTCCCTCAAGTCCGTCCTCCGCTCAGCACTCTCGATTACGCCGGAGTCTGCATGCAAGCCCGCCAGGTTGGCGGCGACTATTTCGATTTCCTCGATCTCGGTTCCTCGCGCCTCGCTTTTGTTCTCGCCGACATTTCCGGGAAGGGAATTGCCGGCGCTCTGCTGATGGCTAATCTTCAGGCCAATCTTCGCAGCCGCTACGCCGTTGCTCTCGACGATCTCCCTCGCCTCCTCAACTCCGTCAACCAGCTTTTCTTTGACAGCACTCCCGACGACCGCTACGCCACTCTCTTCCTCGCCGTCTACGACGACATTACCCGCCTGCTCGAGTATGCCAATTGCGGTCACAACGCCCCTCTCCTTTTCCGCGTCAACGGCTCCATCGAGCGCCTCCATTCCACTTCCACGGTGATCGGCATGTCCGCCAACTGGGCATGCGTCACGCAAAAACTTTCTCTCGCGCCCGGCGATCTTCTCGTCATCTATACCGACGGCGTCACCGAAGCCAACGACGCTTCCGGCAACGAATTTGGCGAAGCCCGCCTCGTCGACCTCGTCCGCGCCAACCGCGCCCTCCCTCCAGACCAACTCATCACCCAAATCCAATCCGCAGTAATGTCCTTTAGCGCCAACAACCAATTCGATGACCTAACCCTAGTAATCGCCCGCGCCCATTAGAATAGAGCGCTGGCTTTTGTCCCAGCCCCTCCATATTCCTCGCCTCCGCCCTCGTTTTGCTCTTGCCATACCTCTTCCGCACTGGTGTGACTCTCCTCCGTTTTGCTCTTAACTCTCAACTCTCAACCTTCAACTTTTAACTCTTAACCCTCCCTGCCCAAAATTCCTCCTTGCGCACCATCCCCCTCAGGCGTACGTTCAACCTAGAGCTACACCGCGATTCGGGATCCTTTCCGTCTCGCACTGCGGAGGCGGCCGATCATGGTTCCACGCCTCATCTTCCTCGCTCACCCTACGATTTGTGTATCTCCATCCTCGAAGCCCGTTTGTTCTCGAGCCTCGAGTACCCATCTGTTTTCCATTCCATAGAAGGGAGCCACACCATGCCAATCTCCACTCGCATTAAAATTCACTTGGAGGAAAACGACGTTCCCTATTTGCCTCTGACTCATCCATCTTCTTTTACCGCCTCGGGCGCTGCTGCCGTGATGCACGTCTCCGGGCGCGAAGTCGCCAAAACCGTTATCATTCAGTCAGGGAAAGAGTATTACCTCGTCGTGCTGCCCTCTTCTTACCATGTGAAGCCGGAGAAGCTTGCGAACGTCATCGGCCACCCGGTTCGTTTGGCCACAGAAGCCGAATTCGCCAGCCTGTTCCCCGATTGCGAACTGGGCGCCATGCCGCCTCTCGGCGAACTCTACGGCCTGCCCGTCTTTGTGGACGAATCACTCTCGCTCGATAAAGAAATTATTTTCAGCGCTGGAACTCACCGCGACGCCATCCGCATGAACTACGCCGACTTCGTCAAACTAGCCCACCCAACAATTTGCTCCTTCGCCGTCAAAGGCTAGTCCACGCTCATCTAGCTCACCCCTTGGGGGGTGAGGCCTTTCTCTTGGGTTGTCCTTGTAGGGACGGCCTTCTGAGGCCGTCCGTTCTCCTCATCGCATGTAGAGACGGCTTTACGCCGCGAAGATTCGCTTGTGTAGCGGCAGCCTTCCGAGGAGGGTGCCATTTTCTTCAATGTAGCGCTGGTTTTTATGCCAGCCTCGTCCTGCAATCAAGCCCCTCGACGTTTCCGCCCGTTATTTTTGCCGCACTCTCTTTTCTTTCCCCTCTCACTCTGTGTGAAACTCTTCTGTTCGGAGGCCTTTTGTCATCGCCCCGCAAATTCGACGCCATCGTTCTCGGTGCAGGTGCCGCCGGTCTTTTCTGTGCCATCGAAGCAGGGAAGCGCGGCCGCCGCGTCGCCGTCCTCGAACGCGCCGACCGCCTCGGCAAAAAAATCCTCATCTCCGGCGGAGGCCGCTGCAATTTCACCAATATTCATTGCGCGCCCGACAATTTCCTTTCTTCCGATCCGCATTTTGCCAAGTCCGCTCTCGCCCGTTTCACCCCCGCCGATTTCATCGCGCTCGTTGAAAAGCATCGCATCCCTTACCACGAGAAAACCCTCGGCCAGCTCTTCTGCGACCGCTCTGCCTCCGACATTACCAGCCTACTCGAGTCGGAATCTCGCGTCGCTTCCGTTCAGATTTTCCTCAATACCAACATCCGCGAAGTCCAACGCTCAACGGAATTCATCGTTCGTTGCGATTCGGTCGACTTCGCCGCGCCTGTCCTCGTCGTTGCTACGGGCGGCCTTTCCATTCCTAAGATGGGTGCCACCGCGTTCGGCTATGATCTCGCCCGCCAATTCGGCATCAACATCATTCCGCCTCGCCCTGCTCTCGTCCCTCTTCTCTTCCATTCCGTCGACCGCCGTCGCTACTCCGAACTCGCCGGTGTTTCCGCCGAGGTCATCGCCTCCGCCGGTCATCAGTCTTTCCGCGAAAAGATGCTCTTCACGCATCGCGGCCTAAGCGGTCCCGCCATTCTTCAAATCTCTTCTTATTGGAAAGAAGGCCGCCCGATCTCCGTCGATCTTGCTCCCGAACGCAATGTTTCTTCTTCCATTCGCGCTGCCAAAACGCGCGACCTCGCCGCTGCACGCAAGGCCTTTCAAGAATTCCTCCCCGCGCGCATGGCTTCGCGTTGGCTGGAATTCCATCAACCGCAATCGTTCACCAACGCCGCTCTCGATACGCTCGAACAAAATACCCACGCCTGGTCCATCATTCCTGCGGGCACTGAAGGCTACGATAAAGCCGAAGTCACCGCCGGCGGCATAGACCCCCGTCAACTCTCCAGCAAAACCATGGAATCGCGCGCCGTCCCAGGCTTGTTCTTCATCGGCGAAGTCGTCGACGTCACCGGTCACCTCGGCGGTTTCAATTTTCAGTGGGCTTGGGCTTCGGCTGCGGCTGCCGGTCGTTCTCTATAGCCTGCGCGCGTTCCAAATTATCAACAGCCGCTCCCTTTACTCTTCGCCATTTCGTGCGAGAATGGACGCGTAGAGCGCCCAGCCCCCGGCGTCTGCGGTTCGTTCAGTGGTTTCCAGCCCTGCACAAACGCCTCGCTATTTTGCTGCTTGGCCTGTTCACACACGGAGGGGTGCGCCATGAGCGATGTTTGGAAACAATGGGAAGGCCAGCTCGCCGACAATAAATTCCCGCTTCACCATTTCCTCGCTGCCACCAATCACAGCGCTGTCTTCCTCACGCAACTCCCCGAACCCGACCCGCGCCAGGCCGCCATCAAATTTATTTCTGCCGACGATCCCGCTGCAGCCCAGCAGCTTGCGGTCTGGAACCAGGTTGCCAAGCTCTATCATCCCAATCTCGTCCGCCTCTTCCACTGGGGCCGCTGCCGCCTTGAGGGTATGAACCTGCTCTATGTCGTCATGGAATGTGCGGAAGAAAATCTCGGCCAGATTCTTCCGCAACGCGCCCTCACTGCCGATGAAACTCGCGAGATGCTCAATCCCGTCACCGACGTCCTCGCCTATCTCCACTCCAAGTTCTTCGTCCACTCCCACATCAAGCCTTCCAACCTTCTTGCTGTCGGCGATCAGCTCAAGGTTTCTTCGGACACTATTTTCCCGATCACCCAACCGCGCGAAGCAATGCGAGAGCTCGATGTTTACGATGCCCCGGAAGCCGCTTCCTCCCCCGCCAAACCTTGGACTCCTTCCTCCGACGTCTGGTCCCTGGGTGTTACTCTCGTCGAAGCCCTTACCCAAGCTGCTCCCGCACTTCCGTTCGACGTTACCGCCGAGCCCATCGTCCCCAATTCGCTTCCGCAACCTTTTCTCGACATTGCTCGACACGCACTTCGCCGCGATCCCAAAAATCGCTGGGCCGCTCCTCAAATCGCCGCCCGCCTTAGCGGCGTCGCTGAACCCGTCGCTGCGCTGCCGGCGGCCTACGCCACCGCCAGCGCTTCCGGCTCTCCATCAAGCGCAGGCTCGCCCCGGCTCTCTTCTCCCTCAGGCGCAAGTTCGCCGCTGCCCGCTTCGCCTGTGGCCATTTCTCCGCTCAGCGTTCCTTTGTCGACAGAACCGGCCATCCCGCTTTCCAAACTACCCGCTGCATCCGCGCCCCATTTGCTCAAGGTGAAGGTCCATGCTGCGGAGGCGGCTGTTCCCACTTCCCGTCGTCCGGGAGTCGCTACCTTCGTGATTCCTGCTCTGGTCGGCGCGCTCATCCTCGTCGTTGGCATCATCGGCTTGCCCCGGTTTCTTCGCCTTCACACCGAGCCTGTTCCCGCTTCCAATCCGCAGATGGCCTCGGCCTCTGCCGACAGCACTCCTTCGCAGCCTACCGCACCCACTCGGGCCGTTTCCTCTTCACCTTCTGATGTCAACTCTTCCAAGCCCGAGTCCACCAAGGTTTCCGAGCCGGCGCCGAAGCCGCCCGTTTCCGATTCCGTCACCGCCGAAAATGGCCCGGTCGCCGCTCCTCCCGCTGCTCGCGAAAAAAACGCCGCTCCCGCTCTCCTTAGTTCGGCGTCGCCTTCTTCTGCAACGGCGAAACCCGCCGCCTCGAACCCTGCCCAGGGCGAAGTTCTCAACCAGGTTCTTCCCACCGCCAACGCCAAAGCGATGGCTTCCATTCACGGCACGTTTCACGTGACGGCTCGCGTGCAAGTCGATCCATCCGGTAAAGTTACCGACGCCACCCTCGACGATCCAGGCCCCAGCAAATATTTCGCCGGTCTCACCGAAAAAGCCGCCCGTCAGTGGCAATTCTCCTCGCCCGAATCTGACGGTCACTCCGTCCCCAGCGAATGGCTAATCCGTTTTGACTTCACTTCCTCCGGCATCCACGCCATCCCCACTCAGACCCAGCCGTAGCCCGGGCGTGCTGCCACACAATTCCTGCCCTCTTCTGTAGCTCACCCCTTCAGGGGTGAGGCCGTTGGTTTTGTCTTGAATGTAGTGCTGGCTTTCATGCCAGCCGAGGCGCGCCCAGGTTTTCCCAAATTTCGAATTTCTATTTTCCTTTTTCCCTCTTCCCTCATTTCCCACTTGTGTTCGCCACATCCCCGCTGCTAACTTCCCCTCAGCATCCGCACGCCGCGGATCGTTCGCCACTTTTTTCCAGGAGCCTTGTTCATGCCATCGTTGGCCGTCTTTCGTTCACTCTTCGCTGCTTTCGCGCTTGCTCTACTCTCTTCTCTTGCCGCTGCCGGAGTTCACGATTCGCTCCAAATTCCCGCCGGCACCATTCTTCCCGTAAGCATCAAGCACACCTTTTCCTCCAACGACTCGTCCAAAAACCAACCCATCGAAGCGCGTATCATGCAAGACGTTCCTCTTCCCGGCGGCGACAAGATTCCCGCTGGCGCCACGCTCTCCGGCGTCGTTGTTTCCACCACCCCTTCCTCTAACGAGGCCGGTAGCAAGATTACCTTCCGCTTCGACAAGCTCGAGTTTCACCACCAGATCATTTCTGTCGTCACCTCGTTCCGCTCCATGGCTCCCATGGTTGATGTCCAAGCGGCGCAGTTCCCGGATTCTCCTGGACAGTCCGGTACTCCTGCTGCCTGGGCCAATACCACGCAAATTGGCGGAGATATCCGCTACGGTACGGGCGGCGATGTCAGAAATCTCAAGAAAGAAAAGGTGGGCAAAGGCGTTCCCAACGGCGTGCTCGTGCGTATCAGCAATCCGCCGGGCTCACTTTGCCAGGGCGACTCGGACGACGACAACCGTCTTCAGGCGCTATGGGTTTTTTCCGCCAGTTCGTGCGGCATCTACGATTCTAAGGGCCTCACCGTCGTCAGCATGGGCCGCAAAGACCCTCTTGGCGAAATCACACTAGCCAAAGACAAGGGCGACCTGAAAATCGACAACTCCACCGGCATGCTCCTTCGCGTCCTCCACTAACGCCCTCATTTCGCGACCTGATGTATTGGATCAGTCCTGTAGCTCACCCCTTCAGGGGTGAGGCTTTCTCTTGGGTTTATCTTCCTGTAGCGCCGGCTTTCATGCCAGCCCAAACACACGCCCAGGTTTTCCGAATTTCGTCCTTCGAATTTCTATTTTCCATTTTCTATTTTCGAATTTCTCTCCCTACATTCTCGGCGGAAACACCCTCCCATCCTGCAAATATTTGTTCGGCACATTACTCACCTTCATCTCGCTCCCATACTTTTTCCGCCAAAGGTACGCGATATTTCCATACACATTCTGCTCGCTGCGGTGAAACTGAAAATACAACCCGCATTGCGCGTAAGAAATCGCTGTCACTTCAAAGATCCTCGTCTCCCATTCAAACCCCTTTCCCCACACCAGTCCCTTCAATTGCAACCCCAAATCCGCTCCTGCATCGACCAACAATTCCATCACTGGCCGGCAATAATTAAAATTGGAATTCACCGTATGAAACACCGCCGTCTGTCCTCCCAGCCCCTCACCATCGAACTCCGCCCGCGCATTCACATCCGCTCCCGCGTCCAGCAGCGCCCGCGCGCACTGTACGCTGCCATACTCCGCGCAAACGTGCAGCGGCAAAACTCCGTGCAGCGAAGTGTAAGCGCATTCCAGGTGAAAGTCCTTTCCGCGGCTTTGCGGCTCCTGTTGCAGCAATTGGCGCAATCGTGCATCGTCATCCAGCAGAATTGCTTCCAGCAGTGGATCGTCCAGTGTCGCGCCCGCGTCCAGCATCACGCGCACGCACTCCGCAAAGCGCCTTGACCGCAAGTACATCTCTATCAGCGCCTCGATGGGCTTCTTTCCCTGAATGGGCGCCTTCGCGTCCGCTCCCGCCGCAAGCGCCGCCCGAATCTTCTCCGGCGAGTGCAGTTCGAATCCCTCCAGCAAATCATCCGTATGTCCCACCTCAATTCCTTTCTATTTTTGTCATTCCGAACGTAGTGAGGAATCTCTCTTGGATTTCTACCCAAAGGGCATTCCTCGTCCCGCTGACAAGGACGAACTGATCCCCCATAGCCCCCGCCCGATTTGTCTACCGTCGCCCTCCGACGTATAGTTCTTCCCAGCAACAAAAGTAAAATGGAAAATATCGCTCACTCGCTCGGAAATTCCCCAGGTGCCAATGAAACTCAAGCGTGCCGCCTATTGGTTCTTGAAAGGGATTGCCGCCTTTCTCGCTCTCGTTCTTGTCGTCTTCCTACTTTTCGTCTGGCTTCGTCACCCTAAGTTTTCCACCGACAATATTTTCATTCGTCCCGCCGGACCCGGGGTCTTCAAAATGTCCGACATCCCTCGTGGTCGCTCGCTCACGCCGCAAGAGATCGATCAATACGCCGACAAACTTCTTGCCGAAATGTCCCTCACCGAAAAGGTCCATCAAATGTCCGGCGACACCGGCTACTGGGAATTGACGAAGCTCGTAGTTCTCGACCGCTTGAAATACAACGATACCCCCACGCTTGCTGGCCGCAACCCTCGCTTGCAAATCCCTCCCGTGGCTTTTGCTGATGGCCCCCGCGGCGTCGTTCTGAATCACTCCACTTGCTTTCCCGTCGCCATGGCTCGCGCCGCTAGTTGGGACCTCGACCTCGAACGCCGCGTCGGCGACGCCATGGGCCAGGAGATTCGCGCCCAGCACGGCAATCTTTACGGCGGACTCTGCTTGAATCTTCTGCGCCACCCGGGCTGGGGCCGCGCTCAGGAAACGTTCGGCGAAGACCCCTACCTACTCGGCGAAATGGCCGTCGCCACGCTCGAAGGTGTGCAGCGCAATAACGTCATGGCTTGCGCCAAACACTTTGCTCTCAACTCCATCGAAATGAATCGCACTGAACTCAACGTCAACGTCGACGAGCGCACTCTCCGCGAAGTTTACCTCCCACACTTCAAGCGCACCGTCGATGCTGGCGTCGCCTCCTTCATGTCCTCCTACAACCGCGTTCGCGGCGACTATGCCGGGGAAAACGCCTACCTCCTTCGCAAAATCCTCAAGAACGAATGGGGCTTTCGCGGCTTCGTCATGTCTGATTTCTTTGACGGCGTTTATAATGGTGCCAAAGCTGCCAACGCTGGCCTCGACCTTGAGATGCCCGATACCAAAGCCTATGGACCCGCTCTCATCGCCGCCGTAGAGAAGGGAACTGTTCCCCGCGCATTCATCGACGATTCCGTTCGCCGCATCCTTCGCCAGAAAATTGACTACTTCACACGTCCCGATCCCATCGCCTACGATTCTTCCCTCGTGGTCTCCAAGTCCCACGTCGAACTGGCCCGCGAAGCTGCCGAAAAAAGTATGGTCTTGCTCAAAAATGACAAAGGCCTTCTTCCTCTCGACAAGTCCCGCGTGAAAACTCTCGCCGTCATTGGCCGTTTGGCCGACACCGGAGATATCGGTGATCACGGCTCCAGCCGCGTCTATCCTCCTTACGTGATTACTCCCTTGAAGGGCCTTCATCGTTATCTCGGCGCGAACACGCAAATCAGCTACGAATCCGGCGCCGATCTTGCCCGCGCTCACGAGTTAGCGAGATCCTCCGACGCCGTCGTCATCGTGGCCGGCTATGATTTCCGCGACGAAGGCGAATACACTCCCCAGACCCCCATCGTTGCGGATCGTGGCGGCGATCGCAAAGATTTGCATCTTCACAAAGACGACGTCAGCCTCATTCAGCAGCTCGCCCCTGACAATCCCAAAACCGTCGTGGTGCTCGTCGGCGGCAGCGCCATCCTTATCGATGAGTGGAAGGACAAGGTCAATTCCATCCTTATGTCGTGGTATTCCGGCATGGAAGGCGGCACCGCCCTAGCTCACATTCTTTTTGGTGACGTCAATCCCAGTGGCAAACTCACTGTCACGTTTCCTGCCGATACTTCGCAACTTCCGCCCTTCTCGCCCCCCTACACCGGCTCTGTCGACTACGGCTACTACCACGGCTACACCCTCGCCGAAAAAAAAGGCTATCAACCCGCGTTTGTGTTCGGCTTTGGCCTCAGCTACACAACATTCCGTTATTCCAACCTGCATCTGGGTGCAACGGAAATCGCTCCCGACGGCGATTTGCCCGTGTCCGTCGACGTCACGAACACTGGCTCGCGTAGTGGTGAAGAAGTTGTTCAGCTTTACGTGGGATTTCCAAACGCTAAAGTAGATCGGCCGATAAAACTCCTGCGCGGTTTCCACAAAATCCATCTTTCCCCGGGCGAAACGAAGTCCGTCTCCTTCACCGTTCACGCCAGCGAGCTTGCTTACTACGAACCTGAATCTTCATCCTGGCGCGTCGAACCCGTCGCGCACCAGATTCTCGTCGGTGGCTCCTCTCGCCCCGCGGATCTGTTCACAGGCACTTTCAGCATCGCCGCAACTCATTAGCGGGATTGACCTTACATCCCGTCGAAAACTCTAAAGTTTTCCCGCCTTCCGCCGATAACCTCTTGAGGCGACAAGGACCTCCCCAATGGCTAACTCCATTCCAGCACAACACGCCCCCGCTGCCACTTCAGCCCTGCCGAACGCCGCCGCGAAGCCTGCGGCCGCTAGCCACAAACAGGCGCAACCTCAAGGCGCCACCCAGGCCCACGTTCCGGTAGATACCGTCCACATCAGCAAAGCCGCCCAAACCGCGCTAAAGCAATCCGCCGCAAAAAAGACTTAGCTCTTTTTTCTTTAATGTAGCGCTGGCTTTTATGCCAGCCCCAATTGGTCAACCGTCAACTGAAGCCTTCCCGCCGATGTCAACGCGGTTTCTTGCCTTCGCTCTGCGCCGCTCGCGCTTTCACCAGTTTCTTGATCAGCGCCGTCGGCACCCGCTTGTCGATAGGGAAGTGGATGGTCCCTTTGGAAGTGGAAAATCCCCGAAGTTCTTTCTTGAACACTTGGATCACCGACGCCGTCGGGAACAGACTGCAGTGGTCCAGAAACGCGGCGTACCACACCAGCACTTTCTTGTGCTTGAATGCCGGAATCCGGTAGCTGAGGATCTCCGTAGCCTCCGCGGGCAAAGCAGATCGAATCGCCTCGCGGATCTTCGTCAAGGCGCTCTTCGCAGGTTCCGGCACCCTCGCAAAGTATTCGTCAACGCTTGTGAGGCCGCCCTTGGCTTTTCTCGTGGAGGAACTACCAGTGCGAGCTTTCTTCATGCCTCAACCCTAAACTTCCAGAATCACCGGCAAAATCAGCGGCCGTTTCGAAGTCTGCTTGCTGATATATCGCTTCAAATCCACACGAATCTTTTCCTTGATCACGGACCAGTCCGCACGCTCTTCCAGATTCGACAACTCAAAGGTCTTCAACACGATTTCTTTTGCTCCGGCCAGCAACTCCCCATTGTTCTCGCTCATCAATCCGCGCGACACCACTTCCGGAGCCGACTCCAGCTTCCCGGTATGCTTGTCAATCGCGATAATCGGGATCACCACGCCTTCTTCCGACAGATGCTTCCGGTCACGCACCACGATCGCTTCAATCTCTTCCAACGAACCCGAGTCCACCAGCACGCGCCCTGCCGTCACCGGATCTCTCCGGAACGCGCCGTCCTCCGTGAACTCGATGCATTTCCCATCTTCCATCAGCAGAATTTCCTCGCCCACCGCTCCCAACTGGTGCGCCAGCGCCGCGTGACGGAATAAATGCCGGTATTCCCCGTGTACCGGAATAAAGTATTTCGGCTTTACCAGCCGCAGGATCAGTTTCTGCTCTTCCTGGCTGGCATGCCCCGAAACGTGAATCGTTCCCGCCGAATTGTCGTAATAAACCAGCGCGCGTCGCCGGAACATATGATCCAGCATCCGGAAAATCGCCTTTTCGTTTCCGGGAATAATCCTGGCCGATAAAATCACCGTGTCATTTTCATCCACGCTCACGAACCGGTGATTGTCCACCGCGATTCGCGACAGCGACGACATTGGCTCCGCCTGCGATCCGCTCGCCAGGATGATGATTTTCCTCGGTTCAAAGCTCCGAATATCCTGTGGCCGCACCACCATTCCATCCGGAATGCGCAAACAATCCAGGTCGTGCGCGATTTCCACGTTGTCGACCATGCTTCGTCCGACGAATGCGATCTTCCGCCCCACTCGTTCCGCAATGTCGATCACCTGCTGGATGCGGTGGATCGACGACGCAAAGCACGACAGCACCACTCTCCTCGGCGCCGATCTCGCCAACTCCTCAATTCGCGGCACGATCGTTCGTTCCGATGGCGTGAATCCCGGCCGCTCTACGTTCGTCGAATCGCTGAACAGCGCCAGCACTCCCTCGTTTCCGTACCGTGCAAACGTGTGCAGATCAAACGGCACGTTATCCACCGGCGTCTGATCGATCTTGAAATCACCGGTGTGAATAATCACGCCCAGCGGCGTTCGAATTGCCAGCGCCACGCAATCGATGGTGCTGTGCGTCACCGAAATAAACTCGATCTCGAACGGGCCCATTTCCACGCGCCGCCCGGGTAGCACTTCCCGAAGCGTCGCGGAGTCCAGCAGGTTCGCCTCTTCCAGTCTCTTCTTCACCAGCGCCAGCGTGAATCGCGTCCCGTAAATCGGCACGTTCAGATCCCGCAGGATATACGGCAGCGCCCCGATGTGATCTTCGTGACCGTGCGTCAGCACAATCGCCCGCACCAGATCTCGGTTCTGCTTCAGGTAGGTGATGTCCGGAATCACCAGGTCCACGCCCAGCAACTCCGACTCCGGGAACATCATTCCCGCGTCCACCACGATGATGTCGTCACCGTACCGGAACACCATCATGTTCATACCGAATTCGCCGAGTCCCCCCAGCGGTATCGTTAATAATGTCTGATTGTTTTTACTCAAAGGCAGGCTATCTCCATCTTTCTCGCATTAAAAGCGTATCACACTGCCTCTCCCGCCGCTTGGAGTGCGCCCGCTAGCCGCCGCTTTTGCAAACCACACACAGAGGCGGCCGCAACCACCCGGCTGTAACTCAGCACCACCGCATCCCGTTTTAGCTTTTCGACTTCCGAGCGCCGGCGAGGGATCTCTCTTGGAGTTGTCGTTCGTAGCGGTCGCCTCGTGCTTGCCCGGTAAGGGCCAGGCGAGCGGTCTTATTTCCTAAATTGTGGTGCTGGCTTTTATGGCAGCCACATTCGTCCACCTGCGAAGTTTATCTTTTGTAGTGGCTGACCTTCAGGTCGGTTTTTGGCATATCTCTCGACGTGTCATCCCGAAGCGCAGCCAGGGATCCTGGCTAGATCGAAGCTCTCCCGACCCCTCGGGGTGAAGCCATTTTTCCCTAATATCTATTTTCCAATTTCTATTTTCCAATTTCTACTTCTCCCCGCCAAAAAACAAATGCGCAATCGCCACCAATATCACCGCCCCCACCGTCGCCGCTGCCAATGAAAACAAAAACGTATTATCGTGCACAATCCCCAGCTTTGTGAAAATCCATCCGCCAACGACCGATCCGATTAATCCCAGCACAATGTCGCCAATACATCCAAACCCTCGCCCGCGCGACAATTTTCCCGCCAGCCATCCGGCAATCAATCCGATCAGTAGCCACCCAATCAGCCCGCGGTGCCACTCCACGATCACCACTCGTTCTTGAAGAAATGCCAGTGCACTGTACGCCGCCATGAATCCTCCTGCAGTTGCTCGGTAGATGATTTGCCACGTGGCCCGCACATCTTATCTCAGGAACCGCCCGCCTTTGGAATCGACTAGGCTTTCCCCGTCGCCGGCTCCTGCTGCGTCATGCAGTGCAGCGTCCCCAAACCCAGCACCAGGTCCCGGCAGTGTATCCCCACCACCTCGCGTTCCGGAAACAATTTTGAAAGTGTATTCAACGCGACGCGATCATTCGCATCATTAAACGTCGGCACAATCACCAGCTTGTTCGCAATATAGAAGTTCGCGTAGCTCGCCGGCAACCTCTGCCCGTCAAACCACACCGGCCGAGGCATCGGCAAAGTCTCCACGCGCAAAGCTTTCCCGTCCTGATCCTGCATGCTCTTCAGCCGCTTCAGGTTTTCCTGCAACGGCGCGTAGTTCGCATCCTGTGGATCTTCTTCCACGATCGTCACGACGGTCGTCGCATTCACGAACCGCGACAGATCATCCACGTGCCCGTGGGTGTCGTCTCCCGCGATTCCATTCCCCAGCCACAGCACATTTTTCGCGCCCAGTTGCACGCGAAACACTTCTTCGTAATCCTGCTTCGTAAATCCAGGATTCCTTTCCTGTACTTTGCTCTGCAAGCATTCTTCGGTGGTCAGTAGCGTCCCTCGCCCGTTCACATCAATCGACCCGCCCTCCAGCACCACACGCCGCCCTTTGTGCATCGGCAAAAACACGCGCCTCTTCAGTTTCTTGTTGGCCCTCTCCACCACCGCCGCATCCTTCTCATGATTCGCGTATTTCGCCCATCCGTTGAACACGAAGTGGTTGTACGCCACTTCGCCCTCGGCGTTTTTCACGCAAATCGGCCCAGAATCTCGCATCCACCCGCGATCCGTTGGCAGCGCAACAAAATCCACTGCCTCCAGATTCGCTCCCGCCTTCTTTAAAATCACACGCACCCTTCTTTCCGCCACTTGCGATTCCACCAGCAAATACACTCTTTCCACCCGCGACAAATGCCGCACAATCTCCGCAAATGCCCACGGGATCGGTGAAAATTTCCCCGGCCAATCCGTCAACTCATGCGGCCATCCCAACCAAGTCCCCGCATGCGCCTCCCACTCCGCCGGCATCCGGTACCCCATCTCACCAGGCGTTTTAACTTTCAACTGTTAACCCTCACTTCTTCTCGTCACTCCACCTCTCCAACAGCCCCCCAAACGCATCAATCCTTCGATCCCTGAAAAACGGCCAATTTCTCCGTGTGTCCTCGCTTTTGGCCGGATCGCATTGCACCACCAATATCTCTTCTTTCTCCTGCCCCGCTTCCGCCATCACCTGCCCCGAGGGGTCCGCCACAAACGAATTTCCCCAAAACTCCAGCCCCGCGTCGCCTTTCTCCGGCCGGCCCTCGTATCCCACGCGATTCACCACCGCGACGTAGACTCCGTTTGCTACCGCGTGTGCCCTTTGAATGGTCTTCCACGAATCCAGTTGCGCCGCTCCCACCTCGCCCTTTTCGTGTGGATGCCATCCAATGCTCGTCGGATAAAGAATCACTTGCGCGCCCTTCATCGCCGTCAGCCGCGATCCCTCCGGATACCACTGGTCCCAGCAGATCTGCACGCCGACGCGCGCGTACTTGGTATCAAAATTCAGAAATCCCAAATCGCCCGGCGTGAAATAGAACTTCTCGTAGTACAACGGATCATCCGGAATATGCATCTTGCGGTATTTCCCCAGGTACGATCCGTCCGCATCGAGCACCGCGCACGTGTTGTGATAGACGCCCGCCGCCCGACGTTCAAACACCGACGCCACCAGAGCCACTTTCAACTCCTTCGCCACTTTCGCCAACCGTTCCGTCGTCGGCCCCGGTACCGGCTCTGCCAGGTCAAACAGCGCCGCGTCTTCCGCCCGGCAAAAATATTCGCCGGCAAACAATTCCTGCAGGGAGATAATCTGCGCCCCGCGTTTGGCCGCTTCGCGAATCTTCTCCGTCGCCCGCGCCAGGTTTTCTTCTTTGTTCGTCGTGCACTTCATCTGCACGAGTCCCACCGTGAATTTATCCGCCATTTTCCATCATCCTCACTGTCGGTTTCTTTGCGATTTCTCCGTGCCCTCTGTGGCTAATCTTTTTCCGTGTAATCTCCGCAATTTCCCGTTCGCATCCCGCCATCTTAGCACGGAGAAATTTTTCTTCCCCACCGCGATTTCTTCGTTTCCGCTTTCCTCTTGCAAAATCACCGATTTCTGATTTCTCTCGCTCGATTTCGAGTAAACTAATCCGAGCAAAATCCTATTTCCTGCAACACTGCGTTTTTGTCTGCCCTACGAGGAGCCGCGATGGCGAAGCAACGGAACAAAACGGTCACGGGTCGCGTTCTTCACGACCCGGTTAAAGACAAACTCCGCCCCATCTTTCCCCTCGATCTCTCCAAATGTCGCACCATCGACGATCTCGTTCGCGCTATGGGCGACACTGCCTATACCGCCCGCCAGATTGGCGACGCCGCCGACGTCCTCGAAGCCATGGCCCGCGATAAAGACTGTTTCGTGGTCATGACTCTTGCCGGCGCTCTTACCGTCGGCAAAATGGGGCTCATCTTCTGCGATCTGATCGAATCTGGCATCGTCAAAGCCATTGTCTCCACCGGCGCTCTCATGGCTCACGGCCTCGTCGAGGCCACTGGCCGTTCTCATTTTCGCTACGATCCCTCGAAAATGGACGACAACGAGCTGTTCCTCGCCGGCTACAATCGCGTCTACGATTCCCTCGAGCCCGAAACCAATCTCGATCACGTCGAACAAGTCGTCGAAGCCATTCTCGAAAAATGGGATCCCGAAGAAATTGTTTGCAGCTGGAAGCTTCACAAACGCATCGGCGAATTTCTTCACAACAGCACCAAGGGCCGTGGTATTCTTCGTTCCGCCTACGAATGCAATGTTCCCGTTTTCGTTCCCGCTTTCAGCGATTCCGAACTTGGCCTCGACTTTGCCCTCAATAAATATGGCCGCCAGCGCGACAAGCGCCCGCTTCTCCGCTTCGATCCTTTCGAAGATTTCCAGACCTTTGCCGACCTCATGATGAATACAAGAAAAATGGGCATCTTCACGATCGGTGGCGGCGTCCCTCGCAACTGGTCTCAACAATTCGGCGTCTACGCCGAACTCATGGCTCGTCGCGGCTATAAAAAACTTCCTCTGAAGCGTTACGCCTACGGTGTTCGCATTTGTCCTGAGCCTGTCAATTGGGGCGGCCTCAGCGGCAGCACGTACACCGAAGCTGTCTCCTGGGGCAAATTTGTTCCCCCCGAAGAAGGCGGCAAACTCGCCGAAGTCCTTGAGGACGCCACGGTCGCCCTTCCGCTAATTGTCGGCGCCGTCCTCCAGCGTATCGGCTACCTGAAACCCTGACCACATTCGTATGGACCGGCTTCCAAGGCGGACATCGATGTGGCTTTGGTCCTCCATATAGCGCTGGTTTTAATGCCAGCCCTGTTTGCTTTTTGCGAGTCGGCACTCCACGAATCTCTATTTTCTACTTTCCATTTTCTATTTTCAGCCATCTTCCGATCTTCCTCCCGCCTCTCACTTTTGCTACACTCCCGTCTCTCGAATCCTCTCCCGGAGGTCCTCATGGCCGCTTCCGCCGCAAAATCAAAATCCGCTTCTCTCTACGACGTTCATCCCGGTGTTGCCATGGTCCAGAAATGGATCGCCGAACTCAAACCTAAGACCGGCCACTCCCTCGAAGAATGGATCGCCCTACTGAAAAAAACGGTCCCAAGAACTATCAATCGCGTCGCGCGTGGCTCAAATCCAAACACAGACTTGTGGCACCAACTCCGCCTGGTGGATCGCTGAACGCGCCGAAGGGAAGGGAACGGAAGAGGACACGCCCGAAAAATATCTGGCCTCCGCAGTTCAATATGTCGAAGATCAATACGCCGGTAAAAAATCCGCACTTCATCCCATCTACAACGAACTTCTTTCACTCGGCAAGTCGCTCGGCCCCGACGTCAAAGCCTGCCCTTGCAAAACAATGGTCCCGCTCTATCGCGAACACGTCTTCGCCCAGATCAAGCCCACTACCAATTCGCGCATCGATCTCGGCCTCTGCTTCACCACCTACAAAGGCAAATTCCCGAAGCGTCTCATCGACACCGGCGGCCTCGCCAAGAAAGACCGCATCACCCACCGCATCGAAGTCTCTTCACCCTCCGATATCGCGATGCCGAGCTCGAAACATGGCTCCGTGCGGCCTACGACCTGAACGTTTGAGGTTGATTGTTTGGCTTGGTTGTTCCACTTTTACGGAAGTCCGGTCGTGGGTTTTTGCGCTTCCCGGTGAATCGTATGCATAGCGACGGAGGCGCGAGAGAAGTTAGCCCAGCCCGTCAGGGCTGGGAATCCGGCCCGACAATCTCCCGAGCGCCGTAGGCGCGGCACTCCTTGCTCAAGATTCCTATGCCACCGGTGGCACGTACAAACTCGCGAAGAATTTCGCGTCGCCATATTCCCGTGCCAAATCCTTCAGCGCCACACTCCTTGCATGTGTTTTGCAATCCGGCAATCCATCCGTCCACAGCAGCGTCACCACATGTTCCGGCAGGTACGCTTTCAACAAAAACTCCATAGTCAAATCCACTCTCGGCTTATCCAGCGGATTGCTCCTCGCCTCAATCTGGCACACCATCAACGCCATTCGCGCGTTGAACAGTCCGTGTTGCAGATGTGTCAGCGGCAGCACTCTTACCTCAACACCCTCTTTCGCCCCTCGTAACCGAATCAGATCCGTCGTTTCCTCCAGCACGTCCGGACTCCCCGGAACGGCATAAATTGCCTCCCCGCGAAGTTGCGCCTCTTTGAACAACGCTGCAACCATGAATTCGTAAATGTCTCCTGGATTCGCCCATGGCGTGTCGTACAACTTGTCGAAACACACCAGGTGCTTGCCTTGTCCGCGCAGCCATTCGTAAACCGGATGTGCGCCAGTCCGAAAAAAGATTTTGGCGGCGCGCAACAATTCCGCCTCAACCTCCTTCGTCAAATACGAGGTCGCTCCAGGCCCCACCCCCACCACGGCAATTTTCCTCATCTCCATCTCGGAGAGCGGCGGCTAGCCGCCGCTCTGACTTTCACGTCTGACTTTCAACTTTAAGCTTTCAGCTCTTAACCATCATCAAATTTCCGTGCGCATCTCGCAATCTTTGTGCAAAAATCATTCCCGCCCAAGGGCGCGCGCACATGAAAAACCAGTCGTTCGTCGTTCTTACTCTACTCCTCGCTCTTTCTATTTCAGCACACTCGCAATCGCGTTCGCCCGCCCCCAACTCATCACAAAGGGAAACGCTCATGACCGCTCACGCAACCGGACCCTTCGACGTAAAGATCACTCCTCTTGATCCCGCTTTCAAGACGGAAGACAACTCTCTCGGCCGCATGTCCATCGACAAGATATATCACGGCGAACTCGACGCCACTGGCAAAGGCGAAATGCTCACCGGCGCCACTCCTGTCAAAGGTTCCGCCGTTTATGTCGCCGTCGAGCGCGTCTCCGGCATTCTTCAGGGCCGCTCCGGCACCTTCCTCCTTCAGCACAGCGGCCTCATGACTCAGGGTACTCCTCATCTCTCCATCATCGTTGTACCCGATTCCGGAACCGGCCAACTCGTCGGCCTCACCGGCACCATGAATGTCATCATCGCCGATGGCAAACACTCTTACGACTTCTCTTACTCCCTCCCCGCCGCGAAATAGTCGCGTTTGTTTTTGAGTTTGGTTCTGCGGTGGAGTGTCATCCCGACCCGCGCGGTTTTTGCGGCGGGAAGTGCAGGGATCGTGGCAATACTGTTGCTGAAATGAGATTGTCTCGTCCACTAACAAAAACGGGGCACGATCTCTCGCGCCCCGCGGAAATTCCGAACCTCATCCTATAATCTCAGTCGTCTTCCCCAATCAAAAATGCCGCCGTCAGCACCGTCGTCCACAATCCACGCTTGTCTCCCACCGCCGACTGCGTGATATTCATCGTCCGCACAATCTTGTTCGAAATCCGGTAGACCTCTTTTTTCTCGTCCCACGACAAGTCCGGGTCGAACTCCACGTTCAGCGTCGTCGCCAGCATTTCCGCCGCCAGCTCTTCCGCGTATTCGCCCGCCACTTCTTCCGTCTCCCCAAACGAATGGTGCTCCGACAAATATCCATACATCGGCCGTTCGCTTGGCAGCGCCAGCCCAATGCTCGCTGCAATCAACCGGTGCGGTTCGCGCGTGGAATTCTCGCTGATCACCGTGAACGCCACTTGTCCCGGCTTGATCAGCTTTAATCCTTCGCTTCGTGAAATTAATTTGCAGTTCGGCGGGAAGATCGAGGAAACGCGCACGATGTTGCACGCCGCGATTCCTGCGTTTCGTAATGCCAACTCAAAACTCGAAAGCCTCTCGCGATGTTTACCGACGCCTTTGGTCAAAAATATTTTCTTAGCAACAAACGCCATAGTGTCGGCTCGCGGCCTCCGTCTTTGATCTCACGCAAAAAATTCGCGTCCTGTGGAAAAGTAACAAGTCTGTTCCCCAGTGTCAATGCACAATGCGCCAAAAAATCTTTTCGCGGCGTTTCTCAGCCAGAGCAGGAACTCTTCGAAGCTGGTTTTTTCAGAATCGTCGACGGTGATATCAGCAATCAGAAATCAGGATGCGCAGCAGCATTGGAAAGGAGTGTTTAACCCACTATCGCCGTACGCAGGGCGCAGTATCCAAAATTGCCATTGATTGTCCAGCGATTTCTAGCGGCGTATCATCCTGAGCGGGGCGAAGGATCTCAATCAAGCCGTCGATTCAAACCCGGGGACAACGACTCTCGCACTCTTGCTTCCTGATCGCTGATCCCTGATATCACGATCAGCTCGGCACTGAACCAAAATCTAAAACTACTTCACTCCCCCGCCAGCCTCATTACAATCTTCCCCAACGGCCTGCAAATCGCCAGCACCTTCCCCAAATCTTCCGCCGTAAAATCTGGTCCCGCATTGCTAGCGGTGGTGCCTTTCCGGCTGATCTGCATCACGCCAACCACTTTCCCGTCGCACAAAATCGGCGCGCTCACAATCTTCTGTATCGATTCTCCCGACGTTGTTGCGGTCTTCACTCCTTCAAACACGGTCGCATGCCGCACCGACGAAAAATTGTTGTTGATCTCCGGCCGACTGTCGCGCACCGTGCGCGCCGCAAGCGCCGAGTTGCTTGTCAATGGAATAAATCCCACATTCTTCAGCGCAGCCGGCACGATAAAGTGCAAATGTCTCCACCGGTGCGACACTCCCAGCACCGCTACTTCGTCCGCATTCACCCCCACGTGCTTCGCCACACGTTCCGCGATCGCCGGCAAAGAAATATCCGCTAGCGTTAGCTCTTCCTTCTCTAACGCATTCGACATGCGTTCCAGTTCGCTTACCAGGCTGCTTGCCATGTGTTCCTTTTATGGATCTCCGTTCGCTTACAGGGGGGAGCGCGCGGGGCCTGTGCGGAGATCTTTGGTCCGTCTTTCCTTCCTCTATCTTCTTTACTCCCGTCATCTCTCGCAACGTCTTTTCAATCTCTTTGTGCCTTTCCTACCCATACCCTTGCCTCCTCGCTCTCCACTCCTCTATACTGATTGTGCCGCTCTCCCATCGCTTCAGTTAGCGCTCCTTTCAAATTTCCGGGATCTCTGCGGCGGAGAGGGCATGTCTTCTACGACAACCGAGCCTGACTCAAGCTTCCTGTTCCAAGCGTTTTATACCGGTTTCATGCACTGCACCCAGAAGGACCAATACACTCCATGAGCGTCACTGCCGTAAATCTTCAACCTCGCACCTTGCGCTTCTGGCAGACCACTGTCGGCAAGAAAGCCGTCATGGCCGTCACCGGACTCATTCTGTTTGGTTTCGTGATCGGTCATCTGGCCGGCAACCTTCAGGTTTTCGAGCCGCCGGAAAAATTGAATCACTACGCGGCGCTACTGAAGTCCCTGCCGTCGCTGTTGTGGGGCGCGCGCATCACGCTACTCCTCGCCGTCGGCCTGCACATCTGGTCGTCCTTCCAACTTTGGCTGCTGCAGCGCGACGCCCGGCCCGTCAAATATGTTAAGAAGGCCAATCTCAATTCCACTTACGCTTCCCGCACCATGTTGTGGAGCGGCCCCATCATCGCGGCTTTCGTTATTTTTCACCTGCTGCAATTCACCTTCGGCACCGTTCATCCCGGCGCGCCCTTCGACGAACACAACGTTTACAATAACGTGGTCCTCGGCTTTCAGGTCTGGCCCGTTTCGCTCTTCTACATCATCGCCATGATCATGCTTTGCTACCACCTCTATCATGGCCTCTGGAGCATGTTTCAATCGCTCGGCTTCAGCCATCCCGTTTACACCCCTTGGCTGCAGCGCATCGCCAAGATCGTCGCCATCCTGATTGCCATCGGCTACATTTCCATCCCGGTCGCCATTCTGGCCGGATTTATCAAGCCCGTTTAGGGAGCCCGATTTCATGCAACCAATCTCCAACGTCCCGACCGGTCCGATTGAGCAGTCCTGGGACACGTACAAGTTCAATCTCAAGCTCATCAATCCCGCCAATAAGCGCAAGTACAACATTATCGTCGTCGGCTCCGGACTCGCTGGTGGCGCCGCTGCCGCCAGCCTCGGCGAACTCGGCTACAACGTGCAATGCTTTTGCTATCAAGACAGCCCGCGCCGCGCTCACTCCATCGCCGCCCAAGGCGGCATCAACGCCGCCAAGAATTATCACAACGATGGCGACAGCATTTACCGCCTCTTCTACGACACCGTGAAGGGCGGCGACTTCCGCGCCCGCGAAGCCAACGTATATCGCCTTGCCCAAGTCAGCGTGAACATCATCGACCAGTGCGTCGCTCAGGGCGTGCCTTTCGCCCGCGAGTACGGTGGCCTGCTCGACAATCGTTCCTTCGGCGGCGCTCAAGTTTCCCGTACCTTTTACGCTCGCGGCCAGACCGGCCAGCAGCTCCTTCTCGGCGCCTATCAAGCCCTCGAGCGCCAAGTGAATCTCGGCACTGTAAAAATGTATCCGCGCATGGACATGCTCGACCTCATCGTCGTCGATGGCCATGCACGCGGCATCGTCACTCGCAGCCTCTACGACGGCAAAATGGAAGTCCACGCGGGCGATGCCGTCATCCTGGCCTCTGGCGGCTATGGCAACGTCTTCTATCTCTCCACCAACGCCAAGGGTTGCAACGCCACCGCAATCTGGCGTGCCTATAAGCGCGGCGCTCTTCTTGCTAACCCTTGCTTTACGCAAATCCACCCGACCTGCATCCCCGTTGCCGGCGAATATCAATCCAAGTTAACTCTCATGTCGGAGTCGCTGCGCAACGATGGCCGCATCTGGGTTCCGAAAAATCCCGGTGACAAGCGTCCGCCCAACCAGATTCCCGACGATGAGCGCGACTACTTCCTCGAGCGTCGTTATCCCAGCTTCGGCAATCTCGTCCCCCGCGACATCGCGTCCCGCGCGGTCAAGTGCGAATGCGATGCTGGCCGCGGCGTCGGCGAGTCCGGTCTCGGCGTCTATCTCGACTTAACCGATGCCATCAAGCGCCTCGGCAAGCAGAAAATTGCGGAGCGCTACGGTAACCTTATCGAAATGTACGAGCGCATCACCGGCGAGAATCCCTACGAAGTGCCCATGCGCATTTATCCCGCCACTCACTACACCATGGGCGGCCTTTGGGTCGATTACAACCTGATGTCCACCATTCCCGGCCTCTTCGTTCTCGGTGAAGCCAACTTTTCCGACCACGGAGCCAATCGCCTCGGTGCCAGCGCCCTCATGCAGGGTCTCGCCGACGGCTACTTCATCATTCCCTATACCATTGGCAACTACCTCGCCACCAACAAGCTCGCAGCGGTTTCCGGCGATGCGCCCGCAGCCAGGCAAGCCGTCGAGAATGCTACCGCCATCACCAACAAGCTACTGAACGGCAGCGGCAATCGCACCGTCGATTCTTTTCACCGCGAACTTGGCAAGATCGTCTGGGATTATTGCGGCATGGCTCGCAATCAGGCCGGCCTGAACAAGGCTCTGTCTCTCATCCCTGCGCTTCGCGAGGAGTTCTGGAAGAACGTTCGTGTGCTCGGCTCCAACGAAGAGTTCAACCAGTCCCTGGAAAAAGCCGGCCGCGTCGCGGACTTCTTCGAACTCGCCGAACTGATGTGCATCGACGCTCTGCACCGCAACGAATCCTGTGGCGGGCACTTCCGCGAGGAATATCAGACACCCGAAGGCGAGGCCCTCCGCGACGATGAACACTACTCCTACGTCGCCGCCTGGGGCTATCAGGGCGAAGGCCGCGCCCCAGTTCTAAACAAAGAGCCGCTCACATTTAATTACGTGAAGCCTTCTCAACGGAGCTACAAGTGAACCTCACTCTTCACGTCTGGCGCCAGAAAAATCCCCAGGATGCCGGCCGCATGGTGCGCTACGACGTCCCCAACGTCAGCGAGCACATGTCTTTTCTCGAAATGCTCGACGTCCTTAACGAAAGCCTCATCGCCAAGGGCGAAGATCCCATCGCCTTCGATCATGACTGCCGCGAAGGCATCTGCGGCATGTGCGGCATGATGATCAACGGCAAAGCTCACGGCGGCTTCAAACGAACCACCGTCTGCCAGCTTCACATGCGCCATTTCAAGGACAGCGACGTCATCTACATCGAGCCGTGGCGCGCCAAAGCTTTTCCCGTCATCAAGGATCTCGTCGTCAACCGTTCTTCGTTCGACCGTATCATCGCCGCGGGCGGTTTCATCTCTGTCTCCACGGGTGGTGCCCCAGACGGCAACACGATTCCCATCAAGAAACAGGATGCCGACCTGGCTATGGACGCAGCCGCATGCATCGGTTGCGGTGCTTGCGTCGCTGCTTGCCCCAACGCGGCCGCCGCTCTCTTCGTCGGCGCCAAAATTTCTCACCTCGGCCACTTGCCTCAGGGCCAACTCGAGCGCGATCGCCGCGCCCTGGCTATGGTCCGCCAAATGAACGTCGAGGGCTTCGCCAACTGCACCAACATCGGCGAATGTGAAGCCGCCTGCCCGAAAGACATCAAACTTGAAGTAATTGCCCGCACCAACCGCGACTACATCAAAGCCGCCTTCACTGATCGCCCCGAATCCACCGCAACCGGCGCGGGCTAACCCCCGCCGCCAATCTCTCGACAGGTGTCCACATCAAGGGTGCAACACGCCGGTGTTGCGTGTGGCTCGCCGAATTAACCGCTGTTCTGCATGCTCATGATGTTCGCTGAACGCACTCTCATGCCATGTTGTTATCTTGACGCTGACAGAATCAGGCTAAGTTGTCATCCTCAAGCCCGCCTTTTGCGCCGAAGGATCTCACTCCGAACTCGATCAGAGCCAAGCGTCACCGCGCCCTCCTCTTCAGATCTCCGATCACGAGATGGAATTTGTCATCCCGAGCGCAGCGAGGGATCTGCTATTCCACTCCTAAACGCGACCACCGGTTTTGCTTTCAACTTTCAACTTTTAACTCTCAACTCCCCCCAACTCTCCGCCCTCAACCCTTCCCACTTCTGCTACTCTACCTACGATCAAATTTTCTCATCCGGAGAACCATGTTTCGCTCACTCCTGTTCCTGGCAATTGCCCTTTCCCTTATGCCCAACTCCACTCGCGCGCAATCCGTTTCCGACAAAGCAAAAAAACTCCAATCCTCCTCCATCGTCATCGACACCCACGACGACACCACGCAGCGCCTTCTCGATCCCTCCTTCGACATCAGCACCCGCCATGCCGATGGCAATATCGACGTCCCGCGCATGCGCGAAGGCGGCCTCGACGCCATCTTCTTTTCCATCTGGATCCCCAGCAAGACCGTCGGTCCTGAAGCCGTCAAGAAGGCCCTCGACCAAATCGACGCCGTCCGCGAAGCGGTCCGCAAGCATCCCAATGATTTGGTCCTCGCCACCACCGCCGACGATATCCGCGCGGCCAAGAAACAAAACAAAATCGCGGCTCTGATGGGGGTCGAAGGCGGCCACATGATCGACAACGACCTCGCCGTCCTCCGCTCCTATGCCGTTCTCGGTGTTCGCTACATGACCCTAACCCACATGGGCAACACCGATTGGGCCGATTCTTCCACCGACACGCCCGCCCACAACGGCCTCACCGATTTCGGCAAGCAAGTCGTCCGGGAAATGAATCGCCTCGGCGTCATGGTCGACATCTCTCACGTCTCCGACAAGACTTTCTACGACGCCGTCGCCACCTCCAAGGCTCCCGTCATCGCCTCGCACTCTTCCGCACGCGCACTCACCGAGGCTCCTCGCAACATGACCGACGACATGATGCGCGCCCTCGCCAAAAACGGCGGCGTCATCCAGATCAACTATCACGTTGGCTTCCTCAGCCAGGAATTTCGCGACTTCGAAAAAGCGCATCCTGAAGCCGAAAAAGAGATCAACGACGAAGTCAAAAAACGCTGTGGCGACAATGAATCCTGCTCTATGGTCATGGGCGATCAGGTCGTCCGCGACCTCATGCAAGCCGGCAAACTCCCCAAGGTGGACTGGACTCAAATCATCGACCACATCGACCACGCCGTTAAAATCGCTGGCATCGATCACGTCGGTCTCGGCTCTGATTTCGACGGCGCCGTCATGCCCATCGGCATGCAGGACGTCACCCATCTCCCGCAAATCACCGATGCGCTCCTGAAGAAGGGCTATTCCGATTCCGACATCCGCAAAATTCTCGGCGAAAACACTCTCCGCGTAATGTCCGAGGTGGAGCGCGTAAGCCACCAACTCAACTCCCCCACAAAGTAACTTGCCGTTGTAGCGGCCGCCTTCCGAGGCGGGCGCCTTTTTGTCGTGGCCCGTCTTTAGACCGGTTCTTTCTCCTGATTTTTGTTTGTCATCCTGAGATCCGGCGCAGTTTGTTGGGTCGAAGGATCTCAACCCATGTTTCCTTCCTTAAGTGAATCTCTTCTGCATTTCTCTGTGCCCTCTGTGGTGAATCCCCAGTGATTCCACCGCCAGCAAATCCCTCCCCAACCCCTGTGTTACAATGAAAGATTAAACACACAGGAAAGTTGCGGCATGTCTGAATTTCCCCTCATCGACAACACCCAGTTTGACCCCGAGGACGAGTACCGCCCGGAGCCCGAGCCCGAGCCTCAACCTCCCTGCTGGATGGACGGTAGCCTCCGCATCGGCATTCACACCTCCATCGCGGGAAGTCATCTCAATGCCCTCGAGTCCGCCAGAAAGCTCGGCTGCAACGCCCTGCAAATCTTCTCGGCCAGCCCCCGCATGTGGCACACCTCCAATGTCCGCATCCCGGAGTCCGACGCCAAAGTCTTTCGCGCCCGCCGCGCCGAGCTCCAGCTCGGTCCATTGGCCATCCACGCGAATTACCTGATCAATCTCGCGGCCGCTCAACCCATGCTGCGCACGCGCTCCATTCAGGGCTTCCATGAAGAACTGGTTCGCGCGGTCATGCTCGGCGCCGATTTTCTGGTTGTTCATCCCGGCGCGAAGGGCGAATCCTCCATGGAATTGGCCATCGCCACAGTCGTCGAAAGCGTCAAACAGGCTGTGCGCCGCGTCCCCATGGCCGGTATGCGTATCCTCATCGAAAACACCGCCGGTATGGGCACCTCAGTCGGCGCGCGCCTTGAAGACGTCGCCCAGGTCCTTCGCGGCCTCCGGGATTTGCCCGTTGCTGTTTGCCTCGATACCGCGCACCTCTTCGCCGCTGGCTACGACATTCGCAGCGAATCCGGTCTCGCCAACACCATCTCGCACATCGACCGCACCATCGGCTTGGACAATGTTCCGGTATTCCACGTCAATGATTCCAAGATTCCGCTGGGCGGAAAAGTTGACCGTCACGAGCATCTCGGCCATGGAAAAATTGGCGAACAAGCCTTCCTGCGCATTCTGCGCCACCCGCGGTTCGGCACTGTGCCGCCCGAAGGTGTCACTGGCCGCGCTTTTCTGCTGGAGACGCCCATCGACGATCCCGGCGACGATCGCCGCAACGTTGCGAAATTGTGGGAACTCGCAGGTGTCCAGGGTCCGGAAGCCGAAAAGGGTTTTTCCATGCTCACGCCGGCGATGCGCAAAATGCGAAAAGAAATGGCCCGGAAAGGGAAGAAGGTACTGAGTTCCAGGCATCTTCCCGCTCCCAAGGCCAAAGCCAGCAAAGTTTCCAGCAAGAAAGGCAACAAAACCGCGAAGCGGAAGGGATAATCACTCGTGGGGGACTACAACCCGCAGGCGATCGAATCGAAGTGGCAGCAACGTTGGGAACAGAATCACGTCTTCGAATCGGAAGCGAATCCAGAAAAACCCAAGTATTACGCCCTCGAAATGCTTCCGTACCCTAGTGGCACTCTCCACATGGGGCACATGCGCAACTACACCATTGGCGATGTCGTCGCTCGCGTCAAGCGTATGCGCGGCTTTAATGTCCTGCATCCCATGGGCTGGGATGCCTTCGGCTTGCCCGCGGAAAACGCCGCCATCAAGAACCACACCCATCCTCGCGAGTGGACCAACAAAAATATCGCCGAGTTTCAGCGTGTGCTTCGCCGCTTTGGCTTCAGCTACGACTGGCGCCGCGAAATTTCCACCTGCGAGCCGCAATATTATCGCTGGAACCAGTGGTTCTTCCTGCGCATGCTGGAGCGCGGCATTGCCTACAAGAAAAAGAGCCGCGTCAATTGGTGCCCCAAATGCTGCACCGTCCTGGCGAATGAACAGGTCGTCAACGGCGGCTATTGCTGGCGCCACGAAGACACCCTCGTCGAAGCGCGCGACATCGAGCAGTGGTTCCTCAAGACCACTGCCTATGCCGAACAGTTGCTCGATGATTTGAAGTTGCTCGAAGGCAGTTGGCCCGATCGTGTCATTGCCATGCAGCGCAATTGGATTGGCAAATCCATCGGCGCGAAAATCCTCTTTGATGTTCCCGGCCTCGGCGAAAAAATTGAGATCTTCACCACGCGCATCGACACGATTTATGGTGCCAGCGCAATCATTCTCGCCCCCACTCATCCGCTAGTAGAAAAGTTGATTGCCGGGGCAGGGAATCACGCAAACTTGCAGGCAAAACTCACCCACATGAAGCAGTCTTCCGTGAAAACGGAAGATGTGGCCACCGCCGAGAAAGATGGATTCTTCACCGGCCAAAACGCGGTGAACCCCTTCAATGGCGCGCAGATCCCCATTTGGGTCGGCAACTTCGTCCTTCTCGAGTACGGCACCGGCGCCATCATGGCTGTCCCTGCGCACGATGAGCGCGACTTTGAATTCGCAATGAAATTTGCCTTGCCCATTCCCGTCGTCGTGGAAAAAGCCGCGGGCAGTTCCACGAAATCTGACCATCCTTCGGAGCCTTTCACAGACTACGGTTTCAGCATTAATTCCGGCCCCTATTCTGGACTCTCCACGCCCGACGCCATCGAAAAAATGGCTGCCGACGCCGAAGCTCGCGGCTTCGGCAAAAAAGAAACCGTCTTCCGCCTGCGCGACTGGGGAATTTCCCGTCAGCGCTACTGGGGCACTCCCATCCCCATAATTTATTGCCCGCAAGACGGCATGGTTCCGGTCCCCGACAAAGATCTGCCCGTTCTGCTACCGCCAAATCCGAAGCTCACCGGCGAGGGCGAATCGCCTCTGGCAACCGATCCCGATTTCGTCAACGTGAAGTGCCCCCAATGTGGTGGCCCGGCGCGTCGCGAAACCGATACCATGGACACGTTTGTCGATTCCTCCTGGTATTTCTACCGCTACTGCGATCCGCAGAACGACAAAGCCCCCTTCGATTCCGCCAGAGTCGGCTACTGGTTCCCAATTGACCAGTACATCGGCGGAATCACTCACGCCATCTTGCACCTCCTCTATTCTCGCTTCTGGTGCAAGTTCATGCGCGATCTTGGCTTGATCCAGCACAGCGAACCCGCCGCTCGTCTCTTCACGCAAGGCATGGTCCTGAAGGGTGGCGAGGCTATGTCCAAGTCCAAGGGCAATGTGGTCGGTGCGATCGATATGGCCGAAAAGTACGGCGCCGATACCGGCAGGCTCTATACCCTCTTCGCCGCGCCTCCCGAAAAAGACTTGGAGTGGAGTGAGGAAAGCATCGAAGGCGCGTGGCGTTTCCTGAATCGCGTCTACCGCTTGGTCGAAAAGCACAACGAAGCCGTCAGTGCAGTCCAATCCGTGGCTGGCCAAACCTCAAATGCAGCCACCACCGACAAAGAAAAAGCTCTGCTCCGCAAGGCTCACCAGACCCTGCGCAGAGTCACTCAGGATTTTGAAACGCGCTGGCACTTCAATTCAGCCATCGCGCAAGTCATGGAACTGACCAACGCGATTTACGCCGCCGAGCCTCTTCACGACGGCGTCCGCCCGGAAGTCCAAAAGGAAGTTCTCGAACTCGTCACCCTGATGCTCGCTCCCATGACTCCCCATTTGTCCGAAGAACTTTGGGAAATGCTGGGGCATAAAAACGGACTGTGGACCGTCAGCTGGCCCGCATTCAATCCAGAGCTGGCCAAAGAAGAAGAGGTCGAAATTGTTGTGCAGGTCAGCGGGCGCGTACGCGGCAAAGTGAGAGTGCCCGCCGGCGCCGCGCAGCAAGACGTCTTGCAACTTGCCCAGTCTGAAGCAGGCGTCACCGCGCATCTCGACGGCAAAAAAATCGTCAAAGTCATCTACGTGCCTGATAAATTGCTGAATATCGTTGCGGCCTGAAGGGCACACGCAAGGGGGAACGATGGAAGGTACTGCGGAAGTAAAAGCATCCACCGACCAGGCAAAGTTGCCGATGGAAAAGGGCGGGGTCGTGGTCCTCGACTTCGGCGGCCAGTACACCCAACTCATCGCACGCCGCGTCAGGGAACAACAAGTCTTCAGCGCCATTCTTCCGTGCACCACACCGCTCGGAGACATCCGCAACCTCCAGCCCGCCGGAATCATCCTGTCCGGTGGCCCTAGCTCCGTGTACGACAAAGATGCCCCCAAATGCGATCCCGCAATCCTCGCCATGGGTATTCCCGTCCTCGGCATCTGCTACGGCATGCAGTGGATCGCGAAAAATCTCGGTGGAAAAGTGGAACCGGCCGAAAGGCGCGAGTACGGTCCCGCGCAACTCGATGTCCACAAGGTCGAAAGCCACCTGTTCAAAAATTTCCCCGACAAAATGAAAATTTGGAATAGCCACGGTGACAATGTCCAGGAACTTCCGCCCGGCTTTCACGCTACGGGAAGAACCTCCAACGCAATCGCAGCGGCCGAGGATCCTCTGCGCAAAATCTACACCGTGCAGTTCCATCCTGAGGTCAATCACACCGAACGCGGCACCGAAATTCTCAGAAATTTCCTCTTCACCGTCTGCAAAGCCGAACCCAAGTGGAGTGGCGCCGCCTTCATCGAGGAAACCGTCGACGCCATCCGCAAAAAGGTGGGCACCCACCACGCCATTTGCGGCCTCAGCGGCGGCGTGGATTCAACGGTTGCAGCAGTACTAGTCCACCGGGCTATGGGCGATCGCCTCACCAACATCTTTGTGAACACCGGGATGCTTCGCAAGAACGAGTTCGAGCACACCCTGGAAATGTACCGCGACCGGCTGGGCCTTCGCGTCGTAGGCGTCGATGCCTCCGAACATTTCCTCCACAAGCTAAAGGGTGTTAGCGACCCGGAGAAGAAGCGCAAGATCATCGGTGGCGAGTTCATCGCCGTTTTCGCGGCAGAGGCGCAAAAGCTGCAAAAAACCGACGCCCACGGCGACATTAGATTCCTTGTCCAAGGTACCCTTTACCCGGATGTCATAGAATCCGTGTCCGTTAAGGGGCCCTCCGCCACCATCAAGACGCACCACAATGTCGGTGGCCTGCCCTCCGACATGCCCTTTGGCCTCATCGAGCCTCTTCGCGACCTTTTCAAAGACGAAGTCCGCCGCATTGGCAAGGAACTAGGTTTACCACAAGAGATATTGGTGAAACATCCGTTTCCCGGCCCCGGTTTGGCTGTCCGGCTACTCGGCGAGATTACCAGTAAAGACTTGATAACGCTGCGCGAAGCCGACGCCATCGTCGTCGAAGAAATCCGCCGCGCCGGACTATATGAAAAGGTATGGCAAGCATTCGCCGTGCTGCTCCCCGTCCGCAGCGTCGGGGTGATGGGTGATGGCCGAACTTATGGCCTTACCGTTGCCGTCCGAGTCGTTCAGTCTGATGACGCGATGACTGCGGATTGGGTCAGGCTTCCCGGCGAAGTACTGGAACGCATTTCCACTAGGATCGTCAACGAGGTCCCCGGAGTAACCCGCGTCGTCTACGATGTCAGCAGCAAACCGCCAAGCACGATTGAATGGGAGTAGGGAAAGGGACGCTACCGTACGGTCGGCGACGTAAACGTACATATTTCTACTGAGTACAGTACTACGATCAGTATCCCATAAAGCAAAAGGCCACTCTGGCTGGACAAGAGCGGCCTCTTGGTTATCAATTCGTCTGAAAAAGACGAAGGGGAAGAGTCGCAATCCCTACCGATTGGCCATCTTCTGCGCCATATACAGTAGAAGCTTGCGGTCTTCGTCGTCCGCCTTGCTCAGCAAGCGGCGAAGCTTGTTGAGGTAGCGGGCTTCTTTGCCTGCGCTGCCCCATGCGATGTCATCCGACGACTTCCGCTTTGGCAGGTTAGGCAGTTGTGGCGGCTCTTCGCCGTCGTAGAATAGTTGATAAAGTGGGCATTCGAGCGCGCGCGCAAGCTTTTCCAACGTTTCAATGGCTGGGACAGTGTGGCCATTTTCTACACGGGAAATGTAGCAACGTAGGAGACCCGTACGCTTCTCGATATCACCCTGGGAGAGTTTCTTTTCTTCGCGCAGAGCGCGAAGCCGGTCACCGATAATCATGGGTCGAGTATTCCACATGTAGTAAGAGGTAGCAAGTCTAAACTTTCACCGGGGTATTGAAACAATTGTAACTGCCCCTCCCATTTCCCCGTCCTGATGATGCCCACTAAGTAACGCCCCTTCCGCTCGTTTTCGTATTGGCTCTATTCGCAAATGAAGCCCCTCGCCCCTATTTCCGCAGCGGTTGCGTCTTTAGTCTTAACTGTAGATTTGTCATCCCGAAGCGCAGCGAGTAGCGGCCGCCTTCTGAAGCCTGCGATTTTAGTCTTGGGGTTTAGTCTTAGATGTAGCGGCGGCTTTCATGCCAGCCCCGACCTGACCTTTTCACCCGAGCGAAGCGAGGGCTCCGCTTTTCTCTTTCTTTACTGAAAACTGAAAACTTAATACTGAGAACTTGCTTCTGCCCCCGCCCCTCCCTCATCCTCTCTCTTCGGCAACTCCACCACTTTCTGCCCCTGCGGCGCCGCCCTCACAATCAACGGCAGTTCTAGGCACGTTTCCAACAGATGCTTGCCCACCGCCAGCCGCGCCGCCACGTTTTCGCTGTCCACCAGTCCCGGCGCCTGCACGATCAGCGCATCCACAGACTTATCCACCCGCAATCCTGCCGTCGTTTCAATCCCGCTTTTCCGCAATGCCCGCGCTAGCCGCAAAACTCCCGCCATCGCATTCACTCTGGCCTGATCCACTTCGTTCAGCGCGCCAAACGCTTTGTGCTTCGTCTTTGGTTGACCGCCCCGGTGATACCGCACCACCAGCCCCAGCAGTTCCCACTCCTCTTTTGTCCAGCCCGCCGGCTCTACCAACTTGCTCAGAAACTTCCGTCCCGCTTTCTGGGGCCGCTTGCCGTCCAGGCTCGCCCCGATTCCGTGAATCCTCGCCGCACCGCACACAATCTTCCGCAAGTCTCTGTCTTCAAACACGCGCGCCGCATGGACCCTTCGCAACGCGTCAAACAATCTCACCGTCAGCCGCGACACCTGCGAAGTCCGTTGCAGATTCCCATCCATCGCTCGCGACGTCACCCGCAGTCGCGCTAGGCCTGCTGCCTCCAAACGCTTGCCCTGCGGCAATCCTTGCCGCCATTTGTGCCACAAATTATCCTGCCCCGACGTCATCTGCCGGTACGCCTCAATCCTCTGTCCGCGCTCCGTAGCAATCCGCCCGGACCACGACGCCTGCGCCGCGATCTGTTCCGGCCCGGTAATCTGCGCCACTTTCGCCGATAGCACATCCAGATCGTGGACTTCTCCCAGCAGATCCTGCACTCGCTTCAAATCCCCTCCCCACTGCTCGTATCGCGCCGGCATCAAGTTTTCCACCGTATACCGGAATCGTTTCACCGCGATTCGCAGTGCATGCCATGCCTCGGGTTTCGAAGTTCTCAGTGCTTGTCCTTGCAGTTCTTTCGCGCTTTCCAGCCGTTCCAGCGCCAGGCATTCGGCTGCCGAGCTGTCCGGCGCTACCAGTCGCGCCCTCCGCCGCAATGTCCGTTCGTGCTTTATCCACGCCTTTTCGTCGAATTTCTCCGCCACTCGCAACGCAATGTCGCGCAGCTCGCTTTCCTTTTTGCCGAAATCTTCCAGTAGCATTTGCCGCACCGGGTCGGCTTCCGACGACAGCTTCCTCGTCCACTCCTCCAGTACCTGCGTGTCGCGCAACTCTCCCAATTGCCGGAACAGCTTCCTCCCCAGCTTTTTCATCTCCGGCCACGCCGTGTCCGGGTCCACTTCTTGCATCACCGCCGCCACCGACCGGCATCGCCGTATCGCCACGCGCAAGTCGTGCACGGCATCGGCGTCAGGCTTCTCGCGCACCTTTCCCAGTTCCTTTAAGGTACGTTCCATCCAATACGTCAATCCGCGGTGCTCGGCGCGCGGGCCCACCATTGTACTTGCTGTTGCCATAAATTTTTGGTTTGACTGATTTCGCTTGCCTCGCAAGCGACCCTGTCAGCCTACTCCTATAGACTATCCCGCCGTTTTGCGTCCGTCCAGCCTGCCCCAGCCACTTTGCTGCCCACTTCTGTAACCGGAATTCCTCGCAATCTTGATATTTTCTCGCCGCTGCTCGTCGTATACTTCCGCCTCAGACCTCACACCTGTTCACCCTACTGTCCCAGTTCCGAGGTCAACCGTCGCAGCGCCTCCCAGGAGGTAGCATTTGAGCACCAACCCCGCACCCTCTCCCGATCCCAAAGAAGTCATTCGTCGGGAATGGCTCGAAGCCGCTCCCTTCTGGCAAAAGTGGTTCGACAAGCTTTCTTTCCAGTCTCGCGCCGCCACCGGCCTCATTCTCCACGGCGCCCAACTCTCTCCTGGCCTCCATGTTCTCGATCTGGCCAGTGGCTCCGGTGAACCTGCCCTCGCTCTCGCTAAAGCCATCGGCCCCGACGGCCGCGTTGTCGCCACCGATCTCGTGTCCGAAATGCTCCTCATCGCTCAGGAACACGCCCATGCCCACAGTCTTGCCAACATGGAGTTTCGCGACGCCGACGCCGAGCATCTTCCCTTCGCCACCGCTTCCTTCGATCGCGTCACCTGCCGTTTCGGCATCATGTTCTTTCCCGACACCCAGAAATCTCTTTCCGAGATTCGTCGCGTCCTCAAACCCACGGGCAACATCTCATTCCTCGTTTGGGGCTCTCCCTTCGAAAACCCCCTTTTTTCCACCATGCTTGGACCATTTCTCAAGCACCTCAAAGTGCCAGCTCCTCCCCCAGATGCTCCGCACATTTTTCGCTTCGCCGATGAATCCAAACTCGCCGGTGCCCTCACTTCCGCCGGCTTTCACGAAGTTTCCGTCGGCACCCACAAAGTTTCCTGGCCGTGGCCTGGTCCGCCCGAAGAAGCTTGGCAAGCCTCTCGCGAAATTGCCGCTCCCTTAAAAAAAATGCTCGCCGCTCTCCCTCCCGACAAAACCGAGGAAGTCCACCACGAAGTCGTCGAAGGCATTCGCCGCTTCTACGACGGCCGCCAGGTCAACTTTTCCGCGTCCTTGGTCTTAGCCACCGCGGTCCCCTGATCGCCTCTCGTTCCGTCTCGCTCCTGGCCGCCGGATGCTGTATCCTTAGCGCGATTTTCCGCCCCCACGCGCCATGCTGCCTTCGACCTCTCAATCTCATCCTCGCGCGCCCTGGCGCGATACCTGGCACGAGGTCATTTTTGGCCACGAAACCTTCGCTGGCCGTCTCTTCGACCTCATTCTGCTGACCCTTATTCTCCTTAGCGTCCTTACCGTCCTCCTTGAAAGCGTTCGCTCCATTCGCGATTCCTTCGGCCCCTACCTCCGTATCGCTGAGTGGTCCTTTACCGCTCTTTTCACCATCGAGTACATCGCTCGCCTCGTCTCTGCCACCAGCGCCCGGCGTTACGCCAGAAGTTTCTTTGGCATCGTGGACTTGCTCGCCGTCGCTCCCGTCTATCTCAGCTTACTTTTCGGCGTCGGTCACTCCTTCACGGTCGTTCGCTCCCTTCGCCTTCTTCGCGTCTTTCGAATCCTCAAACTCACCGAATATGTTGGCGAAGCTGCGGTTCTCCGCATCGCTATGAAGGAAAGCATCCGCAAAATCACCATTTTTCTTTTTGCGGTTCTAACCATTGTGATTATTGTCGGCGCGATGATGTACCAGATCGAGGGAGAAGCCAACGGTTTCACTAGCATCCCTGCCGCCATGTATTGGGCCATCGTCACCGTCACTACCGTCGGATATGGCGACATCTCTCCCAAAACCGTTCCCGGACGGATTCTCGCTTCTCTATTGATGATTGTTGGTTACGGAATTATTGCCGTGCCCACCGGCATCGTGACCTTCGAATTTGCGCGCGCTTCCACCCGTACGCCCCTCAGAACCTGCTCTACTTGCGGCCTTCAGCCCCACGACCAGGACGCCCTACACTGCAAACGCTGCGGCGCCCCCTTACCGAAGCCCCTGTAGCGGCGGCTTTACCCCGCCATCGACGTCCGCAGTTTTGCATGGCCTGTAGCGGCTGCCCTACTTCTTCTCGTCCGCCCCCGGCATCACGCCCTTCAACGGTTTCGCCTTCTCCTGCTCCAATTCCGGATGCGCCAGCGGCTTTCTCGGCAGCATCTGGTCCCGCATCGCTGCGTTGTACACAAAGATCGCCTCCACCATCGCCGCCTGCGCCAGATCTTCCGGCTGCAATCGCTCGACCGTATCCATGTTCGAATGATGTGTCCGCGATCCATAATCCAACGGGTCCTGAATAAACTGGAATCCCGGTATCCCCACTGCATCAAACGCCTCGTGATCCGTTCCGCCCGTGTCGCGATCCGTAATGGTCGCAACACCTACGTCCTTTAGCGGCTCAATCCACTGCGCAAAGATCGGCCCCACCGCGCTGTTCCCCTGCAAATAAATTCCGCGAATCTTTCCGCTTCCATTGTCCACATTGAAGTACCCGGAAATTTTCTGCTGATCCGCCTTCAACACAATCGGCCCTGCCGGATCGCGATCATATTCCGTAATCATCATCTGGTCCGCTGCCGTCGAGCGCGGCACATACCCAAAGTGTTCCTTAACGTATCCGTACGACCCGAACTCGCCTTGCTCCTCGCCCGTCCACAATCCCACGCGAATCGTTCGCCGCGGCTTCACCTTCAACGCGTTCAAAATCCGCATCACTTCCATGGCCACCACTGTCCCCGCTCCGTTGTCGGTCGCTCCCGTCGCCGACGCCCACGAATCCAGGTGTCCGCCCACCATCACCAATTCGTCCTTCAACTTCGGATCCGTCCCTGGGATTTCCGCGATCGTGTCGAATCCGTGTTCATGGTCTCCGGTAAATTTCGTGTCGATATTCAACTCGATCGTTACCGGCACACCCGCCTTCAGCAATCGGTACACCCGCCCATAGCTCTCAATCGCCATTACCGCCACCGGCAGCGCATCCGCGTGGTCTTTCTGGTAGATCAGCCATCCAAATCCCGCTCCCGTGTCGTCGAAAATCGTTCCGCCGGACCCGCCATTGTTTCGCCCATCGCGACTCGGCGTAATCACCGCGGTCGCCTGCTCGGCAGCCAGGAACTTGCCCACCTTTTCGCGGAATTCCTGCCGCTTCAGATACGTCTGGAAGAAATTCTCCGTTTCGTCCAAATGAATCGGATATTCCTGGATTCGCTTCAAGTCCGCTTCGTCATCGCGCGTAAACAACGGCTTATCCACCGGCTTCACGTCGCGCATCTCTCCCCAGAAAACAACCTTCCCGGCTAATTTCCCTTTGTACTTCTCAAAGTCTTTCTCGTCCTTGATATCCACCCACACCGCATTCCCGTTCACCGCTCCCTTCGTCGCCGGAGACCACGGCGCGGCCTGCGCAATGAACACCGCCGTGTCTGGCGTCGTCATCCGCACCCAGGTGTTCAGTTGCTGCCAGCCCATCCCAAACTCGCCCCAGTCCTCCAGATGCGCGTTGCTACAGCCCATCGCGGCGAACTGCTCTTTGGTCCACTCATTCGCCCTTTTTAAATTTTCCGAGCCCGTCAGCCGCGGGCCTATACCGTCCATCAGCCCCGACGCATATTCCATGATGTGCGAGTGTACCGTCGCCTCTTCGCGGATCCGTCCATACATCTCCAGGTCCAGCGTCTCCTTCTCTGGCTGCGGCATCTCGTACGAAGGTTTTGCCGCCTCCTTCGCCGCCGCTTCTTTCGCTTTGTCCTCCCCGGCGTGCAATGCCACGGCCAGAAATGCGCTCAGTGTCGCGCCCAGCACAATCCTCATCTTGCTGTTTCGCATCATGGATTCCTTTTTAAAATGAAGTCGCTGCAGCATAGCAAATCCCACTCCCTTCGCCAAACTCCTTCAAATTATCCTGGCTCCTCGCCTTAAGTAGCACGGACTTCAGTCTGTGGCCGCTCGTACGCAGTGCTTGAGGGTGCCCCATCCTTCGCGCTTTTTGCGAAGGGTGAGTCCTACGATCATGCAGCCAGCCCGCCTCTCTCCTCGCCCCAAGTAGCACAGACTTCAGTCCGTGGCCCCGAGGCGGCATACGATTACCCCATCCGCTGGAGGGCGTGATCGGTTTTGCTCTTCAATGTAGCGCTGGCTTTTCATGCCAGCCCACCTTTCTCTCCTGGCTGTCGCGAAACTCCCGTAGTCCGTCGAGCACGACTTTGTATGGCCAGAAGAAAAGTCATTGCCATCCCGAGCGCAGCGAGGAATCTGCTTTTCTCAAATGCCAAGGGAAAAAGCAGATTCCTCACTCGCAGACTCCGTTTGGAATGACAAGTGGCACTCTCCCGCAAGCTGCGCAGCCTTGCGCCGCCGCGCCCTTCGCCTCCTTTACCACCACGCCTGCACATGTTATTTTCATAAAGGTTCTCCCGGAGTGGCGGAACTGGCAGACGCAGCAGACTCAAAAGCCAACGTTGCTCCATTGCTCAAAACTGCTCACCGATATACAAGCGAGAACAAGGTTTATCTTGTGGCTTGAACGAGAAGGCTCAGGTTTTCTCACGATTGCTCATTCCTACTCACGGAGTGGTTATAGATAAGCTAAAAAACTGAAGCGGGACGCCACGCAGTTCAAGGCCGCACAACGTCCCTAACTCACAAAGCGGAGGTAAGCCGCCATGCAAGCTCCGCATAGTCTATCAGCGAACCTCTTGCCCTACGGCGCGGACTAAGGAACCTCGTTGCGCTACCTCGCCTCCTGATTGTGTTTTTCCATGCTCTCGTCGAGTTTTTTCTTTTATTTGATCTCGCGATTCCTAAAATAGAAAAATACCATCCCTGCCATCAACCGGTGATAGAAATTCCTCCCGATCCTGTTCTTCTGACTAGGTTACTTTCAGGCAAGGGTCTTCGGTATTGTGTTTGCGACACACGTTCCCGCGGACTATCTTTACCTTACCCCGGGCCGGAAATCTGCGTGGGGTGAGCCGAATCGCTTTGGAGGACCGATGTGGGGGAATAAGAAGCCGGAAACGCCTCAAGCGCAACCGGAAATCAAAAATTTTTCAGTGAATCCGCCGCCGGCGTCGAAATCCGCCGCGGCTACTTGGGAGGAAACTACCGCAATGAGTACAGATTCTATGCGTTCGATGGGGGCGACCGCTGACCGTGCTACGGCACGGCTCGGAGCCGGCCTGCACATCAAAGGCGAAATCACCGGCAACGAAGACCTCGTAATCGACGGATCAGTAGAAGGTCTGGTGCAATTGGACGAACACAAACTGATGATTGGCGTGGCGGCCACTGTGACCGCCGACGTGATCGCCCGTGAAGTGGTGGTCTATGGCACAGTGAAAGGCAATCTGCGCGCCAAGGACCGCATCGAGATTAAGAAGGACGGCTCCGTCAACGGCGATCTAACGACGGCGCGCCTTGTCATTGAAGACGGGGCTTATTTCAAGGGCTCCATCGAGATCGACAAGAGCGGTGAGAAGGAATCCGGTTCCGGATCGTTCTCGCGTACCGCTTCAGTGCCTGTAGCGGCCGGCGTGTGATCGAAGACCATCTAAGTTTGATCAAACGCTTAGTCTGTACCTCAGAACGGCTGCCCGAGCGCATCGGGGGCCGTTTTGCATTTGCGTGAGTAACAGGGGCCGTGTTGTTACCGAACCTAGGCCCGACTTGCACTCCCCTCGATCAATGGGTGGTGCGAGAGAGGCCATTTTTGCGTGTTCGAGGCACGTCGAGTCAGCAAGTCATGCCGGGCTTCGGCCTGGGAGTAGCTTTTGTTGTGATGCGCTATACTGTCCGCACTCCCTTCCTCTCACCGGACACCATGCCTCCGGAGATTCAGATCCAGCGGGGAATTGATGTTGAGCTCATCCGCGTCCGTCTGCGAGGGATGACGGATGAACAACTGCGCCAGTTCGGCAAGGCTGCCCGTTACATGATCAGTCCCTATGCGAACAACGGGAAGCCGCCGCTCGAAGCTTTCGTGATTCAATGGCAAGAAGCGAGAGCGGAATGGCGAAGAAGATACCCAAAGAGTACAAGCCCGGTTAATCCATCCTCGTGAAGCGCTCCGGGGGCAGGATCGTGGAGGCGCGTGTGAATCACCTCATTCAGGATCGCGACGGAATCAGGCTGCAGGTGGATTTTGGCCACGATGAAACGACGCTGATCGAGCTTTGGCAAGTGCTAGAGTAATTGAAACAACAGTGCAGCACATCATTGTCTCCAGACGGATGAGACGCTGCTTGGACACGGAGGCCGGGATGGGCGGCTACTCCGGCTTACGCGATTGTTGAAGGGCCGGCCCTGACCTTTTGGCCGGCCCTGCGCGTAGTAACAGCGTTCCCAGGCATTCCCCGCTCATGAGACGAGGAAGCTGTCCTCGAAACGCGCAACCGATTAAGAAAATTATCGCCGCTGTGAAGGTTTCTGTCTTTGCCCAGCGGCAAGTCTGTTGTTGCCCTATAGCAATCAAGGATCGGCCCGGTAGCGGAGTGAAGGGCGTAACAAGGCGCAAGTCCAATGATTCATCTCCCCTCCGCTCGTTTCGGAACCTGGCTCACTCAAACAGAGTGAACTCCTAACGTTCCTTGAATCCGCGCTTAACCCAACGCACGAGACAAAGGATTAGATAGGCGGAACCCCAGCCCAAAGGAACGGGAACAAGCGCGACAATCGCCGCGTCCAAACGAACGACGGGGATGACCGACGCAAGAGACTCGTCTGCTTCTCTGTTACAGGCGGCGAAGCCTTTCGACCACTCTTCTCCGGTCTTACCTGCTAGATTTTCGTCACACTGGACATGGGTGTCAGCAATAAGTTTGCTGAACTTGTCCATTTCCTTTGTGTCGGTGTATGCTCCTGCGCCGAGGACCCAGATAACTGATGCAATAATCCCTAGTCTCTTCCATCCGTTCAATTTCATGATGCCCTTGCTTTCTCACGACCTGATGGAGTTCCTCATCGCTGCCTATTTTGTCTGCGACTTTCGTGCGGCAGCAAGCTGCTTCTGAACGTAGTAATCAGCCACATCCTGCAAGTAGTAAGTCTGCCGATTTGGAATAAGATCGCACGCATTATTCAAGCCCCGCGCCTCGGGCTTTCTAATGTCCAAAGCGGTTACGGTCTTGGCCCATCGCAACGACGGCCGAGGCGACGAGTAAGAGAGAGAGCGGTTTGCGAGAGCCTCTAGGCAGGCTGGATTCAGGAGTCTGCATGGAATCCTCCAGACTTTTGGTGGGAGCGCGATACTCGGGAGCTATCACGCTGGGGAGGAAGGCTAAGGCCGTGCGGGCCGGCGGAGATACCTAACGGCCGGGGCGGGGTACCGGAGTAGGGGCAGGCCTATAACCTAGGCTGACGCGTTTTCCCACGGACGAAAAGCCAGCCCGCACCCTCACATTGTTCGCAACTCCCATTACCAGTCCAACCGGTTGCATTGCATGCCAGACACTCAGCCCAATCATTCTCCTGGTTGGCGCTAGAGTTCGTTCCCTTGCATCTCTTCTTCCCCGCCATTCGTCCGCACTTCGCGTTTACGAGCTGTATGTCATAGCCGGGCGTTCCACAATTCGTGCAGCACGTGACGGGCTTAGGGCGCTTCATGTGGCGATTCTACTACCTCTGCCGCTTCGATAGCTGGCTTTGATTCTATTTGATTATGTGGGCCGTTGCTTAGCCTTCACCGGCCAGCTCTTTGATGACTGTACGGGCGTGTTTATCGTCCTGCAACCCGATGTATTTTGAGTGACGCAGATGATCGCTATCTGTCCATTCGAGATATTCAATCCGCGCCACAATCTCAGGCCGGACCCACACACATTTCTTCATGTCCTGAGCGGTTAGGCCAGTTCCCCAGCGACCTTTGCGTGTTTCAGGGAGATTCACGAAGGGGCAAGTAGACTCCACTAACGGACGCAGCTTTCCGTATAACTGCCTTCGCGTTGCCGGCACAAATCCATTCCGGACTCTCGCCACATAGATCAGCTTCGATGCTCGGTAGTAGCCCACGATGACGGACTCAACGCCATGAGCGCCCGGCACATAGCCGCCAATCACCAACTCTTGGCCACTGTTGAGTCGGTACTTCGCCCACGCGCCACTTCGCTTCCCGGCTTCGTAGCGGCTATCGTTCCGCTTCGCGATGACACCTTCCAATCCTTGCTCGCGGGCGCTCTGGAGAATTATCTCCGCTGAGGTCTCGAAATATTCGGCGATGCGGACCCTCGGAGACTGAAATCTGAGAACAGATTTCAGAATTTCACGGCGCTCAATCAACGGCAGTTGCGTTAGATCACGATTCTCATAGATGAGCAGATCAAACACGAAATAACAGATGCGCGATGCCTCGCTGCGAGAATGCTGAAGGGAATTGAAGTTTGGTCGACCAGCATCATCGAGCGCGACAAGTTCGCCATCAATAGAAGTGTCGTTAGGTAAATCGCTCAGCGCTTCAATGATGTGTGGATACTGGCGGTTGAAAGATTTACGTTTCCTGGAATAGAGACTCAGCTTACCCTTCGCGTTGACTGCGACGGCTCGATCTAGGTAGACGTGATAGAACAGCAACCGAATGTCGACGATCCCAATGCCTTCACTGAAAAAATGGGTGAACTTCGTCAGGCAATCGTAAATTCAAAACTACCCGACGACTTTTACGCGATTTGTGAGAGATTATCCGGCTTCGGTTTGGCTGCCGAGGTCTTGCGGAGCACGTCAAGAATGGGTTTGAAAGATTTTTGCTATCGACCTACACGTCGAGGAATGAAGCTACTCAAATTGCTTGGCGATACGAACCCTCGGACCTATTGACATCCTGGGAAACCACGAATACAAATGTTCGCGAGCGGCAAAGCTCGGATTATTCGGTTAACGGAATCACCGGATGGCTCAGCAGCGCCGAAATAAATTGCTAAAAGTGTGAACCGGGCTCTCAGCCGTCGATGCTACCACACGAGCCGTCATTTCTTTGCGATTTCGGCCGCTCTCGGATTTACCTTTGAGGCATCGACGGAAATGTTCGTCTCTTTCTCGAATTTCTGCAACCCGATCTCAAGAATGGCAATGATGGCGGCGGGATTAAGATCCGAATCGGTAGGCCCAACATTAGATGCACCTAGGCCGAATTTTATAAACAGCCCCCAAATACCCTCGTGGATGTCTTGCTTCTTTAACAGCAATTCCACAATCTCGGTGTGCTTGAAAGCTATTTGAGTACTCTCTGCCATTTTTTATTACGCTCCTATTAAGAATATAGAATCGGGCGTTGTATTCCTTTTTTCCTGCAGAACTAGGTTCAAGATATCTTGAGTATTGGATGTCTGGCTCTGTTCAAGCAGTTGAAATTGTCTAACGCAGCGAACTGAAGGCGCACTTCGAATGACGCCAAAGGATTCTTGAACGGCAAAGAAATCTTTCGGCATGCCAACCAATGTGGGGCTGGTCTGTCTTGCAGCCTTTGCTGGACCTTGGTTACTGGTGGCATCGCTTGAAAGGGGCTCTACTGTAATTGATAAACCTAGAGCTTCAAGTACCGGAACAAGGGTGCTGAGACGTGGATTGCCGCGCCGTGAAACGATTCTATAGAGGTTTTCTCGGTTGACCCCTGCCGCTCGTGCGAGCTTTCCGATACCTCTCTCGGCTTCTGCCACGTCGCGGAGCGCTACAAGAAACGATTCCGGAGAATCCTTGATAGCTGCTGACAGATACATCGCAGCGTATTCTCTATCGTTTCTTAGATCGTTTAGAAGATCTCTTTTGTAGCTTGGCTTTTTGTTCTTCATTGGCTCTCTTCTTGCGTTCTTTGTGGTTGTTCCAAAAACCCTTTGCATCAGAAATATCGGCGGCTTGGGTAGACTTGTCCCCGCCATCAAGCAGGATTATTTTTTCGCCATCTCTGCCGTAGTAGATGCGGAAGCCGGGACCAAAATCAATTCTGGACTCTGAAGCGCCATCACCGATCGGTCCAGAGTCACCAAAATTTCCTCCTCGCATGCGGGAAACTCTGGCATCAATCGCGGCCTTGCTTCGCAGGTCGGTAATAGCGTTGCGCCATTCTTGGAATGGAGAAATTCCAGATGGAAGCAAATAGTATTCGATAGACCATTCTGGTTCGGCCACGTGTGAAGTATACGATGGTTCATGCTGTCTGTAGCTTATGCGCTACAGGGCGTAGCATACCATCCACTCGTTGCCCGTGCAAATAGTACTGCCGGAAAGCTAGCCCAAAGCACAGGAAACAGCTCGGGGATGAAAACGCGCCCGAGGTTCAATAACACCGACTTACATCTCAGTGCGACCGACTGTAGCTTATACGCAACAATACATCCCGTCAAGGTTCTGGCCCGGAATCCCCAACGTCCCAGTGAATGACTAAGGCAGTGCCGTCGCGTAAGGTACCTACCCCGTGGGGCGACCTCACCCCATGCCCACCCACCGGAGTCCCACCGCGACCTAAAAAAGACGCACTGACCGAGTGATCGGCAGGAACGCGCTAGACTCTGCATCTTGCGTAGCACCGCAACACATTGATAAAACGAGGAGTTACGTCCCGAAGATCTGACTTTCGCGGTACTTGGGACGCGGTAACAAAGGCCGCAGGTTGCACTGGTTTGCTCTTTCACGATCTGCGCCGCTCCGCGGTACGGAACATGGTGCGGAGTGGCATCCCCGAAGTGGTTTGCATGCGAATCTCTGGCCACAAGACACGGGCGGTATTTGACCGCTATAACATCGTAAGCGAGCGAGATCTTACTGAGGCCGCGCAAAAAATCGAATCGTCGCAGTTAAGCTATAGTTTGGTTAAAGAGACCGAAACCGAAGAGAGCACAGCAGAAGCGAAACGTGTTAGCATTCAATAGGTTGTAGACAATCCCGGAGTGGCGGAACTGGCAGACGCAGCAGACTCAAAATCTGCCGGGGATCACTCCCCGTGTGGGTTCGACTCCCTCCTCCGGGACCATCGATCCAGGCTCGTGCACGCGCATGCGAACTTCTACGCTCTCCTCATTCCCGCTTCCCCAATTTAGTTTTCTAGATGCCTGCTGCAGCGCAATCCTCCTCCCGATTTTGCATGCCTAATCGGGACTAGCCTGACAGTTGCAGGACTTTGTGAGATTATCCGACTACGACGGCGGGAGGCGCAGCATGAAATGCCGAATCGCAATATGGGCGGCTGCTGGCTTTCTCGTTGCGAGTGGTTGGTCGGTTTATTTCCTCATTGCAAACAAGGACCTTCCAATATCACCGCTGGTGTCCACTCTTGTTCGGCTAACCTGTCCCATCGCGATTGTCGGCTCGCATTACCCGGTGAGTATCTATTCGGCTCTCGCGGCAAACATCGCCACATACGCCCTGGTGGGTCTACTCTTGGAAACCCTGCGGCGGCAACTAACCACTCAAGCTAATTCCCGTTAACGATCCATCCAAAGCAAGTGCCGCTTATCAAAAAACTCGGCTTCCCGGCCTGGCAGGCCGGCGGTTGGGGCGATGTCGGAAAGCCTGATCCCATGTCCGGCCATTATGAGGACACCGACAAAATCGGCGGCTCAGTTATCGAGATGATCCACGCCTACTAGTCCTGTAACTAGTGAGCCTGATTAACCGTCTGTAACACTCGCCGCAGCCACGGCAAAAGGCCGCATTCGACGGCAACTCCCCATTCCGCGCAATGCAGTTTGACGATTCCCCCCTACAGGGCTGATGGTAGCCCACGCGTCTGGAATGCGATGGTGCCGAACCGCATTTCTCGGGTACTTGATCCTCCGAGGAAGCCCCGGCATCTCGCGCCGCCCGAGAGGCTTCGGCGACACAGGCGTCAGTCTCAAACGAGGAGATCGTATGAAGAACAGAACTTTGTGGTGGTCGGCATGTATCGCCGCGGTCTTGGTGTCGACAGCAGTAACTGGGGTTTTGGCCCAACCTCCTGGGCCCACTCGCTTTAGCGGCATCTTCAACGACTACACTCCGGCCACGGGAGTCGGGGGACCTTGGGAAATGCATGGCACATGGTCGTTAAAGCTGAAGGGCGACTCCGGCAAAGCTGATTTCTCCGCTGATATGACCATGGAACATCCCGATTCTTGGATTGCCGCAAACCCTGGTGTCGCCACCGCACCCAACGTCGACCATCCCGCCATGCGCATGCCTCATACTCACCACATCCTCATGCCGGATGCCGTGATCAGCTCCGATACCAGCGTCTGCCAGCCCGACAACCCCGCTACCATCGTCCGTTTGGTGGTTATCGGCCAGCCCAGCATTACAGGCAATGGAAACGCCGCGCCTTTCGAGGCCTCGGGGCCATCCACGTTGCAAGTTTGCATTACCGGCGAATCGGTCGTCGAGTACTCCAACTTGAGCATGTCATTCACGTCCACCAGTCCTGCCGCGGTTAAGCATTTCGGCAGCCAGGCCATCCACGGTATCGTTCGCAAAGTGATGGGCGGCGACTGGCACGACCGCGATCATCGGTAAAGCCTGTGGTGGACACGCCCGGTGAGGGCGTGTCCGCCGCAAACCGTTCCCAAACTGGCGTCTCCCCCGTGATTGATGGTTTGGCTCAGAAAAAGCCGGCTACATTGTCGCCGTCGTCACCATGGCCGCCTTGCATGAATCCACACCTGGCAGCACCACGAACATCAAGACTACAGGCTCCCAAAGTCCGGGGGTGGTGCGCGGTGATTTTAACGTTACCCAAACAACCACGCCGGAGAAGAAGAAATGAAATTTGGAAAATCTGAACTTCCCGGCAAGAAGGAGACTCCAGCCTTAAACAGCACGACCGGGGACTATAGCCCCCCGCATCGTTTACGGCAATTTCATCATCAACCAAACCATTGTTCACCAAGAAGCCGTAGCCAAACGCAGGACCTGGCGTGCCCTCGACTCCGCCACATTTCCACCTCTGGGTGACACCAAGGCCGCCAAACTCGCGGTTTGGGACAGCCTTTTGCATACCGTAGCTGAAATGTATGGCCAGCAACCCTATACCGAATTCACCATCCTCGTGAACACCGACGAGATTGTTGTTGAAGGTGAGCACTCCCGCTACGTCGTCGTTTCTTATCAACTTGGCCTGTGCTCGAATGCCTTAAAAGAGTACCGTCAATTTGTGGAGCAATATTACGCCTGGAGAAATGCGCCGCCTGGTGAGGCGCGAACGGCCTTGGAACAAGAGCGGCTAAAAAGGGGAGCGCGCCTTCAGGAATGGTCGCCCTCCATTCAAGTTCCGTCCTCGCCTTCATGGACGCCCATTCAGTGCATCTGCGATGGCGCTGCTAAGCGGCTCACACTTCACGTCGTTCCCAAGCTTTCGCTGGACCCCGCCGACTATCCAGACCATCTTGCCACCAGTCAGGAACTCCTGCAGTTCATCGGTTCCTATTCGAACTTGAAGCTCGCTTTCGGCGGTGACGTTGGATGGGCCGCCAATAACTATTTTTTGATGAAGTTAACGATCGCGGTCCTCGACCGCAACTCGACATGGGCAGAGTCCGCATTGGTGTCGACGACCCCAACGAATGGGATTACATCAACGGCGAATTCGATGAGGAAGTCCGCCGTTTTGGCAACAAACCTTCCTGAGTGGCCCGCATGCCCACATATTTTGATTCTACAAATACGAACTTTGCATAAAACTTCCGCTTCCGCTTCTGTATATTCTTTCCCATCCGGGAACTCGCAATCGCACTCCCGGAGAATGTCCGCCACCTCATCGCGGAGGGAAGTGCGTCGGCTAGCTCCTTCACGAAGGTGTGCCAAGGAGGCAGTCATGCTGAGGGGAAAGAACACCCTTTCGATCATTCCGATCATCACCGTTTTGTTTGCCGCTCTTACCTTGCTCGGTAATGCCGGCCAAAAAGCCTCGGTTCCCAAAACGCCGGATAAACTCACCATGGGCGAAGACGACGTCAAACACCTGCTGGCTCTCATGGAAGCAGACAAAAACGGCAAAGTCTCCCGACAGGAATACATGAAATTTATGGCCGCGGAGTTCGATCGCTTAGACAAATCGAAGACCGGCGAACTGGATGTCAAGGTTCTCACTCAATCCAATTTGTCGGCCACGCATTTCGTCGGCAAATAGCAACTGCATCGTCCAAACTTAGCGATGTCCTCTAAGCAATGGCGTTACTTTGCCCCCGTGTTTCTGCACTAGCACCTTATTCTGTTTGAGCCTCCGTCCTCCCGCTCCGCAAACCATCGCCGAAGAAAACTCTGGCACCCTCTATTGAATCGGTTTAATCTTTCCTTGCCGGCATTCCGCCCGGTCGGAGCTTTCATGAAAACGTATCGTTTGCTTTTTGCGCCTCTCGCTATTCTGCTGTCTGCTCTCTTCTTCTCTGATTCCGCGGCCCTGGCTGCTCCTGCCTCGTCTCCTGAATCCCGCATTTCCCTCCACGGTTCTTGGCAATTGCAGTCTTCCTGTGTCGACAAGTCCTCCGCCGAATCCGTCTCCACCCCCGGTTTCGCCGCCAAAGACTGGCACAAAGCCGAAGTTCCCGGGACCGTCGTCGGCGCCCTCGTTACCGACAAAACTCTCCCGGATCCTGATTACGGCATGAACCTGAAAAACTTCCCCGGCGCTTCTCTCGGCGGTGAAGAACCCTTCTCCAATCGCGACATGCCCTCTGATAGCCCCTACCGCTGTTCGTTCTGGTTTCGCACCGAATTCCCCACGCCCGCCGGCTTGGCCAACAAGGCTGCCTGGCTCCATTTTCTCGGCATCAACTATCGCGCCAACATCTGGCTTAACGGCAAAAAAATAGCTGACCAGGCCGATGTAGCCGGCGCCTACCGCTCGTATGAATTTCGTGTAAATCCGCTCCTCACGAAATCCGGCATAAACGCCCTCGCCGTCGAAGTCTTCGCTCCTGAGAAAAATGACCTTGGCCTCACCTGGGTCGACTGGAATCCCACTCCTCCCGACAAAGACATGGGCATCTGGCGCGAAGTCTTCCTGTCCGATTCCGGCGAAGTCGCTCTCCGTGCACCTTTCGTCTCTTCCAAACTCGACTCCGATTACAAGTCCGCCGCTCTCACCCTCAGCGCCGAACTGCGCAACACCACCGATCATCCCGTCAAAGCCGTTCTCCACGCCGAAGTCGACGGCAAGCATCTCTCTCAGCCCGTCGAACTAGCCGCCAACGGATCCAAAATTGTTTCTTTCTCTCCCGATAAATTCGAGCAGCTCAAACTCACCCATCCTCATCTCTGGTGGCCCTACCAGATGGGCGAGCCGTATCTCTACACCGTCAAGTTCCGCGTGGAACTCGGCAAGGATCTCTCGGATTCCGCCTCCGCCACTTTCGGCATCCGCGAAGTCACTTCTGAACTCACCGACAAAGGTGGCCGCCTGTTCAAAGTGAACGGCAAGCGCGTCCTCATTCGCGGCGCTGCTTGGGCTCCCGATCTTCTCCTTCGCTGGTCCTCTAAACGGCTCGATGCCGACCTCGCTTACGTCAAGCACATGGGTCTGAACTCCATCCGCCTCGAAGGAAAAACGGATCGCGACGAATTCTTCGACAAAACCGATCGACTCGGTCTCCTCGTCATGCCCGGATGGATTTGCTGCGATATGTGGGAACACTGGAACGATTGGACTCCCGAAACCAAAAAAATCGCCGCCGCTTCTCTAACCGACCAGATCACCCGCCTCCGCAATCACCCCTCAGTCTTTGTCTGGCTCTACGGAAGCGATAATCCTCCGCCTCCCGATATCGAAAATATGTATCTCGGCATTCTCAAGGATCTACAGTGGCCGAATCCCACGGTCTCCTCAGCCTCTGAAACGCCAACTACCGTCACTGGAAAATCCGGCGTCAAAATGACTGGCCCTTACGAATACGTTCCTCCCATGTATTGGCTTGCCGACACCGAAGCCGGGGGCGCCTATGGCTACAACACTGAAACCAGTCCCGGCCCCGCCATCCCCACCAAGCAGAGCCTTGCCAAATTTATTCCCAAGGACCATCTCTGGCCCATCGATGAGTACTGGAATTTCCACGCTGGCGGCGAGCGCTTCACGACCGTCGACGTTTTCACCGACGCCCTCACCAAGCGCTACGGTCCCGCCTCTTCTCTGGACGACTACGAGCGCAAAGCCCAAGCCATGGCCTACGACAACGAACGCTCCATGTTCGAAGCCTACGCCCGCAACAAGTACGTCTCCACCGGCGTCATTCAGTGGATGCTCAACAATTCCTGGCCTTCCCTCATCTGGCATCTCTACGACTACTATCTCGTCCCCGGCGGCGCCTATTTCGGCACCAAAAAAGCCCAGGAGATCGTTCACGTCCAGTACAGCTACGACAGTCATTCCGTCGCCGTCATCAACGGCACCTACGAACCCATCAACGCCGTGAAGGTTTCCGCGAAGCTGCTCAATATCGATGGCAAAGCCGCGGCAACCAAAGACGCCACCGTCGACCTCGCTCCCGATTCCGCAACGAAAGCCCTCGATCTACCCAAGCCCGACGGCCTCTCCACCACTTATTTTCTTAAACTCGAGCTTCATGATTCTTCCGGCAAGCTCCTCAGCGAGAATTTCTACTGGCTCTCCACCAAGCCCGACACCATGGACTGGGCCAATCGCAAGGATACCGTCTACACCCCGCAAAAAGATTTCGGCGATCTCACCGGCCTCAACTCGCTGCCTCAAGTCACGCTTGACGTCAAAGCCGAGCACCATCGCGACGCTGGCAAACCCGCCATCCGCCTCAAGGTCAAAAATCCTTCTTCCAGCGTCGCCTTCCAGATCCATCCCCGCGTCACGAAAGGGAAGGACGGCGACGACCTCGTCCCCATCTTCTGGGACGACAACTATTTCTCCCTGCTCCCCGGCGAAGAAAGAACCGTCTCTGTCACCTTCGATCCTTCTGACTTAGACGGCAAGGATCCCGTCGTAGAACTAGAGGGCTTCAACATAGCCCCCTCCACAATCAAAATTTCGCGCTAACCTCACGGTGCGAAGCAACATTTGCTCCGGCTTTTATAGTGGCCGTCCTTCAGGCCGGTCGGTTTTGTCGCTATCTTCAAATACGTGTCATCCTGAGGCCCGCGTCTTTTGCGGGCCGAAGGACCTCAACTTTGCCTAACCTCAATCCTTCGCCCGGAGGCCGCCTAACCTTGCGACAACTTCTCTTACTTCTCGCCGCACTCCTACCCCTCGGGGCATCGTCTTTCGCCCAATCCCCCAACCTCACCGCCGCCACTCGACAAATCCAAATACGCATCGCCGACTCCCACGCCGATGTCGCCATCGCCTTCCGCACCCTCGACGGCAAAACCGAATGGTTCTACCACGCCGATGATTCCTTTCATGCCGCCAGCACCATGAAAGTTCCCGTCATGATCGAACTCTACCGCCAAGTCCAGGCTGGCAAACTCAAGCTTTCCGACCCGCTCACCATCCACAACGAATTTCACTCCATCGTCGATGGCTCGCCCTACAAACTCGATCCCTCCGACGACTCGGAAACCGACCTCTACAAAGCCGAAGGCCAAACGCGCACCCTCACCGAACTCTGCGAGCTCATGATCACCGTCAGCAGCAATCTCGCCACAAATCTCATCATCGAAAAACTCGGCGTCGAAGACATCCGCGCCACTGTCCACTCCCTTAACGCCGACGGCATGCACGTTCTTCGCGGCGTCGAAGACCAGAAAGCCTTCGAAAAGGGCCTCAACAACACCACCTCCGCCCGCGCCCTCCAGATCCTCCTCACCTCCATCGCCGACAATACCGCCGCCGGCCCCCCTGCCTCTCGGCAAATGCTCGCCATCCTCGAGTGCCAGAGATTCAACGAAGCCATTCCCGCCGGCCTCCCTGCCGGCACCAAAGTTGCCCACAAAACTGGCGAAATCACCAAGATCCACCACGACGCGGCCATCGTCTACGCCCCTCGTCCCTTCGTTCTGGTGATCCTCGTCCGCGGCTTGGCCGACATTAAGGACAGCTCCGCCCTCATGGCCGACATCACCCGCCTGCTCTATCAGTCCGTCGAGTGACCCCGACCATCGCCCTTCGCCGCTTCTTCTCTCCGTTACTTTTTCGCAACCACCCACTGTCGATTCCCTCTTGCCACTCCTACTGTTAGCCACTAAGATAACCTTTCCATTGGAGGAACCCGTGCCTAAAGAGAAACCACAGGTCAACATCGGCGAAGTCATCAAAACCTATCGCAGCCAGCGCGGCCTTTCCCAGGGCGACATTGAACGTCGTACCGGGCTTCTGCGCTGCTACCTCTCTCGCGTCGAAAACGGCCACACCGTTCCTTCGCTCGAGACCCTGGCCAAGATCGCCGAAGCTATGGAAATTTCCCTCGCCGATTTTTTCCCCGGCACCGAGACTTCTCACGATAAAGAAACACAAAAAATGCTCGGCGAGCTCTCTCAGGACGAAATCCGTTTCCTCGCTGAAATCAAGAAGTACAGCACCACTCTTTCCGACGGCGACAAGCGTCTCGTCCTCGCCATGATTCGCAAAATGGCCACACTTCTGCCCGCGGCGGCCGCCCAGGCAAAGAAACCTATCCTTCGCCGCCCAGCCCTCTAATTTTTGTGGAGTCCGGCGGCTAGCCGCTGCTTTTGCAATTTAAAAAACGCCGCGAATCAAAGCGAGATAGGCGATCTTGAAGCAAGCAGCTTTCAACTCTTAACTCTCAGCTTTTAACTCTCAACTCCCTCGACTCCTCAACATCCGTATCGTATCCGGCACCGATCCCCCAGCCGCTCCATTCCCACTCGTCTCTTCACCGTCCCCCGGCTCTTTCCGATCCCCCTCACCCGGCGCCAAAAACAAATTCGTTTCCACCGCATGCTGTTTCGTATACAGCTCGTAGTACCGCCCGTGCGCCGCATACAACGTCTCATGCGTTCCGCGCTCCAGAATCCGTCCGTCCTGCACCACCAGAATCTGTTCCGCCCTCCGAATCGTCGACAACCGGTGCGCAATCACAAACGTCGTTCGCCCGCGCATCAGGTACCGCAGGCCTTCTTGAATCAGCGCCTCCGACTCCGAATCCAGGCTCGACGTCGCCTCATCCAATATCAAAATCCGCGGGTCCGCCAATATCGCTCGCGCAATCGATACTCTCTGCTTTTGCCCGCCTGAAAGCCTTACTCCTCGCTCTCCCACGATCGTGTCGTATTTCTTCTCAAACGTTTCCGCAAACTCATCCACGCGCGCGATCCGGCAAGCCGCCAGAATTTCTTCTTCCGTCGCGCCCGGCCGCCCGTACGCCACATTTTCCCGGATCGTGCCGTCGAACAAAAACGTTTCCTGCAGCACCACCCCCAGTTGCGTGCGGTACGAACTCAGCTTCACCGTCGATAAGTCCACTCCGTCCACCAGCACGCGCCCGTTCGTTGGCGTGTAAAACGCCGCCAGCAATCCAATAATCGTCGATTTTCCCGATCCCGAGGGACCCACGAGGGCCGTCACCGTCCCCGGCTCCGACGTAAACGAAACTCCGTGCAGCACTTCTTTGTTCGTCTCGTAGCTGAACCGCACCTCGTCAAACTCCACTCTTCCTTCGATTCGTCCCAGCTCCGCCGTTCGCTTCGGGTCCTGATCTTCCATTGACTCGTTCAGAATCTCCCGTGTTCGTTCCAAACCCGTAATCGCTTCGGTTATTTGCGTGCCGATCGCCACAATCTGGAATACCGGCGCCACCATCAGCACCAGCAGCCCGGTGTACTGGATCAAGATACCTGGCGTCATCGTCCCCGCTAGCACTTGTCGCGCTCCCAGAAACATGATGATCGCGCTCACGATTCCCATCAGTGTCGCGCCCGACAAACTCATCAGCGACGTCGCCGTAAGCGTCTTCAGCACGTTGTCCAGCAAACGCTGCACTCCGCCCGAAAACACTTGCTCCTCTCTATCCTCCGCGTGATAACCCTTCACCACGCGCACTCCTCCCAACGATTCCGTCAGCCTTCCCGTCACTTCCGCGTTGATTTTCGGCCGTGCTCGGAAGATTGGTCGTATCGTTGAGAACGCCTTGTTCAGGAAAAGCGCGAAAACCATCAGCACCCCGAACGCGATGATGGTCATGAAAGCGCTGATCCGCAAAAGGAATACCAGCGCCACCACTGCGGTCAGCACTCCTCCCGCGAACTCCACTAACCCCGTTCCAATCAGGTTCCTCACGCCTTCCACATCGCTCATGATTCGCGACACCAACACGCCGGTTTTGTTCGCGTCGTAAAACCGGATCGGCAACCTCCCGATGTGCGCCTGCACCTGTTTGCGCAGGTCCGTGATCATCCGTTGTGCCGATTTCGACAGCACTTGCGTCAGCGTGAACGACGTCAACCCCTTCACCAGCGTCGCTCCCACCACCGCCAGAACGATGGGCATCAGAAGTTTCACCTGGTGTTTGCCAATCACATTGTCGAATAGATATTTGCTCGATAGCGGCAGCACAAATCCCGATAGCGTATTGATCGCCGTCAGCACGAATCCCAGCAGCAGGATCCCCGTCCGCGGACGCATCAGCGCCCAGATCTCGGGCAGGGAACTCCAGTTGATTTTCTTCTTCGCCTTCTTTGCAGCTTCCGTCGTTGCAGGTAAAGCTGTTGCTGTAGTGGCCATTAAATGGTTCGCGCCCCGTCGCTTCTGTTGAGGATATCCGTTGGATGCCTCCTGCAGCAATGCGAGTACATCTTCGTCATCGTTAAATTACGCCTCGATAATGGAAACGGGCGGGAAACGTTTCCCGCCCGCCCTGTACTTCATCCAACTATCGCCTCTTTTTAAAGGATTGGTGGCGTGCAACCTGGATTCTGCGAAACGTTCGCCTGTATCAGCGCGGTAATGTCCGGATAGCTGTACGCGCCATGAATCGCCTTCGATGGCGTTACTCCGGCAAACCACGGCAACAGCGCTTCCGTCTGCGGATGCCACGTCACCCCATTCAACGTGATCGGAAATGTGGGATTGGCCAGCACTTCAATGACGTCCCCCACTTCCAGGTTGTTTTGGCACAGCCCGCCGGACTCCAGCGGCGACAGCCACCACGGCGTGGCGTTGTTCACGAACGGATCGTTGAACGTCTCCGACATTTCGTGGCTCAGCGCCGTGATGTCCTGGAATCCCCCGCCGAACAGCCCAGGCGTAATCCAACTCGCGTAATTCAGCACGTACCGCCGTTCTTGCCAGCCATTCGATGCGCTGCCCGGCTCGATGTCATACGTGTGAAAGCCCAGCACGCAGCAGTCGCTACCAGAAAATAAATACGCGTTCGGGAACAGGAACGTGGAAATGTCCTTCGTCCGGATGTCCCCGGCGTTTTCTGCCGCCCCGATTGGCGTCGTGGTGTCGGTTGGTATGGAAGGGAAGAAGGCGTTGACAAACGTGTTCTCATCGATCAGCACGAACAGGCAGCACGACCCATCTGCGTTCAGCGCAAATTGGTAGGTTCCTTTTAGCAGCACCATGGTTCGCGGTGTCGCTACCCTGGGTTTCAGCAACGTGTGCCAATCGTCGTCGGCCATGTGGAAAAATTCTGCGCGCTGAATGGCATCCGTGAATTGCGTGGGCTTTTCGCTGGCGTCATACTTCGCGTTTGAAAAAACTGGCGACGCCAGCACGAATGGCACAAACTGCGTCGCATCCGAATACAGCCGCTGTCCGTTCACAAATCGCGGCGTTCCGTCGGCGTTTCTCAGGTCCAGATTGACAGGCACGATCGGCGCTCCAATTCGCGTCGTCTCTCCCTGCCAATCCTGATCGTGACCTATCCCAAACGGCGCGTGACCCACCATCGTGTAGCCCCACGTGAACTGCGTTCCTGCAAACGAATCAAAGCCCGGCTCATAAAAATAGCTGCTCCAATTCGCCACCGAATCGACTCCCAACACCGCTCCCGACGAGTGTCTCCCCAGCACTCCGCCACCATCCGCGTTCGATCCTGCCAGGGTCGTGTGTGGTTTTACATTCGTTAGATAACTTGCGTCTACCTGGTCGTCCGCCTTGGTCGCTGGGCTCTGTCCACTCACAGTTCCCGCCACCACAGCAAGGACGGCCGCAAAAAATACGGCTCTGCGCATTTGCACACCCCTTACCCGTAATTTTGAATTGTCTGAGGCAACCCACAGACTACTCACTGTTGCCAACTGCGCGGATAGTATGGCTAGGCGAGCGTGGGAGACTATAGAAGGCAATCGCGCGCCAGGCAAGCCCATTCTCAATCTCCAGCCCAAACCGCCCTCGCTTATAAAATTCACTTTAAATATTTCTTTCGTTAATGCCGAGGCCGCCCGCCGAATAGGGGCACGATACATCGTGTTCTCTTCGATTGCCCTTTTTGTAGAAGTAGACTTCTGATGTGGCTCGTTCGCGGGTTCTAGTGCTGCCTTTGCTCTGGAAGGTTCCTTGCCTAACCGCTTAATCCGCCGCCGGGTACGTCCGCACCTTCGCCGCCGGCCGCTCAAAATTCAATACGCTGGAAACGAATTGGCTCAACGTGCCCCCCAAATGCTCCAGCACCCGCTGTTTCAACGTCGTGTAATCCTGCGTCCCGCAAAATAGATCGCTCATCAACTGCCGAAACATCGCGTTCCGCTGCAGGAATTGCACCATCCGCGTCGTCACCGAGCACCCCAGGAACGATCCCCGGTAGAATCGCCTTACAATCCTTGCCGCAAATTCCAACTCCGCCGAAAACGACGCTCGCACCTGCGCCGGATATTTTTCCGGGCATCCCTCGGCAATCGCGCGGCCCAGCAAATCTCCCGAGCGCATCGCGTAAAACAATCCTTCGCCAGTCAATGGATCTACCCACGCTGCCGCATCTCCGCACAGCGCCCAATTCCGTCCAATCACCGCACGACCGGAAAGGGTCCGTTCCTGCGGTGAAGGCAGCACGTGGCTGTAAAACTTCGCGCTTTCTGTGCCGATTTTTTCGCTTGCAGCAAACGTGTGTAGGTGCGATCGCAATTCCATGCTGGTGTGCGCCGCCATGCTACCGCAGATTCCCAGCGACAAGTGGTCCGCGCGCGGAAACGACCAGATGTACCCTTCAAACTCCGGCAAAAACTTGATGATGATCTGTTCCGACGTCTGTGGCACAAAGTACCCTTGCGTCATTTCCAGTTCGTCGCGGTCCAGCGCCCGGATTCCCGGCAACAACTGGTTCCTCGCGCCCGCCGCCAGCACCACAAAATCCGCTCGACGCCGCTCTCCCTCCACCACGTAGGTCGGCTTATCCGAAGCTGTGTCGATGCTCTGCACTCGCGATTGCTGAATCTTGCAGCCTGCTTCGCGCGCGCGATCCAGCAGCAACCCGTTCAGCACCGTCCGTGAATAAATCACGATAGGATGCTGCAAATCCAGCTTCACTCGCTGATTTTCCGCGCTGATGATTTCCACGTCGCGAATCAGTTTTTTCGGATGGTCATTGTCCAGCAGGAAAGGGAAGCACTGCGTCGCTCGGTACGTTAAGCCCCCGCCGCACGGTTTCTCCCACGCCAGGTGCTCGTCAAATATCTCCACGGAATGACCCGCGCGCGCGAGTTGCTCTCCGCACATCGCGCCGGAAGGTCCTCCACCGACGATCGCAATTTCGGACATTTTCTCGTTTTCTGTTGTGAGAGAAGTTGCTTCCGTCTCCGGCGCGTTGAGGAAGAAGGAGACGTTCGCCTGGCGATTTCCCCTTTATCCTAGCGGAAATATCACCTGACAAATCCCAGCTAGCAGTATAGCACCGAAGAGTGCGGCGGCTGTTGCGGAGCCCGTCATTTTCCGTACCAATTGAGCACCTAGCGCCACACCCACGAAAACCGCGGCAAAATATATCGAAAGCAGCACCAGCAGTATCTCTCCGCTGTGCAAGTACTGGATTCCCGCCACCAGCGCCAGCCATGCCAGCACCACCATTCCGATCCAGGCCCCGAGTCGCTTCGCTCGCTGGCCCTCCACCACTGGACCCACCAGCGCCTCCAGCATGAACAAAAACAGAAATGCTCCCATGAAATAAAACGGGAAACGGATCCACCTCAGCAGCGTCGGCCATACACCCGCCAGCGTCAGTTGCAGCCACCCGCTGATCAGAAAATACAGCAGCAGTCCTGCAAGCGCCGCCCCCAGCAACGCCGCGCCCTTCGCTCGAAACTGCGCCCTAGCCAAATTCCCATGCATCAGCAACAGCACCATCCCCACTAGCAACAGGAAACTCGCCAGGTAATCGCCCTCGAACGCATGCATCCCCTTTAGAGGTACCCCATATCGCAGCAGCACCACCACTCCGGCGGAGATCACGCCAAACTCCACAATGGCCCTCGCCCAACCCGGTGCGCCCTTCACCACTTTCTCTTCCGTTTCCTTCTTTCCCGTTGCTTCCCGGATAAACGGCCCCGCCAACATCAAAATTCCCGCCAGCCCCAGCACTCCTCCCAGCAGCCCTCCGCGTGTTGGCAAGTGTGTCGCCATTGGCAGCTTCAACACTTTTGCCGCCCAAGCCTGCGCTTCTCTTGCCACCGTCGGCGAAAACAGCACGCTCACATGCGTATTCAGCGGCACACTCTTGTATTCCACCGACCCATCGCCGCTCCTCTCGACCAACTCTGCTGCATTCTCCGTCAGCCACTTGGGCTCCAGTTGTCCCGTTACGATCAACGTGTTCGGCGGCATTGGCGGCACATTGTGATACAGCAGATTTTCCGTCGCCACTCCATGCGCTTCCTTCATCGGCGCTGGTGAAATCGCGATCACTCCCGCCGGCCGGAATTTCCCCGCCACTCGCAGCGCAATCGCTCCTCCCATCGAGTGCCCCGCGATCACTGTTCGATCCGGCGCCAGCAATCCTCGCGCCGCCAATCCCCGCAGCAGCGACAGCCCGCAAGTCTCCGCCTGCTCCGGAGTGAACGGCCCCGCCGACCGTCCGTGCCCCGGCAAATCCGGTACGTATACCCGCAGCCCCTGTTCCGCCAACGCTCGCGCCAGATAAGTCATCACCACTTTGTTCGAACTCAGCCCGTGCAACAGCACCACCGACCCGCGTTCCGACCCGTCTCGAAAACTTCTGAGCGCCACCACATCCAAATCCACTTTGCAGGCACCCGTATCCGCCACGTACCTCCGCTCCGTGTACCTCCGCGAAGGCACAAACGTCAGCAGCGCCCCCAACAGCAGCAGCAGAATCCCCGCAACAGCCCGCCGCGTTTTTCCCGCCATCATCAATGATCTCTTCCTGGAGCTCGCCCCTTCAGGGGCGAGGCTTTTCCGCTCCGGCTAGCTAACCAATCCGTTCCACCCGGTTTCGTTCCCATCCACCGTGCTAAACTGATTTTCCACTATGGATTCCGTCCCTACCGATTCCAACGTCCTCACTCTGGAACAAACGATTTTGCGGTTTGCTCCTCAGAAACGCAACGGCCGCAAAGTTGTCTTCACCAATGGCTGCTTCGATCTGCTTCACCCCGGACACATCCGCAGCCTCGAAGCCGCCCGCTCCTTCGGCGATATCCTCGTCGTCGGCATCAACAGCGATAGCAGCGTTCGCGCCCTCAAAGGACCCGGCCGTCCCGTAACCCCTCAACACGAGCGCGCCGAAATTCTCGCCAGCCTCGAATGCGTCGACGCGGTCCTCATCTTCGATGAACCCACCCCCCGCGCCGTCATCGCCGCTCTACTTCCCGACATTCTCGTTAAAGGTGGCGACTGGCCCGGCGACCAAATCGTCGGCCGCGAAGAAGTCGAAGCCGCCGGCGGGCGCGTCGAACGCATCGACATCCTGGACTCCTACTCCACCTCCACCCTCCTCCAAAAAATCCGCTCCCTCCCCTAGCACCCGCGCCTGTGTAGCGGCCGCCTTCCGAGGCGGGCGCCTCGTAGTGCGCGGGCCAGCCGCAACCGTCGACTAGCCGACCCTCTGCAGTGCAACGGCCATCCGCGACCATCTGCTTGGCACCGCAGACGAGGGTCTTCCTTCGAGTGCGACCGCCGGCCGCCGCTTTGCATTGCATGCAACGCCACCGACCCGGTTTTTCACTTTCAACTTTCAACTTTTGACTTTCAACCTCTCTTTCCTTACTTAAAACTGAAAACTTAAAACTGACAACTCCCGCAAATCCTTCTCCCAAGTTAGAATGGAACTGTTAATGATTCTCCCCGCGGTCCGTGAACGTCTCGAGCGTCTTCTTCGCCTCCCTTCACTGGAAGGCACGCTGGCCGAGCTACGCTCCAACGGCAACCTCGTCGCTCTTTCCGGCCTGCAAGATGTCGCCAAAGCCCTGGCCGCCGCCTACCTCGCCCACGAACTTCGCCGCCCTGCTTTTTTTATCACCGACTCCAATCGCCGCGCTGAGTCTCTCGCCGACAGTCTCCGATTCTTCTTCCAAATATTCCCCGGCCACACCGGCGGCATAGCCGTCCTGCCCTCATTCGATAGCCTTCCTTGGGATCCGCAATCGCCTCACGCGGACATCCTCGAACGCCGCGCCGCTACCCTCTACCGTCTCGCCAACGGCGAAGTCTCTCTCGTCATCGCGCCAATCGCCTCCGCTCTCTGGCGCTATCAGGATCCTTACGTTTACCTCACCCTCGCGCGCACTCTCGCCAAAGATTCGGAAGTTTCCCACGAAGAACTCATCACCCACCTTGCCAGCACCGGCTACGCCCGCACCGAAATGGTCGATCTCCCCGGCCAGTTCGCCGTTCGCGGTGGCATCGTCGACGTTTTCTCTCCCGAGGCGCCTCGTCCCGTTCGGCTCGAGCTTCTCGGCGACACCATCGAGGGCGTTCGCGAGTTCGATCCCCGCACCCAGCGTTCCGTCGCCCCCGTCGTCAAAACCACCATCCTTCCTCTCACCGAATGGAGCGTCCCCGCTCCCGGCAGCAACGAGGCCCTCAACTGGGAGCCCACCGGCTGGATCGGTGGCAGCAGGGAAGCCGGTACCGCCTCGCTCTTCGAACTCGCCGAGAGTTCCCTCAAGCCTCTCGTCTTCCTCGATGAACCCGTCAATCTCCGCGAAGCTGCCCGCAAGCATCTCGAAGCCGCCACCGAAAATTACGAGCGCCACGGCCAGGCCAACGCCCCTGAAGTCTCCCATTATTTCTGGAACGAATCCGAATTCGATCGAGCCGTCCTCAAAGCCTCGCGCATCGAACTCGAGCAGCTCAGCCTGATCGCCGACGGTGGTCCTCGCTTTGAACTCGCTTCTCGCCCCACCACGCGCTTCCACGGCGATGTCGTTGCCTGCTTTACCGATATCAAGTCGCAGCTCGCCGATGGTGGCACCGCCTATCTCACTGCCGCCAGCCTCGGCGAACTCGAACGCTTCGCCGATATCTGCCGCGAATACGAAGTGCCCTATGTCCTCGGCGAAACCGAAGAAGCCGCCACCGGTTTTACCGCGGAAAATGCATCCGAAACAGCCGCCCTCGTTCTCCTCCGCGCTCCTTTTTCCGCTGGCGTTGCTTTTCCTGAAGCCAAGGTCACTGTTTACGGCAATGGCGACCTCTTCGACGTCGCGCCCGCTGTCGAGCGTCCCAGCCGCAAGATTCGCACCTCTGGTTTCTTCAGCGATTTTGCAGAACTCAAGCCCGGCGATTTCGTCGTCCACATCGATCACGGCATCGGCCAGTTTGAAGGTCTTCGCCTGATCGAATCCGAAGGCCGCCGCGGCGAATTCATGCTCCTGCGCTACGCCGAAGATGCCCGCCTATACGTCCCCCTCGAACGCATGGACCTCGTCCAAAGCTATCGCGTCGTCGAAGGCATTCATCCGCCGCTCGACAGGCTTGGCGGCACCGCGTGGGCCTCCCGCAAAACTCGCGTCCGTAAATCTCTCGAGGACATGGCCGATCAGCTCCTCACTCTCTATGCCGAACGCAAAACCACACCAGGATTCGCCTTTTCTCCCGATGGCAACTGGCAGCGCGAGTTCGAAGACTCTTTCGAGTTTGAGGAAACTCCCGACCAGATCACCGCCATCACCGACATCAAGAAGGATCTCGAGAAACCTTCTCCAATGGATCGTCTCCTCTGCGGCGATGTGGGCTATGGCAAAACCGAAGTCGCCATGCGCGCCGCCTTCAAAGCCATCGCCGACAATAAGCAAGTTGCCGTTCTTACGCCCACCACGGTCCTGGCCTTCCAACATTTCGAAACTTTCAAGAAGCGTTTCGCGGCATTTCCTTCCCGCATCGAAATGTTGAGCCGATTCCGCACCGCTGCCGAACAAAAGGCCATCCTCGCCGATCTCGAAGCCGGCAAAGTCGACATCGTCATCGGCACCCACCGCCTGCTCTCCAAAGACGTCAAGTTTCAAGATCTCGGGCTCCTCATCGTCGATGAAGAGCAGCGCTTCGGTGTGGCTCACAAAGAGCGCCTCAAGGAAATGCGCAAAAATGTTCACTCCCTCGCGCTCTCCGCCACTCCCATTCCTCGCACCTTGCACATGTCGCTGGTCGGCTTGCGCGATATGTCTCTTATCGAAACCGCGCCGCGCGATCGTCTTTCCATTCAGACCGTTGTCACCGCTTTCGATGAAGACGTCGTCAAGCGCTCCATCGAAAATGAACTCGCTCGCGAAGGCCAGGTCTATTTCATCCACAATCGGGTCGAATCCATCTACTCCCTCGCCAATCTTGTCACCAAACTCGTTCCCAAAGCGCGCGTTGTCGTTGCTCATGGTCAGATGGGCGAGAAAGACCTTGAGAAAGTTATGCTCAAGTTCATTCGTGATGAAGCCGACGTTCTCGTCGCCACTACCATCGTCGAAAATGGGCTGGACATTCCTCGCGCCAACACCATCCTCATCAATCGTGCCGATCGCCTCGGCCTCGCCGAACTCTATCAACTCCGCGGCCGCGTCGGTCGGTCTCCCGTGCGCGCCTACGCTTATCTCCTTGTCCCTCCCGAACGCATCCTCTCTGAAATTGCGCGCAAGCGCCTCGCCGCCATGAAGGAGTTCAGCGAACTCGGCGCCGGCTTCCGCATCGCCGCTCTCGACCTCGAGCTTCGCGGTGCTGGCAACATGCTTGGCCGCCAGCAGCATGGCCACATCGAAGCGATCGGCTTCGATCTTTATGTCCAGATGCTCGAGCGCGCCGTCGCCAAGCTCAAAGGCCAGGAAGCTGCCCCCGAGCTTCGCACCACCATCAGTCTTGGCATGGATCTCCGCATCCCGCAGGAATACATCCCCAGCGAAAATCTTCGCCTGCGCACCTACAAGCGCATCTCCTCGGTCGCTTCCGAAGAGGAAAAGCAGGACGTTCGCAAAGAACTGGAAGATCGTTTTGGCCAACTCCCAAAATCCGTCGAAAATCTTTTGGAGTTTGCTCTCCTCAAATCGATCAGCGAACGTCTGCACATTGCTTCCGTCGAACGGCAAGGCACCAAGCTCGCCCTTCGTTTCCATCCAGAGACGCCGCTCGATCCAGCCACGCTCGTCAAAGTGATTCGTTCTCGCAAAGGTATTCGCCTCGACCCCAGCGGCATCCTCTGGCTCGAACTCCAGCGCGGCGAACCTGTAGCCACCGCCCTACGCAGCGTGCTGCTGGCCCTCCGCGACGGGTCCTAATATGGCGTGCAGCGGCTAGCACCACTTTCACACGCCGCCTCCGAACGACGGGTGCCCCACGTGCCGTTTTTGCACGTGGGGTTTTAGGTTTGCCTCCCCTGTAGAGGCGGCTTTACGCCGCCATCTTCCATTTGTTCCAATCTTTGCCTTTGTCTCTTCTCCCCTGTTTTGCTCTGTGCCCTCGGTGTCCTCCGTGGTGAATATCCAAAAAAGCTAATCTCCCGATGGTCGCACTTCGCCAGCTTCGGTTTTCTTGTGGTCTCTCTAACATTCAACTCTTAACTTTCAATTTTCAACTCTTACGCCCCCGCGCTGAATTCCCCCACCCCCAATTTCCAATTTGCGCATTTTTCCATTGGGTTTTAGACTCATTGCATGAGGCTTTTCATGAGAAATACGCTTTTCCTCGCGGCACTCTTATTCCTGACTCTGCCCCTCCTGGCGCAGAATCCCCCGGCTCAGCAACCTCCTCCGGCCCCTGCTCAGACTCCCCCGGACCAAGCTCCTCCAGCGCAGAATCCGCCGGTCCTCGAAAAACCTCAAGAGGCTGCTCCCGACGAAGATAAAAAGGAACCGGAAGGCGCCCCAGCTGCCAAGACTGCTGCTCCCAAGACATCCATAACTAAGCCCGTCGTTCACTCCGGGGAAGGCAAGACGGTTGAAGAAATCGTCGCTCGCGTTAACAACGAGATCATCACTCGCTCCGAACTCGACAAAGCCCGCGCTGCCGCCGAAGATGAAGCTCGCGCCGAATGTCAGGGCCGCTGCACTCCGGAACAGCTTCAGACCTCTATCGAGGACCGTCAAAAATATGCGCTCCGCGATTTAATCGACCAGTCTCTCCTTTCCCAGCGCGGCAAGGATATGGGCATCAACGTCGCCAGCGATGTCGTCAAACAACTCGACCAGATCCGCATCCAGAATAAACTGCCCGATATGGACGCCCTCGAACGCGCGGTCACTTCCCAAGGCATCAACTGGGACGATTTCAAAACTAACATCAGCAATCGCATCCTCACTCAAGCCGTCATTGGCCAGGAAGTTGGCCGCCACATCCAAATCAGTCACGAAGAAGAAACGAAGTATTACAACGAGCACAAGGCGGACTTTGTCCGTCCTGAACAGGTCGCCCTTAGCGCCATCGAAATCAAGACCGAAGGCAAAAAGGAAGCGGATATCCCCACGCTCAAGGAAAAAGCCAACACCGTTCGCAAGAAAGCCCTCGACGGCGAAGACTTCGCCGAACTGGCGAAACGCTATTCCGACGGCAGCACTGCGGCGCAAGGTGGCGAACTCGGTGTCTACAAGCGCGGCGAACTCTCCAAAGAACTCGAAGATACCGTTTTCGCCATGAAAAAGAACCAGCTCACCGAAGTCATCGAAACCAAATCCGGCTTCTTGATTCTCAAAGTGATGGAGCACTACTCCGAAGGAGAGCAGCCCTTCGACGTCGTTGAACCGGAAATTCAGAATCGTCTTTACAGTCAGCGCATGGAACCCGCCATGCGTGAATACCTGAAAACTCTTCGCGAGCAGAGCTACGTCGTCGTTAAGCCCAATTACCAGGAAATGTCCGGCGGTGGCAATTCCGAAATTGAGGAAGTCAGCACTTCTCCGGAATCTACCAAGGAAAAGAAATCCCACAAGCTGAAAATTCCCTTCATCCCGAAGCACAAGTCCCAAGCCGCCACCTAATGAAGAATACTTTCGTCAAAGATTTTGTCGCCGATCAGTCCATCACCAGTTTTTTCCTCGTCCACGATAAGGAAATCCGCAGCAGTGCCTCAGGTAAACCCTATCTCCGCATGGAGCTTGGCGACCGCAGCGGTACCGTGGAATCCCGTATGTGGGATCAGTTTGAAATCTGCGCCAAAGACGTTCATCGCGACGATTTTGTGAAGGTGCAAGGCCGCGTCGAACTCTACCGCAATCGTTTCCAGCTGATTCTTCAGCAATTCCGTCTTGCCAAGCCCGAAGAAATTGAACTCGGCGACTATCTTCCTCACACCCCTTACAACGTCGAAGATTTGTTTACGCAACTTCTCGGCTTCATCGCCGAACTCAAAAATCCCTGGCTCAAGCAACTCGCCGCTTCCGTTTTTAGCGATCCCCAGCTTGTCGTTCGCTTCAAGCGCGCTCCTGCCGCCAAAGTCATGCACCATGCTTATCTCGGCGGACTCCTCGAACACGTCGTCAGCCTCTGTGGCCTCGCCAAACAAATCGCCGCCCACTATCCCGAACTCGACGTCGATCTTCTTCTCATCGCCGCTCTGCTCCACGACGTTGGCAAGCTCGATGAACTCTGCTACGAACGCGCTGTCGGCTACACCACCGAAGGTCAACTCCTCGGCCACATCGTTATGGAACTCGATACCGTTACCAAAGCCATGGACGCCATCGCCGGCTTTCCTCTCAGACTCAAAACGGTCCTCCAGCACATCCTCATCAGTCATCACGGTGAATATGAATTTGGCTCCCCGAAACTCCCCATGATTCGCGAAGCCCTGGTCTTCCATTACATGGACGACCTCGACTCCAAAATCGCCGCCGTCCGCGCCGCCTTGGCCGTCCCCTCCACCGAGGACGACTGGTCCGCCTACAGCGGCGCCCTAGGCCGCAAATTCCTCCGCCTTGAAGATTTCCTGAAAGAGAGAACTCCGAGCCCAACGAAGTAAACTATGGAGTGCGGCGGGTAGCCGCCGCTTCAAGCCTCCTACGATCTATTCGCCCAATAGCGCTTTATCCAAAGCCTCAGTGTCCTTCGCGCCCTCTGTAAAGGGTTTTCTTCCGCGTGCATCGTCGACTGTCAAATCCTCCCCGGATTCCTGATCCCTGATTACCGATCCCGCTAAACCGTAACCTCCATCTCGCCCGACCTGCTAAACTATCCTGTCGCACCAATCGTATCGAAGGACTGCACCATCAACTGCGAAAACGCCGACTTCGCTCAAAGGGCTCAATCCATCCTCGGAAAGGGTGAACGCCCGCCATCGCCCGCCCCGGCAGCCACTGCGGCTCTCCCCGCCGCATACCGCGTGCGTGATCTTTGCATCCGTCCCGCCACCGTTCTTGCTCCCATGGCTGGCGTCACCGACACGCTCTTCCGCCGCGTCATTCGCGCTCAGGGCGGTTGCGGCCTGCTCATGACCGAGTTCACCAGCTCCGAAGGCATCACCCGCAGCGCCGCCAAATCCGCTCGCTACCTTTTCTTTCAGGAAGACGAACACCCCATCGCAGCGCAACTCTTCGGCGCGAATCCTCAAGTCATGGCCGAAGCCGCTCGCATGGTCGAGGATCTCGGCTACGACGCTGTCGACATCAACCTCGGCTGTCCTGCCAAGAAAGTCGTCAAGTGCGGTGGCTCCGGACTCCTTCGCGAACTTCCGCTCCTCGAACAAATTTTCCGCGCCGTTCGCGCCGCCGTGAAAATTCCTCTCACCATCAAGCTGCGCGCCGGCTGGGACGAAAATTCCATCGTCGCGGTCGATGTCGTCAAAATGGCCGAACAGATCGGTATCGAAGCCGCCGCCATTCATCCCCGCACGCGCGCGCAGGGCTATGCCGGCAAAGCCGACTGGCCGCTTATCGCCGCGGTCAAGCAAGCCGTCAAAATCCCCATCATCGGCAATGGCGACATTCAGTGCCCCGAAGATGCCGCGCGCATGGTCATCGAAACCGGCTGTGATGCTGTCATGATTGGCCGCGCCGCTGCCACCAATCCCTGGATTTTTTCCCAGATGCAGCAATACCACGAGACCGGCCGCTATTCTGTCCCCTCCGAGGAGGACCGCCACCGTTTACTTTCTGGCTACTATAGGCAAATTCTTCAAGCCGGCTTGCCCGATGGTATGGGAAAAATGAAGCAGTTCGCTTGCTGGTTTACTCATGGCGTGGGGAACGGCGGCGAACTTCGCAGAATTGTGCATTCGGCCCGTACCCCGGGGGAAGTAGTCGAAAACGTAGAAAACTTCTTCGCGCGGAAAACGGCCGGTGGAGGGCGCCCAGCCCATGAGCCAGACGATCGAGAACGCCGCGAAACAGAGGTCCGAACGTAGAATTGCTGTCCGCTTGCCCTTACGCGTCCGCGGTTGCGACGCGCGCGGGTTTTCCTTTGAAGAAGACACTGCCAGCGAGAATCTGTGCCGAGGCGGCGCCGCCTTTCGCACCCGCTTCGATGTCGCGATCGGCTCCAATCTTCAAATTCGCATTCCGTCGCAAACTCATGTCGCTCGACGCATCGACACCGAATTCGAAACGCAAGGCCGCGTCGTCCACGTCACCGAGCCCCTGACCAATGGCGAACGCGTCGTCGGCGTCCAGTTCACTGGCCCGCGCTTCCCCCGTGTCTTCCGCCCAGAGTCCACCATCTGACTCACGGACTGTAGATGCGGCTTTACGCCGCCAATTTGATTTGGTGTAGCGGCCGCCTTCCGAGGCGGGCGCCTTTGCCTTACTCAAAGCTCAAACTTATTACGTACCCTGGTGACGGCTTTTAACTTTCACCTTTCAACTTTTGACTATCTCTCACGCCTCCGGCTCGTTCTCCCCCAACAACTGCCGATACGCGTCTCTCTTCGTTATCCCTCTCTCTTTCGCCGCCAACTTCAACGCTTCCCGCCGATCCAGCTTCGCCTGATGGATCAACTCATCCACGCGCGCTGCCAGCGATTGTGCCGTATCGAATCGCACTCCTTCGCCCGGTTCCGGCGCGCCAATCAACAGCGTGATTTCTCCCTTTGCCGGATACGTTTCCAGCGATTCCAGAATCCCCGACAATTTTCCCCGTCGAAACTCCTCATGCAGTTTCGTCACTTCCCGCGCCAGGCATGCTGGGCGGTCGCCCAAAACTTCCAGCGCCGCGCCCACGGTTTCCGCAATCCGGTGCGGCGCTTCGTAGAAGATCAGCGTCCGGTCTTCAATCCGCAAACGTTCCAGCGCGCGTTGCCGCTCGCCCGTCCGCGCCGGCAAAAATCCCAGGAACACGAACTCTTCATTCGGCAATCCCGATGCCGACAAAGCCGTCAGCAGCGCCGAAGGCCCGGGAATCGGAACCACCGAAATGTGGTGCCGGATGCACAGCGAGACCAACCGGTGACCAGGATCGGAAACCAGCGGCATTCCCGCGTCGCTTACCAGCGCGATTGACGCGCCTTGCTCCATCGCCAGCACCAGTTCCGGCGCGCGCGTCAGTTCGTTGTGCTCGTGATAACTCACCAGCGGCCGGTGAATCTCAAAGTGCGTCAGCAGCTTGATCGTGTGCCGCGTATCTTCGCAGGCGATCTGGTCGACTTCCTTCAATATGCGCAGCGCGCGCAGGGTGATGTCTTCCAGGTTGCCGATGGGCGTTGCGACCAGATACAAGCAGCCGCGGCGCGAGGCGGGAAGGGAATCAATCTGTTTTTCGTCTGTCATCAGAGTTCCGGAAAGAGTCTAGCATGCGGCGGCGAAGCGGTCGCCAGCCGCGCGCATGGTACAATTTTGGTTTGAATACTCCTCAGGAGGGAGCACTGTGCCGCTGTACGAGTATCAATGCACTAAGTGCAAAAAGCGCACGGAAAAGATCGAGAGCGTTGCCGGACCGCATCTGAAGAAGTGTCCGCACTGCGGCGGAAAGGTCGAACGCTTGCAGTCGGCTCCCGCGATTCAGTTCAAGGGCTCCGGCTGGTACGTCACGGACTATGCCGGCAAGAAAGCTGCTGCCGACAGCGCACCTTCCGAAAAGAGCGACCCGAAGGAAACGTCGAAGGAAACTGCCTCCAAGGAATCCAGCTCGAAGGATTCCGGCTCGAAAGAGTCCAAAGAAAAGAAGCCGGCCAAGAAGAAAGACTGACTGGGGTCGATCTTTACATCGAAGAGAGATTCCTCGCTTCGCTCGGAATGACAATCGGCGGGCACTTCTATAATTTTAAGGTCTTCAGGTAGTCTCTGAAATCTTCTCCCAATTCCTTATTCATCAGCGCCAATTCCACCGTGGCTTTCAAAAAACCCAGTTTGTCTCCCGCATCGTAGGAACGCCCTTCATAAATCAGCGCCCACAATCCCTGTTCTTTGGCCAGGATCCGCATCGCATCCGTCAACTGGATCTCTCCTCCCGCTCCGGGTTTTGTCCGCTCCAGGCAATCGAAAATCGCCGGGGGCAGCACGTATCGCCCGGTAATCGCCAGGTTCGACGGTGCGTCTTCTTTCTTGGGCTTTTCCACCAGGTCGCGAATGCGCAGCAGTCGCTCGCCAAATGGAGGCTGCGGCGCGGGTTCTCCCGCCACGATGCCGTACAAATGCGTTTTATCGCGTGGCACTTCTTCCACCGCGATCGCGCCCGTTCCCGTCGCTTCGTACACGTCGATCAATTGCTTGGTGGCGGGATTTGGCCCGGGAATCAGCACGTCGCCCAACAGCACCGCAAACGGTTCGTCGCCCACCAGGTCTTTCGCCACCAGCACCGCGTGGCCCAGTCCCAACGGTTCTTTCTGCCGTGTGTAGCTCACCTGCACCATGTTGCTGATGCGGCGCACCATTTCCGCTTGCTCGCTCTTGCCATGCTCTTCCAGAAAGCGTTCCAGCACCGGCGCGTTATCGAAGTGATCTTCGATGGAGTTCTTGCCTTTGCCGGTGACGATGATGATATGCTCGATGCCGCTGGCCACGCACTCTTCCGCCACATACTGAATCTGAGGCTTGTCGACCACCGTCAGCATTTCTTTTGGTTGGGCTTTCGTGGCCGGCAAAAAGCGCGTGCCCAATCCTGCGGCGGGTAAAACAGCTTTGCGAACTCTCGGATGCGCGTGTGTTTTCGAGGACTTACTGTCATCAATCGTCATAGGGACAATCAAGCGGCTCTCTTTGGAATTGAAGTCACGTACGGTTACTTTGGCAAAGTATCTTTCCCGCCCAACCCTTGTCAATGCACCGAAAGATGTACGCCGCGGCGGAGGCACGCGCGAAGTGGAAAGTGTCCCGCCGCGTAGTTGTAAGTTCACAGTTGTCAGTTTTAGGTCCAGGCGGGTACCCCAGGTTCCATTTGTGGTACCTAGGTCTACGGTTCGCTGTTTCTGCCTCACTCCTCTGCGTCAAACCGCATCGACGAGTCTCCTTCCCCTGATCCCCGTGTACTCGCAAATTCGTTGTTTTCGAGGTAAAGAAAACCGCGTATGATGCGCAGGCCAGAGGTCCAATCCAAGGTCCGATCGAAGCCGATAGAGGAGGATTCCGTGATTGAACATGTCGCAAGTAGCTCTGAGCGTCGCACAACAGTTTGGCCGGGTTCGACTAACTCGTTTCGCAGCAAAATGATCTGGAGGATTTTCTTTGCGGTCTCGAGCCTGGTCTTTGCAGCTTCGGCTGCACGCGCAAATGACATCGCGAATGACAGCTTTGAAACTCCCTTGGTGCCGGTTGGAGGTTTCACAAACTTCCTCAGTGGCTCGACCGGCATTACCGGGTGGACCGTGGTTGGACCCGAGGCGTCAATTGTTAGCGGCAGCTACGCCTCGCTTGGTTTCACCTTTCCGGCCGAAGACGGGACGCAGTGGCTCGACCTGACCGGTGACGGCACGAACGCGGTGGAGGGCGTTAAGCAGACCTTCGCCACGACTCCTGGCACGACCTATGACCTCTCCTATTTCGTCGGCAATCAAGTGAACCCCGGCGGCATCTGGGGAACAACCAGCACGGTGAATGTGTGGGTGGACGGAGCGCTTATCCAGACCGCAACAAACACTTTGGGAACGGGCGGCACAACGCAAGTCTGGGAGCAGTTCACAACTTCGTTTCTTGCTGCTTCCTCTTCAACTACCCTCGAATTCCTGAATGGCGATCCAGCGAATGACAATTCGAATGGCCTCGACAATGTGGTCGTTACCCCGGGCGCAGTGGTATCTGCCCCAGAGCCTTCAACATTACTGTTGCTGGTGCTGGCGGCGGTCTGCGCTATCGGTTGCTATCGTGTTCGTGGACGACTCACTCAACTCAATCCCTAAAAGCGCACGCGTTCGGGCGCCCCAAGGTTCCGGTTTGTGGTACCTGAGTCTTGGAGTATCCGTTTGTTTCGCACTCCAAAATGTCAATCCGCACGAATGGGTCTCACACCGGATGCGGGATGCTGCTGGTTTCGTTCCTACACGATGTACCTCATTGAAAAAACGCACCCCGCAAAATAAAAAGGAAGCGCGTGTTTTCGCGCTTCGCTGAGGAGGTGTGGTCATGGGTGCACGGTTTCACACGATTCTGTTTGTTTCTGGGGTCGTTGCGGGACTTGCTTGGTTGACGGTTTCCGGCAGCGCTTCACAGGGAAAGCCGGCGGCCGATAAAAGTGAGATCGAGCGCGGGCGTTATCTGGTGGAAGAAGTGGCGAAATGCACCGAATGCCACACGCCGCGCGAAGCGAATGGCGACTTGAAGCAGGATGCGTGGCTGCAAGGCGCTCCGATCTGGATTATGCCGGTAAAGCCGATTCGCAATTGGGCGGATCAAGCGCCGCCGCTGGCGGGATTGCCGAGTTTCACGGAAGAGCAGGGCGAACGGGTTTTGGAAAAGGGGACTGGTCCGCAAGGGGAGGCGCTACGGCCTCCGATGCACATCTATCACATGAAGCATGAAGACGCGAAAGCGATTATGGAGTATCTGAAGTCGTTGCCGCGCGCGGGGCGGTAGATTTGTTGAGACTGGAAAGTTGAAAACCAAAAAGCGGGAATCGGGAGACATCGTTAGCGATTGTAGATGGGGATTAGGAAGTAAGCTTCGAAGTCCGCGCCGCTGCTCGCTTTGCCTTGTGCCTGGATTTCCCAGTAGGTGGGCGGAGCGTCAGAGAGGCATGTAGGCGGCTGATTTGTGGGCAGCTTGAAGTCGGCGGGAATATCGCCGCCGGCCACGCCGCTGAGCTGGTCGCGGGACAGCGTGAGTGCGTCTTTGTAAATTTCAAAGCACATGACGCGGGTAGTGCGGTTCTTGCCTGAGCCGGTGGTGACGTATTTTTCCTGAACACAGCGCAGCGTGAAGGTGAGTTCGTCGAGCGCGGAGACGTGGTGCGGCGCGCGCAGGCGGCCGCGAAACGTTTGGCCGAGGAAATACGGAAATTCGTCGTAAACGAAAGAAGTGTTGCCGTAGCGCACCAATTCACCAAGCATTTGCAGCCAGCGCCCCCAGAAAATCAGGCCAATCAACGCGAAAAGCGTAGCGAATACCAGGAACATACGCCCCGGGCCGCGCACATTCAGGCCGACCCAGAAAAAGGGAATCAGAAACGCGTTCCATCCCAGAGCGGCAACGAAGCGGCCCAGCATCGTGTTGAAGGCCGAAAAGCCGACGCCTTCGCGATGCCAGTGATGATCGGCGAGCCAGGGTTCGCCGGGATGCTCGGTGGCTTCGCGTTTGTAAACTGCATGACGCGCGGCGCCCCGCAGACCGTGGATAATCAGGAACGCTCCGGCAGAGAAGAAGAAGCAACCAATCAGGCCGATGAGCCAGTCGGGAGCATTCTTGCGGCTGCCGGGCACGAGGTTCAGAGCGGCGCAGATTACACCGATGCCGGCGAGAAGGAACGGCAATCCGAACAGCACAGACTTCCAGCCATCAATCGCCACACTACTTTGTGTTGGATGGTTCAGCAACACCGGCGGCGAACCGGGCTGCGTGATGCCCATGCGCTGCGCCAATAGATTCGGGCCGTCTGAGACAGTGATTGGCATAGATGCTCCGAGCGTTCTTCTGACTTTGCGGGCGACGGCGTTGGCTGGCAATAGGACTTGCAACCAATGAGTAAAGGGGCAGTGGGGGCGTGTGCTAGCATGGATCGTGGAGCGAAAATATCGGTGGGAAAGAGCAGCGGAGTGAGGATTTTGGGCATTGAGTCGTCGTGCGACGAGACGGCCGCGGCAGTGGTGGAGGACGGGCGGAAGATCCTATCCAGCGTGGTGGCGTCGCAGATCGATATCCACAGCAAATATGGCGGAGTTGTGCCGGAACTGGCTTCGCGGGAACACCTGCGGCAAATCGTGCCCGTGGTGCGCGAAGCGGTGAGCGAAGCCGCGATGGGGTTGGCGGAGCTGGACGCCATCGGGGTGACGCAAGGGCCGGGGCTGGCTGGCTCACTGCTGGTGGGAATTATGTATGGGAAGACGCTGGCCAGAGCGCTGGACAAGCCGCTGGTGGCGGTGAACCATCTGGAAGGCCACGTCCACGCAGCGTTTCTGGAAGCGTATAGGAGCGGAGAAGAGCCGAAGTTGCCGGCAGTGTGCTTGATCGTGTCGGGCGGACACACGGTGCTGTATGAAGTGAAAGCTGGCGAAGCCGACGGGAACGAGGCGTTCGCGTACCGCAAGTTGGGCGGCACTCGAGATGACGCGGCTGGGGAAGCGTACGACAAAGTGGCGAAGCTGCTGGGGCTGGGTTATCCCGGCGGACCCATTCTGGACAAGCTGGCAGCGGCAGCGGGAAATGCGCCGGCTCCCGTGAAGTTTGGTCCTACGAAGACGCGAGGCAATGCGCTGGATTTCAGCTTCAGCGGATTGAAGACCGCGGTGCTGTATCACGTGCGAGAGCATCCGGAATATCGCGAAGAAATTCAGAAGAGGGAAGAAGCGATGGCGCAGGGTCATCGCAAACTGGAAGAGTTGCTGCCGCTGTGCAGCAAGGAAACGCTGGGGTTGGTGCGCGAATTCCAGAACGCAGTGGTGCGCGACCTGGTGGAACGAACGATGGCGGCGGCGGAGGAATGCGACGTCGAGACGATCCTGGTGTCGGGCGGCGTGGCAGCAAATAGCCAGTTGCGAGGGCGATTTGCGGAACGTGCAAAGGGGCTAAAGGTGTTTTTCCCAAGCCGGGCGCTATCGACGGACAATGCGGCAATGATTGCGGCGGCGGCGTATGCGAGATTTGTGAGAGGCAGGTTTGCGGATGACGAGTTGAATGCGATGGCCAGCATGAAATTGGAAGGAGCTACGAAGTAAGGAGGTAATGCAGCAGAGGCAAAGATTGAGAACCTGAGTTCGTGCGTGTCGTTACTTCATTACGTCACTTCAGTATGTCGTTAGTTTATTACTTCTTGCTTCGTCGCTTTGAAACGCGGCGGCGAGCCGCCGCACTCCAAAAGAAAACGGGCTCTTCGAACGAAGAGCCCGGTGATGAATCCTTTGGATGACGACTACTGTTCGACGGCTTCCTGCATCATGGGGAACTGCAGCTTGGCCTTGGCCAATGACTTTACCACCAAGCCTTCGGCGTTTTCGGCGGTCAGGTTGCGCGCGGTTGCCATCTCGCTGACGAGGAGATACTTGGCGCGTTCCAACATTTTCTTTTCGCGGAAGGAAAGAGGCTTGCTGCGGGAGAGGGAAACGAGGCTTTTCAGAACAACGGCAACCTCGAGCAAAGAACCCGTGCGCATGCGCTCGGAGTTCTCCTTGAAGCGGTGCTTCCAATCGTGATGGGAATTGAGTTTGCCCTTCTCGAGGAAACCGAGCACCTTAGTGGTGTCGTTAGAACGAATAACGGATCGAAGGCCAACAGCCAGCGCGTTGGAATGTGGCACCATTACGCGAAGGCCGCTGGATACAATGCGAATCATGTAGTAACGTTCGGTTCTGCCGTTCAAGACTCCATAGCTCATTTGCTCTACAACGCCAACGCCGTGGTTCGGATACACAACCTTGTCGCCGATCTTGTAGTCCATAGCTGAGGTTAGCCCCCTAGGAGATGAAACCAGTCTAATTGCTTGTGCTGCAAGAGTCAAGATATATGCTGTGGAATGAGGAAGATAGGGAGGGGGCTGTTTCAAATTGGCACTGAAATTGCTCTGGGTCCTCACCCCGTTCGCCGGGGTTATGGATTAACAACATGCCTCAAAAGGCTCGATTCTGGTCGTTCTGTGGGTCAAAACAGCGTTTGTCGCCCTGGAAGCGGCCTGAAATGGTGGCTCACTTGGATAGATTTGGTGTGTGCCAATGATCACTCTGGCGCTGGATACCTCGGAGAGTAGAGGCAGTATCGCGGTTCGACGCGACGGCCACACCATAGCCGTGCGCTTGCATGAGGTCACGACAGACTACTCTTCGTGGCTGCTGGCAGCTACCGAGGAGGCTCTGCGGGAGGCGGCGGCCACAATGGACTCGGTAGGGCTCTTAGCGGCGTCGACCGGCCCGGGATCGTTTACCGGCGTGCGCGTCGGGTTGACGACCGTGAAAGCCTGGGCCGAAGTGTACGGGAAGCCGGTGGTGGGAGTCTCGCGTTTGGAGGCCATGGCACAGGTCGGGGAGCGGTTCGGGATGGTGGCGGCCAGCTACGACGCGCAGCGCGGGCAGATTTTCGCAGGGCTGTATCGCTGGGTAGATGGAGTGGCGACGGTCGTTGAGACCGAGATGGTGAATAGCGCGGAGGACTTCGTCGCAATCGTTGCGGAGCATGCCGGGGACAATGCCGTGCGGTGGGTAACGCTAGACCCGCAACTGATTACATTGGCGCCGGGTTGGGCAGCACGGCAGCAGCGTGGAGACCAGTTGATCGCGTGCCCTGCGAACGTAGCCAGCCTGATCGGGGAACTGGCGGAGGAACACGCGAAACGGGGCCAGTTTACCGATCCATTGCAGCTGGACGCCAACTACGTGCGTCGCTCAGACGCGGAGATTTTCTGGAAGGGGCCTGCAAGCGGTGTGCGCTGAGATGAACAGGGAAGGGTTTTTGATCCGGTCGTTTCGCGTCGAAGACGCGGCGGCCGCCGGTGAAATCCTGCTGGAAGCGCCGGAAGCCGCTGCCTGGTCCGCTTCCATGATTCGAGAGCTCCTTGCTTCCGCCGGAGTATCCGGGTTCATCACAGAACGAAGTGGCCGAGCGATTGGTTTCATCCTTGGCCGGGAAGTTCTGGACGAAGGCGAAATTTTGAATTTGGCGGTGGCAAAGGCAAACCGGCGGCATGGCGGAGGAACGGCCCTCAGCCAAGAAATGATGAAGTCCTTTGCCGCCAGGGGAGTACAGCGCGTATTTCTGGAAGTACGCGAGTCCAACCTTGCCGCTATCGGGTTCTACGAGAAGCTGGGCTTTGCGCAAGCGGGAAGGAGGGACGGCTATTACCGCGAACCTGTCGAGGCAGCCTTGATTTTGGAGCATAGTACCAAGAATCCACAGCTTGGTACGGAATAGTCCTTGACGGGGATTTTACCGGGTGTACCCTGCGTTCATCGGGCATTCACACTTCCCGTCATGAAGGAGGAACGCATGGCAGCAATCCAGCGGGCACCTCGGGACGTAATAATCACAGCCGACGCCGAGTATCAGCGTCTGGCAGAGAAGCACCACCAGTACGAAGTAGAATTACAAAACCTCGCAAGATCCCCATTCCTCAATTCTGAAGACCTCATCGAAGAAATCCGATTAAAAAAATTGAAGCTTCACGTGAAAGACGAGATGGAGCTTTTGGCCGCCCGTATCCATACCTCGCGGGCCGGACAAGCCTCGTAGCCTGTCTGGTTCGCGCATCCTAACAGCTTTCTGTCGTAAAATGACCATGCACCTCCCGTGGAGCAAATCCGCGCCGGAGAAAGGGAGGGTATGGTCAGAGAAGGCTACTATTTTGGATTACCACCGTTTCTGCTTGGCGTAATCGGCGTTACCAGTGGATGGCGGTGGGGAATCCTGTCGGGTAGCGTGTTGGTGGCGCTGGGCCTGTTTGTTTTTTATTTCTTCCGCGATCCGGAACGAAACATTCCGTCTGAGCCGGGCTTGGTAGTGTCGCCTGCCGATGGCCGCGTGGTGGTAGTGACGGAAGAAGATCGCGGCGGCCACCCGGGCAATCGCATCAGTATTTTTCTGGCGATCTGGAACGTTCACGTTAACCGCTCGCCGGCTGCGGGAACGATCGTAAAGCTGGAATACAAGCCGGGAAAATTTCTGGCGGCGTGGGCGGAAAAGGCTTCGCTGGAAAACGAGCAAAACGTGTTTACGCTGGCAAGCGAACACGGCGAGATCGTGTTCAAGCAGATCGCTGGATGGGTCGCGCGGCGCGTGGTTTCCTGGAAAAAAGCGTGTGAGGTGGTAGAACGCGGAGAGCGCGTGGGATTGGTGCGTTTTGGCTCTCGCGTGGATGTGTGGATGGCGGCGGAGGCCGAAATTCTCGTAAAGGTGGGGCAAAACGTTAAAGGCGGGTCCAGCGTAATCGCCAGGATTGCGGAACCCATCGGAGCGCCGCGAATTGCGGGAAACATTTCAGGACGAGCGGAAGAGAAAATCAAGGAAGATGGCGGCCCAGCGTAGTACTCTGTGGCAGAATGGGCGAAGCAAATAATGGCTGACTACGAACAACACGAGATTCCCTTTACCGGGAAAGTCCATAAAGACCCAAAGCGGCGGCGGGGCATATTCCTGCTGCCGAGCTTGTTCACCGGTGCGAATCTGTTGTGCGGTTATTACGCGTCGATTGCGGCAATTTCCGGCGCAAGCGAAGATCTTGATCGTGCGGCCAAAGCCATTGGAATTGCGATCGTATTTGATGCCATGGATGGACGTATCGCGCGGCTGACCGGGACGAATACAGAATTCGGCGTGCAGTTTGATTCGCTGGCCGACATTGTCAGTTTCGGGGTTGCGCCCGCGATTCTGGCATATGCCTGGGGCTATCGCGGCGTGACGGGAATGACTCCGCTGGCCTTTGAACAACTGGGACATCTGGCATGGATCTGCTGCCTGGCGTTTCTGATCTGCACCGCTTGGCGGTTGGCGCGCTTCAACGTGCAGGGCATGGCCCCGGGCGGTTCCAAGAATTTTGTGGGCATGCCGACGCCTGCGGCCGCGGGAATGGTGGCGGCCACGGTGCACGCGTGCCACTGGATCGGGCCGATCACCGACAAAAGTTGGGCCATTGCGTTCTTCTTGATGATGCTGGCGCTGGGCGCGTTGATGACCAGCACAGTCAGGTATTACAGCTTCAAAGACCTGCCGTGGACCCGCAAGCAGCCTTCGGTGACCATCATTCTGCTGATCCTGCTGGTCGGCGTGATCTGGCGCTATTCCGAATACGTGCTGGTGATCATTGCCGGCGTGTACACGGTGGTCGGGTTAACGTTGCACGTGGTGCGGGTGCTGCGACACCGCATGGTCGCCAGGACCGTCTGATTCATGTCCGCAGATCGAACCTCCCAAAAAATTGTGTTGGCCGGAGCGTCGTCGCTTCTGGGAAGCGAAGTGAAGTCTTTGCTGGAAGAGAGCCGCTTCGCAGGATGGGATTTGCGACTGGCGGATGAGGATGAAGCGGCAGGCATATTGACCGAAGCGGGCGGGGAAGCGGCACTGATTCAAAAAATAGAGGAAGGCACGTTTCGCGGCGTGCGCTTCGCATTCCTGGCCAGTTCGCGTGGATTTGGCGAACAATGTTTGGCGTCCGCGCGAGAAGCAGGTGCAGCTGTGATCGACTTTTCGCACGCCGCGATGTCTGACCCCGATGGCGTGCCCTGGTTTCCCAAGATCGAAGCGCTCAGCGGCAAAAGCGCGTCGAAGAAGTCGCCAGTATTTGGGGTTCTCTCCGCCGGAGGAACGGCAATTGCCAGCTTGGCGTTGGTGTTGCGTCGATTTGCCATGCGGCGGCTAGTGGCCGTGGTTTACGAGCCGGTTTCGGAAGCAGGGCGCGCCGGCGTGGAAGAACTCGAGACGCAAACCTCGCAGTTGCTTTCCTTTCAAAGCGTGGGGAATCGCGTGTTTGGCACTCAGACCGCCTTCAACATGCTTCCGCGATTTGGCAGCGAGAGCCGCGTGGTGCTGCAGGAAAAACTGTTGGAGTTACGCGCGGAGGTCTCGGCGGCTGTGGGAGACCCGGGCGAGGACTCCAAGATATCCGTCAACCTGGTGCACGCGCCGGTATTCTACGGAACAACGTTCAGCGTTTGCGCTGATCTCGGCAATGCCACGGATGCGACGGCGCTCACGCAGGCAGTGAAGGAAGCCGGGCTTGCGGTAGTGCCTCCCGAGGAAGCCGGCCCGAGCAACGTCAGCGTGGCGGGGGACACCGCGCTGCACGTCAGTGAACCGCGGCCCGACACCGCGCGTGAAAATTGTTGGTGGTTTTGGGGCGCAGGAGACAATCTGCGCGTGCCTGCCGCAAGCGGCATCAAGCTGGCGGAGTGGCTGGATTCATGACACGCAGTAGGGGCTCACGCATTCTGCTCGGCGCGCTGGCAGCGGTGCTGTTCACAGGCTGCGGCTACCATGTGGCAGGCCGCAATCCTGCTCTGCCCAAAAACATCACGGTGATTGCGGTGCCGCCGATGGAAAACAAGACCACCACGTACCGCATCGAACAAAAATTGACAGCCTCAACGATTCATGAATTTCTCAGAAAGACGCGCTACAAGGTTGTGTCCGACCCGAATGGCGGCGACGCGGTGCTGACGGGGAAAGTGTTGGCGCTGGAAGCGCTGCCGCTGACGTTCCAGTCAACCAGCACGGCCAGCACGAGCACTGCGCAGGCCACCACCATGCTCGTCACCATGAGGTGCGAAGTTACCCTGACCGACCGCATCACCGAAAAGGTGCTGTACCACAACGATAATTTCGTGTTTCGTGGAGAATATGAATTGTCCACCGATGTGCGCAGCTTTTTCCAGGAAGGCGATCCGGCAATCGATCGCATGTCGCAGGATTTTGCGACCCGGCTCGTGGCAGCGGTCACGGAGAATTATTGATGGCGCGGGCGTCGTTTGAAGACTTCAAGGAAAAATTGGCGAAGGGGAAACCGGTTCCGGCGGTGCTGCTGCTTGGCGACCAGCCGTTTTTGCGCGATGCCTGCCGCGCGCAATTGATCGAGAAATATGTTCCGGAAGCGGCGAGGGCCTGGGCCGTTTCGCGTTTTTCTGCCGAGCGTGGGGAAACGCAGGCAGCGCTGGACCAGGCGCAGTCGATGCCCATGCTGTCAAAGCAGCAGGTGGTGTTCCTGGAGAATGCGGAAGCCATTGAGGACTTGGGCGAAAAGAACCGCGAATCGACAGTCGAGGCCATGGAAGAGTACCTGAAGAATCCCGCGCCGTTTACCGTGCTGGTGATGGAAGCGGCGAAGCTGGACATGCGAATGACGTTGGGAAAAAAGCTGGCCGAGTATTCCCTGGTGGTGGAAGTGGGCTTGGGGGAAAACGCTGACGAGCGCAACGCGGCGAGCGTGGTGTTGGCGAAAACGCTGGCGAAGGAACAAGGCGTGGAGTTTGCCAAGGGCGCCGCGGAAGATTTGGCGGAATTCGTCAGTGGCGACCTGATGCGCTTGAAAACGGAAGTGGACAAGCTGGCCACCTTTGCGGCGGAAAGTAAACTGGTGCGGCGCGAGGACGTGACCTTGCTGGTGATTTCCGAGAAAACCACCACCATCTGGGAAGTAGCGGATTTGTTGGCGGCGCGGCAAACCAAAAAAGCGCTGGAATTTGTCGAGCGATTGCTGCGTGAAGGCGAAGAACCGATGGGCATGATTGGCGCGATGGCATGGATGTACCGCAAACTGATCGAGGCAAGCGAAGTGCGCGGCGCGACCAATGGATGGCAGGCAGCCCGCTCCTTGGGAATGCGTCCGGAACAAGCGGAGTTGGCGCTACAGTGCGCGCGCAAGATTTCCAAAGAACGTTTGCTGGACGGGCTGACGGCGTTGCAAGAGGCCGATGACCGCTTGAAAGGCGGAGGTTCGAAAGAGCCGCGCATTGTGATGGAGTTTTTGATCTGGCGGTTAACCGGCGAGTCAGCAACCGCCCGTTGAAGCAAGATGGTCCGACAAAGGCGTGTTGTCTGCCACTCAGGACGGAACAGCAGATTCCTCGCTTCGCTGGGAATGAGAATGAAGGAGATTTATTCTTAAATGTGGCGCTGGCTTTTATGCCAGCCACGAATTCCACCCGCAGGCAATTTCCAATTCACTGGCAACCAATCTGTTATTTCGTTGGCGCACTCGCCGCAGGCCCGCAATCGGAGAGGACAATTTCATAGTGACGGACGCGGTGGTCGTGGTCTGTAAGCACCGCGGTGGCTTCGTCGCCCACGACCGCGCTTTCCAGGTCGACTCCGGCGAACAGGTGAATCGCGTCAAGAGAGCGCCAGTACGTTTCTACCAGGATGTCGCGGTCCGAGCCGACGTGCCGCACGTAAAGAGTCGAGCCGAGGTACCCGTTAATGCCGCGAAGTTCCGGCAGAACTTTTTTGGAGAAATGTTCGCGGTACAGCGGCCATTTGCCTTCGGTGGTGCGAGCGGTCCAGATGCGGGCAATCTCCGAGGGGCGCGCGGGGACAGCGGGACCAGCGGAGGCTTCGTTGCCGCTGACGACATTCCATGGGCGAATTTCCCATTTTTTCACCAGACCGCTAGTGACGTAGGGATCGTTGTGGATGAAGGACTCGACGACGCCCTTGTCCTGCGCGTGAAAGATCAGAAGAGCGCGGTCGGCGGGATCGCCTAGAGCGCCAGCAAGAACAAGCTCACCGCGGGCGTAGGATTCGGAAACGCGGCGCAGGTGCTCGCCACGAAATGCGGCGCGGCGTGCAACGAAATCGTCAATGACATCGTAAAAGGCGGCGAAGTATGGCATGTGGTTGCCCCCGTTTTATTTTCGCAAAAAGCGGCAGCGAGAAGGGAATTTTGAGTTGAGAGATTTGGGCAGGAATTGGAGCGGAGTCCTCAGGGGCCGAAGCCCATTTTGGTGGCGAGCACTGATGTCGGAACCGAAGAGTTTGCGTGAGAACTCCTGGTCTTCGGGAGGGCACGGCTTCAGCTGCGTCATGCTACCGAAAATTCAACGTGGCTTTAGCCACCGAGGGCCGCTTTCTATAGTCCTCACACGCATTCTGAAGCTTCGACCCCCTAAAGACAACCTAAGAACCCCACACGCAACGCCGGCGTGTGGGGCACCTGCCCCCCATCCACCCATCGATCTCGATGCACCGCTATATGGTCAGGAGCCAGTTGCGGGTGTCCGGTTCTTTGCCGGTTTGGATGTTGGTCAAACGCGTGTGAAGTTTCTTCGCCAGGCCGTCGGGCGCTCCCGTGGGAATGGCCAGATCCTTGTCGCGGTAGCCGATGCACGCGATGGGCGCGATCACCGCGGCGGTCCCAATGCCGAAGGCTTCCTGCAGCGTGCCGGCGGAATGCGCGGCAACCACCTCGTCAACGGAGATGGGGCGCTCTTCCACACGCACCTGCATTTCGCGCAACAGCGTCAGCACGGAATCGCGCGTCACGCCGGGAAGAATCGTGCCGGAAAGCGGCGGGGTGATGGCCACCCCGTTGATGACGAACATGATGTTCATGACGCCGGATTCTTCTACAAAGCGCCGCTCTTTGCCATCGAGCCACATCACGTTGTGATAGCCCTTGGCTTGCGCAAGTTTCGCCGCCAGCAGGCCGACGCCATAGTTGCCGGCGGATTTGGCGTCGCCCGTTCCGCCAAGGAACGCGCGAACATACTTCTCTTCGGTGAGCAGGCGAATCGGTTGCGCAAAATACGGTCCGCCGGGCGAAGTAAAAATCACGAAGCGATAGCGTGTGGCGGCGTGGACCATCAAGGTATCGCTGTTGCCGAAATAAACGGGGCGAATATATAGCGAGCCACCTTCGCGATGCGGCACCCATTCGCGGTCGGCGCGCAGCAGTTCCACCAAGCCATCGCGAAACAATTCCTCTGGCACATCGGGCATGCAAAGGCGCGCGGCGGTGCGATTCAGTCGCGCGTGGTTGCACATCGGGCGGAAGACGGCGACGCCGCCGTCCGCTGTGCGATGCGCCTTGAAACCTTCAAACAGCGATTGCCCGTAATGCAGAGCGGTCATGGCCGGAGAGAACAACATGGGGCCGAACGGTTCGATGTGCGCGTCGTGCCACTGGCCGTCGCGATAGTCGGCGACAAACATGTGGTCGCTGTAGTTGGTTCCGAACGTGGAATTTTCGCGCAACTCTTCGGTCAGACGGGATTGCGGGATGCGGGTGACGGCAATGTTCGAAGTCATGTGTCCTTCCTTAATGGCCTTAATGGGGAGAGAGAGTAGAGTCTGGAACGCGAGAAGGAAACTCCCAATTTGGCTTGGCCGGAAATGTGGCGCGCACCTGACAATTTGGCCGCTTTGTTCACCGGAAACAAAAATGGCGGGCAACTGAATAGCCGCCCGCCGGAAGCCGTACCTGGAACGCAGGAGTTACTTCGCGGACTTGGCCTTTACCTGGTTGTAGGCCAACGCGAGCCGCGACTTGTAGCGGTTGGCGGTGTTTTCGTGCAGCACGCCCTTGGTGATGGCCTGGTCGATCGCGGACATGGTGGGGTGCAAAAGATTCGCGGCCGCGGTGGCGTCACCGGCGGTTAGGGCGGTGCGGAGCCGCTTGATTGCGCTGCGCACGCGGGTACGATTCACGCGGTTCACTTCCGCACGTTGACGAGATTGTGCCGCTCGCTTCAGAACGGACTTCTTCTTCTTCTTAACTTTGGTAGCCTGACCTTGCGCCATCTATCGCTCCTTAAGCGTATTATTCAAACAACTAGTTTGAGGCGTGAGGAATACCTTTGTCAAACGAAGCGCAAGGGTGGCAAAGGCCGTTTCCGGCAGAGTCACCTAACCAGAGAATCGGAATGAATGCGAGTTAACCTCGTGGCTTACCAATCCACAAAACTCGACTACACGGTCTACCCACCAGACTTCCATCTCCGTGGAATCTGCTGGGCATTCAGGGTCGTCACGAAAGCTCGCTCGAAGGCCAAGAGTTTAGGAATCGGCTCTTGGATAAGGCGGTGCCTTGACTCCACTGCCACCGGTGACTACACGTTTCGAGTTGACCGCATGTGGCGATGGAACGGTGCCAGGTTCGTTCGCCTTCTTGTAAATCCGCCGATGTATCCGCTTCCTCCAGGACTTGCCAAGCTTGTGCAGGACCGGCAGTCCACTTCTGGTGTCGCTGAACCGCCGGAAAGGGGGCGAAAGCCCTCACCCCTGAAGGGGTGAGCTACAAGATTCACGGCTTTGGTGGCCAGGTGATTTGGCCTGGGCCGCGGTACGCTAGATTCGCGATGTGGCCGGCGCGGGCTGCGGCGACTCCGGTTTCGACTGGAGCGTTCGGCTCTTTGCGCGATTTGATGCAATCGAAGAAATTCTGCACGTGGTCGATGGTGCCGTCACGGAAGCTGTCTGCCTTGACGACCGGAACTTCTCTGGGCTGCGCGTCTTCGTGATAAACGGTGAAGCCACCGCGGTTGATCTTCAAGGTTGCTTCCGTGCCGCGGAACTCCAGTCCGCCATCGTCGATGGAAGAAGCCATCATGCCCTCGTAGACGACATCGAAACCGGGATAACGCAGAGCGGCCTGCACGGTGTCTGGGCATTCCCACTGTTCGAAGATGTATTTGTCGCCGAGCATCTGCACCTGCCGCGGCTGGTCGGACTTCATGGCCCAGTGCGCGACGTCGATCCAGTGCGTGAAAAGATCAGTCATCGCTCCGCCGCCAAAATTCCAAAACCAGCGCCAGCGGTAAAACTTTTCTACGGTGAAGGGCTGATCGGGCGCGCCGCCGAGCCACTGCTTCCAATCCAGAGCCTGCGTGTCCACGGGCTTGGGCGTCATGAAGAAATGGTAGTTCTGCCACCAGTAGGTCCGGACCTGCGGCACGCGACCCAGGTTGCCTCCCTGAATCAGATCGACAGCGTCGCGAAAGTGGCTCCAGCTGCGCTGTTGCATGCCGCATTGCAGAATCTGCTTGCTGGAGCGCACCGCATTTTGCAGCGTGGCGCCTTCTTCGATGGTGTGCGTGACCGGCTTTTCCAGATAGACATCTTTGCCGGCGGCCAACGCGTCGACGGCCATGCGCACATGCCAATGATCGGGCGAAGCGATAATCACGGCGTCGAGTTGCTGCTGCAGCACTTCGCGATAGTCCACGTGCGTGGTGGCGATGCCGTTGGAGCGCGCTTTGACCGCATCGCAACGCGGCGCATACACGTCGCTGACCGCCACGATCTGATATGGTTGGCCGGTCTGGTCGGCAGCTTTCAGCAGGCCACCCATGCGGCCCCCCGCGCCGATCACGCCAATGCGCATCGTGTCGTTGGCGCCCAGAATTCGTGTTGATGCAAGAGCGGTGAGTCCGCTGGCGATCAGGAAGCTGCGACGACTGGGTTGATTTGGCATGGCGGACATCTTAGCGAGTTATGGTCGTTCAGGAAAGCGGTTGAACGCGAATTTTGTTTTCGCGCACAATGCCTCTTGGGGCAGGCCAACAGAGGAACAATATCCATGAAGGTCATTTCACTGAATACCGGACGGCCGCGAGAAGTGACATGGCACGGCATCAGTGTCAGCACGGGAATCTATAAGGAACCAGTCGGAGGTCGCGTGGCGGTGCGCAGACTGAATTTCGACGGCGACCGTCAAGCAGACCTTACGGTTCATGGAGGCCCGCAGAAAGCGGTGTACTGCTATCCGCATGAACACTATGGCTATTGGAAGCGAGAGTTGCCGGGCCGCGAGTTGCCAATTGCGATTTTTGGAGAAAACCTGACGACGGAGGGCTTGCTGGAAGATTCCGTGCATCTTGGCGATCGTTTCACTGCGGGTTCCGCGGAATTCGTGGTGACGCAGCCGCGGTTGCCTTGCTACAAACTCGGCATTCGATTTCAGGACGACGGCATGGTGAAGCGATTCCTGGCGAGCGGCCGCACCGGTTTCTATCTTGCGGTGACGCGGGAAGGGGAAGTGGGCGCCGGCGATGAAATCAAAGTAATCGCGAGAGACGCAAATGCTGTCTCCATTGCCGAAGTTACGCGACTGTACGTTGCAAAGCGATACGCAGATAAAGACGTGGCGTCGGTGCGGCGCGCGCTACGAGTTGCGGAATTCCCAGACACCTGGAAGGGGTATTTCCGTGACCGCCTGCAGCGGATGGGAGTTTGAAAGAGTATCAAGCGCAAGCGGGCGTTAGTCCTTGCCAGGCCTTGCATTTGACTGCGTTTGCGGCGCTAGCGGCAACGGGATCTCGATGGAACCGATGTGATCTCCGACAAGGTCATGCACAACCAGCCGCAACCACGCGGCATTGCTGGGGATTTCAAGCGCCTGCTTCAGGCGATAGTCTCCCTTGGCAATTTGTGAGAGTTCGTCGGCAGAGTAGGCTTTGTCGAAGCGCGTCCACTGACCCAGCATGGGGCGATTGTCGGCATCATAAGCGGCGAATTGAAATTCGAATTTGCCGAGTGGCGTTTCGTTTCCCGCCGAGCGCTGGAATGAGAATCGTCCTCCCAGAAACGCGTACTCAACCATATATTTCTGCATCCGCACTTCCTTCCACGTCTTTTCCGAAGCAAACGATGGAAAACGGGAAAGATGCGCGATCTGTTCTTTCGTGACTGTTTTGGGCAGTCCCTCGGTGTGAATCTGCAGTTCCAGAACAAGATCATGAGCAAGAGGCGCGCCGCGAATCAAAGCGGTTTGCACGTTCCGCAGGGGCATTTGCGGCTTTTTTTGCCATGGCGCTCTCGTCGTCAGCCACGTAGCTGCGGCGATACGCCAGTTGGTAATTATGGGGCGGCAGTTTTACGCGGATCTTGCGCAGGCGGCCATCAAAGTTGGCGTTGCTGGGAGAATAGCTGAGCGAGTAATAGTTCGAGCCGTGATCGGCGCTGGTGGCGATGGCTTCCGCGAGCCCACTGGTATTGTAGAAAGCGCGCCCACCGGTATCTTCGGCGATCTGCTCCATCACGAAATGTTCCGACATGAGGGCCTCTGAGGACTTGGACGATCCTCCCGCACTTTGCCCGGCGCCGCTTGCGCCGAACGATGGATCAGTCGCCAAGCCCCGGGCATCGACCGGATAGACTGCCACTTGACCAACCGCCAGCATGTTGGCCGCTTGCTTCAGTTTTGCACCGTAGTCGATGGTAGTGCCGAACGGATTCATCGGGTTGCTGCTGGAGAAGAAGCCCAACGGAAAAGACCCCGACAACCAGATCAGATTTTTCCGTCCAGGCAGCCCGTTCAAGAGTCTGGCAAGTTCCAGGAACGCGGCGATGGTTTGCTCGGTGCGCTGGCTCTGGTAGAAATCTCTGGCCTTCGCATCGGTTCGATCCGTGCGCGCGGCCATGCGTTTCAGAACCGGATCGTTTGCGAACGGTCCGATGGAAACTTCGGAGGGAGCAATGTAATCACCGGGAGTGCGAAGCAGCGCCGAGGAGCGCAATGCGGACTCTTGATCATTCATTGCAGCCAACAGCAGCCGCTCGTCATCCGAGAATCCTTGCAGCAGATGCAGCTTCTCGCCGAGCACAAAAACAGCAAACCGGTTTGCGGGGGAGTGCGTGCGCAGAAATCGTAGGACTTCCTGGAATGCATATGGCTGGTCATTCAAAGGAGTGTTCAGCGCATCGAACAGCAAAACATTCAACGGCAGATGCTCGTTCGTCGCCGAAACATTCAGGAATGTGTCCGGCGGCAGGGTCGGAACCGCGGCGCGATCGACATTCGAAGAGTCCGCAGCGCTGTTGTGGGCCTCAAAATAAATGATCTCTTGCGGAACACTGTTTTCAAATATGGAGAAGTCTTGCTTAGTGAGCCCTTTGACCGGCCGGCCGTCTTCATCGGTCACTACGATATCCAGCACCACCTGCCTGACATTCGTTCTGATCGTGGCGGAGTTGCCTGCGGAATCGGGTGCTTGCGCGCGCGCCAAGGGGCAAACAAAAAAGAAAAGCGTCGCGGCTGCCAGGGATCGGGCAATCGGCATGTTCCTTGCTTTCGGCCCCGTACCGAAGCAGCGCAGAGCTACATCATTAGCCACGAGTTACCTTCCCGGATGCGACTTAGGCTACCACGGATTTCCCGCATCAGGTTGAATGCGAATTACAGAAATGTTCGGAGTTGTCGTTAGTGGTGCCTTTCTCTGACCAAAACAAAAAACGGCCCGGGGTGAGGGGACCCCGGGCCGCGCCGCATTCCTTCGAGGAGGAGTTTAGCGTTTCTGCTCGAAGGACAGCGGGAAGTCAAACACAAGGTCGCCGACAGGGACGCGCAGGGAAAGTTCGCGGGCATTCGCGTCGCGTTCGAACCACAGTACGCCGGCGGTTTTCTGTCCCGAAGCCAGTTTGCTGTGCTTCAGTGCGAGAGAGCGCAGTTCGGCGGCCGATGCCACGATCGCCGCCTGATTGCTGTCGGAAGTCTGCACGCTATGCTCGCTGAAGTAGTCCGGGGTGGCCAGATGATACGAAGCCGCGCTGGCCGCCGGCGTTCCGTTTTTGTGATAGGCCACGGCGCTGGGCGACGGCTGCGCGTTCGCCTGCGTCAGCAGCACTTGATGGTTGACGACGCGCGACAGCTTCGCCGGATCTTCCGCCAGCAGCGATTTCAAGTTGGGCTGCAGTTCATCCAGCGTGATCAGCACCGGAAACACTTCCACCAGCTCTTCGCCCTTGTTCGAAACCGCAACCGTGGCGCGCAATTTCCAGCCGGAATCTTCCAGCGAGACTTGAACTGTCACTCCATTCGCGGTGGCGGATTCAACCGTGTGGCCCTTGCTGAAGAACTGGTCGCAGCCCGGCGCGCCGGCTTGCCAGCGAACCACATTGTTCACTGCGGTTGCCGACAGCGGTTGTTGGTCGGCGACGCTCAAGGCCGTTCCCATGCTCAGATACAGGCGCGCGACGTAGCCCTCGGAGCCATCGGAGGCACGAACGCGAACGGTGTAGCCTTCGCTGTCGGACAACACGTTGACGGATTCGCTGCAGGGGAGGTTTCGTACCAAATGCAGCGGGAGCGCTTGGGCCGCGTCGACGGTCATTGGAACGCTGCTGATACCCGGGCAATTCATGGTGGCGCGCGCAGCAGGTGCCGCCACAGGTGCCATAGCCTCGTCAGATGCCGCGGCAGGCAACGCCGCCAGCAAAAAAACCGAACCGAGAAGAACCGCTCTTGCGGGAACGTACATGGACTTGCCTCCCTCAGAAACTAAACACGCGAAACAATTCTTTGCTGTGGGATGAGTTTCGCGAAACGAACGGAGGGCGTCCAGAGTACGCGCGTACCAGAGGACAGGTAATCAGATCGCAACTGTCCTTCGCGTGATTTGTGATAGAAGAAGTACAGGTGGAGATGCAATGGGAGAGACGAAAGTGAAAACCATATTTGTTTTAGCGGCCTGCATGCTGGTGAGCGACGCAACGGCGCGGCCGCAGCAGCAACCGGCGACCGTCACCACGCCTGAACCGAAGCCGACGAGTGATTGCGCGCAGTTGCCCGAGATGCAGAAGCAACTGGACTGGGACGCGCGAAGGTTGAAGGACTGGGCGGAACTCGATCGCTACCGCGCGGCGAATGCAGTGTTGGCGCCCGCGGCGAAGGACGAGGCGCGCGTGGTGTTCATGGGAGATTCGATTACGGACATGTGGCAACTGCCGAAGTCCGGTGGATTTTTCCCGGGGAAACCGTATGTGGACCGGGGAATTGGCGGGCAGACTACGCCGCAGATGGTGCTGCGATTCCGCGAGGATGTGATTGCACTGCAGCCGAAGGCGGTGGTCATTCTGGCGGGAACGAACGACATTGCCGGAAATACCGGGCCGATGACACTGGAAGAGACGGAAGGCAACCTGGCCACGATGGCGGAGTTGGCGCGGGTGCATGGAATCCGCGTGGTGCTGTCGTCGGTGATGCCGGTGAACGATGTTGCCGACGCCGATGGCAAAGTGATCGAGCAGACAGAGCGTAGGCCGCCGGAAAAGATTCTGGCGTTGAACGAATGGATCAAGAAATATGCTGCGGAAAATGGGCATGTGTACCTGGATTATTTTCCAGCCACCGCGGATGAGAAGGGATTCCTGAAGAGTGAAATCACGAACGATGGGCTGCATCCGAATGCGCAGGGCTATGCGGTGATGGCGCCGCTGGCGGAGAAGGCCATCCAGGAGGCGTTGAAGAAGAAGCCGTGACGCGGGGCTCACGGGCTTGTTTAAACGATTTTTGTTGGGATAGGACTTTTCCCACGATCTCTTCGCTCCGATCCGTTTGTAGCGGCCGCCTTCCGAGGCGGCCTTTTTGTAGTGGCCGGTCTTTAGACCGGTTCTTTTTCCACTTTCTTCAAGACCTGGGCTCCGGGCGCCACGGCGAATGTTAATCGCAAGTAACTTGACCGCCGCCCGGCTGTGCGCTACGGTGAAGGTAGTTTCTCCGTGTTAGAGCTGTGAGGCAGCTTGATCATTCGAGGAGGAATCCCATCGGCCACCCGGTTCGAGCAACAGGACAGCCTGCAACTTGGATGAGACGAACGATACATATCACCGGGAAAATAGAACCCTTCTTCGGAACCCTTGACGAAAATATCCGCTCGTTGGAAGACGCCTTGCGTGTGCGCACGCACTTGCACGACACGCGCCTGACCATCGAAGGCGAGCAGGACAGTGTCGACCAGGCGGTGCGCATCGTCGAGGAGTACAACCACCTGACCCGCCACGGGCGTTCGCTGACCAGCGCCGAAGTAAAGTCGCTGATGCGCGTGGCCACGGATGAACCGCACGAATCGCCGCGAGGGATGTTTGAGCACGGGCGCACGCGTTCGTTCGGGAAAAAAGTGGTGACTCCGAAGAACGCCAGCCAGCGGCGCTACATGGAAGAGATCGAGTCGCACGACATGACGTTCGGGATCGGGCCGGGCGGCACGGGCAAAACCTATCTGGCGGTGGCCATGGCGGTAAGCGCGCTGCTGACCAAACAGATGAACCGCATCATTCTGGCGCGGCCCGCGGTGGAAGCGGGCGAGCGCCTGGGCTTCCTGCCGGGAACGCTGCAACAGAAAATCGATCCGTATATGCGGCCGTTGTACGACGCGCTTTACGACATGCTGGACGCGGACAAGTTGGAGCGCTTTCTGGAGAAGGGAATCATCGAGGTTGCGCCGCTGGCATTCATGCGCGGCCGCACGCTGAATGATTCCTTTGTGATTCTCGACGAAGCGCAGAACACCACCAGCGAACAAATGAAAATGTTCCTGACCAGGCTGGGATTCAATTCCAAGGCGGTGATTACCGGCGACATCACGCAGATCGATTTGCCGCAAGGGAAAAAGTCTGGTCTGGTGGAAGCACTGGAAATCTGCGGGAAGATTCCGGGGATCAGTAACGTGCAATTCGGGGAAAAGGATGTGGTTCGCCATAATCTGGTGCAGCAAATTATCCGTGCGTATGAAGAGCACGACGCGACGCATCCGCAGCGAGGCGGCAACGGCAAGCCCACGACGATCTCCAAGGAAACGGGCATGCCGGAGCCACCGCGCAACTAGTTTTGTGAGCTGAACCTGACCCCTAAGAATTCATGAAACGCATAGGACGCTACCTTGCATCCGGTCCAGCGGCGAGCGATGTGCCAGCGATTGAGAATCGCCAGAAGGCTGTGCGTGTGGAAATGCGCGCGCTACTCGAATTCACAAACCGCGCAAAATTACATGTGGGCTTGGCACAGTACAGCGTGGCCATCCGGCTGATCAACGACCGGGAAATGGCGCGGCTCAACGAGACGTATCGCCACAAAAAAGGAACCACCGATGTGCTGTCATTCCCGTCGGAAGAGCGCCGGCGGCCCGGCAATCTGCGGCAGGCGCTGGAAAAAGTGCGTGACGCGCAACTCGGCGATATTGCAATATCGCCCGTAGTGGCCAAACGCAATGCCAAACGATACGGGCGCAAATTGACCGAGGAAATTCAAATACTGATCCTGCATGGAATGCTGCATCTGCTGGGATACGATCACGAGACGGACCGCGGCCAAATGGACCTAGTAGAATTGCGGCTGCGGCGGCGACTGGGAATCGCTTGACGATGTTGCCTTGGATCTACATTGGCGGCGTGCTGGTTCTGGCGCTGGGCCTGCCCATCTTTTCCTACCTCGCGCTGATCTACCGCGAACTGGGCCGCATGACTACCGGGCGCATTCACGAGCACCTGGATATTTTCGAAGCGGAGATCGAGCCAAAGCTGCGAATCAACCGGCGCAGCGGCGGGCGCACATTTCGCATACTGGGGCATTTCTGGCTGGCATTTATAGTTCTGGAGACGACGCGCGGCATCGTGTACCTGGTGCCGAACCGTTGGGAAGCGGGCCTGCAGTTTCTGGTATTCCTGACGCTTGAAGTCGTCATCGCGATGCACTTTATCCCGGACATGTTGCTGTACCGCACCACAGGGCGATGGTTGCTGCCGCTGCTGCCGGCAATCAAGGCGGCGATGTTCATCGTGTGGCCGATCCGGGTTTTCCTGGAAGGAGCGGAGTCGTTGGCGCGAATTTCCGAGCACGAGGTGGAGCGAACCGAAGAGCAGCGCACGGAAGAGGGTATTGAGGCGTTAGTGGAAGTGGCGGAAGAAGAAGGCATCATCGAGAAAGATCAGGCCGACCTGATTGAACAAGTGGTGGAGTTCAGCGACAAGCGCGTCCGCGAAGTGATGACGCCAAGGCCCGACGTGGTGGCTTTGCAAGCCGACGCGACACTGGAAGAGATGCACACCAGGTTTGTGGAGACGAAGTTTTCCAAGATGCCGGTGTATGAAAAATCGCTGGACGATATTTTCGGTGTCGTACACGCGCAGGACTTGCTGCAGATTGCCGATACCGATTTGCCGAAACGCAAGGTACGCGAACTGGTACGGGCCGCCTTGTTCGTGCCGGAAACGAAGCTGGGCTCGGACCTGTTGAAGGAAATGCGCCAAAGAAATCAGTCCATGGCCATCATTATCGATGAGCACGGGTCGGCTGCCGGCATCGCGACCGCGGAAGATCTGGTGGAAGAAATTGTGGGCGAACGCGGCGGAGACGATTTTCAGCCGTCACCGGACGCGGTGCGCGAGCCGGATGGCAGCCTGGTGCTGCGCGGAAGCATGACCATCCGCGAGGCCGAGGAATTGTTGGGTGTGCAGCTCGAGGAGAATGCCGGTGAAACCGTGACCACGATGGCCGGGTTGCTGAGCCACATGTCCGGAAAAGTACCCGCGCCGGGAGACAAAGTGGATATCGAGGGCTACCGGTTTGAGGTGCTGGAAGCGAACCAGCGCAAAGTGCTCAGGCTGCGCGCGCGGCATCTGGTGCCTGCGGCGAAGAAGTAGCGTCTCGTTCTTCAGGAAACCTGTTTCTTCAATTCCGCCAGAAGATTCAGCGCATCAATAGGCTTCAACTCATCCAGATTTGCGGTCTTCAATCTGTCAATCACGTTGCGGTCCAGCGCCGTAAACATCACCGCTTGCGGACCGTTGCCATTTGCACTGGATCCCGCGCCCGGCGTCAGCGTCTCGCTCAACTCGTGCTCGCTCTGCTCGTGCCTCTTCAATACTTCGCGCGCTCGCTCAATTACGCTGCGTGGCAAGCCCGCCAGTCGCGCTACTTCAATTCCGTAGCTTTTATCCGCGCTTCCCGGCTCCACTTTGCGCAAAAAAATAATCTCGCTGGGCGTCTCTTTCACCGAGACGTGCACGTTCTTCACCGTGGGCAGCAAATCGGCCAATTCCGTCAGCTCGTGGTAATGCGTTGCGAACAACGTTCGCGCGCGCGTGTTGCGCTGCAGATGCTCGACCACCGCCCAGGCAATCGACAAGCCATCAAACGTCGCGGTCCCTCGTCCGACTTCGTCCAGCAGCACCAAACTCGACGGCGTGGCGTGATGCAGAATGGCGGCCACCTCGCTCATCTCCACCAAAAACGTCGAACGGCCGCGCGCCAGATTGTCGCTGGCACCAATGCGCGTAAAGATTCGGTCGGTCAGCGGCAGCTTGGCTTGTCGCGCAGGCACGAATGAACCCATCTGCGCCATCAGTACAATCAGCGCCGCTTGCCGCAGGTATGTGGATTTGCCGCCCATGTTGGGCCCGGTGATCAGCAGCAATTGCTGGCGGCCGGGCTCAAAGCACAAATCGTTGGGCACAAAGCGCTCGCCCTTCTGCCGCAGCAATTCCTCAATCACCGGATGTCGGCCGCCGACGATCAGCAACTCACCGGTTCCATTGAATTCCGGCCGCGCATAATTGCGGTCGGCCGCCATTTTCGCGAACGAAGCCAGCACATCCAATTGCGCGATGGCCGCTGCTGTTTTCCTCAGGCGCCCAGCTTTCGCCGCAATCCCTGAGCGCACCTCCACATAGAGCTGCCGCTCGATTTCCAGAATGCGCTCGTCCGCCGCCAGTATTTTTCTCTCGTATCCTTTCAGTTCCGGCGAAGTGAATCGTTCCGCGTTCACCAGCGTCTGCTTGCGCTCGTAATCCGGCGGCGCCTTATCGAAATTCGCTCTCGAAATCTCGATGTAGTAACCGAACACCTGGTTGAAACGGATCTTCAGCGAATTGATTCCGGTGCGCTTTCGTTCGCGCTCTTCCATCGCCGCGATGATTTGCTTGCTGTGCTGGCTCAGATTCCGCAATTCGTCGAGTTCCGCGTTGTATCCGGCGCGGATAATGCCCTGATCCGTAGCCACGGCGGGCGGCTCATCGGCGATAGCCTTCTCCAGGCGCTCGCGCACGTCGGTCAACTCGTCAATCTCGCCGTAAAGGTTGCGCAGCAGCTCGCTGCCGCCGCTTGTCGGTGGCGTCAGAAAATTCTTCAGGATGGGCACCTGCGCCAGCGATTTGCGCAACGCCACAAGCTCCCGCGGCATGGCAAGTCCCAGCGTGATGCGGCTGGTCAGGCGTTCCAGATCTTGTATGCCGCGCAATTCTTTGCGAATTTCTCCGCGCACCACGGTCTGCTGCAGCAAATGCCCCACGGCGCCGAGTCGCGCCTCGATGGCGTCTCGGTCGATCAGCGGTCGCATCATCCACGAGCGCAAGAGCCGCGCGCCCATGCCGGTTACCGTCGAATCCACCGCGGCGATCAGCGTCGTTGGCCCGCTAGCCTTGCTCTCCTCGGTGAAAATCGGCGTCAGCAGTTCCAGGTTTCTCACCGACACCGGGTCCAGCACCAGAGCATCGTGTTGTTCGTAATAGCGAATGTGGTTCAGATGCTGCAGAGCGTCCACGCTGGGCGCATCGTCTCCGCGCGCCGCATTTTCCCGCAGGTAGTGAACGATTGCACCTGCCGCCGTCATGGCTTGCAGGTGGCCGTCGAGTCCGAAGCCCGTCAACTCCGCCACCCCGAACTGCTCGCGCAGAATGCGCTCTGCGTAGTCGCGTTGAAATATCCAATCCTCCAGGCGCGATTCCACGCCGCCGGTGCCATCGAGCAGGGAAGTCTTCGCGGTCTCAAACAGCTGCTGAGGACGCGGCAGCAGCGTTTCGCGTGGCCGCATCAACTGCAATTCATCGCGCAGATCGTCCTCCGCGCGCTCGCCTGCAAATTCCGTGGCCTGGAATTCGCCGGTGGACAAGTCCACCATGGCCAGCCCAATCCGCTGCGCTGCGGTATTCTGCGCTACCGCAGCCAGGTAATTGTTTTCCCGCGCGTCCAACACCGCAACGTCGGTCGCGGTTCCTGGCGTGATCACGCGAGAAACTTCGCGTCGCACCAGTTTCTTTCCCGGCCCTGGCTGCTCCATCTGTTCGCAAATCGCCACTTTGTAGCCGGCGCGAATCAGCCGCGCGATGTAGCCATCCGCCGCGTGATACGGCACGCCGCACATTGGGATTGGCTGGCCCTTCTCGCGATTGCGCGACGTCAGAGTAATCTGCAGCTCTCGGGACGCGCTGATGGCATCCTCGTAAAAGAGTTCGTAGAAATCGCCCAGGCGGAACAGCAGCAACGCGTGCGGATAGCGTGCTTTCACCGCGTTGTACTGCTGCATCAGTGGAGTCGAAGCTTCGGACATGAGAAGTGTTCAGTTTTCAGTTCTAAGTTTTAAGTTAATGCCGCCCGTGTGCCGCTGGCCGGGCATTCCCCTGTTTCTTTACTTCGCTACTTCGTTGCTTCCTTGCTTCCTTACTTCCTTACTTCCTTACTTCTCCAGTTCTCTCAACAGAAACGCATAATCAAACGCAATTTCCCGCAAATAATCGTATCGACCACTTGCGCCTCCGTGGCCGGCGCCCATGTTTGTCTTCAACAGCAATGGATTGTCGTCGGTTTTCAATGTGCGCAATTTTGCAACGTATTTTGCCGGCTCCCAATACATCACCTGGCTGTCGTTCAATCCCGTTTTCACCAGCATCGTCGGATAGTCCTTCCGCTCCAGGTTGGTGTAGGGACAATACTTCTTCATGTAGAAGTAATCGTCTTCCAGCTGAGGATTTCCCCACTCTTCGAACTCGCCCACCGTCAGCGGCAGCGACGCATCCAGCATGGTGTTCAACACGTCCACGAACGGCACGTGGCTGACCACCACGCGGAACAGGTCCGGGCGCAAGTTCGTAACCGCTCCCATCAGCAACCCGCCGGCGCTTCCTCCTTCGATAATCAATTTCTTTTTCGAGGTGTAATTCCTCTCGATCAGATATTCCGCCGACACGATGAAATCCGTGAACGTATTCATCTTGTGGTGCATGCGTCCCGCGTCGTGCCACGGTTTTCCCAGTTCGCCTCCGCCGCGCACATGCGCAATCACGAAAATTACGCCGCGATTCAGCAAACTCAAGCGATTCGAACTGAACGCCACCGGCATCGACAGCCCGTAGCTTCCATAGCCATAGAGCAACAGCGGCGCGCTGCCATCTCGCGGCGTATCGTGCCTGTAAACCACCGACAGCGGCACTCCAGTTCCATCCGCCGCGATGGCGTGCAACCGTTCGCTTCCGTACTCCGTCGGATCGTATCCACCCAGCACCGGCTGCTGCTTTCGCAGGATTCTGTCGCCGGTTCGCAAGTCATAGTCATACACCGAGCGTGGCGTGATGAAAGACTCGTAGTGAAACCTTACTTGCCCCGTGTCGAATTCCGGATTCGCCCCCAGTGTGGCGTTGTATGCCGGCTCGGCGAATTCGATGCGGTACGAGCCTTCCAGCGCCGAAGTGGCTGCGCGCGTCAGATCGATGATCCGCAAATACGGCAGCCCGTCTTCGCGTTCCAGCAGCACCAAGTGAGAGCGAAACGATTCCATGCCCGCCAGCATTACGCCGGGCCGATTGCCGATCACTTCCAGCCAATTGTCGCGCGCGGGGTTGTGGGCCGGCGCCGTCACCAACCGGTAGGTCCTTCCGTCGCTGTTCGTGCGAATGAAAAAGATGCCGCCCGCTGGGTCCTTTGCGCTTCCCGGATGGTGGTCCACGTAGTATTCATGGTCATCTTCCCGTTCCGCGATGAGTTGAAATTCCGCGAATGGCTGGTCCGCGCGCAAATATCGAATCTCGCTTGTCGTGTGGCTGTTGCTTACCAGCAGCAGGTACGCGCCGCTCCGGGTCCGCTCGATATCGATGCGGAAGCGCTCGTCCTTCTCTTCATACACCAGCGCGTCCGCTCCCTCTGTTCCCAAAACGTGGCGCCACAATTGATGCGACCGCTTGGTCACCTCGTCTTCCACCACATAAAAAAATGTTTTGTAATCGCTGGACCACGCCACGCTGGTCACGCGTTCCATGCGAAAGGGAAGCAACGCGCGGGTGCGCAGATCTTTCACTTCCAGCGTGTACTGCCGGAATCCCGTGGTATCCGTTGCATACGCGAGCAGTTGATTGTCGTCGCTTACCTCAAACATTCCCAATCCCAGATACGAATGGCCTTCCGCGAGCACGTTCAAATCCAGCAGCACCTCTTCGCGCGCGTCCGGATCTTCCTGCCGCCGGCAATAGATTGAGTATTGTTTGCCCTCTTCGGTGCGGGAAAAATAGGAATAGCCTCGCAACAGGTACGGCACGCTTAAATCCGTCTGCAGGATTCGCCCCAGCATCTCCTGGTACAGCTCCTCCTGAAACTCACCGGTCGCTTTCATGTACGCTTCTGCGTAGTCGTTCTCTTCCTGCAGGCATTCCCGGACGCGCGGGTCGTCTTTTCTTCGTAGCCAGGCGTAGTGATCGACTCGCCGATCCCCGTGAATCACGTGTTCCACAGGCTCGCGCTGGGCAGCTGGAGGACGCAACGCGCCTGCGGTTTCAGCCCCGGAATCGTCCGGAGAATACGAAGGCATCGCCGATTTGGTCTCGGGTTCCATAATTCTGCTCTTGTTAAGGTCCGCGTCGGGTTCTGCACGCCCTGCTGGCAGGATTCCTCGCCTCGCTATACTATCGCGCTTGGTCGCCTCCCCGCAAAGCCACCGCTACAGCCTTTTGACACCATCCCCGGGGTCTTGTTTCTGCCTAAACCGCTTGCCGGGAAGAAGTCGCCTGGTTCTCGCCCTGTGCGCCGGCTGCCCGGCTTCTTCTCTCGATTCGTGCTGTTGTACAATCATCAAATGACCACCGCTCCGTCTCGTCGTGTTTCTTCCGGTGAGCGCATCAATCCCGCGGACCCCTCCGGGCACCTGCAGCAGGCGTTGCGGCAACGCGGCATACGGCTGACCCGCCAGCGCCGCGTGATTTTGCAGGTGATGGACAGCGCGGAGCAGCACTTGGACGTCGACCAAATCCTGCAGCGCGCGCAGCAAATCGATCCTGAGGTGCATCTGGTGACGGTGTACCGCACCATCGACCTGCTGAAGCGCCAGGGCCTGATCGATGAACTGGACCTTCTGCACCTGCGCGGCGACCGCCACTATTACGAAACACACGGCCCGCGCGACCACATCCACGTTGCTTGTTTGCGCTGCGGCAAGGTTCGCGAATTCGAGTCGCGGCTCTACGAACAACTCAAGGATCAAATTTCACGCGATTGCGACATCAAGGTCACTGTCTCCCGCACCGAAGTCGGCGGCATCTGCAACGATTGCCTGGCCGCTGAAGGCAAGACGCGCACGCAGTAAATCCTCCGCTCGGCTTTCGCGCTAGTGAAGGTTTACGCTGTGATCGATCTGGAATCGAAACTTGATACTTAAATCTTAAAACTAATCACTTGCGGAGCCTTACTCCGCCACCACCTGCGCACTCTTGCTTCTCAACCTGCGCAACCGCGCGAAAAATGTGTTCGCCGTGGCAATGTCCTTGGCAATCTGCTCGCGCAACTCTTCAGCGCCGCTGAATTTCTTTTCATCGCGCAATCTCTTCCAAAAACGGATTTCAATCCACTTGGGCGAAAAATTTCCCGAGTAATCGAGTAAGTGCGTTTCCACGGTTACGCCGCTGCCATTAAAAGTGGGCCGCACGCCGATATTGGTCACGCTCCGGTGACTGCTCGGCTCTCCTTCCAGCATCGTGCGCGTGATGTACACGCCCTTCGCCGGCAACAGTTCCTGTTCGGGCTTCAAATTCAGCGTGGGGAACGTGAATTTTCTGCCTGTGCCGCTTCCTGCCATCACTTCTCCCGTCAGCACAAACGGGCGCCCCAGCAACCGCGCGGCATGGGTCACGTCTCCTTCGGCGATCTGCTTGCGTATCAGCGTGCTGGACACAATCTCGCCGTCAATCACCACCGGCGTGTGCACCACCACGGCAAATCCAAAGCGCATGCCCAGTTCCCGCAAAATCTTCACGTCGCCCGATTGGCGGTGCCCGAAACGAAAATTGTCGCCTACGACGATGGACTTAACGCTTAATTGCCGCACCAGAATCTCGTCAACGAATTCTTCCGGCGATAGCTGCGCCAACTCCTTGGTGAAGGGCAGCACCACCGCGGCTTCCATTCCCAGCGCGCCAAACCATTCCATGCGCTGCTGATTGGTGGAAATGCGCAGCGGCGCGGTTGCGGGCCGCAGAATTTTCAAAGGTGGCGGCTCGAACGTCAACGCAGTGGCCACCGCGCCGGTGTCCTTGGCCATGGTCAACGTGAAGCCCAGCACGCGTTGATGCCCCAGGTGAATGCCGTCGAAATTTCCAATTGCCACGATGCTGCCGCGCCCGCTGGCCTGGTAGCGCGCGGCCCAGTCCTCGCCCGAATAAAACGCGGTGAGCTTTCCCGGCGGAACATAGACGTGCACCGCCAAAGCCTTCGCCGCGCGCTCTACGGCGGGCGATTCCGCTGCCACGTCAAATTGCAAACCGTCGTAGGCCAGTTGCACGTGCGGATATCCCAACTTGCGCAGTCGCTCATTGGTTTCGGCGTGCGGCAAATCGTGGGCGATGTGCGTGAACCACGCTCGCTTGGGATTCAGCTTGTCGATCAATTGCAGCGCTTGCTCCACCGTCTGGTGCATGGGATGCGGCACGTCGCGCAGCGCGTCCAGAACCAGATCGTCCAGGTCTTCCAGCAGCGGCACGCTCGATTCCGGCAACCGGCTGAAGTCCGTCAGGTACGCGGCTCGGCCAAAGCGGTAACCGAGAACATCCATTTCTCCATGCAGCAGCGGCACCGGAATAAACGGTATGCCCAACAACTCAAACGGCCCCTTGACTTCGTGCAGCGAGACGCTGGGTGTGCTGCTCAGTGTAGGCTTGTTGTCGAACACGTAGGCAAACGCGCGGCGGATAATGCGAAACGTTTCTTCGTTGCCGTACACCGGCATAGCGCCGCGCTGGCGAATGTTGTACGGGCGCAAGTCGTCGAATCCCAGAATGTGGTCGGCGTGCCCATGCGTGAGCACCACCGCGTCCAGCCGGTCGAGGCGCGCTCGCAGGGCCTGGGTGCGAAAATCCGGCGTGGTATCGATTACCACGTTCTGCTCGCCGCGCGACAACAACACGCATGGGCGAAGCCTGTTGTCCTTGGGATCGCTGGAATCGCACACCGCGCAATGGCAACCGAGCGTCGGCACTCCCATGGATGTTCCGGAGCCCAGAACTGTCAAGCGTATCGTCTCTGCCGCCATGTCCCTTATTGTATCTGGCTTGGGTTTCGTATTTGTAGTGGCTGTCTCAGGTCAAAGCAAGCGGACTTTTCAGCCGTCGACGATTCGCCCGCTAGCATCGAGTCGGAGCCTGTGGGTCCGACACGCCCATTAGGCGCATCCCTATGTACTTGGACACTAGATTGTAGGCGATTCCACAGAGGAAACCGGACAACCATCCACTCAGTCCGTAAAATAGAGTGGAAAACAAAACTTGCGAGAAGATGCCCGGCATCCACAGCGCGCGATCATAGGCAAACTTGAACTTAAAATCTAAGAACGGAAGCACAATTCCCGGAAGCGTGGTGAACCTCCCTGTGCCTGAGACGACGTAGACAATATTCGAAATGAGGCCGCCGACGGCATCGTAAGCCCCAATGATCTTTGCCACCGATGCTGGGGAGACTTCATCTCTGCTTCCATCCCAGCACTCCTTTCGCGGCTCGCAATGGAGAAATGATGGCAACCCTTCAAGCGGATTACGCTCACTGTGGGCGCTCGGAATTCGTTTAGTTTTTCTCTGATAACTTAAAACTTAGAACTGACAACTATTTCTTTCCGCCCTTGGCCTGTGCCGTCACCTTGGCCATTTCCGCCGCCATGGCCTGACTGATCTCCAGATAGGTCATCTTCAGTTTTCCCAGCAGATCGAGTAGAAGGCTGTCTTCTTCCGGTGCCAGGTTGCCCTTGGTCTTTTCGTGCAGCGCGTCGAGCATGTCGATTAATTCGCGCGCGGCATCCGGATCGATCACCGGCTGGCCCGTCCGGGGGTCCGCGTAGGCTCCCAGCACCATCGCGGCGTTGCTGCCAATCATGCGGATCAGGTTCTCAAACGCCGGCGACTTCTTCGGCGTTTCTGCATTCGGTGGCGTTCCAAGTTTGTCGCCACCGGCTGCAGCCGCATTGGCCTTTTCCTTGGCTTCTTCTTTCACTTCTTCGCGATGCGTTTCTTTTTCCTGCTCAGCCACCACGTCAGGGCGTAATTCCCCCTCCGATGTGAATGGACGGCGGTCAATCACGCGAAAGTTGTCTTCCTGGTTCTTCTCTGCCACGGTTTGGTTCCTCTTCCTTGGATTATCTGGCTAGTTTATCACGGGAAGGGAACTAGCCTGCCTGCGTACCTGATATACGGATGCGGCTGCCACGAATTAGGGCGCACGCTATGGCGACCTCGGCGCGCCCTGTTTCAGCCCCAAATCCACCGAAAATACCCGGTAATCGCTGTAGATATGGCGATGATGGAAGCGTTTCCCGTTTACATCCAGGTAGATTTCCGCTTCCAGCGGCAGCCAAAGCTGCAGCTTTTTCTGCTCGAACTGCACCGGCCCGTAGTCCAGCACCTGGTGTTCGGTGGTCAGCCGCACTGCAGGCACAGGCTTCAGAATGTCCGTCTCCAGGTGGACGATCTGATAATTGCGCTGGTCAATCCACGCCGCCCCTTTCAGCAGTACGGAGTAGGTCGCGTCGCCGACGCGCAACGCGCTCATTCGCGCCGGTTGGTCCAATTTCTGCTCGAAGGACACTTTCCATGCCGGCCGCCCTTGCCAGCTCTCGGCCTCGCAGGTCATCGCGAACTCTTTCACATGGTACGGATGAAAGATCAGCACCAACGAAGTGATTCCTACGGTCGAAAGCTCTCCCGGGAACCCGCTTAGCCCAGGGCTGCCATCGCGGTACTCATCCATATTCAACATTCCCGGCCGCGTTTCCTGAATCTCCGCCACATAGTTGAATTTGTGGTGCTTCTGCTCGACCACCACGCCGTCTTTATTGATTCGCTCGTGTTCCACTACTTCCGTTGCGCTGATGCGGTTCACGTTCTCCACAAATCCACGCACCTCTTTGCTTGCCTCGGGAACTACCTTCTGTACCGCGCATGGTTTCGTCGCTGTTCCTTCTGCCCCATCATCGGCGCGTGACGACAGACGGGTATCTGCCGTAAGCGCGCCGGCTCCGGCCACCGCGAAATCCTGCTGATTGTTTGGGATTGACCCGCCGTGGCTAAGCTTTGCAAAATCGCTGTCGCTGCCGCAAGGGTTCACCATGGCCATGAGCAGCGCAAGCTCGATCGTTAGCGTTCCACTCACACTGGGCATGTCGTCTTCCGCCCGAGAACCCTAGCGTTCCGAATCGTCCCGGCATTATACGCCGGTTTAAGCCCGTGCGATGCCCTCCCTGCGTTTCACG
>CAWGXB010000045.1:0-167129 GCA_963826335.1 Candidatus Acidiferrales bacterium | reverse complement strand
GCAAAGAAGATGCGCGCGACGTTCCGAACTCCATCAAAATTGGCCTTAAAAATGGCCCTCGATTGCCTCCCGGACTTAGCACCGGCGAACACATCAGCTTGCTGATCGACCGCGAAACGCTGAACTATTCCATGGTTCCATCGTTCGACGATCTTCCGATTCCTTTTCGTTGCGTTTCCACAGAACTGATTAGCGGCAAGGCGTATGTCTTTGACAAGGGCTCTCTTTCGCAGGCCATGCGCGCCACCATGTCTATTCCCGGCGTGTTTGATCCAGTACGAGTAGGTGACAAAGTTTTCGTCGATGGTGGACTGGTGGACAATCTGCCGACCGACGTGGTGCGCAACATGGGCGTGGATGTGGTAATCGCCATCCACCTGCAGATTTCCAAAACCTCCGCGAAGGTTGCGCTCGCGCTCGGCTTGGGCACCATGGTCGGGTGGAAGCGCATCGTCGTGACCGTTGGCGAGAAAATCGGAAAGAATCATTTGACCTACGCGCAAGGAGCGGCCGCCGAAATCACGGCCATGGCCACAATTGGCGCCGCCGAAGGGCTCGGACTGCCGGTTAGCACCACGCACGCCCTTTCTTCTGGCGTGGCGGGCACAATGATGGCAAACCACTCTGGCTTGCAATGGGCCACGGTGCGCAACCTGCTCCTAGCGTGGGTTTTGACCCTGCCGGCCGCCATGACGCTTTCCGGCTTTCTGTTCTTCGCGTTCCGGCAGTTCGTCTTCCGCGGCTAGCCGTGGCGCATCAGTAGGCCCCGCTATTTTCTGGGAGGGCGGGGCGTAACCGATCACAAAATGAATCGTGAAGCGAGGCACGGCTTTAAGGGTCAAGTGCGTTGGTTTGCCACTCTTAAGAATGGAAGAACCCCAAGCGCCAAAGCAAGAGCGGGGAAGATTACCCAGGGAAGAAAACCGAGAGCAACGTAGCCGGGATGCTTCCATATGAATGGGTTCTTCTCGACAAAAATACCAGTTAGCAAAGCAAAAACGAGCACACCGAGCATGGCAATCGAGGGAAACAATCCTGCAGCGATCCGTGCTCGGAGACTTCCTGCCGCGCGGCGAGAAAGGTACGCGGCGCATGCGCCGAAAACGGGCAGGGTGATCAGCCAGATCAGATACGACATCAGCGGCGGGCCCCCGTGAAACGAACTGCTTGCTGGATTCCAACTTACTCGCTGAAGCAGCATGAGCCAGAGCATTGACGCCGTCAGCGTCACTAAACTCGGCAACCAGAACTGTTTTGATCGGTCATTCATTCCGCCCTCCTCGTTTTTAGCAGTAGAAATTTCGCGTGCGAGCTCCTGCCAGTCGGCCGCCTGGCTTAGAGCAATGTCGATTGCCTGAGACTCGTTGACCCCACGAGCCCGGCAGTTCTGGTAGAGGTCCCCCAGATGCGTGGCGAGTTCCGCAACAACGTCCTGTCTCGCTTCCGGTGGAAGCGCCAAAGCACTCATTCGCTCAGAGATCAGACGATTCCAATCAGGCATGGCTCACCTTCGCGACGCGGCGCATCACACGAAAAAGATTGGCCCATTCCTCGCGCATAGGCTGAAGCATTTTTCGCCCGCGCGATGTCACGCGATAGCACCTGCGCCGGCGTCCGTTTGCAGCCGTCTCCCAAGTCCCCTTCAGCCAGCCACGATTCTCCATGCGGTACAGCATCGGGTAGAGCGCCGCGAGGGTGAATTGCAGCGCGCCTTTGGACTGCCGCTCAATCTGGCGGGCGATTTCGTAGCCGTGCAGCGGCTCGTTTTCCAGGACGCTAAGGATGGCCAGTTCCGCAGTTCCTCGCTTCAACTCCGTGCGAATCATAGTCACCGCCTTATATATAGGAGTCTTATATATGTGGCGACCAATGTCAATTGGACGCGGCCGCGGGTTGCTTCGTAAATGGAAACTGGCTTATGGGGGACTCAGGCCGTAGCGGTGTGGAAGCTTCGCCCGCTCTCGGTGATTTGGCGTACGGTCGACGCCACCTCGGGTCGGCAGCGCATTTCGGGATGCATCGCCTTGGCCATAGCGGCGATTCCCGTCACCAGCCTCAGACTTGGCCGGGAAACATAGCTATTCGCATCCAGCGCATAAACACGCCCATTGCGCACCGCCGGTATGCGGCGCCATTCGTCTGGCAGGCTCAGCGACAGATACTCCGCGACGGCCTGTTCTTTTCGATAGCCGCAAGGTGCAATCAGCAAAACGTCGGGCGCCGCTTCGATGATCTGTTCCGTGGTGACGCGTCGCGAAGGCGTCCCCGGCTTTCCCAGCACATCCACTCCACCAGAGAGCTGGATCATCTCTGGCACCCAGTGGCCGCCAACGTAAAACGGCTGAAGCCATTCCAGCAGCACCACGCGTGGCCGCTCCAATTGACCATCCAGTTCTTTTTGGATTTCGCCCAGTCGCGCGCCGACTTTTTCCAGCAGTTCCTGTGCCCGCGGAAAACGAAGCGTCTCTTCTCCCATCCAAAGAACATCGCGCCACACATCGCCAAGATCCTGCGGGTTCAGGCAAAGCACTTCCGGGCGTTTGTGAAAGCGCGCAAGCGTGGTGGCCAGATCATCGGGGGACGCAGCGCATACGTGGCACAAATCCTGAGTGACGATCAAGTCGGGCGCTAGCGCTTCGAGCACATCGCTATCCACGGCGTACAAACTCTCGCCACGATCGACGTACTCTCGCACCAGGCGATCAATTTCTGCGGGACTGGCATCGTGTGGCAGGCGCGAGTGGATGACGGCCGTCTTCGTTTTTGCGCGCGCAGGAAAATCACATTCGTGGCTGACGCCGACAATCTCTCGATCGAAGCCCAGCGCAAACAGCACTTCCGTGGCGGACGGTAAAAGAGAGACAATGCGCATTCCCGGACTCTACCACAAACCGCCTCTAATTCACGGGTTGGGATTCTGCCGACACGGGCTGCCGTGTCGGGCTTTACTGGTACAGAAAGTATTTTCGGCGCATTTGATCGTAAGCGGCGAGATCCTTCGCCCAGTCGTCAACGATTTGAGCAGGCGTCGTCCCCAACTGTAATTGACTGACCGTTTCGCTATTGCCGAGGAGCAACAACATTTTTACCGTCTCGAAATCTGCCGGGTACTTCTTCTGCAGAATCTCGGCAATTTCCAGCCCCATGCGCATCGACCGCACCGCCGCGCGATCGGTCACCTTGATGCCCACTCCGCCGCAGTGTTGGCCCGCGTGCAATCCACTCACAGGAATGAATCGCTGGTTCGCAAAGCGCAATCCCGGCAAATTCCTCGCATTCAACTCCTCGGCAACTTCCTCGCCGTTGATCCACGGTGCCCCAAACTCTTCGAATGGCGCTTCTGTGCCGCGACCCACGGAGACGCCGGCGTTTTGCAGGATCTCGAGTCCAGGATAAAGAATCGAGCCCTTCAGTGTGCGCAGATTCGGCGACGGCGGAATCCACCGCAGTCCGGTGCTCTCAAAAAAATAGTTGCGGTGCCAACCCTTCATGGGAATCACGTGCAGCTTCGCGTTGATATGATTCTCCGTATTGAAGAGCTGCGCAAGTTCTCCGATGGTCAGGCCATAGCGCACCGGCAGCGGAAAGTACGCTACGAAAGCAGTCTTGTCCGCGTCCAGCATCGGCCCTTCGACAATGTCGCCGGCGATCGGATTGGGCCGGTCCAGCACGTAAAACTCGATTCCCTTTTTCGCCGCTTCCTCCATGCAGTAGCCCATGGTGGTCGTGTAGGTGTAGAAGCGCACGCCGGCGTCTTGCACATCAAAGACAAGCGCGTCGATGCCATTCAGCATTTCATCGGTAGGCCGGTTGTGATCTCCATACAGACTGTAAATTGGCAAACCGGTTGAAGCATCCTTCGAACTCGGCACATTGTCATCGGCATGGCCCGCGATGCCGTGTTCCGGGCTGAACAGCGCGACCAGTTGCACGCCAGGCGCGTGCGCGAGAAGTTGCACCGTCGAGCGCTCTTGCGTATCGACGCCTGTGTGATTCGTGATCAATCCAACACGCTTCCCGTGAAGGGGCGCGAATTTCTGGGCTTCCAGAACGTCCAGGCCCGTCTGCACGCGGGCCACGTGTCCTTTCGTCGGCCTGCCGTGCTTCTGTGCCGCGGACCCGTCACCGGGCGCGGCCATTACGATCGCCGGCACCAGAATCAGACACGTACCAAGCTTGCGAAACACCAGAGCCAACCTTTGCGATGGTTTCATACTCCCCAATGATATTCTGGAACTCGCCGATTGCACTTGGATTGTGAGCGCAGAGTGCGCGTGCTATATACAGTCAAAGCACCGGGCGCAACGGCTGGGGGACCTTCTGAACATGCGTTGGCGTTACGCCGGACCAGTTGTTCTGCCTTTTTTGCTTATGTTCTCAATAACACTGAAAGCTCGAAACGGCAGCCGCAGCGCAAAGCCTGCGGAAGCTCCCGCCGGGAGCAATGACAATCGCGCGGATCAGGAGTCTGTCACGGTGAAGCTGACACCGGAACAAACCCAGTGGGTGGAAAACACGCTTCGCCAGATGAGCGTCGAGGAGAAAGTGGGCCAGGTGCTGTTCGCCACTTACCACGGCAGCTTCACCTCCACGGATTCTCCCGCGTATGCGCAGATGCTTCACAGCATTAACGAGCTGCACGTCGGCGGATTCATCACCATCACGCATGGCTCGCCACTCGGCATCGTGAAGAGCCAGGCCTATCCCACCGCGGTGCTGACAAATCAACTGCAGTCCAAATCGAAGCTGCCGCTGTTGTTCGGAGCGGATTTCGAGCGTGGCGCGGCGATGCGTCTCGATGAAGGCACGTCGTTCCCCACAGCAATGGCTTTGGCTGCCGCCGGAAATCCCAAAGACGCTTACACCATGGGAAAAATCACGGCGCTGGAAGCACGCGCCGCGGGTATTCAGTGGATTTACGCGCCGGTGGCCGACGTGAACAACAATCCGGGGAACCCCATCATCAACACGCGCTCGTTTGGTGAGAACCCGGCCTCGGTATCCGAATATGTCGCGGAGTTTGTTCGCGGCGTGCAGGAAAATGGCGGCCTGGCCACCGCGAAGCATTTCCCCGGGCATGGCGACACTGCGGCCGACTCGCACATCGATTTACCTGTTATCAAGGCGAACCGCGATCGGTTGGAGCATCTGGAACTTGTACCGTTCCGCGCGGCTATCGCGGCTGGCGTCGGCAGTATCATGACCGGCCACCTGAATGTGCCGGCGTTTGAACCGGATCCCAATACTCCCGCGACTCTTTCTTCCGCTATCCTGACGGATCTTCTTCGGAAGCAACTCGGTTTTGAGGGGCTTGTCGTTACCGATGCGATGGACATGGGCGGTATCACGGTGCGCTTTGCTCCGGGAGATGCCGCCGTGCGCGCGTTTCTGGCGGGCGCGGATGCGCTGCTGATGCCGCCGGTGCCCGACGCGGCCTACGATGCGCTTCTGGCCGCCGCAAAATCGGGCGAAATTCCACCGGAACGACTGGACGCTTCCGTGCGACGAATTCTGGAAGCCAAGGCGCGCCTCGGTTTGAATGCCAATCGCCTGGTGGATCTGAATGCGTTAAACGCGAAGTTCGGCAGCGTAGCCTGGCAGGCCGAATCGCAGGATATTTCCGATCGCGGCATTACGCTGCTTCGCGATACGCCACACCGCTTGCCGCTCGACGGAACAAAGCCGGCGCGTGCGCTGCTGGTTTCGCTTTATGCCGATCCTGAGCCCTATCCGGGCGAGGATCTGGAGCGCGAGCTCAAATCGCGTTTTGACTCGCTCACGACGCTTCGCGCCGACACGAAATTTGTGAAAGCCGACATGCTGAAGCTTCCTGCGCCGGACACTTACGACGTCGCGATTCTGGCTTTGTTTGTGCGCGTCAGCGACCGCAAGGGCGATGTCGACGTCCCGGCAGATCAATTGCCGCTCATCGATCAGATTTACAAGTCTGGCAAGCCGGTCATCACCGTCAGCATGGGCAGCCCTTATTTGATTGAGCGTTTCCCTCAGGCACAAACTTGGCTTGCTGCATTTGGAATCAGCGATGTCGCGCAAATCTCCATCGCGCGCGCCATGTTCGGACAAATTCCTATTCGCGGCCATCTCCCGGTCACGATTCCTGGCCTCGATCTGAAGGCCGGTTACGGCATCGAAGTTCCGGCCAATACTATGACGCTGCAGCCCATGGACGTGCGCGGCGAAGCGCAACTGCAGCCTGCGTTCGCTGAAGTTGAGAAGGCCGTTGTGGACAAGGCTTTTCCCGGCGCGACGATTGCCGTCGGCTATCGCGGCAAAGTTTCCTACCACTCGTTCGGAAAATTGAGCTACGAAGCAGACGCTCCTGCAACGAAGATCGATACGATGTACGACCTTGCGTCGCTCACGAAAGTGGTCGTCACCACCACGCTGGTGGAAAAGCTTGTTGAAGGCGACTTCCCGTCGCCACTCGATCTAGACGCGCCCATCGAGCGTTATCTGCCGGAATGGATTGACGGGCCGCCAGCCGACGGGCCGCACAAGGTTACCGTAAAAAGCCCGCAGGAACTCCACGATTGGGGCGCGGAGCGGCAAGTTGCGTGGCGCCACAAAGTCACCGTGCGATACCTGATGACGCACACTTCCGGGCTGCCTCCCTTCAAGGAATATTGGCGCACCTCAAAGGGCAAGGCCGACACGCTGAAAGATATTTTTGCGGAGCCGTTGGAATACGAGCCCGGCACCAAGGTGGTCTACTCGGACCTGGGCATTATTTTGATGGCGGAGATCATTCAGCGCCTGACCGGCAAGCCGCTCGATGAGCTCGCTAACGAATATATTTTCGATCCCATCGGCATGAAAAATACGATGTACAACCCACCCAAGAAACTTTGGCCGGAAATTGCGCCGACGGAAATCGATAACCAACTGCGCCACCGCTTGGTGCAAGGCGAAGTGCACGACGAGAATGCTTATGCGATTGGCGGAGTTTCCGGGCACGCGGGCGTGTTCAGCACTTCGCCGAACCTGGCCGCGTTCTGCCAGATGCTGCTGAATGGCGGCGTCTATGCGCATAACCGCGTCCTAAAGCGCACGACGATTGCGGAGTTCACAGTGCCTCAGCCCTTGGCTCAGAACACGCGCACGCTGGGTTGGGTTGTGCCCACCGAGGGCAGCTCCAGCGGCCACTACTTCTCGTCACACAGCTACGGCCACACGGGCTTCACTGGCACAACCATCTGGATCGACCCGGACCGCCAGCTTTTCGTGGTGTTGTTGACGAATCGCGTGAACCCAACCCGCGAAAACCACAAAATCGCCGAAGTCCGCCCCGCGGTTCACGACGCGGTGATGAAGGCGCTCGGCCTAGCCACTGAACCGACCCACTAGGTATTTGGAGTGCGGCGGCTCGCCGCCGCTTTTGCAGCCTCAACAACGGCGCGATAGACATTCCGTAGCGGAGCCCATTCGTGTCGCGCCATTTCTTCCGCGTAGCTAATTTAGCTTTCACGCCAGCTCCATCTTTAACCGATGCTGGGATAAAACCCAGCGCTACATTGAAGACCACAAACAGCTTGCCAGAACTCATCCACTGATCAGAGGGCCTCTCCGTTGGCGGCCTGATTTCGAAGTAGAAAAGTCTTGGGATACGACCCGCAGCCACAGATCTTGAACGATCCGAAATCTTTGTACCAATCACCTTCCGGCACATCAGGCTGCGAATCGATCCACACTCTAAGTTGATTTAGGTCGGTGACACTGATGGCGCGATCGCGCATTCGGTCGATAAGATGGCGACGAACATTTTCCGGCAGTTTATCCCACGACTCTATTTTGGGCATCAGCCGCCAAATACCATGCGGCCGAGCTTATCGCCGAGTTTTTTGGCTTCCTCGGGGTCCGAGGTCTCGCGGAATTTCTCAGCCAGTTCGAAGAACTCCTGCTGCTTGCGCTTCTCGGCTTCAATGCCATTCTCGATCAGTTCCACAAGCATGCGACTGGAACTGAGCCTGCGGGTCTTAGCCAAGGAACGAACTTGTGCCGCGACCTTAGCTGGGAGGCTGATACTTTGCCGAACGGCCTTAGTTGTGGTGCTCATTGCACCATTCTGCACCACATTGGTGCGAGTAGCAAGTGGCAGGGTTGGCTAAACGAGAGTTCCCGAGACAATGTCTTGTTTTGCCTGTGCAAGGTCTTCGGCCTTGCCCAGATCGCGCCAGTAGTATTCATCCACCGGAAATTCGAGAATATTTTCCCCGAGCGCCGCAAGACGCAAATACAAATCGATGATGGAAAAGACCCTATCTTCTTGCATCATTCGAAGCAGCCGCGGCGAAATCACATGGACACCGCAGAAAGCCCGTGGCTTTAGATTTGCTGAAGGGCAAACAATTTCTAGCTCCCGGTCACGCCCAGCGCGACGCCCGCAGAGCCGCTGATTGTCGTCAAAAATCAGCAACCTCGAACTGTCCCGCTGTTGCACAGCCAGCGTAGCTAAGGCTTTTTTCTGGATATGCGCTTCCACCATGCGCCGAAGATCGATGGTGCTGAGAATGTCTACATTGTGCAGAAGAAATGGCTCCTCCGCAGTCGTGGACTCATCAAGGAAAAACCAAGCCGCCTTCTTCAGTCCACCGCCGGTATCCAGCAACACACCTTCGCGAGAAATCTCGATGTGCATGCCGAAGTTTTTGTGAACGTGCAGATAGTCGACGATCTTCTCAGCGAAGTGATGCACATTAATAACCACGTCGCGGATGCCGAAGGTACTTAAACGAGTGAGCGTGATTTGAAGAAGAGTGCGTCCAGCCACCTCTACCAGGGCTTTCGGATGATCGTCGGTCAGCGGGCGCAGGCGCGTACCCAATCCTGCCGCCAGAATCATGGCCTTCATTTGCCCATCTTTTCCAATTCAAGGTGGCGCACGCTCACCTCCAACCCGTTGCGCTGGCGCAGGCGTTTCGCCAGTTGCTGCGCCAGAAAAACCGAGCGGTGCTGGCCTCCGGTGCACCCAAACGAAACCATCAGATTCTTGAAACCGCGCTGCTGGTAATTACTGACGCTGGCATCCACCAGAGAAAACACCGCCGCAAGAAACTGGTGGACGCTTTCCTGCTGGTTCAGATAATCGATCACCGGCGCATCTTTTCCCGTCAACGGCTTGAAACGTTCTTCGCGTCCGGGATTGGGCAAATTGCGGCCATCGAACACGAAACCGCCGCCATTTCCCGTATCGTCCTCGGGCGCGCCGCGGTGAAACGAAAAGCTGAAAATCCGCACCACCAGGTTCTGCGCTTCGGAGGCCAGGCCCAGTAGTTTTTCGGAGGCCAACATGCTGGTGAATGCGGCCATCAGTGTTGGTAGTTCGATGGGCAACTTGACGTTGTGCAGCAGCCAGCGCAGATTTTTCAGCGCAAAAGGCACGCTCTGCAGGAAATGCGTCTTGCGTTCATAAAAGCCGCGAAAGCCGTAAGCGCCCAACGCTTGCAAAATACGCACGTACACGTAGGCGTAGTAGTAGTGCAGGAACGCTTCGCGGTCGAGGTCCAGAAAGCCACCCAGGCAATCCAGATATTCGTCCAACAGTTGCTGGCGAACTTCCGGCGGAAGGTCGGCCTTGGCGTCGAACAACAGGGACGCGATGTCATACTGCAGCGCACCTTTGCGGCCGCCCTGGTAATCGACAAAGTACGGCTCGCCATTGCGCAACAAAACGTTGCGGGATTGAAAGTCGCGGTACAGAAAATAATCGCGTGGCGCGCTCAGCAGAAAATCGGTCAGCCGTCGGAAATCGTTTTCCAGGGCTTGCTCGCTGAATGGAATCGCGGCCAAACGCAAAAAATAATATTTGAAATAGTTCAAATCCCACGCGATGGACTGAGCATCGAAGCTGCCGCACGGATAACACACGGAATAGTCCAGATCGCGTCCCGCTTGGACCTGAAACCGCGGCAGAATCGAAACCGTTTTACGGTACGCCTCCACCACTTCGGGTGCAATATTCGCGCCGCTGCGATTCTTTGACAGATATTCGAATAGCGTCGTGTCGCCCAGGTCTTCCTCGAGATACGCGCCCTCGTCCAGATCTTCGGCGTAGATTTCCGGCACTGGCAGGCCGTGGCGCCGAAAGTGGCGCGAGAAATCCAGGAAGGCGACGTTTTCTTCGCGCACTCCATAGAGGATTCCCACCGCAGTCTGAGCGTCGCTGGCGAGCCGTATGATCTTGCGGCCCGAACCGCCCAATTCACCCTGCAGCGGCTGCACGCGCGTGGGCGGCGTATGAAAATGTTCCTCAAACAATTTTCGTAGAATGTCCATAAATGGCTTGCCAGAGTCCCCATGATTAAACTGCACCCCAGCCGCTCTTCCCATCATAGATGGATTCCGGCAAGCCTGCATGGAGGTGACGCCGGCGTGATGTCGTTCGCGTTAATTCGCACCCTACACGGGCACGGTTAACACTCTCGCTTCAGCAAGCCCATTGTGCTGCCAGCACATCCTTATCGGTGCTGCATCCCGGCTATAATTAAACAATGGCCTCTTCGAATGAACGGCACAGCCAAATGGAACGCCGGCTGACAGAACTGAGAAATCCCGCTTCACGAAATCTCGACCAAATGACCGCGCTGCAGATCGTGCGAGTGATGAACCGCGAGGACCGCAAAGTAGCGGCGGCTGTGGGTCGAGAGTTGTCCGCGATTGCCCGCGCTGTGGATGCGATTGTCGCCAGAATGCAGGCAGGCGGCAGGTTGATTTATGTGGGAGCGGGTTCCAGCGGGCGCATCGCTGTCGTGGATGCCTCGGAATGCCCCCCCACCTTTGGAACCTCGCCGGGGCTGGTGCGAGCCCTAATCGCCGGCGGCAAGAAAGCAATGACGAAGCCGGTGGAAGGCGCGGAAGACAATAAAGTAAACGCCGTGCGCGACCTGAAAAGGCTCAGACTAAAAGCGACCGACACCGTAGTGGGCATCGCTGCCAGCGGCTCAACGCCGTATGTTGTGGCGGCCGTGGCGTTCGCCAAAAAACGCAAAGCCATGACCATAGGCATTTCCTCGAACCGTAATTCCCTGCTGCAAAAAGCCGCGGCGATTGCCATCACTCCGCAAGTCGGGCCGGAAGTGTTGACTGGTTCAACGCGGCTGAAGTCCGGCACGGCGCAGAAGATGGTCCTGAACATGCTCTCTACCGCGGTGATGATGCGGCTCGGCCACGGCTACGACAACCTGATGATCGATCTCGCGCTGACGAATCAGAAACTTCGCCATCGCGTGAAGCGCATTCTGATGGAGAGTAGCGGGAAAGATGTGTCTGCCGTGGAACACGCTTTGCGTCAGAGCGAACACAATCTGCGCCTGGCGCTGGTCATGCTCAAACGAGGATTAACGGCGCAGAAAGCCAAGCGCCAACTGGCCGCGGCTAAGGGTGATCTGCGGCGCGCCTTGGGCGAGTAAACAGGAAATCGACGAATGGACAAGTTTCTAATTCGAGGCGGGCGGCCGCTGCGCGGCACGGTGACGATCAGTGGCGCAAAAAATTCGGCGCTACCGGCAATGGCCGCGGCGCTGCTCACCGCCGAACCAGTAACGCTGCGAAATGTTCCCATGGTGCGCGACATTATCACCATGGGCAAGTTGCTGGCGTTCATGTCCGCCAAGGTTTCTACGGCGGAATTTCCGTCCACCGCGTACACCATCGAATCGCACACGTTGAATGACGCGGTGGCCCCGTATGAACTGGTGAAAACCATGCGCGCGTCGATCCTCACGCTGGGCCCGGCGATCGCGCGATCCGGCGTCGCCCACGTTTCCTTGCCTGGTGGATGCGCCATCGGTGCGCGCCCCGTCGACCTTCATCTCGCGGCGCTCGAGAAAATGGGCGCGACGATCACCACCGAACACGGCTACATCGGCGCAAAGGTTTCCAATGGCGGCCGCCTGAAGGGCGCGCACATCGTCTTTGAAAAAATCACCGTCACTGGCACGGAAAACATCTTGATGGCTGCCACGCTGGCCGACGGCGAAACCATCCTGGAAAATTGTGCCCGCGAACCCGAAGTCACCGACCTGATTCACCTGCTACGGAAAATGGGCGCCGACATACAGGGCGCCGACACTTCCACGCTGCGCGTCCGAGGCGTTCAGCAATTGCTCGGCACGGAGCATTCCATCATTCCCGATCGCATCGAAGCGGGAACTTACCTCATTGCCGGAGCCATCACCAACGGCGACTTACGGGTAACGAATTGCGATCCATCCCACTTAGGCGCCGTCATCGCCAAACTCCAGCAGGCCGGCGTTTCGGTGGAATGCGTCGACAGCACCACACTGCGTGTCCGCGGCGCTTCCAAGCTGGTTGCCTCCGATGTCACCACGGAAGAATATCCGGGCTTCGCCACCGACATGCAGGCGCAGTATATGGCCCTTGCAACGCAAGCCGAAGGCACCTCGCTCATCACCGAAACCATCTTTGAGAATCGCTTTCTGCATGCCAGCGAGATGGTGCGCATGGGCGCGAATATCTCCATCGACGCGCGCCGGGCCGTTGCTCGTGGTCCCGCGCAGCTTTCCGGCACCACGGTGCAAGCTTCCGACCTGCGCGCCAGCGCCGGTCTGGTCCTGGCTGGCCTGGTAGCTTCAGGCGAAACCATCATCGACCGCGTCTACCATATTGATCGCGGGTATGAGCGCATCGTCGAGAAGCTTGGCGCCCTCGGTGCCGACATCGAACGCCTCCACGCCACGACCACCTAATCCTGCACGGCAAACTTCATCGAGTTCTGGTACACTCCTCGAGTCGATTTTGCGACCTGAGGGAGGACTCATGCGGAATACCGAACTTCTGGACAAGATTGATGCCGCCATTGCAGCAAAAAATCTGCTGAAGCATCCCTTCTACCAAGACTGGCAGGCCGGCAAGCTCACGCGCGAATCTCTCCAACTCTACGCTGCCCAGTATTACCGTCACGTCGAAGCGTTCCCCAAGCACCTGCGGGTACTTGCGGCGCGCACCGAAGGACCTCTACGCGATATTGTTCTGGAAAATCTCGCGGAGGAGGAAAACCCTGAAAACGCTCACCCAAAACTCTGGCGCGACTTTGCCGCTGCGCTGGGAGTCAATGAGGAAGACATCACCTGCTGCCCTGCTTTACCCGGTACACAAGCTGTTGTTGAGACGTTCCGCGAAATTGTGGGCGATCGGCCGGTAGCCGAATCCGTCGCGGCACTTTACGCTTACGAAGCGCAGGTGCCCGAAATCGCCAGCACCAAGATCGATGGACTGAAGAAGCATTACTCCATTAATTCGGCCAAGGGCCTCGCCTACTTTGCCGTTCACGAAGAAGTCGACAAAGCCCATCGCGCTGCCTGGCGCAACTGGCTCGTAGATCATGCCTCCGGCAGCGATGAGGAAATTCTCGCCACCACGAACGAAGCACTCGACGCTCTCTGGGGCGCGTTAGACGCGGTCCACTGCGCCCACGCATAAAACGCCTGGTTCACGACGGAAAGGTTCCCAATCACAAAAAAAGCCCCCGCGGGGGCTTTTTATTTGTAGTCAGATCGTGTAGCGCCGGCTTTCATGCCAGCCCACATGAAAGAGTCCAGTTCTCAGTCGCCTTCGGTAGCAGCGGGCGCCGGAGTTCCGCCGGCAGGTGTGTCCTGCTTTTTCGCCTGCTTCTCGCGTGCTTCCTTGATGAGCGCCTTGCGCGACAACCGGATCTTGTTGCCTTCAATCGCCAGCACCTTCACCAGAACCTGGTCGCCCAGTTTCAGTTCATCGCGAACGTCGCGAATGCGGTGCTCAGAGATTTCGCTGATGTGCAGCAAGCCGTCGGTGCCCGGAAAAAGTTCCACAAAGGCTCCGAATTCCGCCAGCCGGACAACTTTACCGAGATAGGTCTTCCCGATTTCCGCGCTCGCGGTAACATCGCGCACCATCTGCAGAGCCTGGTCTCCGCCAGCCCCGCTGGTAGAGAAGATGTGCACCGTGCCATCCTCGAGGACGTCGATCTTCACACCGGTCTGTTCGATGATCGATTTGATCTTCTTGCCGCCCGGTCCGATCAGGTCGCGGATCTTGTCCGTGGGGATGCTCAGCTTGTACAGGCGCGGAGCGTACAGCGAGATGTTCTCGCGGTGCGCGCTCAGCGTGCCTTCCATGATGTCGAGGATATGGAAGCGGGCTTTTTTCGCCTGCGCCAGAGCCTCGCGCATCATCGAAACGCTGATGCTGGTCACCTTGATATCCATCTGCAGCGCGGTGATGCCTTCGCGCGTGCCCGCTACCTTGAAGTCCATGTCGCCATAGTGATCTTCGGCGCCGGCAATGTCCGTCAGAATCGAGTACGTGCCGTCGTCTCCCACCACCAAGCCCATCGCGATACCCGCGCACGGTGCCTTCATCGGTACGCCAGCATCCATCAGCGCCAGAGAGCCGCCACAGACCGTCGCCATGGACGACGAGCCGTTCGACTCCAGAATGTCGCTGACCACGCGCATCGCGTACGGAAACTCCACCTCGGCCGGCAACAGATTGGCCAACGCACGTTCCGCCAGGGCGCCGTGTCCAATTTCGCGGCGGCCAGCTCCACGCATCATTTTCACTTCGCCTACGCTAAATGGCGGGAAGTTGTAGTGCAGCATGAAGCGCTTGAAGGTGTCCTGCTCAAACAGCAGGTCCAGCCGCTGCATGTCTTCCTTGGTTCCGAGGGTGAGAGTTGCCAGCGCCTGAGTCTCCCCGCGGGTGAACAGCGCAGAGCCGTGTACGCGCGGCAGCAAGCCCGCTTCACAGGTAATCCGACGAATCTGGTCAAACGCGCGGCCATCGGGACGGCGCTTGGCCTTGAGCACTTCAGAGCGGAAGAAGTCTTCACGCATGCGTTCGAAAGCGCGCTTGGTCAACTTCAGTTTGTCTTCGTCCTCTTCCGGAATTGGCTTGACGATTTCTTCCAGCAGGGTATCCACCAGATGATAGCTGTCCTTCTTCGGGTGCTTCTCGGTGTTCAGCGCATCCAGCAGGCGGGCGCCATAGGTCTTCTTCATGCTGTCGTAAATGCTCTGGTCAAACGGCAGCGGCTCCACAACCACCTTCTTTGGCTTCAACTGGTTGTGCAGTTCCTTAATCGCGCCAACAATCTTCTTCACCTGGTCGTGCCCGAATTCCAGCGCTTCGACCACCTTCTCTTCGGAAACCTCAAAGGCTCCCGATTCCACCATCACAATGCCCTTTTCGGTGCCTGCAACCACAATGTTCAGCTTGCTGACCTTCTGCTCCGCCACGGTCGGGTTGGCCACCAGCTTCCCGTCGAGCAGGCCTACACGCACGCAAGCGATGGGGTCGGTAAACGGCAGGTCGGAACAATAGGCCGCCGCCGAAGCTGCGGTCACCGCGATAACGTCGGGGTCGTTGGAGCTGTCCGCGGACAGCACCATGGCAATAATCTGAGTTTCATTCCTCCAGGAATCCGGGAACAACGGGCGCATCGGCCGGTCGATCAGCCGGGACACCAGAATCTCTTTTTCTGTGGGACGTCCTTCCCTCTTGAAGAAGCCGCCCGGAATCTTGCCGGCGGAGTAGGTGTTTTCCCGGTAGTCCACGGTAAGCGGCAGAAAATCGCGGTCATTGGCCTTAGAGGCCATGCAGGCTGTAACCAGGACGATCGTGTCTCCATAGCGCGCGGTAATGGCGCCATTGGCCTGCTTGGCAATCTTTCCGGTTTCAAGAATTAGGTTGCGACCACCAACTTCGAGAGAGACCTGATGTGGAGCGGGTGTGTGATTGTTTTCTGACATGTGTTTCTTCCTTTTGTCTCCCTGAGAGGAGCGCGTCCGCAGGGTCCTGCTTGCGGCTAAATGGAAGAAAAGAGAAGAGTTATTGTCACGGAAGGCTTCTTCCGAAACTGGCTACACCAACAGAAATGGCCCGGCCTGGGTTCGCACACTCGTATTGCGTTCACGTCCAACCCCAGCCGGGCTGGCGGACAGACCCCTACAGGAATTTGTTCGTTCGTGAATTTGCAAGTATCGCCGTATTCGGCGGGTTGACTGCTTACTTGCGCAGGCTAAGGCGTTCCACAATCTGGTGGTACCGATCCGGGTCTCGCCGGTTGAGATAGTCCAGCAGGCGCCGCCGCTTGTTCACCATCATGATCAGCCCGCGGCGTGATGCGTGGTCTTTCACGTGCGACTTCAGGTGCGTCGTCAAATAGTTGATGCGCTCGCTCAGCAGTGCAATTTGCACTTCTGGCGATCCCGTATCTTTAACGTGTGTCCGGAATTGCTCAATCAACAATACTTTGCCGTCGCTCAAGTGCCCCTCACCGTCGTCCCTTAAAATTTCCTCTTTTCTTCGACCTTTCAAAGGTAGCACAGTACCATTCTTACTGTAAAGCGCTCGTAATATGGATTAGTCCAGTCCGATTTGCTCGCGCCTGCAGGACCTAGCAGGACCGCAGCCATCAAAACGCTACCCGTTACTTAGGATTGGCGAGTTTCAAACTATTCTGTCTATCTTAGGGGTGAAAGTCGAACTCCAACACGGTCGTTGTTTCGCTGTAGGCCGGTACGTACTTCCATTCCTTCAACGTTTCTTTGACTGCATCCACGAGCACCGGATGACCGCCAATTGGTTTCACCGATTTGATGTGTCCGTCAGTCGAGATCACCACTTGAACCTTCACGGTACCGGTAAGCCGGAATCTCTTCGCTACTTCAGGATAAGGTGGAGTGGGATTTGTAATCGCCTTGCGGGCGTCTTGTGCTGGCAGACTCACCGCAGTCAGCATTAGCGCCATCGCCAAAATAGCCTGGGCCGCTAGCTTCGTCAGTTTGCTGTTGAGGTGCTGGGGCATCTCTTTCCCCTGGGGAGAGCAACGTCCCTGGAGCGGGAACGGCAGAAACACTTCTGCTGCGTCGTGCATGTAGCGTCAATCCTAATTTAGCGGGAATTGGAGGTTTGAACAGCAATGCGGGTGTACAGGTGTGTTCCGCGGGGCACTGTCCATTGGGATAGGTGATTCGCACCATCAACGCGGATAAAATGTGCTCTCTTTTTTATGTGTTAGCGGTTGAATGAAAGAAGATAAATTTACTTGACAGGAACGCGGGATGGCGTTTGACTGGCGACTTATCCAGGCAGGTCGTACAGGTCCAAGGTAAAAGTTAGCCAATCGTCGAGTTGACTCCGGATCGTGACGCAAAGCGACTAGCCGAGTTGAATTACCCATCGGTGGGTGTTTGTCATGACGCGAGCGTGTCCACAACGGAAGGCTGGAATCGATCAGCATCGAAGCAGATCTTTCGCAGGCCACGACTTTGGATGTGGTTCCGGATACGGAGACTAGGCCGTGAGAACACGCTGCGACGGCGACGGCGCACCAACGAACAGGAAATCCACCGACGCTTGCTCTAGCGACCCAATTGCGTAAGCGCGGTGCGTAGCGGCGCGCTGGACAACCTGATTAGTCCTTCGTACGGCGAATACAACTCCAGGATCAACAGGATCGCTCCCGATACGGAAAACGCGGACACTAATAAAGCCGTCACGGCAGTCGCATTCCGAGGCGCGAATAGTCCAAAGCTGATGAACAGTGTAGTGAGCCAGCAAAGCAGGATAATGAGCATGGGCATCGAGATCGATGCGGATTCCTGTTCAAACATGAGCCACCGCGTCTCCTGCAGTGAAGTCAGAATGCCCAGTGCGCGAGCCTGCATGGAACGGTGGCGCTCGTCCGTCGGCGATAGGTCCTCAATTTTTGAGTATAAAGAATCCACGTCCTCGGTAGACGCCCGCAAATGCGAGGGAGAGGTTGATTTTATTGACTCCATCCGATCGACCACGCCCACGATGGCGCTTCTCAGTTGAGCGCGCGCTTCCTTCGTCTCCGGACCGTAGCGGGCCAATGTCCGGTCCAGCAGGATGATCTTGGAAGACGCTCCGGTTATCTCGCTGCTCAGCGCGTCGAACGAGCTTTTTGCTGATGAGATCACCAAGCTAAGGACAAGGGCACACATGGTGGCTACCAGTCCCATGCCCATTTTCACAACGTCCTTTGAGGCATCACTTAGATGGTCTTCGGGCAAAACCTTGCGCAGGTACATCCCCAGCATCGCGCCACCAAACACAAACGCGGAGACAATCCAACTGGTTGCGATTGGGCTCATGGTCACTCCGTCGCATTTAAGCAGACAAATTCCTCATTTAGCAGGTATTTTCCAGCCCTCCCAGAAAAGGCGGAATTGGCAAAAGTAACAGGGGAAATTGTCGGGTCGCGCCGTCTCAAGAGCCCGACTGTCGTGCTTAATCCAGAATCGAAGTATGAGGCGGAATATGTCCTTGAGGTGACGAGTGGCGCGATTCTTCGGCTTGCATCCTGCCCGCAAATCCGGTTCAATGCCTACGGTAGGCTTTCCGTTGCTGTGATAGCTTTCCGCAGGACCGTTAATCGCAATCGAACTGAGGAGAATGAGGAGACTAATGATGCGCAAGGTATCCGTCTTATCCGTCGCGCTGTTTTTTAGCCTTGCCCTGTTTGCCGCAGGCACCCAAGCCCAGCAGGACAAATCGAAGCGCCCGAGTCCACCAGCTAAGGCCTCTGTTGACCTTGGCGGAAAATCCATCACCGTGGACTACTCCAGTCCGCGCGCCAAGGGCCGTAAGATCTTCGGTGAACTCGTTCCCTATGGCCAAGTATGGCGTGCCGGCGCAAATGAAGCCACCACTTTCGTTACCACAGGAGACATCGTTGTTGGCGGCAAGCCCGTTCCCGCCGGTAATTACACGATGTTCGCCATTCCCGATAAGGACAAGTGGACCTTGGTCATCAGCAAAGCCACCGGCGAGTGGGGCACCGATTATCCCGGTCCCGACAAGGATCTCGCGCGAGTCGATATGAAGACTTCCACCCTTCCTTCTCCCGTCGAAAACTTCACCATTTCCTTCGCCAAGACCGGCACCGGCGCAACCATGAATATGGATTGGGATACCACCCGCGCCTCAGTTGCCATCACCGCAAAGTAGGCGGGGCTTGGCGAAATTCTACGCCGGTCTCAGATTCACAGCCTGGCCGTTGCCACAGATTGTGCTCTTGAGGGGCGCGCAGTTTGCGCCCCAAAAGACCTCAACTCCATTCCGCTACGAACCACCTGCCGCTTGACGCAACCGATCCGCCGTCGCCGCACGCTTTGGCCGCAACCCCGCTCCCATCGCGTACAACACTGACTCGGCAACTCCGTCCAAGCCCAATGCCTGCTCGATCTTCGTGTCCGCAAGGGCCATGGTGCAGAATGGCGCCAGCCCCAACCATGTCGCCGTCAGGCAAAACGTCTGGCACACGTGCCCCGCTTCTGCCAGAACCACGCGATAAGCGCGCGGATGCTCGTACTTCCATTGAGACCGCGGAAATACGGCGGTCAGAATAACAACGAAGGCGCAACCACAAAACCAGTCCTGGCCTGCGAGAAACTTTTTGAGTTCGCCTCTGCCGCAGCCGGCGCGTAACAACTCCAGGCTGTGCCCTGCGTCGTCATAGTGATAGATCCCCGGTGCAATTCCTTTGACATTGCGAATCAGCGCGTACGCTTGCAGGGGGTGCAAAGCTCCGCCGGACGGCGACGTTTTTAATGGCAGCCGACCAACGCCCGGGATTTTCGCCCAGCCCTGTACGCCGAAGGATAGCCACAGCAGCGTCTCCAATCGCCGAAGGTCCAGCGGTTGTCGAGAAAACTCGCGCCACGTTCGGCGCTGCTGCAAAACGCGGTCGAACTCGCCCGATGTGCGTGGTTTCGAAAGGTGCACGCTCTTTTCGCCGGAATATTGCTTGCGTCTTGGTGGAACAGGTTTTTCTTTTGCCAGTGCACGAAGGGTGGAAAAATCCTCCGCTTCGCCTCGTTCGTATTTCACATCCTTGGTTGCGAAGTGAAAGTGGCTAGCGCTGGGGCTCCACTTTTCCCAGCCTTGCATTGGATCGTTTGTTTTTTGGAGTTTGCCCGTTGAAGTCTGAAGCAGTGCATACTTCTGCAATCGCCGGATACCATCCAGAATTGTGCCTGGTTTCTCTTCGGGGAATCTCGAGCAGATTTCGGTAAAACGGCGAGGCTGGTCGCAGAATGCCAACAGATCGCAAAAAAAAGAGTCGCCAGCCAGTCTCTTATGCGTAACGTAGTTTTCAAAAACGAGGACTGGTCCGACCCAGTAACTCACTAAAAATGCAGAACGGCTATAACGTAACGAGCCTGCAGCTTCCTTGCCGCCCGCTTGGCTTCGCCGCTGTTTCGTCATTTCCTGTCTAGGCCGCGTGTTATCCCACGTTATATTTCTTGCAGGCAGGCGGTACCGATTTAATCAGCGCTTTTATCTTGCAGATTTCATCTTCGATCAGCGGTTTCTTCTTTTCGGGCGCGAGCGTGCTTTCCTTTTCGAGCTTCTTTACGATGCTCTTTAGGGCCGCTTCCACCGGTTTCAGCGAGAGCTGTTTCTTCGCCATGTCATCCTCCCCAACGCTGCCTTGACGATTTCACTCCGTAACGTTCGAGCACCCGGATTGCATGTGCTCGCGGAGTCTAACCAAGCCGACAGAGTGCCGTCAAGCTTTCTGACGCCGGCCTTTCTGACGCCGGCCCCAATGGATCTATTTTTTCACCGGTCCCGCAACGACCGTTTCATCCCGCAATACGGTCAGCAATCCCATTTCCGAAAGCAGCTTCTGAAATCTCGCCTCTTTCCTCAGAAACGCGAACTGCGGATGCACCGCCAGGTTCGGCATCCTCCCGTTCCTCTCCTCGTACGCTTTTTCCAACGCGCTCATGGTCTTTTCTTTGTCGCGAAATCCCGCGTACAGAATGGCCCAATCGTAATTCGAAATGTATTTCTTCCCGGCGGCATTCTCGAATTCCTGCAGGATCTGCTCGGCTTCATCTTTCTTCCCTGAAATGGCATAGGCGTAACCAAGCTCAGCTTCGCGGGAAGCATCTCCGGGAGCCAACGACACAAAGGTTCGGAATTCATTCACGGCATCTTCGTACTGCTTCTTCTCCAGATACGATTGGCCCAAATAGCCGTGCGCAATGGCAAAGCTCGGGTCCATCTGCAGGGTCACTTTTTCCGTCTCGATGGCGTGGTCGTATTCTCCCGCAAGGTAGTAGCACCAGCCGACATTCGCATTGATGATCAGCGAGCGGGGATCGATTTCCCGCGCCAGTTTTATTTCCCGGATGGACTCCTGGCGGCGCCCCTTCGCGGCCATGAACAACGCGTACCAGTGCAACGCGGTGGAATACCCCGGATTCAGCGAAATGGCCTTTTGAAACTCGCCCTCGATGTCGCCATCTTCCAGATGATAGAACCGAATCGCTGCCATCGATGTGTACGCTTCTCCCAACCGGTCATCCAACTCCAGGGCTTTCTGCGCGGCCTGCTTGGCCTTGGGCATCATCACGCCGGCAGGCTGCAGCTGGTAATTGCTGATATTCATGTAAGCGTCGGCCAGTCCCGCCCAAGCCAAGGCAAAGGAATCATCTTTCTGCGTGGCTTTTTGATAGAACTCCGCCGCGGCCAGAAATCCGTCCGGCGTGCGTTTTTCTGCTTCGTATTTTCCCCGCAGATAAGCTTCATATGCTTCCGGCACCACGGAGCGGCTGCGCGCCAGTTCGTATTGTTCCGTCCCGGAAAGCTCTACCTGAATCCCTCGCGCGATCGCCGTCGCCACGTCGCTCTGCAGCGCCAGCACCTCGGTATAGTCGCGATCGAACTTGTCGGCCCACAGCGCACCCTCAATGTTGGTCTGGAACAGCGTCGCTGAGATGCGCACGCGGTCCTTGTCCTGTAACACGGAGCCTTCTACCACCGCATCTACGTGGAGTTCCTGCGCAATCTGCTGAAGAGGTTTTTTGGCGTGCTTGTATTGCATCACCGTGGTGCGCGAGATTACCCTCAGCTTCTTAATCTGCGACAGCTCGGTGATCAGCGCGTCCGTCATTCCGTCGGCAAAATACTCCTGCGCAGGATCGCCCGTCAGGTTCTCCAGCGGCAGCACCGCAATCGATTGGATGGCACCAGGCACCGGCGCCGGCGGCTTCGCCGCCTTGGTTTTCAGCCAATAACCGGCTCCCAGCGCGAGCGCCGCAACCGCCGCAACCAGCAGTATGTTTTGCCAGGTCCAGATGCGCGCCGGGCCTGCGGGCGCCACGCCTCCGGTCAAAAAACTGTTTGTACGGGAAACCGTGCTCGCCGTTTCCAGTGCCGCGTGCACTTCGCCCGCGCTTTGGTAGCGCTGTCCTGGATCCTTGTCCAGGCATCTATCGATCACCCCTTGCAACGCCGGGGGCAGCGGCGGCGTAATGGCCGGCGCGCGTTCCCTCAGGATAGCCGCGCTCAATTCATACGCGGTGTTTCCCCCGAAGGGCCGTCGGCCCGCCGCCATCTCATACAGCAGCACGCCGAGCGACCAGATGTCGCTGCGTTCATCCGCCTCTACTCCCTTTAGCACTTCGGGCGCGATGTATGGCAGGGTTCCCGTGAAGGTGTGCTGCGAGTCCCACGATTTGTCGAATCGCGTGGTTTCATCGCCGCCTCCGGGCGCGATTCGCCGGGAAATTCCAAAATCCAGCACCTTCAGACGCCCCGACGGCGTCACAATCACGTTCGCGGCCTTCAAATCACGATGAATAACGCCCCGGCTGTGCGCATGGGATAGCGCGTCAGCCAATTGCATGCCATAACGCTCCACCTGGTCCAGCGACATGCCGCTAGAGAGGATTTCCCGGCTGAGCGGCTGCCCCTCCACGAACTCCATGGCAATGTAGGGCTTTCCGTCGGCCTCGCCCACTTCATACACTGTGCAAATGTTGGGATGGTTCAGTGCGGAGATGGCGCGCGCTTCTTCCAGCACTTTTTCGTGGGATACTGCGCTGCCGGAAGGCAAAATCCCCAGAAATTTCAGCGCGATATTGCGACGTAACTTTTCGTCACGCGCGCGATACACAACGCCCATTCCACCTTCGCCGAGCTTCTCTTCAATGAGGTAGTGGCCAATTCGCTGACCGATCATGATGTTTGCTTAGGGGAAAGTGGACCACATTAGCAGATTCAGAGCAAGTTAAACTCGATTGATTTCTACTGTTTGCGGACGGACCTGGCTTACAAGCCGTGCAGCCTGTTAGTTCCCCGGTCCACCAACACCACCGCACAGACCACCATCGCGGCGGCCATCCCTACTCTCAGCATCAACGCTTCGCCGCCATACAGCCAGCCGAGCAGCACCGCCACAACCGGGTTCACATATGTGTGTGTCGCCACCAGCGTCGGCGAAAAATGCTCCAGCAGCCAGTTGTACGCCGTGAACGCCACGACCGATCCAAACAGGCTCAGATAGGCCAGCGCCACCCACGACTTCGGTCTCACCTGCGCGAAAGAAAAGCCCTTCGCCTCTCCTGCCAATAATCCCGTGATCAGCAACATCGCCGAGCCTGAAAGCAACGAAAGCGCGGACAGCAGCAGCGGGCTGCCCGACAATTTCGAACGCCGCGAGTAGATGATGCCCACCGACCAGGAGAACGCTCCCACCAGAATGGCAACGCTGCCGAGCGTCATGTCTCGGCCGCCTTCCAGCGCCGTTTCCCCCACCAGCACGCCCACTCCTGCCAGCCCCATCAGGATTCCCGCCAGCAGCAATCTATTCAATCGCCACACTCTTGCTGCCGCCGACGAAAGTGCGAATACGAAGATGGGTTCAATGGCAATCAATAGGGCCGCCAGTCCGCTGGGGACCACCCGCTCCGCCCAGTGCAGCGAACCGTGCCCCACCAAGAAGAAGAAAAAGCCAATCACGGCGCTGGCCCGCACCTGCGCCCACGTTGGTTTGGCGCCTTTCCACAACGCCAACACCAGGAGAATTGTTCCCGCGGTCAGATGACGGATTCCCGCGGTAAAAAGGGGAGGAATGCTATCGATCGCGAAACGAATCGCGAGATACGTGGAACCCCAGATGACGTAGATGGCGAAGAAACAGAAGATAACCAGCAGCCGGTTTCCCGGCGATTTTGCGGACGCCGCTGCAGCCACTTGGGTTGTAGAAGCGCTAGCCATGCGGCAGCATGATCCGCACTGAGTCTTTCATCGAGCGCCAATATGGATGCTGCGGGCGAGAAGTCGGGAGCGGCCAGAGCGGCATGATCGACACTAACCAGGCTTGCGAAACACCACGCAATAACCGTCGGGCCAGTCGTCGAAAACCTTATCGACCTTAAATCCCGCGGTCGTCAACTCCTCAATCAGAATGCTTTTTGGAATCCCGTGCCCGCCGCGATTCGCAGGCACACCTTTCACCGGATCACTCTCGCTCAACCATTTCCTCGGCGCAAAGTCGATCACCGCCAGTTCGCCACCCGGCTTTAGCGATCGCAGCAGGCTTGCGTCCATTTCCGCCGGCGCCGTCAAATGATGATAGACGCGCCGCAGCACAATCCCATCGCAGCACTCGTTCGGCAGGTTGGTCTGCTTTTCCGCCGCTTGCAGCACTACAACGTTCGCAAGTCCGCGGCTCTTAACTTCACTCTCGAGCGCCTCGCGCTTCTCCTCGTCCAATTCGGTCAGGTAAACTCGGCCGGTTTTCCCGACCGCCGTCGATGCTGCAATTCCAATTTCTCCCCGGCCCGCGCCAACATCGCCAATGGTCTGCCCCGCTTTCCATCCCATTACCTGCCCGAGGCGTCGAACTTCGTCATTGGAAGCCTGCGCGCCCAAAAACAGACAAAGGGACAGCGCGGCGATAACAAGCGAAAGTATTTGGCGTTTTCTCACGCGTGCCTCGGCTCGATGCGAGCGGCGTTGCAATTCAGGAAGCTGTCGCGCTCGGCGCTTTGCCTAAGTCTTATTGGAACGCACTAACGACAGGAACTCGTCGCGCGTCTGCTTGTTGTGCCGGAAAGATCCCAGCATTGCGCTCGTCACTGCCTGGCCGTGCTGCTTTTCCACTCCACGCATCTGCATGCACAGGTGCCGCGCCTCAATGATCACACCAACGCCTTCAGGACTGATCTTCTCCTGGATCGCTTCGGCAATCTGGCTGGTCATGCGCTCCTGAATCTGCAACCGCCGCCCGTACATGTTTACCAACCTCGCGATTTTGCTCAACCCGAGCACGCGCTTGTTCGGCAAGTACGCCACGTGCGCCTTCCCGAAAAACGGCAATAGGTGATGCTCGCACAAGCTGAAGAACTCGATGTCTTTCACCACCACCATCTCGTCGTAGTGCACGCTGAACGTCGCCCCATTCAGCAAACTCTCCATGTTCTGCTGATACCCGCTGGTCAGGTACTTCAATGCTTTCTCGAAACGCTCCGGCGTCTTGCGCAATCCTTCGCGGTTTGGGTCCTCGCCCAGCAACACAATCACCTTGCGCATCAGTTCCGCAATGGTCTCTTTTGGCATTTCTACTTTGGCATCGTGCAGCAGTATCTCGGTCGGCTTCGTCATGGTCCTTTCCCTTATGTCAGACCGCTATGCGATCTTCGATTCTTCCCCGGCGTACTCAAACGAATTGTTCGCGGTCTCTTCGATACGAACACGTTCCAGCTTCGCGTTGGGGACGTGTTTCAGGCGCTCGTAAATCTCAATGCAGACATTCTCCGTGGTCGGCACTCTCTCGCGGAACGCCGCGACCTCTTCGTTGAGCGAGCGGTGATCGAATGCCTCAATCACTTCCCGCTCAACAAATCCATCCAGGTCCGCCAGGTTCGCGATCATGCCTGTCGCCGGGTCGACCGGCCCGGACACGCTGATCTCCAACACATAATTATGCCCATGCCCATACGGGTTGTTGCACTTTCCATACACGCGAAGATTCTCTTCCTCGCTCAGTTTCTCGCTGTGCAACCGGTGCGAAGCCGCGAAGCGGTAGCGCCTGCCCAACTCAATCTTTACTCCGTCAGTCATGCCCGGGCCGCCCCATTGCGGGTACAATCCGCAAACAAATCTGGTGTTTCGTACAGCCTCACCTTATGTAGATGCCCCTGCATAATCTTCGGCTCCAGCAAATTCCAGATGACTCGCGCGATATTTTCACACGTGGGAATCTGTCCCTTCAATTCCGCCACCTCATAATTCAGAAAACGGTGGTCCATCCGTTGCGTAATCTCCCGCTCCAGAATCTCTTTCAACTCCTTCAAGTCCAAAACCATCCCGGTCACCGGGTCCGGCTCGCCCGCCACGGTTACTTCGAGGGTGTAGTTATGCCCGTGGCCATGCGGATTGTTGCACTTGCCAAAAATCCGCCGGTTCTCCTCCGCACTCAATTGCGGGTTGTGATACAGGTGCGAGGCAGAAAACTCGATCTTTCGCGTCAAATAGATCATGCTTGTCGCTATCCCTTCGATGCTCCGGGAGTGCCCACTGGATACGTCCTACCCTTCCATTCCAGCTTACCCCGAACGTGGCTGCGGTACGACGCCGCCAGCACCCCGGCGTATAACAGCCTGCCGCGAATGCCGTACCACACGAGCCGCGCAGGGAAACCGCTGTGTTTCAGCTCTCCATCATAAGCCACATAGATAATCAGGATGCCTGCGGCTAGCGTGCCCAAACCGCGAATCGCTGATTCCGTGAACCCCCATACCGTTGATGTCGCAGCGATCACCGCAATCACCGGCGCCAACGCCGCAACGATTTCCTGAGTCACCGCTTCGCCGCTGCCACCCATCAACTGGTACAAATTCTTTCTCCAGCCTGCCCACATCGCTCGAAACGTCCGGTACATCCGCACGCGCACGATTCCCTGCCCGCTTCCGAACCAGATGCGGTAGCCGGCGCTCTTCACTTTTGTCGCCAGCGCCACATCCTCTAGCACTTCCCCAGCGATGCTTGCATGTCCGCCAACCGCTTCGTATGCGTCGCGGCGAATCAGCAGGAATTGACCGTTCGCAGCCGCCGCAGTTCTTGTGGGATCATTCACCTGTTCATACGAGAATTTCTTTGCCAGGCGGCAGTAGACATATGGAATCAACGCCTTCTCGTACCACGTCTCCATGATTTGCTCGGGCGAAAACGACACCAGCGCAGCCCCGCGTTCCCGCACAATCGCCATCGCGCTCGCTGCAGCGTGATTTTCGTGTACCGCATCCGCGTCAGTGAACAGCAGCCACGCGCCTTTGGCCTGGCACGCGCCGAGCCACACCGCATAATTCTTTCCCACCCATCCCGCCGGCAATTCCGTCACTTCAATCATCTTCACGCGGGAATGCTTTGCCGCCAATGCCCGCACAATTTCCGCGGTCTTATCTGTTGACTGGTCGTTCACTACCACGATTTCCGCGATTTCTTGCTGTTGAATCAGCGATTCGATGCACGCCGCGATCACCGCTTCTTCGTTGCGCGCCGGGACAACGACAGAAATTGCAGGAAAGTTTTGTGGTGGGGGAGTCATCGCGGATAGATGCGTGCAGACTTCTCGCTGTCGCTGGTGTGCGCTATTATAGCTTTATATGAATCCCTTCCTCCGCAAATTCTTCGCCTGGGGCAGCATGGGTTTTGCCTTCGCGATTCTGGCGTTTTTCTCCCTCCCGCATTATCGCCAGGGCGAATCCTCCATCGCTGGCAAGTCCGCGCAAGACTTCGCCATACAGCTCGACGGCAAGCCGGCGCACCTGTCCGACTTGCGTGGCAAGGTAGTCGTGTTGAATTTTTGGGGAAGCTGGTGCGGGCCTTGCGTGTCAGAAGTCCCCAGCCTGATTGCACTCCAACAACATATTAGTTCCCGTAACGGTATAGTTCTTGGCGTTGCTGCCGACGACGATCCCGCAAAATACGAAGCCTTTCTGAAGGATCATGGCGTGAATTTCCCCACGTACCGCGACCCGGGCACCAATGAAGACCATCGCTCGCCCATCGCTCTCAGTTATGGCTCATCCATGTATCCGGAAACCTACGTGATTGACCGCAAGGGAAAAATTGTCCGCAAGATTATCGGCCCTCAGGATTGGGATTCCGCCGATATGACCGCCTACTTCGACACCCTTCTAGCCAAAAACTAGGTCGCCATTTTTGAGTTTGGTAGCACAGACTTCAGTCTGTGTTCTTGGGTTGTCTTGGCCTGTGCAACGGCCAGCGTCCGAGGCGGGCGTATTTCTCTTCGCATTTGTAGGGACGGCCTTCTGAGGCCGTCCGCCAGTCTAAGCCAACGGGCGCCACAGCCTTCACCCTAGCTTTCGTGATAATCCATCAATATCAATCCCACCATAATGAAGCACACGGGCCACAGCCACGAAAGATACTTCTTCGCGCCACTCTCCGGCGGCAGCCGCAATTCCAGCCATCTGGACCAACCCGCCATTATGCCGAACACGGCCAGCGGTGTGTGGCTCATCTCCGCCAATAACTCTTCCTTGATGTTTCCCAACGCGTGCGAGTGCGTCAGCAACACCATGCCGCCAAGAATGCACACAATTGGGAACACCAGCGCCGCCCCTTGCGATTTCAGTCTCTTTGTCTCCACCAAATATTGAAACGCGGCAAACGCGATCAGCAGCAATACCGCCAGCCGGTGCTGCAATACTTCCGCCTCGCCAAAACTTGCCCAGAACCCGTTCGGCCCCAACGGCCAATTTTCAGGATCTGCGCGCAAAAAAAGAAAAACAGCCAGCCCCAAAAATGCCAGCGGCCAGATTTTCGCCCAGGCAAAATAACGGCTGCGCGACAGCAGCGCCAGTATGCCCATCAGAAACACGATCAGCCCGGCCCAATTGTGGTTGTATTCCGACCACGCGCGATCCGCAGGGCCGTTTGTGCCGGCCGCGAATTGCCCCGGAACAAACGACACCGGCACGCTCTGTCCCGCTGCCGCCGCCTTTTTTAAAGTCTCTTGCGTCGACGGTGACAGCTCCTTCCACTCCGGACTGGAGAGCCTTGGTGGGCGTGGCGAATAGCGCTCAGCAATTTCCTGCCACGACACGCGGTCCTGCGTCAGGTCCACGCCGGGTGGCTGCGACGTCAGCGAGGTCGCCGTCAAAATCACCGCCAGTCCAATCCCTACTTCCGCTTCGCCAAATCTAACCAGACTCCGCGCTCCCTCGCCGTTCCCCTCGCCGATTCCCTTCACGATGTAATAATTCGCCGCGCCCAGCAGCAGCAAGATCCCGAACAGCACCACTTTCGTGGTCACCATGATTCCGTACGCCGTGCCGTAAACCGCGTTCCAGGAACCTACATACACCCAGCTCATCGCCAAACCCGCCGCGAACAGCAGCACCACGCTGATCTGCGCCAGCCGCGAAAAATTCTGGCTGATCCGCGCCCTTTTCTCTGCATCCGTAACCCGTTTCATGGCCACCAGCAGAAACGGCAAGCCTCCAATCCAACTCGCGGTAGTCAGGTAATGCAGCGTTGTCAGGCTGACGAGCACCGCTCGCCCTTCCATCCGCGACGCGGAGTGGCTGGTCATCACCGTCGCCGCCAGCATCATTGCCGCCGGCACCAACACCACCGGGTTCATACTCCGCTGCATCGCCGCGGGCCAATAAGCAATCGCGACTCCGGCAACAACGCCCAGCAGCCCCGCGAATACGTAGTTCGCTCCCAGAACTTCTCGCAGCGAAATATCCACGGAGTACGTCAGCACCATGGAGTTGCTCACCACGAACAGTACCTGCGCGATGGCCAGCCCCAGCCCGCTCCAGCGAATCAGCTTCCAGGCTGACTGCAGCAACTCGTCTGTGCGCAATTCTTCGCTTCGCGTTACCAGCAGCAAAAACAGAATCCCGCCCACCGCCAGGCTCTGAAAGCACAGCGTCGCCGCGCGCAACAACACCACCAAATAACTGAATATGCCGATCAGCTGTACCATTATTTCTCTCTACGATCCCGCGACTTTGAACGGTACCAGCCCGCGCGTAATATGCCCGTCGGGCGCCAGCACCTGCCATGCAATCTTGTACTCTCCCGCCTTCAACCCGGTGGCCTTGGTCGTCAGCGTGTCCGGCGAACTCTGCTTCTCCACGCTCAAATCCACCATCTTGTTGTCCGGCGTCATCAACTGCAGTTTCGAGCGCGTGGCATCGATTCGCACGTTGAACTTCAACATGATTGGCACGTCGGGCCCATTCACGGTGCTGCCCGCTGCCGGAGACGATTCCTTCAAAATGGCGTGCCCTTCCGCGAGGTATCCCGCCAACAACATCGCCATCACCGCCGCGCTCCACAGCACTGCGCGAATTAAGCTGCCTCGATTCATCGTTCTCTCCAACGCTTCCATTCTCTATTTCTTTGTGCCACAGCTATCCTAACCACTATAGCAGGCCGACCCGCTCACATGGCACCAAGCACAGGCCACCAAGTGTGACGGAGTCTCAAAATTGTCATCTCAGGGGTTTAAATTGTCATCCCGAGCGAAGTGAGGGATCTGCTGGTCGTTCCAGGCTACGCGGTGTGCGGCTGCAGTTCCTTTTCGGCCACAGGCAGCGAGTCGGCGCGAAAAGCCCACCACAACAGCGCCAAGCTCGCCAGAGTTCCAATCACAGTGATCCACAGGGGAGGCTGCACCAGCACCAACCAAGCCGTCATCAGCCCAGTTCCCACAGCCGCCAACAGCGGCCGCAGCAGCCCTTTCGTAAGCAGCAGAATAATTTCCGCCGTGACGAACACCACGAAACAAGCCATCCACAAAAACAACTCGGCGTACACAGTTCGTTCTGACTCCGGACGCATGCCTTCCGCCCGCGCTTTGATTCCGCGCAAGTTCTGTCGCACGGCCACAAAGTCCGCCAGATCCGCGAACAGTTGTGCGGCGATGAAAGGAGAGGTCCATTTGTACGGGCCCATGTGAATGCGCCAAACCAGCCGCGTATGGCTCGAATCGACAGGGTACAGTGCAAGTGCCATGCTGTCGTGCCTATTGCGGCTCGCGAAAACTAAATATTGATTCGCTTCCACTGCCACCACGGGAAAATCCAGGTTCCTCCATATCGGCACGGTGTCGCCCGCCTTCAGGTGCTGCCATTCGGGCAGGACCTGCACAGAGCTGGGAATGCCGTCATTGTCGATCCAGTCGTACCCATACCAACCGCCGCGCCGGTAGCCGATTTGCATCAGCCACGGCCAAATCGCTTCTGGCGGCGCGTCGATCGTGATGGCCCGGGTTGCGTTGAAGGTCGGTGCTTGCTGGATTTCGTCGCCGGGCATCGCTCGCATCACTTCTTCGTGCGTCGCTCCCCAACGTAATTGCAGCGGCCGGTAAATCAGTAAGTACCCGACCACTGCCAAGGCCATTGCCAGGGCCAATCGGCCCGCATAGTGCCGCATCGCTCTCTCCTCTTCCGTGGGATGTGTTGCTAGGGGAACGCTACGCGATTTGCGCGAATCCGCAAGTGCAGCCGACACATGCCCCGGCCGAATGCCTGGTTCTCTCTGTGAGCTCTGTGGTGAATGTGGTACTTCTGCGCCGTGTTCCCGCGACCGCGCCCTATTCGTACCGCAATGCTTCCACCGGATCCAGCTTTGCCGCTTGCATAGCCGGCACCCAGCCGCTGATCACTCCTACAACCACCAAGATCAGCGTGGAAAGCACCATGGTCATCAGCGACAAATTCAGATGGATATCCACTTTTCCCGAGTCATCCTCATACGCCGGGCCCAGGAACGGCAGCGTCCCGATTGACGACGTCAAAATCCACGAAAACAGCATTCCCACCGCGCCGGCAGCGAGGGTCAGTACCAGCGCCTCCAGCAAAAACTGCCACCGGATGTGCTTTTTCCGCGCGCCCAACGCCCGCCGCAACCCTATTTCCCGTACCCGTTCATCGACCGACACCAGCATGATGTTCATTACGCCGACGCCTCCAATTCCCAACGTCATGGCCCCGATCAAGAAGAGCAGCCCTTCGATTCCCAGCGTTATGCCGTCATAAATCGGCTTGAACTCTTGCCGCCCGAACATGGTAATCGCGCGTTTGTCGTTCGGAGAGAAATGTTGCCGGTTCGCGATCGCCGTTCGAAACTGCGCCATGGCCTGTGCTTCAAATTCCGGCGCTACCGGCTCGAAGATCATCACGCTGGCGTAGCGCGCATCCCAGATGTCACCCGCGGTGCTGTACGGAATGAACGCCGACTCATCATCGCAGTTGAAATAGCAACTGTCGGAGAATTTCATGTCCATGGTGCCAATCACCGTGAACCGCACTCCGTTGATTCGCACGATCTCATCAACGGCAGGTGTTCCGCTGAACAGTTTCTTCTTGAGTCGTGCCCCCAAAAAGACCACGCGGCGCCTCTCGGCAATGTCGTCCGCGGTAATCCAGCGTCCCTCGGACGGCACTTCATTGCGCATCTCGCCGTATTCCGGATAAACGCCGCGAGTTGCGGAAGAAGACAGCCGCTCATCGTGCGAAATACCCTGCCAACGCACGGTCTCCAATGTCACGCGCTTGATCAGCGGCGATTGCGCCTTGGCCCAATCCGCATCTTCCTGCTCGAACCTCACGGCCTTACCAGCGCGCTCTCCGCCGGCTTGTTCGCTGGTGGTTCCCGGCCAGCAGATCACCGCCGCTTTCCCAAACACTTCGAAAGTGTACAGCAGCACGCTGCGAAATCCGGAGCCGTAGCTCAACAGCAACGTCACGGCCACAATGCCCCACGAGATTCCCGTCATGGTGAGCAAACTGCGCACCCGGTTCCGTCCCAACGCCGCCCAAGCCTCTTTGAACACTTCAGTGAACATGAGAACTCCGCAGTTCTAGTTGACAGTTATCAGTATTAAGTTGTAAGTAAATACAAGCAGACCTCAACGGGGCACTCCCTGGACCGTTATGCAGGACTTCCGCAAACTCGAAGTGTGGCGCCGCAGCCACCAGTTCGTCCTGCGGGTTTACAGGTTGTCGCGGCAACTGCCCGCCGATGAACGGTTCGGACTCAGCAGTCAGATCCGGCGTGCCGCAAGCGCGATTCCCGCAAACATCGCGGAAGGCTGTGGCCGCCGCGGACGCTCTAAACTCCGCCAGTTCTTGCACATCTCGATGGGGTCCGCAAGTGAGCTGGAGTACTTTTTGCTGCTCGCGCAAGACTTGCAACTGATCGATATCGTGGCGCATCGTGAAGCCGAGGCCGAGCTTCTTGAAATAAAGAGAATGCTCGCCGGTTTGCTTCAACGTCTCGGTAACTGAAGATATTTTGGTTTCTTCCATTGCGTTCGACCCAACCTCAAACGCCGCGACAAGCATGTTTACTTAAAACTTACAACTTAAAACTTATAACTCTCGCTAGCCACCCGCCTCGAACCGTAGCGCCTCAATTGGATCAACCGAAGCGGCGCGATTCGCTGGATACAGCGCCGACAGCGCGGCGATGATTCCCAGCAAGCTGATCGTCAACGCTGCCAGTTTCCAACTCGCGTCCAAGCCATCAAAAAAAGGAAGCTTCGGCAGCAGGTTCACCAATGCACAAAATCCGTATGAAATAATCAGCCCCGCTCCTCCGCTGATGAACACCACGATTACCGTCTCCAGAAAAAACTGCCGCAGAATCGATTGCCGCGTCGCTCCCAGCGCCTTACGCACGCCAATCTCGCGCGTCCGCTCCCGAACGCTCACCAACATCACGTTCATTACTCCCAGGCCGCCCAGAAAAATCGTCGCTACGCCTACCGCGCCCATGAATACTTCCATGCCCACAAAAATCATCCGGTTGGCCTGCGCATTTTTCACGGTGTCCCAGATGCTTGCCGCTTCCTCATCCCGGGGGTCGAAATTGTGCAAGCGCGCCAGGGAGTGGCGAAGCTGGCGCACGCACGCTGGATGCGTTTCCAGCGACCACGGCGCCACCAGCAACCGGTCCACGGTATGTTCCACGGCAGGCGGCTTGTTCGGAAAATCCCGCTTCATGGAATTGAACGGAATAAAAACTTTTCGAATGTCCACGCCGTCGTAGCTGGAGTTCTGGTCCTTCGTCTTCATCACGCCGATGACGGTATACGGAATGCCGTTCAACTCGATCACCTGCCCCATGGCTTCGCGTTCGGCGAATAGTTGCTTCTTCGCGTCGCTCCCGATGAACGCCACGCGCCGCCCTTCTTCATTGTCTTCTTCGTTGTAGAAGCGTCCCTGCGCGACGGTAATGCTGCGGATAATGGTGAACGGAGGCAGCGAACCCACGGTATCCAGGTCGCCGCTGTTATACGCGCTGTGCACTTTCACGTTGTTGCCCAATTCTGGCATCACGTACTTGCACGCCGGCGTTTCTTTGGCTACTTCCTTGTAATCGTCCTCCATCCAGTGCACCACGCGCCCAGACCGCGTGCCGCCGGCCTGCATGCTGGTGCGGCCGGCGAAAACGATCATCACGTCTTTGCCAAAGTTTTCCTGTTGTTTTTGGATTCCGCGACCCAGGCCTTCTCCCGCCGCCACCATCAGCGTGATGGAAATGATCCCCCAGGCGATCCCGAACATCGTCAGCAGTGTCCGGCGCTTGTGGGCCCAAAGCGTCGCGAAGGTGTCCCGCAACAGGTCACGAAAGGTCATGCGCGTCCCTCGCTATTGGAGAACTACCTGCTGCTTTTCGGTAAGTCCGGAAACGATTTCCGTCTTCACGCCATTGGAAATGCCCAGCTTTACGTCTACTTTTTTGCGGCCATTCGCGGCCTTCGGGTCGGGCAATTCCACCGAAGCTTTGCGGTCTTTGTCGTAAATCAGCGAAGCTTCCGGCACCATCAGCACATTCTTCTTTTCTTCCAACACCACTTCCGCGTTCGCGCTCATGTTGGCTTTCAGCTCGCCCGTGGGATTGGAGATCGATACGCGCACTTCAAACGTGGTGACGTTGTCCTTCTCCTTACCCAACGGAGAAATCTTCGTCACCTTCCCGGTATATTTCTTGTCTTTGAACGATTCCACCACGATGCGCGCCGGCTGGTCTAAAAACACCTTGCCGATGTCCGCTTCATCCACTTTCCCCTGAACGTACACTTCGCTGATATCTCCCAACGTGAAAATCAGCGTCGCCTGCGAACCCAGCACCAGGATGGAGCTGACCGCATCGCCCACGTTCACGTCTCGCGACAGGACCAGCCCATCAATCGGGCTGACAATCGTCGAATTCCTCAAATCCTCTTCGGCGTTTTCCAGCGCGGCCTTCGCCTGCGCCACCTGCGCTTCCGCCTTGGCAATTTCCGCGCGCGAAACGACCAGGGTCCTCTGCGCGCTGACTTGCTTGTTCAACGCCAACTGGTAGTTCTTCTCGGCGTCTTCTACCAGGCTCTTGGACATCACTCCGTCTTTGAACATCTGCTGCGCGCGTTCCATGTTCAGTTTCAGGTACGGAACATCCGGTCCCTCGGCGTCAACTTTATTTCGTTCCAACGTGGCCGTCGCGGAGTCCCTGGCCGCTTGCGCCGCCTGGTAATTTGCCTGCGAAGCTCGCACGCTCGCTTCCAGTTGAATTTTGTCGAGTTCGGCCAGCACCTGCCCCTGCTTGACCTTGTCGCCATAGTCCACAAATAGCTGCTTCACAATGCCGCTGGCCTTCGACTTCACTTCCACCTTCGACAGCGGCTGAATCTTTCCCGTCGCAACTACTACCTTTGCCAAGTCGCCACGTTCCACGGACGCGATTTTCGACGGATCAATCTCGTGCGTCGGGCGCAATGCCGCGTATACCCCATAGCCTCCGCCAACCAGGATGAGCAGCAGGATGGAGCCAATGATGATTCTGCGACGCCGTTTCTTCCCGTTTTTGCCATTCTTGCCGTTAGTTAAACCATTGCCATTGCTTGCCATAGCCGACCCTCGCACCCGGTATATGTGGGCTTCCACTGGTAGATACGCAGGGGCACCGGGAAAGTTCCCCGCCTGCTGCTATAGACGAGACGATGGGCCGATTGGTCAGGTGGCGCGTACGGGCAGGGTCACAAAGGCGAGCGACGCAGTCGTAGTGCATTGGTGATTACGGAAACAGAACTGAAGCTCATCGCGGCGCTGGCAATCATCGGGCTCAGTAGCCACCCAAATACCGGGTAAAACACTCCGGCAGCGATCGGGATTCCCAACGCGTTGTACAGAAACGCGAAACCGAGGTTTTGCTTGATATTGCGCAACGTAGCGCGCGACAGCTTTCGGGCCCTTACAATCCCCCTCAGGTCGCCCTTCACCAGCGTGATTCCCGCGCTTTCGATGGCCACATCGGTTCCGGTCCCCATGGCGATCCCAACGTGCGCGGCGGCCAGCGCCGGAGCATCATTGATTCCGTCGCCGGCCATGGCCACAATTCTGCCTTCCGCCTTCAACCTGTTAATGACGTCCGTCTTTTGCTCGGGCAGAACTTCAGCTTCGAACTCGTCGATTCCCAGTTGCGCCGCAACCCTTTTCGCCGATTCGCGCCGGTCGCCCGTCAGCATCACCACATGCAGTCCTTCCTCGCGCAATGCTCGAATAGCTTCTGGCGTGGAGGCCTTAATTTCGTCCGACAGCGAGAGCACACCCACCAACCGGCCATCCACTGCCACGTGGATCGCTGTCGAACCGGATTCTGCTTCGTTAGAATCGCTCGCGGCTTCCGGTCCAATCCCGTGCTGGCCAAGAAATCGCGCCGTCCCCGCTAGCACTTGCTTGCCAAGAACGCTTCCCTTTACGCCGCCACCCGGACTGGCCTGAAACTCCGTCACCGGCGCCAGCGGCAGTTTGCGTTCCTCCGCGGCTCGCACAATCGCGCGCGCCAGCGGGTGCTCGCTGGCTCGTTCCACGCTCGCGGCCAGTGACAATAGGGCACTCTCGGGCAATTTGGTTCCCTGCGGAACTCGGACGTTGGTCAGGTGCGGCTTGCCTTCCGTCAAAGTTCCGGTCTTGTCGATCACCAGCGTGTCCACGCGCGCCAACGTCTCCAGCGCCTCCGCGTTGCGCACAAGCACTCCTGCAGACGCGCCGCGCCCAACCGCCACCATGATGGACATTGGAGTCGCCAGTCCCAGCGCGCACGGACAAGCGATGATCAGCACCGCCACCGCCGCCAGCAGCGCATGCGCCATCCTCGGCTCCGGCCCCCAAATCGCCCAGCCCACAAACGCCAGAATCGCTGCGGCCACCACACCCGGTACAAAATATCCCGCCACCTTGTCGGCAAGCCTCTGCATCGGTGCCCGGCTTCGTTGCGCCTCGCTCACCAGCTTCACAATCCGCGCCAGCAATGTGTCGCTTCCCACGCGCTCGGCCACCATCACGAAGCTCCCGCTCGCGTTTAACGTTCCTCCGGTGACTTTGTCTCCTGCCGCCTTTTCCACGGGCAGTGGTTCGCCTGTCACCATCGATTCGTCGACCGCGCTCGCCCCTTCGCGCACCACGCCGTCCACTGGGACGCGTTCGCCCGGCCGCACACGCAGCGCGTCGCCCGGCTTCACCTGTTGCAGGGGGACGTCTCGCTCCGTCCCCGCAGAAGCCAGGTGCGCAATCTGCGGCGCCAGGTGCAGCAACTCGCGAATCGCGCCACTGGTACGCTGCCTGGCCCGCAATTCCAGCACTTGTCCCAGAAGCACCAGCGTGATGATTACCGCCGCAGCTTCGAAATACACAGCCACGCCGCCATGCGCGTCGCGGAACGAAGCCGGAAAAACCTGAGGAAACAGTGTCGCCACCACGCTATAAAGATATGCCGCGCCCGTGCCCAGCCCGATCAGTGTGAACATATTGGGGCTGCGATTCACCAACGAAGACCAGAATCGCTCGAAGAACGGCCAACCGCACCACAGCACCACCGGCGTGGCCAGCAACAATTCAATCGCGTTTTTCGTGCCTGCCTGCAAGTGCAGCCCCAACATCCCCCCAAACATCGACAGCACCAGCAATGGCAATGAAAGCGCTACACTCACCCAAAACCGCTTGCGCATCGACTCATATTCCGGGTCCGCTTGTTCTTCCGCGACAATGTCCATCGGCTCCAGCGCCATGCCGCATTTCGGGCATATCCCCGGCCCAATCTGCACAATTTCCGGATCCATCGGGCACGTGTAGCGGACATTCTTGGACCCCGCCTCAGCGGCAACCGGCGCAGCTTTGTGTTCCATTCCCGCCGTGCCCGGCGCCATCAGGAATTTTTCCGGCTCATTCCGAAAACGCTCCGCGCATTGCGCCGAACAAAAGTAATAAGTTTTTCCGCCGTACTCGACTTTTCCCGCCGCGTTCTGCGGGTCCACCATCATTCCGCACACGGGGTCCTTCTCGCGCGGCGCGGCTGGCAAAATCGGCAATCCCGGCATTGCTGGTGTCGACATTCGCAGTCCTTTTGTGTGTGAGACTACCACTTTAGATGCTGCACCGTTACATTCGCCTATACTCCCTTTGCTTCCGCCCCATCGCTGGTATAATCCCCTGCATGACGCTTCTCGAAATTACCTACAACCTGCACTCCACCCTCAGCCACGAGCAACTGGAGCGCCTGGGCGAATTTGCCAACACCTACGGTTTGCGCAGCATCCACGTCGACGAGCAAAAAAATCAGATCTCGTTTGAATACGACGCCTCCCGCCTCCGCGAAACACAGATTGCCCACGTCTTGGGACAAGCCGGAATCGCCGTCACTCGCCAGGTAAACTGATTCGCGGCGTACCGCCTGGAGCATCCATGAAACACTTTGCCCTGCTGCTTCTGCTCTTCGTTCCAAACCTCGCCTCCGCGCAATGCAAAGACGCTGTCTCTACCAAAGACATGCAAGATTGCATGGACAACGACTGGAAAAAGTCCGATGCGGAACTCAATCGCGTTTACCGGGAATCTTTGAAAAAGCTCAAGCCCGAGCAAGCTGCCTTGCTAAAAAAAGCGCAAAGCGCGTGGCTCACCTACCGCGACGCTCAGTGCGAAGCCGACTACAAAGTGTTCGCGGGTGGCACTGCAGCCCCTCCAGCTCTGATCCAGTGCCGCGTAACCCTGACCCAAGAGCGCACCAAAACCCTAAAAGACACTTACCTGAACTCGAACCCGTAGCCCTCAGAGACGGTGTAGCGGCCGACTTCCGAAGCGGGCGCCTTTCTCTTCATCTCCTTTGCTGCGTCTCTTTTGCTTCGTCTCTGTAGCGGCGGCTTTACGCCGCCAGCATTTTGTTAGCTATCGACCAGCGCAAAGCAAGCCGCAAAACTCGACCGCTCTTATTCTTCAATGTAGCACTGACTCTTATGTCAGCCAGATGTGTCCATCGGAAGCGTTGTCGAAGCCCGCTAGTCCCGGATTTGGATCTGCCCATTAGATGAACAAGATCGAGGGCCGCCGTCATTCGCCAACTCAAAAAAATGGGGCCCCCGCTTGGGACCGGGAGCCCCGGAAGGCGCGTCTCAGATGCCGGTGCCGTTTTCACACCGGCGCGTGGGGTCATCCATCCTAGACTTCTCGAATGAAGAATCAACAAGTTACAGCAACTACCGGAATTTGCTTCAAATTGCTGCTAATTACTTCTAAATGAATGTCTAAACCAGTGCCCATCGCACTCTCTGGTAGCTCGTCGGGTTTGCGGGTAGGCACAAAATTGGGCACAGTGAGATGGGGACGGCAGCTCGCCAACTGATAGGAAAGGTCTGGCTCCCCGAATCGTATGGATCGCGAGGGTGTCGTTTCGGGCCTAGGCCCGCACAATAGCGTCACCCCGAATGCTACCATCCTGGCTACCGATCCGGTCCGCTTGCTAGCCGAGACAGTCCCAGTACGAACTTCTCCGATTTCGGCTGCCGGGAGATAGACGATTATGCCGGGGTCCATCGCCCGCGATTTTTGCCAGAGAAGTACGCGCAGTGAGCGCTAACGGGGCACTCCGAACATTTCGGCTTTGTACGCTTGCAAAGTTCCTGGCCGTGGCGCTTCAAGAGCAAATAGGCGCGGGTACGCGCATCAAACTCCTCAGGAACTTCAGCCATGATAACTTGCTGTGCCTCTCGGTATGTCACTGCATAGCTCTCGCGTTCAAGGCCACATTGGATTCGCACTAGGACGTGCGGGCCGTTCGAGGGAATGGCAGCTACAGGCGCAATGCCGCCAAAGAGCATGATGCGATCTGCGCCGGGATCAGCGATACCCGGAAACTTCTTGAGCAATTTGCGTACTTTCACAATCGGTCCGACAAGGGCTGAGCGGAGGTCACCGGCAAACTCATCTTTCACTCTTGCGGCGATTTCTTTGAGCCTTATCGCTCTTAGTTCCGGGACCATACCACCGGGACGCAAAGCACGTCCGAGATTCGCAGGCGATGCCGAGAGTAGTTCCTCTGGATCTACGCCGATCTCTCGCTTTAATGACTGCCAACCCTTTGTGCATGTCGTGTCACTCGATGGGTAGCCACAGTGCCACCACACCAAAAAAAGATACGGATCGGTCGGCCAAGACGGCACTTGCTTGCCGTAAGTAGACTCCAATTTTCTGAAAAGCTCAGGAATGCGTACGTCCTTCTTGGGCATGTGCGGCTACCTACCTGACAGTCTCTGGCAATGATTGTCCTCCAGTTTCGCTATTGTGAGACCGAAACCACAACGATCTGGCGCTCGTGCCAGACTACGCGGGGACCACCATGCGAAGGCTAGTACCCTTTCCGCGTTAACCAAGACCTGGCCTGAATTTCTTAGGCACCGATGCGATTTTCTGGACCTTGATTACACGGCAGATTGCCACTCCCGCGTTCGCCGCTTCGCCACCGCTGCAGCAATGCTTCCCGCCAGCGAGCCGAAGGCCACCGTAAACGACACCCAGTAAATTAACTCTTCAAAGAAGCCGAACCAGAGGAACGTGGGCCAAAAGGTAAGTGTGAAGGGTCCGGACGGACGGTCGTAGTGCGTGCCCCAATGGCCACGGAGGGCGAAAACATAATGACCACGACGGGAATCCTCGCGCCCAGCCCGTAGGCTATCAGAGTCTTGCACAGAGCTGGCCACGCCAAATACTGCAAGCAAGCGCTGATGACCGCAACCGTCCACAGGATCACCAGCATGCTGTAATGCTGATGTCCGCATACTGAAAGACTGTTGCTTCCACCAACTGGTTCAAGGCGACGCCTAGAAGCCCGAGAAGAAACGCACGGTCGATGCGGTCAATGCGCTCGCCCTCGCGCCATAACTTCCAGGCGAAATAGACTCCGAAGGTCGGAGGCAGAAGCCACGTGATTCCCACGATGGCATTGTTTTTGGCGAACCACGGACTCGGCCAGCCGCGCAGTTCCCCCACGAGGCGCAAGAGCGTGACCCCCAGAGTGATGAGTGTTGGGGCAAGCACAAGTCGGGAAATCGAAAATCCGCGAAGCAGAATGTGCCATCGGAAACTATCCGGTCGCTCTGGCGATACTCAGAATATAGCTGAATCTATCACGATCCGCGCTTGTACTTGATTAGTCGCGTAATTGGAAAGGTTCCTCATGGTACCGATACATGGTAGAAGTAGGCAGTGCGTTCGCGCGAGGGACTCCGCTCTCTGCAAAAAAAGGCGGTCTCCCGGGTATCGGCGCACACACCATTCGTTTGTTGATACGCACTAGGAGTAGACGGAATGGGCGACCAACTGGCGAAGCTCCGCAAATTGACCGGGCACCTGCAGAAGCTCACCTATGAAGCAGTAAAGTCCGGCACGATGGCCGAACTTTCAGAGGAAGAGCAGCTGTTTGCGCGGGCAATGCAAGAACACATGCACCTGAAGCACATTCACAACGCCCTCGAATTTGCGGACCTGCGGGAGGGAGCTCCCTATGAAGTCGAGTTTGAGGGCAATGTCGTGAGTCCCTTGGCCCATGTAGCCATGCATGCAGCTGTTAAAGGCCAGATTGAACAGGTGCCTGAAGTGAGAACAGCCTTTGAAAAGATGGTGGGGACGGGCACTCCAGCTCATCACGCTGAGCACGTTCTTGCTGCTCTTGTCGGAGAACTAATGTGGGGAATGAGTCGTGCCTCAAAAGGAGGCGCAGCGAGAGTCCAGTCAGGACGCCAATTAGAATGATGTGTCCACCTATGCGCGTCGCTTTGATCGATTGTGGCAAAGTGCCGGGACCGGCGGTTTCAACGACAAGATCGACGCCGCGTCCTTCAGTCAATTCCAAGACCCTTCCCGACCAGTTCTCATGCCGGAGGTAATTGACACAGAAGTCTGCACCGAGGACCCGCGCTCGCTCCAGTTTTTCGTCGGACGAAGATGTCACGATCACTCGACCACCCATCTTCTTCGCGAATTGAAGTGCGAAGATGGATACAGCTCCAGTGCCGAGCACCAAAACATCATGGTCGGCCTGTGTCCGTCCTTCGACTACGATGGCACGCCATGCTGTTAGCCCGGCAGTGGGCAGCGTGGCCGCTTCGACAAAGCTCCAGTTGCGGGGCATGAGCGTGAACCAACTGGCGGGCCGGACGACTGCCTCAGCTGCGAACCCGTCCAGACCGTCTCCCGGAGTCCGCGCGAACGTTGCCAGTGGCTCTGTTTCGTACATCACATCGAGACTGCAAGTGGGTAGGTCCTGATAAACAGCATACACGTCAATATGGATTTCAAGTTTCCGCGAACGCCACTAACCAGGAGTTGGAGTGCCGATCTTTTTCGTCGACTAGCAACTTGACCTGCGTTAGATTAAGCGGCAGAAGTGGCGCGGCTGCGGTGGCCTCGCCCTCTGGACCAAAAGGACTGGAGGCCCATTTGAAAAGACTAGGCTCCCTGTTCGTTTTGGTTTTTCTCTTTCCGGCAATCTGGGTAGGCTTCCGGCATTCTCAAACGCCTAGTTTCAACGTTCCCAAAACTTGGGATGATGCCGAAATGGCCACCCTCGAAATACCCTTGGCCAATCCCACAGGATCGCCTAAGCAGGTCGCCAGCGACTACTACTACCGGATACCGGTCCGGGCCATATACAAGAGCTACCCCGTTTATGCTGCGGGACACGAACCAGTTGGCTACTTAGAATTGCTCAAACATAAGGACCCGACAATCTATTGGGATGACAAAGGTCATGCGCCGCCGCTTGACACAGATGCCGACTGGATAACGGCCGGTGAACAGGTCTTTGACGCACCGATAGGCGATGGCGGAATTGGAGGATCGGAACCAACCGACCTATATGTGCGTGATCCAAAGTTTCTCGAGGCGACTGGCGCGATGGTCGCAGCAGACGGCACGCTGCCGTACTTCCGCTACGTTGTGAAGAGAAAAGGCGAGGTCGAGATTGGGGTCCTGGCGTGTGGCATGTGCCACACAAGGGTTATGCCAGACGGAACTGTTCTGAAGGGAGCACAAGGCAATTTCCCATTCGACCGTTATTTTGCGTTCGATTACCTCCGTTCGGGCACCAAAGCGGCACAATTGCTCGAACGAAGCCTGTATGCGACTCCGTGGATCACTTCAGGTCCTCTTCCTTCGACCAGCAGCATGCCTCTGGAACAAATCGCCGAGGTTCACCGCACGATTCCGCCGGGAGTCGTTGCACGCAATAGAACGAGTCCGTTCGCTCCGGCACAGGTACCGGATCTGATCGGAGTCAAGGATCGCAAATATTTGGATCGTACGGGTCTTCAGCAACAGCACGCTATAGTGGATTTGATGCGGTACGCCGCCCTCAATCAGGGGGGCGACGATCTTGCCAACTTCAATGGCTTTGTTCCGGTCGATTTCCCCGATTTCAAGAAATTGCCAAAGATTGAGGAACTCGAACGTGACCGTTACAGCGACGAGCAGCTCTACGCTCTGGCGCTCTATGTCTACTCATTGAAGCCCCCTCCGAATGCAAACAAGTTTGACGCGTTGGCCGAACGCGGACAGAAGCTATTCAAGAGTGAGAATTGCATCACGTGTCATATCCCGCCGGTATACACCAACAATAAACTGACAATTGCGACAGGTTTCACTCCGCCAGCAGATGCCGAAAAGAAGTACGACATTTTGCCTCTCTCGGTTGGCACCGACTCTAACCTCGCCCTGAAAACCAGGCGTGGGACCGGCTATTACAAGGTCCCATCGTTGCGCGGTGTCTGGTATCGGGGAATGTTTGGCCACAGCGGCTGGTGTGCGACGTTGGAGGACTGGCTTGATCCTCAGCGTCTGCGAGACGACTATGTGCCGACCGGATACAAGCCCTATGGCATGAAGACGTATGCCGTTAAGGGACATCCTTTCGGTCTGGACCTGTCCGTAGACGATCGCAAAGCTCTGATCGCGTTCCTGAAGACTTTATAGGGCTTCCCATTAACACGATTCGTCCTGAGCTATTGCGGGCTAGTGACAGCGTACTCGTAGATATGGAATCGGCCCAAAACCACTTGGTCGAGTGGCCGGGCGCCATTACTGGCGCCCAGCCCTCTAAGAACCGGACTTGAAGGTTTCCCATTCATCCGGCTCGAGCACCCAAAAACGCCCCCATGAACAACGAGGACGCGGCCTGCTTCGGCGCTCGGCAAAAATGACCCACCTATGCTTTCTTAAAATGACCCACCCGAAAAACAGGATTCGGAACAGGGTTTGAAGCAGAGGATCTTATTGCCGCTGGGCAGTGGGACTGCGGGGCCTTCAACAGCGATTTCCATTTAGCAGGGATGTTGCCCGTTGGGTATACGAGGAAGCGGATCATTCACTTTGCGGTTCTCTCAATGAAGGTCCATCGATACGGATCGTGTGGCAGCGGTGTCGTAGACGGCTGAGCATGGCGTTGACCAGATCTTTGTTCGCCAAAATGTTGTGCCACTGATTGTAGTCGAGATTGGTAGTGAGGATGGTTGCCTTCCGGCTGTAGCGTTCCTCCATGAGCTTGAAAAAGATGTTGGTCTGCTCGGGCCGTACGTTCACATACCCTAGCTCATCGATCAGGAGCGCGTCCACGCGAGCCAGGCGCTTGATGAGCTTACGTGAGGAGCGGTCCGCAAGCGAAGCATACATCTCGTCGAGCAGGTCTTGCGCTTTGATGAACAAGCCACGATAGCCGTTCTGCAAGGCTTTCAGCAGCAGGCCGGAAGCGAGTCCCGTCTTTCCCACGCCGGTTGGGCCGATGAAGACGATATTCTCGGCACGGGGAATGAACTCCAGTTCGGCAAGTTCCTGGATCTGGCGGCGCGAGACGCCCGGCTGCTTCTTGAAAGGAAACGACTCCAGGGTCCACTGTTCCGGCAGTCGCGCCTGCTGGATGCGGTACTGCAGACATTTTTCCTGCCGTTCGTGCCATTGCGCTTGCAACAGTCGGAGAAGGAACTCGCTGTAGGAGGGCGAGTTGTTCTTGGCATTTTCCAACTCCTGGTCAAGAATCGTGGCCATCTTTTTCAGGCGCAGATTCTCCAGCAGTTGCTGAGTTTCTTCCGTCATGCTCGTCTCCCTAGTTCAAACGGATCTGGAAGTATTCCCGGCCGAGCTTTCTGAGGATCACCGTCTCGACGCGATCGAGATCGTACAGTCCGTACTGTGCGGCTTCTTCGAGTGCCTCTCGCAGAGGCTCGCGGGGATAGTCATTCACCATCGAGAGCAAGCGCCGCAACGCCAGGGTGCCGCGGCCGGCACTGCGCTCCTTGAGGGCTCGCACGTAGCCGGCGAGTTCAGGCAGTGTTTCCAGCAAGGTCTTTTCTTCGGGTGACGTCTCCGGCAGCTTCACTCCTCGACCGCGCGGGCGACGATGCTCGGGCAAGGTGAAGTGGCGCCCGGTGGGTTCCGCGATCCTGGGATGGGTGACGATCAGGCGCGGTCCCTCATAGATCTCGATGGCCTCCTTACTCTCGCGCACCTCGACGCGTCGGCCGATCATCTCCACGGGGACGGAATAGCGGTTGGTCGCTACGCTGACATAACCTTCGACATCCACGATGCGCTGATGCAGAAGGTAGACCGGTGGCACCCAGACGGGCAGTGGTTTCAGGAACGCTTGCTCCATGGCAAAGAGTTCTCGCGCGCTGGCCTTGAGTTTCGCTCGGAAAGTTCCGTTCACCTTGTCACACCACTCGCGAGCTTGGCGGTTGGCGTCCTCCCAGTCCTGGAAGGTGCGGCCCGCCAGGAAATTGTTTTCAATGTAGGAGAACCTTCGTTCCACGTGAGCGGAACGATTGGCATCCCCTTTCTCATGGGCCTTGAACGCGAAGTGGTAGCGTTCGCCGAAGGCCTGCATCTCCGGGACGGGAACCATATCGCGTCCGGTCCCCTGGAGTACCACTAGATGCGTGTTGTCGATCATGCAGGTGGCACAGCCGCCGCCCAGGTAGTGCAAGGCGTCGGTAAGAAACACCTTGCAGTGGAAGCGCGTGAAGTTGGGATAGAACTGAAAGAAGACCATACGGGAGTAACACAGAACCAACGATGCCGTTTGTACGCGGCGCTCTTTGCCACCCAGGTTGATGATGTGCGGCGAGGTGTCGTGCTGCATCTCCTGGCCCGGTTCGAACGGGTAGCGCCCGACCCGTTTCTTTTCTTCCTGGCCGATTCCTTGACGCCGGCAGAAGGCCGTCAAGGCCTGGTAGGAAAAATCAGCGCCCGAGGCGACCAACTCTTCATGCACGCGAACGAGATTTCCTTTACACGATGCATAGAGCTCCAGAATCGCCTCGCGGTACGGAGCAGCTGCTTCCGCTCGTTCGATGCGGGGCACTTCGGCCGAACCGGCACGCAGAACTTCGCGAACCGCGCCGCGCGACAGCCTCATGACCCGTGCGATGCCGCGCAGACTGTGCCCTTGTTCATGCAGCTTGAGAATCGCCACTCGCGTGTTCTGGTCCAGCATGGCCCATCTCCTGCTCAAAACGTTCTGCCATACAACGGGTCTCCTCCAGGGACTGCCGAAGACTCCGCGCCAACTCCTCACGTTCTCTTTCCAGGAGATTTTGCAGCGCTCCTTGACGAAGCCGCCGGTGCGCCCGTCGCGCTACCGAGCCCAACACTTCGATATCGGTCCGAAGGCTTTCCTCGACCCTGGGTTGTGGTGGAGATGCCAGCGACTCCTGGAAGGCCTTCAGGAAAAGCACCGGGGCCTCCAGCAAGCGTTGGCGTGTGACTGCGTTTCCGTCACGATAGGAGGCATAAAGAACGGCCATGTCTCGGCTACTCAGCCGGGACGAACCAACCCCTTCGACCAGCCGAAGGCAGGCTTGCTGGTTGGCGCGCGCCAAAGGAACCAGATACTTTTCGGCGGCATGCGCCACGATTTCGCCTCGACGCACGCGTTCCTGAATCGATTCCGGCAGTTCGCGCACCAGGGCCAGGCGCCGGCTGACCCAACTGACCGAGCGAGTGAATCGACGGGCCAACTCCTCCTGGGACAGTTGGAATCGCTCGTGGAGTTCCACGAGCAGCCAGCTCTGCTCCAACGCCGTTTCCGATTCCCCCGTATGCCACAACCGACTCACCACCAAAGCTTCCGCCTCGCTGCACTCCCAGCAGAAACTACCCACGGTGTCGCGGCCGAGACGGCGCAGGGAACGCACCCGCTTGTAGCCATCGATCACTACAAAGTGTTCATCACCATCCTGCTTCACCACCACGATCGGAACCTGTTGGCCGACTTCGGCGAGCGAGCTCAAGAGTCGTCGCTCCTGATCCGGGCGCACGATCCGCAGCCGGTCGTAGCGCAGTTCCAATTGATGAAATTCCAGCTCCATGCCTTCCGCCTTCGACCGAATCAGAACACAACGCGGATCTCGTCTTGCGCGAAGTGCCCCCCAAGTGCTCCTCTATCCCCAGTAGATTCAAGAAAATAGCCTCATAACTCGTCTTGCGCGGCACTCAGGAGCAGTGTGCCCATAACTCCAATGAAATCAGCCCCTTTGACCCCGAACTCGTCTTGCGCGAGATCCCAGGGAAGTCGCGACAGCGGTGGCCGTAACCTTAATGGTTCCGGTGGCTGTTCTGGCAGACTCCGAGCCTGGATCCGCCGAGCTATGAAATAGTCGGGATTCCGTGCGCACCACTTGGCTTGGGCTTGTTGGTGACGAGCCTTCTGGCAGGAGGAATTACGACAAGCCCGCTGACGAGCACCTACCCGCGGATCAGGTCGGAACCAATGTCGACAAATACGGCAAGGTCTCTTCGCAAGGTTTCCCATGGCGACCTATTGTCGCCATCCTTATATTCAACTGCCCGTGAGATCCTCTGTCAGCCTTCCGAGAACGCCACTTACCAGACTTGGATTGGTCAACCGTTGCCGTGTAGAAATTCATTTTGTACTAGACTGCCCCTCTGAGATAGTTACGATCTGTGCGGCTGAGGCCTTGGCGCTTACTAACGCATGTCAGGTAAGGAGAATACAGATGAATAAGTGGATGAGCTTCAGTCTCGCGTTCGCGGTTTTGCTCATCGGTTCACCAGCAACAGCGCAAGAACAAGGTGTCATCAAGCCCCAATTGCTCCTGAACGAGGTCGTCCAAGGGATGCCTAAAGGCGCGAGGCAGGAGGTGCGCATCCTCACGGCGAGCTTCCAGCCGGGCGATAAGACTATGTTCCATACGCACCGTTTCCCGGTGACTGTCTATGTTCTGGATGGCACATTTACATTAGCAATGGAAGGGCGCAAGCCAGTCACGGTCAACGCCGGTCAGGCGATGGTGATGCCGCCGCACGTGAAAATGACGGGTTACAACCGCAGCAGCGCCGAGTCGTTGCGGATGGTGATCTTTTCTGTCAGTGATCCAGACACACCATTCCTTGACCCGATACAGTAGTCAGTAGATAACTCAGCCTAGCGTGTTTTGAAATAGGTGCATGACCTGCCAAAACCAACAACTCATTGCACCGAAAGTCCAGTGCCTGAGAAATGGGGTTATGGGGGGAGTCTGTGCCGAACGCCTCCAGTTGGACGATTAGCCGAAACCGGAAACTTGGGTACTAGCAGGAGCTGCTTCGGTTAAACTACGGCCTGTTTTTCACTCGGCCGCACGAAAAGATAGCCGACACCTTGGCACTGCGGGCAGTCTTTATTGCGGTAATATCCGGTCGCCTCACAGTTTGAACAATCTTCCCAATCGCTACGTTCGAGGGCACTCGCATTAGTGCCGTTGCAGCGTTCTCCAGCGATAGTCTTACTACAACGACGATCTGCCACTCTACTGTTGTAACCCGCGCCACCACATTGGGTGCAATGCGTAACGGGGAGTTCTCTCTTCAACATGTGCCCATGATACGTCCGCGTTTAGGCATTAACCAGTGCCGGATGATGTTACCGGGGGAATCCCAAACAAAGTCTAAGTCCTGATACACAGCGTATCCGGACAAGTGGGTCCCGGTACGAACTTTTTCGGTCAGCCGACATATCGGGAGTTGAACGAGCCCAAGGTCAGAAACCTTTTTGGTCAAAATCCTATCTGACCTTCTCCCACACAGCTAGAAGTTAATGGCGGAAATGCCGGACGTTTGTCCTGGGTCGGATTGCCAGATGAAATGAAAGTGGCACCGATACAAGTCACCCGGGACCCCGCGAAAACTCGCTAATAGAACCGCGAACTTGTTGACCTCATCCAGGGTTATCGGACTTTTCTGCGAGACACATGATCGTCGCGAGCATCGTCGCGCAATGAACGTCCTTGCCATTCTTCCTGGCGTATACGTCCGCCGCGCAGACCTTCAACGTCTTTCCCGATCGCAGAACCCGGGCCCGCGCCGTCAATTCATCGCCCTCGGCCGGCGCTAGTAAGTTCAGCTTATACTCGACCGTCAGCACGGAGCTTCCCGTCGGCATCAGCGTGTATGCCGCATAGCCGCAAGCACTGTCCGCAATCGCTCCGGACACCCCTGCATGAAAGTAATTGTGCTGTTGCGTTAATTCACTTCGAAAAGGCACGCGAATCGTTGCCTGGCCCGGCTCCACTTCTACAAGCTCGGCGCCGAGATGCTTCATCAAGCCTTGTCGGCTGAAACTCTCGCGCACCCGGGTTTCGAACTTTTCGTCAGTAACGGAGAAGCTTTCATGTTCTTTCATGGAGGAGAAGTATACCAGTCGCCATGCCGCCTAAATTGACGTTGGGTATATCGCTCGGGTCCTGGTAAACGGTGCCGGAAAAGTGAGATCGGAACCCGTCCCTCAATGTCCGGTAAGACGCAACATGCACCATGTAGCTAATCACCCAGCAGGATCGTCAGATTCTCTCCATCGAGAAATCAGCATGACCTCAGGTGGGCAGCCTAATGATTGCTGATTCGCTGGAGGGCCTGGGCCGCTTGGCGGACGACATTCGGGTCTCTGCTGGCTGCGGCTTTGCGTAGGTGCTCAGTCGCGCTCCGCAGATCTCCTTGTGCGGCCAGAACCAACCCTAAGTCCAGCTGTGCCAAACCGAAACCAGGCTGTAGTTTCACCGCCTGCCGATACTCGCTTACCGCCTCCGCCAATCGTTGGTCTCTGGCGAGGAGTCCACCCAACAATACGTGGCCTTCAGCAAGATTGGGATCCGCGTTCACTGCGGCCCGCGCTTGTGTCCGCGCTTCGTCTAACCGCTCCGCGGCTCCCAGCGCCAGAGCATAGTTATAAAGATAGCGTCCATAGTCCGGACGAAGATGCGTTGCTTTTTGGAAGTTATAGAGAGCCATAGACATTTCATTCTTCCCTGCCAGCACCCGCCCCATCAGATCGTAAGCACCGGCGTCGTACGGATCAATGCTTAGTGCGCGTTTCAAGGCTGTTTCGGCGGGTTCCATCTGCGCTTCGCGGACAAAGAGGCTGGCAAGGTTCAGGTCGCCCTCCGGCAAATCTGGATCTAGCGCAAGCGCATTCTGAAGTTTCTCGATTGCGCGACCGGTTCGCCCAAGGTCGGCCTCCAGCATCGCGTATTGATTCCAGGTGCTACCGTCGAGAGGTGCCAAGTGTAGCGCCTGGTTCAATATCTGCTCGCTTCGTGAGACATTCCCCGATGTTTTCAAACTGGCGGCAAAGGACCGTAATGCTGTCACAGATTTTGGATTGATCCGAACTGCCTGTTCAAACGCTCCAACGGCCGCTTTCGAATTTCCGCTGTTTTTCAGGGCATCCCCAAGTGCGATGTAAAACTCCTCCTCGCGAGGAGGATGTTGGTTTATTTCTCGGGCCAGGTCGGCTACTCCTTTCTCCAGATTATTCTGACGAGCCACTTGCGCTACAGCAAGGTATCGGCTGTTTTCGCTCGTTGTCGGCAGGGGCGACGGATAATACGGGACCACTTCTCCGTGGTATTCCTCTGCATCAGTCAAATGACGTTCCTGAAGCTCTGCCTGAAGATCACGCATTGGGACCTTACGCTGAATGAAATGGTCCGTGATAAGTGCGTGAACTACATCCTCAGTTCTCCTTTTTGGCATGTGGCACGAAACGCAGTCAGCTGCATCCGGGTGCTTGCCCTGGGCAACCAAGGTGCTAATAATGGGTTCATGACAATGACGGCATTGCCCGGAATAGTAGCTTGTCGCTTCCTCGCCCGCGGGGAGCTTGCGATGTGGATCATGGCAGGACAGGCATGTCAGCGCCCCCTTGCTCTTTAGAAAGCAATGAGATTTCCGAAGTCGATATGCAACACTCACGAATTCAAATTTGTCATCGTATCCGGTGTTAGGGGCATGATCGAAGTACAGGACAAAGTCCTCAAGGGGTTGCCCTGGGACGTAGGAAAATATCCCGCGATTAAATCGTCTCACTAAAGCTGGGAGGCGGCCGCTCGTCGGCTCCAGGTGGCATTGCATGCAGAGTTCCATCTGGAGCTTTGAACTTAGCCGTGCAGGATTCACAATTCTGCTACTGATGTCCGAAAACTCAGCGCCTGTCTGAGCGGCTCGAATATGTTGGCCGCCCGGACCATGACATCGTTGACAATCAATCCCTTCAGGAAGGTCCCCAGTAAAGACCGGATCAGCGCCCGGAACATCGCTTCCGGAGGGCACTTGAGGATATCCATCGTGACAAAATACGCATCCATACGAAACCAATCGTCGGGTCTGCGGATGACGGGCATCGAATCCTGGACTCATGCCCCAATATCCACCTCGTTCCGTATACCAACCCAGAGGAAGTTCGATCAACGTTCCTCGTGTGGTACGGTGTAGGTAGGACCTCGAGTGGTCGCCTGCACCTATCACGTAGTCAATTTTCATCTCTTCGACATTCGTCTCATTTCCATCGGAGCCGATTTGCCACCGTCTCTGGTAATAGGCCTGGTCGCGAAAAATCATCGAGTAGTGCGTGTCAGACAAGGAGTGGTAGAACTGCGTGTTCCCTTTATAGTCTTCGATTGTGTTCGCAGGAGCGGGCTTAAACAGGGATTTGGCCATTCCCGTCTGCCGATAGTTTTCATAGATTTGACTATGGCAACGCGCGCAAAGCCGGGAGTCGACGTATTCATTTACTGGAGTGCTTTTAGGTGGGGTGACGCCTGTGACTGGTATCGTGATTTTTCCCCAGGTACCCACAATGAGTCCACCCACGCAGAAAATGAGCCCAATCACGCAGCAGAGGCTGAACCAGCCCTGAGACTTCATATCGGCTCCTTGCACCACTCATTCCCAGATGGCGGCTCCCCTGCGCGTAATCGCCTGCATCTGTGAGGCTCAATGCCAAGTTGTTCAAGACTGTGCTCCGTTGGGTGCCTTGTCCGCAATATCCTTGGGACCGTAACCACCGCGGAAGGACAGGGCCGATGCACCCACGAGTATCAGCCCCATGATAAAGTCACTTGGGCGCATTTTCTCTGTCTCGGCCCTGTCAGGATATCCTAGAAGTTGCAACAAAGATTGAGAATTGGCTAAGTGCTTTGTAATGAATGGGAAACAGCGGACAAAGAAGAGAAATAATATTACGTTCTATTAACTGAAACAATATTACATGCTCGCCAATACAGGGCCCAGCTAACTCCTTGATTAGAAGCATGTAAACTCCAATATGTACCCTCACGCAGATCTCCTGCGAACAGTTGTTGTGTCAAGTTCTGCATGAAATCTACATGGAGTCCGCTCCTCTCTTTCAATCTTCGTCGACGACTTAGATCCGAACAGCAGAAGTGTCGGCTGGTATGTTCCCTTCTTTGGTGTAGCGGCCCGTCGACCTACCACGTCCAGCGAATGGATTCTTTTACAGGAGTCCGCTCCAGCAGTTCAGCTGGCGTGATGATGGCTTCTGAACTCATGGGAATGAATTCTCCTCTTACGACTTTTCGTTCTTGTTGTTGGATTCGAACTGATCTTCGTGCCGGACACTGCAGGAATATCCACTACAGGAAACGGCGGGGACGGAAGACACCAATAGCTTCACCTACAGGGTCCCCTCTCGATTAAGAGGCGAATGCAGGAAATCTATTGGTCCACATACGAGGTATCCGTTTAGGGTTTCGTGTAGAACCAGTCCATATTCGAGATAGCCTGTGCCGTGTCTATTCCGCTCTGTTTCCGGTCAGGTCAGGGATTGAGTCCCCACTGCGGTATTAACGTCCTCTCCCGAAGGTTTCATCAGCGAGACTCATCTCGCGTGGTGGCCCTCCAGTTGGCTCTGAACCAACCTACCCGCGAAGTCATCGCTATATCTCGCGACAGGCGACACTCGGCGGAATAAGACCTGGAGAACTGGATAACCTGTTCACTAAGGACGGGTGCTAAAGAGCACCAAGGTGTAGCTCCGCTTCCGAGGTTGTTTTTAGCCTTGGGGCCACCTGCCAACCTATAACCCCTGTTAGCATTAGCAGGCCGTTTCAGAACCATCAGAAAGGAACTACTGACTGCTGTGGTGAGTGGTAGCGTCTTGAGATGGCCTGCCCCGAGAAGGGCTCCACTTCTGCGCTGATACTAGATTGCCAGATTTTGCAGGTGAGCCAAAGGTATGCCCAAAGAAACTTGCAGTCTCAACTGTGAACTCTAACCTGCGTGTGTTGCGGCGCGTATTGGGCCTTGCGGTCGATTGGCATGTGCTTGCCGCCATGCCGAAAATGAAACTGCTTCGCGGAGAGCGAATCCGGGATCGCGTTGTCAGCCAAGAAGAGGAAAAGAAGTATTTGGCAGTCGCACCGGAACCGCTTGCATCAATCGTCACAGTGCTTTTCGATACCGGCTTACGGACTGATGAATGCTTCCGGCTGCGTTGGGAGGCAATTTCGTGGATGAATGGTCAGCACGGTACATTGGCGGTCACACATGGCAAGTCCTCTGCGGCTCGCCGAGTGTTACCGATGACGCCTCGCGTGCGTATGGTTCTGGAAAACCGATGGTTGGCCGCTCGAAAACCGGATATAGGATATGTCTGGCCCGGTGAAACGACCACCGGTTACATCCACGATGAAAAGGTTCGTCGGGCACATTTGAAGGTAGTGGAGGCAGCGAAAGTACGGCACTTTGTCCTGCACAGCTTGCGGCACACTTTTCTGACGCGCCTCGGAGAAGCAGGCGTTGATGCCTGGACTTTAGCGCGTATCGCGGGACACAGCTCCATCAAGCTGTCGATGCTCTACGTGCATTCAAGTGCCACCAACATGTCAGAGGCTATTTCGCGGCTGGGTGGGCACAAAACTGGGCACAGCGGCTCAGAGCAACTTTCGGAAGCTAACGAGGAACTAGCCGTACAGTCCATGTAATGTACAGATTACAGCTAATCTCTATCACTTTGACCGGCGCGTGGGGTCATCCATCCTAGCTTCCCTCTCAGAGGCCGGTGGTCAACGATCCGCTCAAATCGCAAGCAAGCCCCTTCCCCCTCGCTGGCAATCCGGGCAGTTCGTCTACTGTTACGCGCCCACGGCTTCCTCTATGCACGAAGCACGCCAACCACGATAGCATCCCGTTCCTTATAAAATGCTCATTTGTCGAGAGATAGATTGACGCGAGAGCATGCAGTCCGTCCCGAAAACGGCCTCATTTCCGAGTGGGAACGCAACCCGCAAACTCCGCGTTCCAGTACGCTCATAACCCGGGTAATGCCGATTTTTGAGAGCAACGACCTATCGGTTTTTTTCTGTTTCGGATTGAAACTCGCCTCCTATGAAGCCTTCTTTCACTCGCCGCCTCTCTCGCCTAGCTCTCTGGCTCTTTGTCGAGTTCCTGATCCTCGTCGCGGCAGTCACGGTCTCCGTCCTCGCTGACAGTTCCGGGCGCCTTCGCCAGATCACTCCGGCGGGCTGCTACTGCGGTTGTGCCCAGTCGAAAACTTCCGCAGGTTGCACCAAAATGTGCGAACTGCCGAAATACGCCTCGCGCTGGTGGGCGGTAAGTTGTGCCAAGCCACACATGACCACTCCCACAGAAAAATCCGGCGCTGGACCAAGGTTTCCGCATCCAGGCCGCGCCGAAAGAGCCGCAAGGTAATGAGGCAAGGAAGTAGGAAGTAAGGAAGTAAGGAAGTAAGGAAGTAAGGAAAATGCGTGACCTCATCCCTTCGTTCAGAATTTCTGCTGAGATCTGGGGTTCCTGATCACCGATAACTGATCACTGATATCAGTTCGCTTCAAGCGCAGTCTTTACATCGCTGCCTGATCCCTGATATCTGTCTGCTTCAAGCAACCTTGCCAAAATCTCGGGTATCTCAAACACCGCTCGATTCTCGATGCTTTCCACGTTTCGCCGAAATTCTTCCAGCGTCCCTGCTTCGCTGAGTTGCTTCACGCCTTCCACAATTTCCGTGAAATGGTGCAGCACAATCCCGACGCGCTTGTCCTTCACCCATTCGGTGTTGTAGCGCTCCTGTGGCAGCGTCCACGCATTGCACTCCACAATCACCGGTAATCTGCGCACCGTGGCCTCGGCAATGCTCCCCGGTCCCGGCTTCCCGATCAGGAAATCCGCGGCGCGCATCAGGCGGTGTATTTCCTTCGTGAATCCAACGATGTGCGGTGGCAGATACCATTTTCGCGCGCGAAATTTGTTGGCGAGTTTTTCGTTGCGTCCACAAATCACGATCAGTTGCACAGGCAAGCGCGCCTTCTCCAACTTTTCGGCGATCTGGTACATTACCCCGGAACCAAACCCTCCGAACAACAGCATCCCCGTCAGTCGGTCGGGCCCGAGGCCCAGTTCACGCCGTAGCGCAAACGGATCCGTGTTGTCGGGAACGTAGAAATCCGGGCGCAGAATCATCCCCGACGTGGCGAACACGTGCGCGTCATCCTTTCCCATCGCGCGTGCCTGCTGCACCGCTCGCTCCGTGCCGCAAATCACGTGCTGCTGCTTGATCGGCTCAATCCAGAAACGCGGAGGATAATCCGCAAAATCCGTAATGATGGTCACGAATGGCCGCTCCGAATACACCGTCGTCCAGGCTTCGGCAATTTCTCGATTGAAATGTGGAATCACCGACACCAGCAGGTCCGCGGGATTTTGCCGAAAATAGTCCGCCAGCAATTTCACCAGCGGCTTGTGGAACACCCAAATCGTGGCCTGCAATATGCGAAGCAGTTGCTTGGCTCCCAGCGTCCAGCCATGCCGCAGCAGCGAATTGTACTGCTCCTCAATGCGAATTCCGGTTAGTTTGCGAAGGACGTCGAGCTTGTCGGTGAGCTGCTGGAATTGCACCAACTCCACATCCCACGGTCGCTTCTGCTGCGTAATCACTGTCTGCAGCGCGACAGCAGCATTGCGGTGACCACCTCCTGCATCGTGGAAGAGGAGATGAATTTTTTTCATTTTGCGCATTGTCGCACAGCTTGAATCGATTGGCGCAAGAGCACCGACCATGCCATGTGGAAAACTCAAAAAGTCATTTGTGTTCAATGAGTTCCGTGCCAGCATTCATGCTTATTTGTCGCACTCTTCATGCTCTGTTCATATCCTGCATCCAACATATATTCATGCGATGTGACCTCCATCTCCACTCCACTGCTTCCGGCATGTGCGACACCCCGGGCCTTACCCGGCTCTGCAAGGAGTCTTACAACCAGCCCGCCGCGGTTTACGACCGGTGCAAACAGCGCGGCATGTCCATCGTCACCCTGACGGACCACAACTCCATCGATGGCGCGGAAACACTCCGCAAACATCCCGATTTTTTTCTCAGCGAAGAAGTTACCGTGGCTATGCCCAGCGGCACGCAGGCGCACCTGGGCGTCTATGGCATAACGGAAAGGGACCACGTCGAGATTCAGCGCCGCCGCGGCGATTTTGTGGCGCTGCTGATGTACCTCACTGAACGCAAACTCTTCTTCAGCGTGAACCACGTGTTTTCCGGTCTTACCGGCCAGCGTAACGAGGAAGACTTCAACTGGTTTGCCTCCTACGTCCCTGGCCTAGAAGTGCGTAACGGCCTGATGTGGGCGGAAGCAAACCGTGCCGCGGAACGCCTGGCCCGTGATCTCCGCAAGATCCCTATCGCCGGCAGCGATTCCCACACGCTCACGGGAGCTGGACTTACCTATACGCAGATCCCCGGAGCCCGCACCGTGGAAGAGTATCTGACTGGGTTGCGCGCGGGTCGCGGCATCGTTCACGGCGAGCATGGCCGCTACACCAAACTCACCGCCGACATTTTCTCTTTCGCGGGCGCGCTCCTGAAGGAAAAGCCATGGTGCGCTCCGCTCGTGGTCGCCGCCGTCCTGATTCCTGCCGTCACCGCGGCGCACTGGTTCAACGAGATTCGCTTCTGCAAGCAATGGGTGGAAAGACTCGAACGCGCCGAGACGAAGCCTCGCATGATCTGGGACATCGACGCGGCATTTAAGGCGAACTGGGCAAACTGAAGGAACGCCATGACACGGGCGAAAACCCTCTGGGGATTCATCGAGAATCGCGACCATCGCGTGATGCGCCGCATGAATGGATGGAAAGCCCCGCGCTGGATTCGCTTCTGGATGCTGGCTGCCACGCGCATGGGAGACGGCTGGATCTGGTATAGCCTGGCGGGGATTCTGCTGCTGGGTGGCGGCGCCAACCGTTACGCGGCCGTCGGCGCGGCAGGTTCCGCGGCCATAGTCGGCGTTTTCTTGTTCAAGGCGCTGAAGCGCATCAGCCATCGCCAGCGTCCTTGCCAGTTCGAACCTCATTGTTGGGCTAAGATTCTTCCCCCAGACCAGTTTTCCTTCCCTTCCGGTCACACCATGACGGCATTCGCCATCTCGCTCGTGGTCAGTTATTTCTATCCTTCGCTGGAAGCACCGCTTTATTTTCTTGCCATCAGCATCGGGGTTTCTCGCATCGTTCTGGGCATGCATTTCCTCAGCGACGTCCTCGCCGGCGCCGTTCTTGGCTCGGCGCTCGGTGTCGCCTCGATCGTCGCCTTTGCCTCCTACGGCCTTCTCTAAGCTGCAAATATCCTCCGAGCCATCCTTTCTAGCGGCCGTCGCGCAAACAACCTCGTGCCTCCCGAATCGCGCCGCTGATGCGATGTCAGCTGCATGTTAGTTGCGCAATTGCCGAATTTACCTCGTTACCGGCGGAGGAATCGCAAGTTTTTGAACCTCGGAGAGCTCAGGTTGTGCGTAATAGCCTTGCCGTGTACGCGCCAGCAGGGCCGAATTTCCCATTTTTATTTCCAGGTGATGATATTCGTTTCGTCTCGTCTCCACGGCTGGGGAGAAAGAAATCTCGTAATAAGCGTCGGTGTCCGCGACGCATCGCTGTAGCAGCTTCGCCACATCATTGTTCACGCTGAGAGCGAGTCCACCGCTCTGAACCGCGAGCACCTGCAGTCCCAGATCACCCAAATTCACCTGGTTCGGGCCGCTAACGCCTTTCACGAAGGTTTCATAATAGAAAGTGCGGCTCCCGAAGTCCCGGTTACCCAGTGGGTCGACGCTGTAAAGAGTCACCCGCGCCTGCCGCATCGACGTCGAAAAATTCACAATATTGTCAAAGATTCCTTGTTCTTGCTCGGAGTCCAGTTGTACCTCCGGGCCGGAGAGCAGCGGCCAGCCGGGCGAAACCCACACGATGATCTTTCGTCCGGGTCGCGAAGCTTCCTGCGCCACAAGCTGCTGCAAAGCACTGAGGGACATCTGGAAGCGGTCAACCGCGCCCCAGTACGCCGCGGATCGCCCGATACTTCGCAGGGCCACGGTCTCCTGACTCAACGCGGCGCTCAGTGCATTGCCGTCGCTCGAGAAGCTATCTTGAATCTGCTTGATACCCGTATCCGTCGAAATCGCAAGCGCAGTGGGATGCGCCAGGCGGCCTCCGCCGGCTCGCAGAAATTTCGAGATTTCCAGGCGTTCGTAGTCGACGCTTTGGAATCCCGTGTTCACCGCATCGATCACTACGATGATCTCAACGGGGACTTCCTTCGAACTCACAGCACGGAAAGAGGTGATGGGCCGCGAAGTTTTGTTATCGAGAATTGTGAAGTCTTCCTGATGCAGGCCAGTGACAGGCGACCCGGCCTTCGGTGTAACCACTACATCGAGGTAAATCCTGTCGCTGTCAGGCGGCTTTGATTCCTCTTGCGATGCTGCCGCAGCAGCACAGATCACCGTCACCAGCAGCGCCGCGGCCAAGCGGGTTTGCATAGACATAAATTCTCCCGGCAAGTCCGGTGCAGGTTGTAGGGCTTTGCCAGAGTCGAGCATCCGACCCTCTAATGAGGTAGACGTCTTAAAGTCGCGGCGAGTTTCGTCAAACCTCGATAAACGCTGTACGGGAACTGCCACCTCTCCTACAGTCAAATCGCTCGCGACCCGCTCGCGTCCTGCGATAAACTAAGACTATGAGTTGCTGGGCTCGAACATATCTCCTGCCTGTAACTGTTTTTCTCTTCCTGGCATCAACTTCCGTCCAGGCACAAGTCGGGTCTACCGCCACGCCCTCGGCAATCGATCGCAGCGTTTCCCTGCGCCAACTACCGGGCAATCTCCTTGTCGATCAGAAAAACATTTGGCTTTTCCCCACCAGGCTCGCCAAGGGTAAGCACTGGTGGCCGACCATCGGCGTCCTCGGAATCTCCGCCGGCTTCCTTGCCTCCGACCCGTACAGCGCCCCGCCCTTTCGCACTACCAATAGCTTCAGCGGATTCAACAACGCTTTCAGTAGCACAAATTCCGCCGCGATAATCGTCGCTGTTCCCGCGGCGATCTATGGCGTAGGCCTGCTGCGTAAGGATTCCTACGCGCAAAATACCGCGTTGCTTGCCGGCGAGGCATTCGTCGACGGCCTTCTCCTCGATCTTCCCATGAAGGCCACCACCGCTCGCAGACAGCCGCTGCAGTACTCCGGAAACGGTCCTTATGCCGACAGTTTTTTCAACGGCTCGCATAACCCGTTTCATGACGGCGGCTTTTATTCCATCCACGCCATGGGCGCAATGGCTGTCGCCACGGTTATCGCTCGCCGCTACCACAATCATCACTGGGTGCCTTTCGTTGCTTACGGAATGGCCGGCGTCATTTGCTTTTCGCGCATCACAACCAGCAACCATTTCCCGGCCGACGTCTTCTTCGGCGGCGCGATGGGCTATGTCATTTCTCGTTACGCCGTCTTGCCCGCGCGTTTCTGACTCGTGCGATTCCCCTCTCCATGACCGACAATTTTCTTCTGGAAATAACCGTTGAATCCGTCGGTGCCGCTCTAGCCGCCGAACGCGGTGGCGCTGATCGCATCGAATTGTGCGCCGATCTCCACTGTGGCGGCCTCACGCCCACTCCGGAAGCCATGCGCAGCGCGCGGGCCGCATTGCGATTGTCGATCTTCGTCATGATTCGCCCTCGCGCGGGCGATTTCGTCTACACCAACGACGAAATCTCGCTGATGAAAGTGCAAATTACTCAAGCGCGCGACGCAAAAATGGACGGAATCGTCGTAGGCGTTCTCCGCGAGGATAAAACCGCGGATCGCCCTCTGTTAAAAACGCTGGTCGAGTTCGCCGCGCCTCTTCCCATCACCTTCCATCGCGCCTTCGACGAAACGCCCGACTTGTTCCAAGCCTTGGAAGACGTCATCACCGCGGGCGCAGCTCGCGTCCTCACCTCCGGTGGCGCCAGCAAAGTTCCACAAGCACTCGCCACGTTGGCCAGGCTCGTCCAGATCGCAGGCGATCGCATCATCATCGTGCCCGGCAGCGGCATCTATCCAGAGAACTTTGCCATGGTGCACAAATCGATCCACGCCCGCGAATATCACTCCGGCCTGAGCAGCGTCCTTCCCTACGGCTCATCCGACTACGCCCGCCTCGAAGCCGCCGTTCGCGCGTTAGCCCAACACAAATCTTGCCCCGATTAACCTGCCGTTCTTGGAGTGCGGTGGCCCGCCACCGCTTTTGACCATTACACGAATCGTTTTACCGTTCCGTCGAGCGGCAACCGCTGCGTACCGCAATCTCTCTTCGGCATCCCAAAACAAAAACGGGGCGCGACTATGACGCGCCCCGCTAAACTCTCCGATCTTCCAAAAACTCTCAGGCCTTCTGCGCCTGCCTTCTCAAAAACGTTGGCACATCCAAATCGTCCTTCGAAACTTCCGGCGCCACGTCGCGAACATTCTGGGTCACCTGGTGCACCACGCTCGGCGGAGGCTGCGGCGCAGGCGTTTGCGGCACCTCCTGCTGCACCGGCACGTCTCGCCCGGCTTTCCACGTTCGCGGCAGGAATGAAGGCTTCTGCTGTTGCGCCACGTTCTTTTTGCCCGCGTCCTTGAACCCCGCCGCAATCACGGTGATTTTCACCGCGTCCTTCATGTTATCGTCCATCACCGCGCCAAAAATGATGTTCGCATTTTCATGCGCGGCTTTCTGGATCACGCTCGAAGCCTCATGCACTTCATGAAGCGACAGCGACGAACTGCCGCAAATGTTGATCAGAATTCCCTGCGCGCCTTCAATCGAATTGTCTTCCAGCAACGGGCTGGAGATGGCCCGATTCGCCGCATCCACCGCACGGCTCGCTCCCGTCGCAACCGCCGTGCCCATCACCGCATAGCCCTGCCCATGCATGATGGCTTTAACATCCGCAAAATCGCGATTGATAATTCCCGGCACGGTAATAATGTCCGAAATCCCCTGCACAGCCTGCCGCAAAATATCGTCCGCAATCCGGAACGCGTCAAAAAAGCTTGTGCCCCGTTCCACCGTTTCCATCAACCGCTCGTTCGGGATCACGATCACCGTGTCCACCACGCCGATCAATTCCTGCAGCGCCTGTTCCGCTTGCAGCATGCGCCGCTTGCCTTCAAACGCGAACGGCTTTGTCACCACGGCAACAGACAACGCGCCGATCTCGCTTGCCAACGAGGCCACCACCGGAGCCGCTCCGCTCCCCGTGCCGCCGCCAAGCCCGGACGTGATGAAGATCATGTCCGCGCCTTCCAGCGCTTCAATAATTTTGTCCGTGTCTTCCAGCGCCGCTTTGCGCCCGATCTCAGGATTGGCCCCGGCGCCTAATCCCTTCGTCAACTTCGCGCCGAGTTGCAGTTTCACCGGAGCTTGCGAGAGCTTCAGCGCTTGCAGGTCGGTGTTCGCCGTCACGAACTCCACACCTTCAACCTTCGCGCGAATCATGCGGTTCACGGCGTTGCAGCCGCCACCGCCTACGCCAATCACTTTGATCTTTGCCGGCTGTAGCTCCTCGCTAAAACTCATCCGGATACCTGCGTCTTTCGCTGTCATGCCTTCCCCCTGTCCGGCTGGTGAAACTCCTTTATAAATCCCGTGTTACAGCTCTGCCACAAGCAATTTAACGGCCTGTGGAAAAACAGTTCATTTCCCTGCCGGGGGGGTACTAAACTCCCCTCAGCCTCGCCCCTTCTTCGCCCACCCATCAAACCATTGGGCCCATCGTTGCAGTCAAGCCCCTGCGAACATCGCCTTCAGCTTCGACACGAGTGTTCCAGATTTGGGCAGCGCCGCCTTCCTCGCCTTCGCCCCATACAACACCAACCCGATCACCGTGGCGTATTCTGGCTGAGACACCTGTTCAGGCAAATCCAGGATTCCTCGCGGCTCCGCAATCCGCACCGGCAGATGGTATAGCTCCTCCATCAACTCCACGAGTCCATTCAGTCGTGCTCCGCCTCCTGCCAGCACGAACCCCGCCGGAATTTGCGAATCTAGCCCCGCGCGTCTCAGGTCGTCCGCAATCAGCGACAACAACTCCATCGCTCTCGGCTCGGTGATTTCCGTCAGATTTCGCGGAAAGATCGTTCGAGGCGGCCGGTCGCCCACGCTGGCGATTTCGATGGACCCTTCATGGCCCAGCAGATGCGCCGCGGCACACCCGTGCTGCCGCTTAATTCGTTCCGCCTCCGGAATCGGCGTCCGCAGCCCTACTGCCAAATCATTGGTAAAGTGGTCCCCGCCAACCGCAACTGCCCCGGTGTGCCGCACCACTCCGCCGCCATACACAATCAATTCGGTTGTGCCGCCGCCAATGTCCAACAGGCACACTCCCAAGTCTCGTTCATCTTGCGTCAAGCACGCTTCGCCCGAGGCCAGCGGCTCCAGCACGGTATCGTTGATCAGAATCCCGGCTTTGTTCGCCGCGGTAACCAGGTTCTGCGTCGCGGAGATCGACGACGTCACAATGTGAACGTTCGCCTCCAACCGCTGCCCCACCATCCCAATTGGGTCGCGAATTCCATCCTGGGCGTCCACTCTGAATTCATGCGGCAATACGTGCAGCACTTCCCGGTCGTCTGGCAACGAAACATTGCGCGCGGCGTCAATCGTCCGCCGCACATCGTCGCGTTCAATATCCCGCGGCCTCGGCCCCAGCGGCACTCCTCCGCGGCTGTTCACCCCGCGCACGTGGCTCCCGGCCACTCCGATAACCGCCGACTCTACCGGCACGTTGGCCACGCCTTCCGCTTCTTCCACCGCGCGCCGAATCGAACTGACCGTGGAATCCAGGTTAACAATCAACCCCTTGCGCAGTCCCTTCGATTCCGCCGCTCCTAACGCCAGGAACCGCAACTGATCGTTGTCCATCTCCGCCAGCAACGCGCACGTTTTTGTGCTCCCGATATCCAATCCCACGATGTATTTATCTTTCTTCGCCAAAACGCTCTCCTGATCTTATTTTCGTTTCGCGACCGGTTCGCTGGTGTCGGGGTTCACCACGACCTGCCTCGAGTACTGAAGATCGATCGATTCCACGCGCCCGGCATTCGCCTGCCACTGCGCAAAATTCTCTACCAGCGTGCGGTACTTGCCGGTGAAATCGCCCTGCCCAAAGTGCACCGTCACCGCTTGGCCCGGATCGCCGGCTTCCAATCCCGTCAGCACCGCGCGCAAATCGCGCGGATTGCCCAGATCCAGTTCGCTGATACGGTCGCTTGCGCCGGGCTTTACCAGTTCCACCGCCCTCATGAATTCCTGGTACGTCTGCATGCGTTTCTCGCGCTCTTCCCGTGAAATATTCTCCGAAAGCCCGGTCACGATCGGGAAGTGGTAATCCTCACCGTCCGGGCGGTCCAGCAATACGCCTTGCGCGTCGATCAGCGTCAAGTCCGTTCCATTGCGGAAGAACGCGATCGGCGTTCGCTCTGTAATCTCCACCCGCAAATGGTTTGGCAAGATGCGTTGCACGCTGGCTTCATCGACCCAGGGAATTTCCTGCAATTGCGTGCGCCGTGCATCCAACGGAATCCGCAGAATGCTGCGGTTACGGTCGTGCACGAAAAGTTTCAGCACTTCTTCGCGCGGCACCACATGGTTCCCCGTGATGCTGATCTGGTCCGGCTTGATCAACAGCATCTGCGGCGAGTACAGCGCGAAGCGCGCCGCCAACACCACACCTGTCGCCAGCGTCCCACCCACCAGCGTCCACACAAACACTCGCCGGTAAAATGGCCACGTCTTTCCGCCAAGTTTCTTGCGCCGAATCTCCACCGGCTTTTGCCGCCTCAAATAGCGCGGCTCCTCGTCCGTCACCAGTTCCGGCCGGTAACTTTCCTGCTCCGCAGCTGCCGCGGCGGAGACATTCCGCTGGATAGGTTTCAGGCGTTCCAAACCACCACCTCGTTTTCCAGATTTACTCCATAAGCCTCGCGCACCCGCTCGCGCACATTGGCCATCAACAACAGCATGTCCGCCGCGGATGCCTGCCCCGCATTAATAAAGAAATTCGCGTGGCGCTCGCTCACCTGCGCATCGCCCACCGAGTAACCTTTCAACCCCAATTCGTCGATCATCCGCCCCGCCGACGCTCCCGGAGGGTTCTTAAAGATGCAACCAGCGCTCTTCTGCCCCAGCGGCTGGCTGGATCGCCTCTTCTCGTTACAGATACGAATGCCTTTGATGATTTCTTCGTACGGCTTGGTGGGAAGTTCAAGCTTCACTGACAGCATCATATCATTGGGCCCAAACGAAGTGTGCCGGTATTCAAAGGAAATCTGCTCGCCTTTTAATGTTTCGATCTCCCGCGCGCCCGCACGGTATACCTTCACTTCCCTCACGTACGACCCAATCTGCGTGCCATACGCCCCCGCGTTCATCCGCAACGCTCCCCCAACCGTTCCCGGTACTCCAATCAGTCCTTCCATGCCGCCCAGATTCCTCTTCGCGCAGAACGTCACCGTTCGTCCCAAGTCCGCCGCCGCATCCACGCTGGCGATATTACCTTCGACCACGACTTCCGGCTCCGGCTTGGCCAGTTGCATCACCACAAACGGCAATTCTTCATCGGCCACCAGCAGATTCGATCCTCGGCCCAAAAACTTGTGCGGAATCCCGTTGCCATCCAGCAAATTCACCAGTCCCGGAATCGCTTCGTGCCGCCCAATCCGCAATAGGTCTGTCGTTCCGCCAATACCTAAGTACGTCAACTGGGCCAGCGACACCCCTGGTTCCAGTTCCACACCCAACTCCGGCAGCGCCCCCAGCACCTTGGCATCTTTAATGCGCATCTCTCAGCCCATCGCTCACGTGGTATTCCGTGCCCAGTAGAACCATCAATTCATTGCTCGCCCGGCTCACATTTCCCGCGCCAATCGTCATGATCGCATCGCCCGGCCTTGCTTCCTTGAGCAGAAATTCCACCGCGGCCTGCATGGACCCGATGTACTGCACATTCTTGTGTCCCGCCTCGCGGATGCTGTTCACCAGCGCTTCGCTGGTTATTCCTGCAATCGGGCTTTCGCTTGCCGCATAAATATCCGTCAACACCAGCACGTCCGCCTGGTTGAACGCGCGTGAAAACTCGTCCCACAATTGCTGCGTGCGCGTGTACCGGTGCGGCTGAAACAGCGCCAGCAAGCGGTTGTACTTGCATCCCCGTGCCGCTTCCAGCGTGGCGCGAATTTCCGTCGGATGATGTCCGTAGTCGTCCACCACCACGATGTCGTTCACCACTCCCTTTATGTCGAACCGCCGCCCCACTCCCGCAAATTTTCCCAAACCCTCGCGGATCAAATCCGACGCGACATTTAGATATAACGCCACCGCCGCTGCCGCCGCCGCATTTCGCACGTTGTGAATTCCCGGCGGGTGCGGCAATTCGAACACTCCCAAATCGTCGCCCTTATAGGTCAACCGGAACCGGCTACCCAGTCCCAGCAACTCGACGTCGCTGATCACCAGGTCGGCCTGACTCGACGTCCCGTACGTGATGATCGGCCTTTTCACGTTGGGCATCAGTGCTTGCACATTCGGTTCATCCAGGCACAAGATCGCCGCGCCATAAAACGGTACGCGATTCACGAATTGCAGAAACGCATCCTGAATATCTTCCAGCGATGAATACTGGTCCAGATGCTCGCGGTCAATCGTCGTCACCACCGCCACGACCGGCGCAAACATCAGGAAGCTGCGATCGCTTTCGTCCGCTTCCACAACAAAATACTCTCCGCGGCCCACGCGCGCCGTTGTTCCCGCTTGATTCACTCTTCCGCCCACTACGAACGTGGGATCCAGATGCGCGGTCGCCAGGATCGAAGCCACCAGGGAAGTTGTCGTCGTTTTTCCGTGCGCACCGGCCACCGCGATCCCGTACTTCAGCCGCATCAGTTCCGCCAGCATCTCTGCTCGCGGAATCACCGGGATTTTTCGCTTGTGCGCTTCCGCCACTTCCGGATTGTCGGCCTTCACCGCCGACGAAATCACCACCACGTGCGCGCCTTCCACGTTTTCGGCTCGATGCCCTTCATGGACCGTCGCGCCCAGGTCCTGCAACCGCTCCGTGATCGTCGACGGCCTCGTGTCCGACCCTGAAACCGAGTACCCCAGCGTGAGCAGCACTTCGGCGATTCCGCTCATGCCGATTCCGCCGATTCCCACCAGGTGTATGCGCTGAAAATTGCGAAACGATACCATCATGTTCTTCCCAATTTCTTCGGGCTCGCTCGCCGCGCGGCCTCTTCAATCAAATCCACGATGTCCCGCGCCGCGTGAGGATACGCCAGGCTGCGCGCCTTCATCGCCATCTTTTCAATCTCCTTGGGCTGATCCAGGAGGGAAAAAATCTCGTTCGTCAACCGTTCGGCTGTCAGGTCCGGCTCGGTAATCACCCTGCCTGCACCTGCGTTCACCATTTCCTGCGCGTTGCGTAACTGGTGGCTGTCCGTCGCTCGCCCAAACGGTATAAAAATTGCCGCACGCCCCGCCGCTGCCACTTCCGCCGCTGTGATGGCTCCCGCGCGGCAAACAATCAAGTCCGCCCAGACAAACCGTTCCGCCATGTTTCCAATAAACGGCACCACCTCCACGGGAAATTCACTCCGCTCATACGCTGCCTGCACTTCATTATAGTCGCGCTCCCCGGTTTGATGCACGACGCGCAACTCATCCTTTCGCGTTGCCAGCAGGCCCGCCGCGGCAATAAATGCGCGGTTTACCGGCAGCGCTCCTTGACTGCCTCCCGTCACCAGCAATCGATACGGCTTCTGCGGCGCGCGCGGCGCACTCTGAAAGAATTCCTGCCGCACAGGACAACCCGTGACCACAGCTTTCTCTCCCCACGTTTGTGCCGACACTTCATATCCCGTCGCAATTTTTTTTGCGAAATGCGCCAGCACCTTATTCGTAAATCCTGGTTCTGCGTTTGGCTCGAAAATCACGTTTGGTATCCCTCGCAGCCAAGTCGCCAGCAGCATCGGCCCCGCCGCGTACCCTCCCACTCCAAACGCCACAACAGGCTTGTCCTTCTTAATCACTCCGAACGCATCCCTTAGTCCGCTGCCCAGCATCGCCAGATTCTTCAGCAGCGTTATTCCGCCCTTGCCCTTCAGCCCAGCCACGCGCAGTGTTTCCAGCGGCAGCCCCGCCTGCGGCACTAGCTTCATTTCGATCCCGCGTTGTGTTCCCACCAGCACGACTTCTCTCTCGGTTCCTCGCGACTTCCATTCCTGTGCAATGGCCAGCGCCGGGAAAACGTGTCCGCCCGTCCCGCCGCCCGCAATCAGCAATTTCACGGCATCAATCCCGCAGCCCGCAGTTCGGTGCTGCCTGCTGCGATATATTCAACAGCACACCCGTTGCCAGCAGCATCACCAGCAAACTCGACCCGCCGTAGCTCACGAATGGCAGCGGAATTCCCTTCGTCGGTACCATCCCCAGCACCACGGCGAAATTAATCAGCGCCTGGAAAAGCACCATCGCGGTCACTCCCAGCGCTATCATCCTTCCGAATCCGTCGGGCGCATTGAACGCCGCGCGCAATCCCCTCCATGCGTACATCGCAAACAACACAATCACCACCGTCGCGCCGAAGAATCCCAGCTCCTCGCAAATCACAGCAAAAATAAAATCCGTATGCGCTTCCGGCAAATAAAACAATTTCTGTTTGCTCTCCATCAATCCCACGCCGGTGAAGCCGCCGGAGCCCACCGCGATCAGCGATTGCAGCAACTGAAAGCCCGCACCTTGCGGGTCGGAATCTGGGTGCAGAAACGCCATCAATCGCGCCTGACGGTACGACGCGTTCATGATCAGCAGCAGCAATACCGGCAGTCCTGCCGCCGCTCCCACCGCCAGCCATTTCCAGCTAAGTCCCGCGACAAACAAAATCGCTGCCATGATCAACACCACATCCACCGACGTGCCCAGGTCCGGCTGCGCGATGATCAGCGCCACGCACACAAAAATTGGTGCTACCGCCGGAAGAATTGTCTGCAGAAAATCCTGCTTGCTGAATTCCAGGCTTGTTTCTCTACGCCGCCGCAAATCCAGAAACCACGCCAGGTACAGAATGATCGCTAGCTTGGCGATCTCCGACGGCTGCAGATTCAGCGGCCCCAACTTGATCCACCGGTGCGTCGCGTGCGACTTATCCAGAAAAAATGTTCCCACCAGCATCACCAGCACCACGCAAAGCACCGTGTACACCACCGCCGGCTCGCGCAACCGGTGATAATCCAGCTTCATCAGCGCAAACATTCCCAGCAGCCCTATCACTAGCGCCGCCGTCTGCCTCGCCACGAAAATGTACGAGTGCCCATACATCTGTTGTGCCGTGATCGCCGAAGCACTAAAAATCATCACCGCGCCCATCAGGCACAGCACCAGCGTCACTCCAAATAGCCAGCGGTCCGTTTCCACACGTCGCGCCACCGTTCACCCCTATCCTTCAACCGCCCCGTTCGACGTCCGCTGAATCTGCCGCACCAGTTTCTTGAACGCACGACCGCGATGCTCATAACTTTGAAATTGGTCGAAACTCGCGCAAGCCGGCGCCAGCACCACCGTGTCTCCTGCTTGCGCCGCGTGTGAAGCAATGTCCACGGCTCGCTCAATCGTTTCCGCTCGTTCTATCGCCACACTTCCCGCAATCTGCTTTTCGATCTTGTCGCTGGCCGCGCCAATCAGCAGCGCTAGAATCGCCTTCTCCCGCAACGGCTTCTGCAGCACCGTGTAGTCGCTTCCCTTGTCTTTTCCGCCAAGAATTATCAGGATCCGCCCGGGAAACGCGTCCAATGCCTTCAACGTTGCGTCCACATTCGTTGCTTTCGAATCGTTGTAATACTTCACTCCACCGATCTCCGCCACGAACTCCAGCCGGTGCTCCACTCCCGCGAAAGTCTTTACCGCTTTCCCAATCGATGCGGCATCCACACCCGCCAACCTCGCCGCTATCACTGCCGCAAGCACGTTCTCCAGATTGTGCGCGCCCGCCAGCGGAATCTCCTGCACCTTCATCACGAAATCCTCTCCGCCCTTGTGCGTCACCACAATGTCTTCGCCCTTCACGTACGCGCCTTGTTCCACCGCCTGTTTCCTGCTGAACCAGAATACTTGCGGCTTTTTTGGCGTGTAACCAACCGTCGGCGCGTCGTCGGCATTCAATACCGCGGCGTCCAGTTCCGTTTGGTTCTCAAACAGCCGCGCTTTTGCTTTCGCGTACGCTTCCATGGTCTTGTGACGGTCCAGATGATCCGGCGTCAAGTTCAGCATCACGCCGATGTCCGGCCGAAATCGTTCAATCAATTCCAACTGGAAGCTGCTCAATTCCACCGCCGCCACGGTCCGCGCATTCGTCTGTTCCACAACTGAAATCAGCGCGGTCCCCACATTCCCAGCCAGAATCGCTTCCACGCCCGAATTCGCCAGGATGTGGTGCACCAACGTCGTCGTGGTCGTCTTCCCATTTGATCCTGTGATTCCGATCAGTCTCCCCTCCAGAAACCGGTAAGCCAATTCAATCTCGCTCCAGATGGTGATTTTCTTCGAACGCGCTGCCATCAGAAACGGGTCGTCCGCGGGCACTCCTGGGCTCGGAATGATCAAGTCCTGCGCCAAAAAAGTTTTCTCCGTATGCCCGCCCAATTCCAGCGTTACTCCCGCTTCGCGCAACTTCGCCGGCACATCTCCCAGTGCGCTCTCCGTACGAGTCTCCGTCGCGGTCACCTTCGCGTTTCGCGCCGCGCAAAACAACGCTGTGGCTACGCCCGTCCGCGCTAGTCCCACCACCAGCACGCGCATTCCCCGCAGTTCAATCGATCCCGGCATTCTCCGTCTTGCCTCAACTATCTGTAGCGGCCGCTCGCCGTGGCGAGCGGCCGTCTTTCTCGACCACTACCGCAATTTCAGCGTCGTCAGCGCAAACAGCGCAAACACCAACGCCGCAATCCAAAACCGCACAATCACTTTGCTCTCGCTCCAGCCCAGCAACTCGAAGTGATGGTGAATCGGCGCCATGCGAAAAATCCGTTTCCCGCGCAATTTAAACGAGCCCACCTGCAGAATCACAGACAACGCTTCCACCACGAAGATCCCGCCCACAAAGACCAGCAGCACTTCCTGCTTGATGATCACCGCAATCGTTCCCAGCGTGCCGCCCAGCGCCAGCGACCCAACGTCGCCCATAAAAACTTCCGCGGGATGCGCGTTGTACCACAGGAATCCCAACGACGCGCCCACCAATGCCCCGCAAAACACCGTCAGCTCTCCCACGCGAGGGATGTACTGAATCTCAAGGTAATTTGCCCAGCGAAAATTGCTGCTCACATACGTCAGTACCGTCAGCGCGCCCGCCGCAATCACCGTGCACCCGATCGCCAGGCCGTCCAGCCCGTCCGTCAGGTTCACTGCATTCGAACTGCCCGTAATCACCACGGCCACAAAAATCAGGAACGGTATGAACGCCAGAGGCCACAGGTGCGGCGAACTCATCAGGCTGTGAATCACCAGGTCTGGCCGGAATCGCTTCACGAACGGCACAATCAGTTGCGTCGAGTAGGCGCTGTGTGTCGCCAGCACCAACAGCGTCACCGCCACAACGCTGCTCACCAATATCTGCAGCGTGAGTTTCTTTTTTCCCGTCAATCCCAGATTCTGTCGCTTCGCCACCTTGGCGTAATCGTCCACAAATCCAATCGCCGCAAATGCCAGCAGGGCAAACAGCCCCAGCAGCACGAACATATTGGAAAGGTCCGCCCACAACAGTGTTGGCACCGCCGTCGAAAGCACGATCAGCACTCCGCCCATCGTCGGTGTGCCCGCTTTTTTCTTGTGTTCTTGCGGCCCTTCTTCCCGGATGTACTGCCCGATCTGTAATTCTCGCAATTTCCGGATCAGCCACGGCCCAAATACCAGCGCCAGAAACATCGCTGTCAGGCTGGCATATACCGTGCGCACCGTGATGTAGCGAAATACGTTCAGCGGACTGAAATATTTCTGCAGTACGTGATAGAGCAGGTAGTAGAGCATATCAGTGGCCCGCCCCTGGGCGTGGCCGCGCGTCTTCCGGCGCGAACTGTGCCAGCAACGCTTCCACGATCCGTTCCATCTTCACGCTGCGCGATCCCTTCACCAGCAGCAGGTCGCCCGGTTGCACGAATCCCACCAGGAAATTCGCCGCTTCCGCCGGTGTTTGAAAAAACTTGGTATTTTCCCGCGGCAATCCCTTCGCCACGGCGCCTTCCACAATTTGTCCCGCGTCGCCCTGCACTCCAATCACGTAATCCACTTTCCCTGTTTGCGCCGCGAACACTCCCCCTTGGCGGTGCAGCGCCGCCGAACTCGGTCCGAGTTCCCGCATTTCGCCCGCGGCTAGAATGCGTCGCTGAAAGCCCGGAGTCGCCGCTAGCAAGGCAATCATGGCGTGCAGCGCTGCCGGGCTCGAATTGTAGGAGTCATTAATCAACGCAAATCCATTCGTGAACCGGATCAATTCCCCGCGCATCGTAGGCGTCCGCAAATTCGGAAACACTTTCTGCGCGTCCGCGATCCCGATGTTCCAAACGCTTGCCGCCGCAATCGCCCCCAACGCGTTTGCCACCACGTGCCGTCCTGGCAGCGACATCTCGATCCTGGTCCTCTTTCCTCGATGCACCAGCGTGAACGCCGATCCCAGCGCCCCGCGATCTTCAATCTCTTCCGCCGCGTATTCCGCCGGCTTTTCCACTCCGTAAAAAATCACGCGTCCCGGCGCCCCCGCGGCCATTGCCGCCACTCGCGGATCGTCCGCGTTCAGCACGGCCACCGATCCCGCGCCGTTCAGACCCTCCACCAACTCCCGCTTCGCCATCGCGATTTCTTCCACCGAAGAAAAATTCATCAAGTGCGCGGGCGCCACCCTGGTCTCAATCGCCACGTCGGGCCGCGCGATCGCCGCCAGCCGCCGCAGTTCGCCTGGATACGACATGCCCATCTCCAACACGGCCACGTCATGCGAGTCTTCCAGGCGAAACAGCGTCAGCGGCAATCCATATTCATTGTTGAAATTGCCTTCGGACTTCAGGACCCGTAGCTTCGTGCCCAGCAATGCCGCCAGGATTTCCTTCGTAGTGGTCTTTCCGACAGACCCGGTGATCCCGCAAATCTTCCGCCCCCACTCTTTGCGCACCGCTCGTGCCAGGTTGTGGAGCGCTTCCAGTGTGTCGGGCACCGTGATGCACCGGTCTTGGATCCACCCGGGATATTTCGACACCAGCGGCTCCGCCACCACCGCCGCCACGGCACCGCTCTCCATAACTGCGGCCACGTAGTCGTGTCCATCGTGATTCGGACCGTGTATGGCGATGAACAGTTCTCCGTCACGTACCGTGCGAGAATCAATCGAGACGCCGGCCATCCGGGCCATGGGGTTGAGTCCATGCCCCGCTTTCCCAGCCACTGCCTCAGCCACCTGTTCAATCGTCCACCGCATATTTGCCTCAGTACGTTGGCTTTTCCTAGGGTTCGGGCGAAGCGTTCACCTCGTCCGTAAAGCACTGCTTGGCGCGTGTTCACCGGTAGAGGGTCCCTCCTTCATCTGCTGGTCACATCATGGCCCGCAGCCCTTTGTCCCCATCTACTGAGACCAAAGCGTGCTACGTGCCAAACCCTTTGCCGCCCGGCGGCTCCGTGTACCCTAGATCGCTTAACGCCTTTCGTGCCTGTTCGCGATCGTCAAAATGAATCGTGTGATCCGCAAAAATCTGGTAGTCCTCGTGCCCCTTTCCTGCCAACAACACAATGTCTCCCGCGCGCCCCTCTTCAATCGCTCGCCGGATCGCTTTGGCTCTGTCCGGCTCAATCAAATACTTTCCGCCGGATTTCTGCATTCCCACCACGACGTCGCTGATAATCTTCAGCGGATCTTCCTGCCGCGGATTGTCGCTCGTCAGAATCGATAGGTCGCTCAGCCGCCCCGACGTTTCTCCCATAATCGGCCGTTTCGTGCGATCGCGTGATCCGCCGCATCCAAACATCGTGATGATGCGTCCCTTAGTATTCAGCTCACGCGCCGTGCGAATCAGGTTTTCCAGTGCATCATCGGTATGCGCGTAGTCCACCACCACCAGAAACGGTTGCCCTTGATCGACTCTCTGAAATCTTCCCGCCACCGCTTCCAGGTTGCGGATTCCCGCCTCGATAATTTCATTCGAATAACCCAGCCCGATTCCCGCACCAATTGCCGCCAGAATATTGTAGACGTTGATTCGCCCAACCAGCGCCGACTGCACTTGCACTGCGCCATTCGGCGTTTGCGCGCTGAAGTTCAACCCATTAAACGTCAGCTGGAATTTTTTGGCTTTCAGGTCCACGCCATTCTGCAATCCATATGTCAGCGTTTTCTTCCCCAATCCCACAAGCTTCTTGCCCCACTCGTCATCCGTGTTGATCACCGACACGTCCGGCGCACCTGCGCCCGTTCCTTCAAACAGCTTCCGCTTCGCCTCAAAATAGTTGTCGAATGTCTTGTGAAAATCGATATGGTCGCGCGTCAAATTTGTGAATAGCGCTACGGCAAAGTGGCAGCCCCACAAGCGGTCCATCACCAGCGCGTGCGAACTTGCTTCCAGCACCGCGTATGTGCCTTCCGCGTCGCGCACCTCCGCGAAGAATTGCTGCAGATCCACCGATTCGGGCGTGGTGTTCGGGGCGGGATATTCTCCACGTGGCGTGTGATACGCAATCGTCCCGAACAGCCCGGTCTTTGCTCCCGAAGCTTTCACAATCGAATCGATCAGCGAAGCCGTCGTCGTCTTCCCGTTTGTCCCGGTCACGCTTACTAATTTCAGCGCGTCCGCCGGCCTGCCAAAGTAATTCGCCGCCGCAATCGCCAGCGCTTTTCTTGGCTCGTTCACTTGAATCCATGCCGCGGTTTGCGACCAATCCGCGGGCGCCGCGTCGGCACTCAGCACCGCCCTTGCCCCGCGTGCCACCGCGTCCTTCGCGTACAAGTTCCCATCCGTAGCCGTGCCATGAACCGCCACGAACAGCGCCCCTTCGCCCACTTTCCGCGAATCGCAAGTTACTTGTTCAATCAGCAGATTCCCCGCAGGCGCACCGGCGCGCAGTTCTAATCCCTCCAGAACCTCATGGAGCGGTTTGCCGGCCGGGTGTTTCTGTTCAGCCACAGTCTGTTTCCGTTCGTCCTCTCTGAGCCGAGTCCCTGTCTTCTCCAACTGCTCCACCACTTTTAGTCCTCCGCTCATTTGCTCGTTAAGCCCTTTTCCTAGCGCGGTTTGCTCGTGCGAGCCGGCGTCGTCGCGAACTGTACGGTCACTTTCGTACCCCGGCGGACTTTTGCTCCCGCTTCTGGTGTCTGTTCCGATGCAATGCCGCTGCCAACCAGCACCGGGTCCAGCCCCAACCGCAAGCATGCCTCCGTGATGTCCCGCATCGTCTTGCCCGCAAAGTCGGGCACCGCGATATCTCCTCCTTCATCCACCGCCAACGTCACTTCCGGCGGCTTCTGCTCCATCACTTTGCTTTCCGTCGGCTTTGCAACCTCCTCGGTCACTTCCGGCTGCGCCGAAAAATCTACCGGCGTCAAATCATCCAGCGAAGCATCTTCCCTTTCTCTTCCGGGCTTGTAAGCCGTCTGCAGCAGTCGCGGGCTCAGCGGCACGTCGCGTGGCACATCCAGATATGGCAACACTTGCTCCGCAATGCTCTTGAAGACCGGCGCGGACACCGTCGCTCCATCGTGCGGATAACCTGCCGGTGAATCGATCGAAACCAGAATTACCACCGCCGGATTATTAATCGGCGCGAATCCTGTGAACGACGCGATCACGTTCGTTCGCGAATATCGGCCCGTCGCCGGATCAGTCTTTTGCGCTGTCCCCGTTTTACCCGCCGCCGTCCAGCCATCCAGCCGCGCCTTCTTCCCCGTCCCTTGCAATATCACACCTTCCATCATCCGCCGCATCGCCGCTGCCGTCTCTGGACGAATAACACGCCGCGGATCGGTGTTCGCCAAAGGCCCGTCCAGCGCCAGAATCTCGTCGCCGCGCCGCATCTCTTGCACCACGTGCGGCTTGTATAGCAACCCGCCATTCGCGATCACCGACACCGCCGAAATCATTTGCAGCGGCGTCACTCCCACTTCCTGCCCCATCGAAATAGATCCAATCGAGTACGATCCCCAATGCTCATATTTCCGCAGTTTCCCGCGGCTTTCTCCCGGCAAATCGATTCCTGTGAACGACCCGAATCCAAATCCCTTGATGTACTCGTAAAATTTCGGCGAGCCCAGCCGCAGCGCAATCTTGATCGCGCCCACATCGCTGGAATTGGCCAGAATTTCCGATACCGTCAACATCCCGTACTTTTTGTGGTCGTGTATCGTGTGCCCCGCCACCACCACCGCGCCGTTTCCGCAGTCGAACACCTCTTCGGTGCGGATCAGGTTTTGGTCCAGCGCCGCCGCCAGCGTCACGAGCTTGAACGTCGATCCCGGCTCGTAAATCGCGCTCACCGCGCGGTCCATTCGCGCCTCTGCCGGTACATCCACCGCCGCATTGGGATTGAATTTCGGCCAGTTCGCCAGCGCCAGGATCGCTCCGCTGTTCGGGTCCTGCACGATCACCGTTCCCGCCGGCGCGTGCGTTCTTTCAATCACCGCCGCCAGTTCCCGCTCCGCGATGTATTGAATCTTTTCGTCAATCGTCAGAATGACGTTTATGCCTTGATCCCGCTGCGCTTCTCCTCCGTCGAACCAGCGCTGCCTCGCGTCTGCCATCACCACAATCTTTTCGCCCTTGCTGCGAATCAACCCGTCGTATTGGTGTTCAATTCCGCCCAATCCCTTTTCGTCCACGTCCACGAATCCCAATACGTGCGCGGCCATATCCCTCTTCGGGTAATACCGCTGGTTCTCTTCCTGAAAATAGATACCCGTCAGGTTCAGCGCCTTGATCGCCTGCACCTTTTCCGGTGGCAACTTCCGTTGAATCCATACGAACGTGCTGCCTGATTCCAGTTTTTCCTTCACGTAATCTTGCGGGGCGCCCAACACGCCCGAAAGCAGCCGCGCCGCCATCGGCGCGTCTTTCACTTCCGAGGGTATGGCGAACGCCGATTGCACCGGCACGCTCATCGCCAGCGGCCGCATGTTGCGGTCGTAAATCGCGCCGCGCTTCGGCGTGATATCCAGCGTGCGCCGCTGCTGCCGCGAAGCGCGCATCATATATTCGCTGTGTCGGAATAATTGCAGGTAGGCAAGCCGGCCAGAGACCGCGAGCATCCAGAAAAGCGCCACGCCGACAAGAATCAGTAAACGTACGTCAACTTTTTTCTGCTGCATGGTTCCTGGCAGTTGGCTCGCGTTTCTGGCGGACTCAACACTCGTTTCCAAACTCACAGGTCTTCGCCAGGCCACCATTCGGCTCTGGGTCTCGTCACGTCACGGCTGTAGGGGCGGCTTTACGCCGCCATTCTTTCGCTGGCTACGGCGCTCGGTTCGGCCTCACGTACCGCACCGCCGCCACCTGCGCCTCATCCAGACTCGTGTATTCGCGCACCTGCGACGGAATTGGTTGCGTCAATCCCAGTTGGTGCCTTGCTAGCAAATCAATTCGCCGCGGGTCGCGCAGCGTCGCGATTTCCAGCTTCAATTGCCCGTTGTACGCTTGCGCCGACTGCTGCTTGGCCTTCATCTCTTCCAGTTGGAAACTCAAATCGATGCAGCGGAAGTGTTGGTAGATGTAAAGCATCAGGAACATCGCCACAATCCCGCCCAGCGCCGCCGTCTTATACAGCCCGCGCATTTTCGCCGGCTCCACGTGCCGCACCAGCCGCGAATTATCGATCCGCTTCACGGTCTGGAACTCCATCATCACCGGCTTGTTCTTCTTCTTGCGGTCCATCTCACACCTTCTCTGCGCACCGGAGCTTCGCGCTCCGCGATCTCGGATTTGTTTCCTGCTCTGCCTCGCTCGGCACAATCACGTGTTTCGTCAGCACCTTCAGCGTTCCTGCTCTTTGCCCTTCCTGGAACGCGTGCTTCACCGGCCGGTCTTCCCTCGAGTGGTACGTCAGCACCACCCACCGTCCCCCTGAATTTATTGTGGCGGGAGTCCGAAAAAGAAACTGCCCGAGTTCCTCCAACTCTCGATTCACCGCTATCCGCAGCGCCAGAAACGTTTTTGTTGCGGGATGCAGTCTCTGCCTTCCCCATTGCTTCCGGACGCCTGCCACAACCGTTGCCAGGTGCGCGGTATCTCTGATCGGTCGCGCTTTCACTATCCCTCTGGCGATTCTTCTGGAATCGTGCTCTTCCGCTTCCCGGTAGAGCAGGTCGGCTAATTCCTTCTCCGACCATCGATTCACAATCTCTTCGGCCGTCAGCGCGTCTTCTTCCAACTCCCCGCTGCTCATCCTCATGTCTAACGGCCCTCCCTCGCGGAACGAGAACCCTCGCTCCGGACGGTCAAGCTGCATGCTCGAAACTCCCAAGTCGGCCAAGACCCCGTCCACCTTCGCTATCCCCAACCCTTGTACGGCCTCCGCAATCCTCGAAAACGGTGCGTGCACGTAACTCACTCGATTCCCATACTCCGCCAGCCGCTCCCTCGCGATCTGCAGCGCCTGTGCGTCCCGGTCCAGGCTGATCAAGAGGCCCGAAGATAACCGCGCGGCGATGGCTGCCGAATGGCCTCCGGCTCCGGTGGTCGCGTCTACGTATATTCCTTCCGGATTTATGGCCAGCCATTCCAGCACCTCATCCAACAGCACCGGTATATGTGGTGCGCCCAATTGCCTCGCCTTGCTGCCCTGCCGCCCCGTCTACTGCTTGCCCGCACTAAATGCCCGAACTCTTCAGCGCGTCGTCGTCCGCATCCGTATACGGCTCGCTCTTCATTTCATCCAGGACCCTCGTGTGGTTCATCACCACCAAGTGGTCCAGTTGCCCGAATACGTCCACATCGCCCTTGGTCTGCGCCGACTCCCTCAAAACCGTCGGTATCAGTACTCGCCCCTGCCCATCTATTTCTACCGCCTGCCCGTAATAGCTTGTGTGAAACAAAAATTTGCGCTTTACTTTGTCCGTGCTGGGCAGCTTCTCCAGCTTGTTTTCAATCTCGGTCCACACCGGCATCGGGTAAATGCGAGCCCGGTCACCGGTTGTGCTGGTGATATAAAACTGTGTCCCATGCTCCCGAAGCGCGTCGAGAAACACGGCGGGTATCTTCAACCGGCCCTTCTCGTCCACCTTTGCCTGACAATTGCCCCGCAGCTTCATTTTTTCCACTTCGCAGGAGGATGAGTTTGTCCAAATCCACCACTGCCCTCTAGGACGCCCTACTTAACTCTACCGCTCACCACTTTTTACCACTTTCTGCCACATCTTAGGCTTATCCCAATAGTTGTCAAGGGAAATTCTCTTCCTCTGTGCAAATTTTGTTGAATTTCGTGCCTACTAGTACTCTTCAACACCACTACGACCTGCTGCGATTCCCTCTCGTCATATTGTCTATATGTAGTAGCTCATTCTCGACTGGCAAATGCTTTGTCGCGGCCTCTCTGTATTCCCTTCTTTTGTGACCTGTGATACTCTCTGCGGGTTCTTGCATCACCAAATACAAAGGAGCGGCGCCCCATGGAATGGACCACACCGCAGCACGAAGAGATCGACCTCAACTGCGAAGTCAGCTCGTACGCCAACGCCGAGCTCTAATCGCATTTTCCTGATCGCCCGCCTTTCACTCCCTGCCGTCAACATCGGCTGAGGCGGGCTGTTTTGCGTTTATACTGCTGGCTGTCGCGCGCTTTCCCCGCCCGTCCCCGCGTCTCGTCTTACGGAGTCTCTCTTCATGCACATCAAAATACTCGGCTCAGCCGCCGGCGGCGGGTTCCCTCAATGGAATTGCGCTTGCCACAATTGCTCTGCTCTTCGCGCTGGCACGTTGCGAGCACGCGCGCGCTCGCAATCGCAAATCGCCTTCTCTCCTCTTTCTGGACTCTGGTTTTTGGTTGGCGCCTCTCCCGATCTTCGTTCTCAAATCATCGCCTCTCCAGAACTTTCTCCCAATCCCGATTTGCCTGGACACTCTCCCATCGTCGGCGTCTTTCTTCTTTCTGCTGATGTTGACTCCGTCATGGGTCTGCTTCATCTGCGCGAGTTCCAGAATTTCTTCGTCTTTGCCACTCCTCCGGTCCAGCGTCTTCTCAAGAACGAAAGCCGCATTTTCAAAGTGCTCGATCGCGCCGATCCGCCGGTCCAATGGCAAATGCTTTCTTCGCGTGGGCGCATCGGTTGCCATCTCTCCGAAAATCCCGGTGACGCTCCCACGTTTTTCTACAACTCCGTTCCGCTCAACGGCTCCTATCCCGATTTTGCCAGCGAGGATTTTCGTCGCGGCGCCGCGCCCGACGAGGCCACCGTCGGCTTGCTCCTCGAGCAAGCCGGAAAAAAAATCTTCATCGCTCCCTCCCTCTCGGTCCGAGGCTCCGAATGGGCCAAGACCGCCGCTTCTGCCGATCTTGTTCTGATCGACGGCACCTTCTGGTCCGAGGACGAAATGCAGCAAACTGGCCGCAGCGAGAAAACCGCCACGGAAATTGGCCACATCCCTCTCTCTGGTCCGGATGGCCTTCTCGCGCAGTTCCCTGCTAACGCCCGTGGCCGCAAAATCCTATTCCACATCAACAACACTAATCCCATCCTCGACGAAGACTCCCCTGAATATCGCCAGGTACTGGAAGCTGGCTTTGAAATCGCCTACGATGGTCTGGAAATCACTTTATGACCGTCACCATCTCAGACAATCCACCTCTCACCGAAGCTGAATTCATTGCCGGCTTTCAGGCCATTGGCGCCCAGCGTTATCACCATCAACATCCTTTTCATCTGTTGATGCACGAAGGCAAACTCACTCGCGGCCAGCTCCAAGCTTGGGCACTCAATCGCTACTACTACCAGGAACACATTCCCATCAAAGACGCGGCCATCCTCGCTCGTAGCGAAGATCCCGCCTTCCGCCTCGCCTGGCGCAAGCGCATCCTCGATCACGATGGCGACGGCACCAAGCCCGGCGGCATTGAAAAGTGGCTCAAGCTCGTCGAAGCCACTGGCCTCTCACGCGAGCAAGCCATCCGCAGCGTCGGCATCCTTCCCGCCACGCGATTCGCCGTCGATGCCTACGTGCAACTTGTTTCCACGCGTTCGCATCTCGAAGCGGTCGCCTCTTCTCTAACCGAGCTTTTCAGCCACAAGCTCATCGCCCTCCGCATGGACCGCATGCGCCTGCATTACCCCTGGCTCGTTCCCGCTCTCGATTATTTCCAGGGCCGTCTTACGCAAGCTCCCGAAGATGCGGAGTTCGCCCTCGCCTACTGTGTGCAACACGCACGTACTCGCGAGCAGCAGGATCTCGCACACGCCGCGCTTCGCGCCAAATGCGATATTCTGTGGGCTCAGCTCGACGCGCTCTATTTTGCGTACGTCAATCCAGGCTGGCCGCCTCCCGGCGCTTTCCAGCCCGCCAAGGAACCCTGATGAAGCCCGAACTCAACGCCACTCCCCGCCTCGCCGCTGGTTGTCGGCTCAATGAAAAATCGCAGCAACCGCGCATGCTCCTCATGCCGGAGCGCGCCTTGCGTCTCAATGGTCCCAGCCTGGAGATCGTGCAACTCTGCGACGGTTCGCACACCGTTCAGCAAATCGCAGAAAAACTTCACGCGCTCTACGCTAAAGCCGAGCCACAGCGTATAACCGACGACCTGCTCGGCTATTTCGCGCTCCTCCACGACCAGCGCGCCATCGACTTTTAGGAGTGCGGCGGCTCGCCGCCGCTTTTGCAGTTGCATGTTATCCACCGTCTCCGTACCGAAAAGCGAGGAATCCCTCCCGGACTTGATGACATCCGACCAACCTAAATTCCTATGACCCTCACCATCCCGACTCCCCTCGCCCTAGTCGCCGAACTCACCCACCGTTGCCCACTCCACTGCGCCTACTGCTCCAATCCTATCGAACTCGCCCGCCGCGACTCCGAACTCCCCACCGAAACCTGGACGCGCCTTTTCCGCGAAGCCGTCCAACTCGGCATCCTCCAAACCGATTTCACTGGCGGCGAACCTCTCGCTCGCACCGATATCGTCGCCCTGGTCCGCTCCGCACGCGAAGCGGGACTCTACGTCAGCCTCATCACCAGCGGTCTTCCCCTCGACGAACCCAAGCTCGCCACTCTTGTCTCTGCCGGCCTCGATCATTTCCAGCTGAGTTTCCAGGGCGCTCGCGAAGAAACAGCCCGAGAAATCTCCGGCACCTCCACGCACGCGCAAAAACTTCGCGTCCTCGACTGGCTGAAAAACTACCGCATCGGTCTCACCCTGAATTTTGTGATTCACCGCCAGAACATCCACGAACTTGAAGAAATGCTAGCTCTCGTTGAAAAATACGCCCCCGGCTGCGTCGAATTTGCCAGCGTTCAGTATTACGGCTACGGCCTCGCCAATCGCGCCCATTTGCTTCCCACCCGCCCTCAACTCGATTATTGCGTCGCCACACTCAAGCAAGCCGAACAGCGCCTAATGGGCAAGACTCGTCTGGTTTTTGTTGTTCCGGATTACTACGCGAAGTTCCCCAAGCCCTGCGTCGGCGGTTGGGGACGCAAGCTCATGCTCATTTCGCCCGACGGCACCGCTCTTCCTTGCCACGCCGCCAACGTCATTCCAGGCCTGCGCTTCGACAATGTAAACGACAAGAGCCTGCGCGAAATTTGGGAATCTTCTTCTTCCTTCCGACAATTCCGCGGCGAAGACTGGATGCAAGAGCCCTGCAAATCCTGCGATCGCCGTCAACTCGACTTCGGTGGCTGCCGCTGCCAGGCCTTCCTTATCGCTGGCGACGCCGCTTCCACCGATCCCGTCTGCTCGCTAGCCCCCACTCGCCCGCGAGTCGACGCCATCCTCTCAACTACGAACGCGATCGATGCTACTGATCCAGCTATAAAGTCCGATTACCTCTACCGTCCCAACCCCGCCTGAACTGCCTTTCAACGAGCGAGTTTTTCTTCATACTTAAATGTAGCGCTGGCTTTTATGCCAGCCAGCCTTGCTTTTGCTGTGCTCTTGCTTTCTCTTCGCCTTTGTAGGGACCGCCTTCGGAGGCGGTCCGCTCACGCAAATTCGTTCGCGCGCCTCCGCCTACCCTTCAATTACTCCCGTTCCCACCGCCGCCCCACGCGTATCCCTCAACTTAAACACCACCCGCCACAAAAACACCACGCATCCCGCCAACACCAATCCCCCGAACAGCAATATCGTCCGCGGCGCTCCCACATGCTTCGCCACGTAGCCCGCGATTAGCGCACCAATCGGCATCACGCCCATGAACATTGTCGCGTACACCGCCATCAACCGGCTGCGCATCGCCTCCGGCACACGCTCCTGAATGATCGTGTTCGTTGCCGCCATTTGCGACGTCGCGGCAAATCCCACCACAAACAGCACCACCGCGCACAACCAGAACACTCGTGCCTGTGAAAACACAATCAATCCAATCGCGCATGCCGTGCACGTAGTTCCAATCCACTTTGCCAATCCCTTGTATTCCGTGCGCGCCGCAAATTGCAGGGCACCCAGCACCGCTCCCACTCCTGCCGCGCTCATCAGCAATCCCAGCGCTTTCGCTCCGCCATGCAAAATGTCATGCGCGTAAATCGGCAGGAACACCGAGTACTGCAATCCAAACATGCTCAGCACGCACAGCAACAGCAGCGCCGACCGGATCGGCACATCCGCCATCGCAAACCGGAATCCCTGCACAAAACTCCGCACCGGCGATTCTCCGTCGTGCTTGATCTCCGTCGCCGGGATTCTCATCAGCAGCAACGCCACCAGCACCGCGATGAAGCTCAGCCCGTTCACAAAAAAGCACCAGCCTTCGCCAACCGCCATGATCGCAAACCCGGCAATCGCCGGACCCACCACTCGCGCTCCGTTAAAAATCGACGAGTTCAGCGCAATCGCATTCGGCAGGTCTTCCCTTCCTACCATGTGCACGAAAAACGCCTGCCGGATCGGCACATCAAACGCATTCACAATCCCCACCAGGAACGCGATGTAAATCACCATCATCGGCCACTTATCCACCACGTGCGTCAACGTCAACGCCGCCAGCACAAACGCCAGAATCATCGAGCACGTTTGCGTCACGATTACTCCGCGGTGACGATTGTAGCGGTCCCCCATGTACCCGCCCATCCACGCCAGCAGCAGCATCGGCACCTGGCTCGCAAATCCAAAAATCCCCAGCAGCGCCACCGATTTCGTTAACCGGTAGACAAGCCACTGCTGTGCCGTGGTTTGCATCCACGTGCCAATCAACGAAATCAGTTGACCGATGGTGAATAGCTGAAAGTTGCGGTGCTTCAGCGCGCGAAATCTGGTCGACAGAGCGAGAATAGCCTTCTCCCCTACATTCGATGCTTCCCAGCCCAACTAGTCACCATGCCGCGAACCTTCTCCCGTTGTCAACGCAAGCGCGCCGAACCGCTCACTCCAAAATGGCGCGGCTACAACCGTACTTGGCGCGAATCCGCCTTTATCCCTTCAATGTAATGCTGGCTTTTATGCCAGCCCAGTCCAGCTATATGTCCGCGCATAATTAACAGGACATAAGATAAGTACATCTGGCATACTCCTGGAAGGAGGTGCCATGGTTCCGCGAATCCTGTACCTGCATCCGAAGACCTATAAACGGTTAATCCGCCTGCGCAAACAAGCAGAACGAGACGGAGCCTACCGAGTTGCCAAGCGATTGCAGGCAGTGGTACTGAACTCGGAGGGACGTACCAGCGGCGAGCTGGCCCAGCTACTCGGATCTCCGCGTTCGAGGGTCTCGGAGTGGTTAGCACACTACCAAGCTTTTGGCGTGGAAGGCCTGCTCGAGGGGCATCGCTCGGGCCGGCCATTGGAGCTGACGTCGGCGCAGCGGAAGCAGCTCGACGGCATTCTCGAAAGCGGCCCGGTAGCCTACGGCTTGGATACGGGCATCTGGACCTCTCCCATGATCGCGTGGGTCATCGAGGAGGAATTCGGCATTCAGTATCATCCGGGCCATGTGCGCAAGTTGCTCCATCGTTTGGGCTTCTCCGTACAGCGACCGCGTCGCGTGCTGGCCCGAGCCAACGCTGATCAGCAAAATCGCTGGCAGCGGTACACCTATCCCAGCCTTAAAAAAAAGCGCAGCGGCAAAACTGGGCGTTGATCTTCACCGACGAGGCCAGCTTTCGCCAAGATTCTACCCTGCACGCCACCTGGAGCCGGATTGGTTGTCCCCCGGAAGTTCCCGTGACCGGACAGCGCAAGAGCGTGAAGATTTTTGGGGCCATTGAATTGTGGAAGGCTCGATTCCATTACCGGCAAGACACCGTCTTCAACGCTTCCACGTACTTCGCGTTCCTGGAACAACTGGCTCGCAGCTATCGACGGCAGGGAGCGGTACTCATTCAGCACAACGCCACGTACCACAAAGACGGCGACGTATGGGCATGGTTCGACGCCAATCGTCACTGGCTGGAAGTTCATCAACTGCCACCCTACTCACCGGAGTTGAATCCAACGGAGCGATTGTGGAGATACACGCGCCAAACAGGAACTCACAATCGATACTTTCCGGACGAGCAGGAATTAACCGGCACTCTGAGTCGTGTATTCAGTGAGATGCAAAGCTATCCGGAATTCATCCGGCCTTATTTGCAATCTTTTTTGTAACCAGTATGTCCCTTTATTTATGCGCGTCTGTATAGCAAACGTCATCCTGAGCGCAGCGAAGGCTCTCAACCAACCAGTTTTTATGAATTAACGCACCAGGGAGGGAGCCGGACTTTCAACTTTCAACTTTCGCCTTAACTTAAAACTTACAACTGAAAACTTCCTCACTCCCCCGGCGGCTCCGGCGCCCCACCCACATGCGTGTGGCTCAAATCCTTCAGCATCGACTTCTCGTCGTCACTCATGCCCCTCGTAAAGTTCGGATCGTTCAGCCGCTGATTGCGCGCCGATTCCGGCATGTTCTGCAACACACCCAACTTTTGCTTCATCACTTGTTGCCGGTCCCACGGCATCTGTTTCCATTGCGGCAGCACTTCATTCTTGATGTGATCTCTTTGCTCCGGCGTCATCCGGCGCCAGTTGTCTTCTTTAATCCGCTGGTCCGCCTGCTGTTGCGGCGTCATCTTGTCCCACTGATTGAACTGTTGCCGAATCTTGCTCTGCTTATCGGGCGAAAGATTCTGAAACGCGTGGCTATTCTGCAGCACCTTGTCCCGTTGTTGCGGACTCAGCGAGCGCATCTGGTCCACCCACGGTCGTGGCGCCCCTACACCTGCTTGTTGTCTCGGCGTCAGCCGCGCTCCGTTTCCATTCTCTGGCCGATTCGCATTATTGAAATTGTTCGCCGGTGGACGCTCCGCGCCATGATATTGATTCACTGGAGGCCGGTTAGCATTCCCCGTCGCGGCATTCGCCGGAGGACGATTGGCGTTCTGATTTTGCGGATGCGATGCCTGCGGCTGCGCTGCATGAGGTTGCGAAACATGCGGCGCCGCTGGCTGGGGAGGCCGGTTCGGATTCGGCTTCTGCTGCGCCCATCCGCACACAGTCAGCACGGTGCAACCCGCCACCGCCAGCACTGCCATTCCGACCTGGAATCTCTTCCTCACGGTGTCCCTATACTGCTTCTTGCTGTACTTCTTTCTTTACTTAAAACTTAAAACTGACAACTGACTACTTCTTTCACATCTGCTGCTGTACGTTCCCCGAATCCGAATCATCGTCCGCCGGAGCGGGCAATTCCTTCAGCGGCTCAAAATTCGTCAGCACGTCATGATCTTCCAACACCGGAAGATCCTGCATCATCTGCGCATCATCCACCTGAATCGTCTGAATGGTCGGCCCTTGATGAATTCCAAACCACAGCGCCGCCACCAGTAGGGCCGATGCCGCAAACGCCACCCGCGGCGGAACACGCAGCCACGCCCACCAATTCGTCTTCACCGGCTCCGCTGCCACCAGCGCGCGCACCCGCGCATCGAACGCCGGCGACGGCTCGATCGCCGGCAATTCCTCCAGCAAACTGGACACCGCGCGAAATTCCTCCACTCGCAAACGGCACTGCGCGCACGCCGCCAGATGCTTCTCCACATCCGGCCGCTCGCTTTCTTTCAGCCGTCCATCCACGTATGCCAGGATCCGGCTTTCCATTCTTTCGCAACTCATAACACGTCCTTCTTTCCCTGCCCTACGATCTTCCTTGAACGTCCACAAGCGGGGCTAGTTCCACTCGCAGCGATTCATATGCACGGAACAGCAGCGATTTCAGCGCGCTCTCCGAGCAACTCAAAATCTTGGCAATCTCCGCATAGTCCAGCTCCTGGTATTTATGCAGCAGCACTGCGGCACGCTGTTTCTCTGGGAGCTTGTCGATCGCGTGACGAATCATTTTCACTCGCGCATCCTCAACCAGATGCTGCTCGATGTTCGGGTGCTTGTCCGCAACATCCAGCACCTTCTCGTCTCCGTCTTCGGCGTCCACCATCACCGGCGCGTCCATTGAATCTTCCAGCTTGTGATAGCGGTTATCGCGCACCGAATTCAATGCCAGGTTGGTCGCGATGCGGAACATCCACGTGGTGAACTTCGCGCTTGGCACGTAATCCTCTCTCGCGCGATACACTCGCAGGAACACCTCTTGCGCAAGGTCTTCCGCCTGCTCCCGGTTCCTCACCATCCGGAACAGGAAGTTGACGAGTGGCGTGCGATACCGGTGCAATAGAAGCTCAAACGAAGCTTCATCACCAGCTTTCACGTCCAGCATTAGTTGGACGTCGGTCCTGGCCATAGCACCCACACTCTAACAAACACGTTTGTCCTCAGAAAGTTGCAGTTCGCTCGACATGAGCAAGGTAGGCAACGAGCCTCCACCGCACCCGCTTAAAACTTGAATAACCCTCTTAAAATCAACATACTGGCGACTCCCACAAATACCAGCAGCGGCATCCGCCACCCCGGCTCCCGGTTTACTTCCGGCAACAGGTCGGTGGCTGCTACATACACCGTGACTCCCCCTGATAACGGCAGCGCATACTTCAGTTGCCCTTGCAGCACGCTTGTCAGCAGCACCCCGGCCAGCGTCGCTGCTCCCAACAATCCCGCCGCCTGCACTGCTCGCCGCTTTCCTTGTCCGCTGGCCATCACTACCGAAGCCACCGTGAATCCCTCCGGGAGCTTGTGCAGAAACACCGCCACGAAGATCACCACGCCAAGCCAGGTAGACACCAAAAAGCCCGCCGCGATCGCCACGCCATCGAAAAACGTGTGGATCGCCAGACCCAGCAGCACGGTGCTGCGCGCGTGATGTCCGTGCATCTCCTCCGTGTGCGTCTCTTCTCCAAAATGAAAGTGCGGTGCAATCGTGTGTTCAAATAAATGAATCAGGAAGAATCCCACTAGTACCGACAGCAGCGCGTTCTCTCCCGCAAGCCGCAACGACTCCGGAATCACTTCCACGAACGCCACCGAAAGCATGTACCCTGCGCCCAACGCCAGAAAATATTGCAGGTATCTGCGCGGCCATTCCCGGTACACCACAAAGTAACCGCCCAACAGATTTCCGCCTGCCGCCACCAACCCCAGCAACGCCGCCAACGCAATCCGGAATGGAAGCTCGTGCGTCATCCACTATGCCTGAACAAAATCACATCTCCTTCTTTCACGATGTACTCTTTCCCTTCCAATCGCACCTGCGCCTTTTCTTTCGCCGTCGCAATACTTCCGGCCGCCAGCAGGTCGTCGCATTGCACCACCTCGGCGCGAATAAATCCCTTCTCAATGTCGCTGTGAATTTCGCCTGCCGCCTTCACCGCTGTGGATCCCTTGCGAATCGTCCACGCCCGCACTTCCGGCTCGCCCGCAGTGAAAAATGGAAACAGCCCCATCAAGTCATACGTCGCGCGAATCATCCGGTTCAGTCCCGGCTCCTTCAATCCATATGACGCCAGCAACTCTGCCGCTTCTTTTTCATCCATCTCCGCCAGTTCCGCTTCCAATCGGCCGCAGACCGCCACCACCGCTGTGTTCGGCCGTCCTTGCAGCGCGCCCAGTTTGTGCTTCTCGATGGCTTTGTCCATCTCCGCGGCCTCATCGTCGCCCAGGTTCAGCACGTACAGCATCGGCCGCTGCGACAGAAACAGGAATCCGCTGATCGGCTTGCGCTCCTCCGTCGTCAATTCCAATTCACGCAACGGCTTTTCCGCTTCCAGGTGCGCCTTGCACTTCTCCAGCACTCCTCGTTCGTGCTCGAGGAACGTTTCCTTCTTCTTTTTCAAGTCTTTCTCGACGCGCTCCAGCCGCTTGGAGATCTGCTCGTGGTCCGACAGGATCAGTTCCAGATCCAGGTTCGTCACATCGCGCAATGGATCGATGCTTCCCTCCGAGTGCGGAACGCTGGGATCATCGAACACGCGAATCACGTGTGCGATCGCGTCCACGTCGCGCAGTGTCGCCAGGCTTTCGCGCATGCGTTCCTTTTGCACGCCCGGCAAATCCACATACTGCACCGTGGCATACGTAATTTTCTTCGGGTGGTACAGCTTCGCCAGTTCCGCCAGTCGCGGCTCCGGCACTTTCGCCACTCCCACGTGCGCCGATTGCCCGCCCTTCGCTTCGACGTTTGCTTTCGTCAATATCCGAAACAGCGTCGTCTTTCCTACCTGTGGTAGTCCGATAATTCCTGTTTGCATTGATCTAGAGTTCCTTCACTCGCTGCGGTCTTTCAGGAAGGCATTGCGCGCTGCATCCACTCGCCATAGTCCACTATTTTCAGCCCACCCAAACAACAAATTTTACCACACCCGCCTCGACTGCCCTCTTACCAACCCCACTTCCTCCATGCTATGGTTTTCTGCCGCCATGACCATCAACGCGCCACCATCCAATCTCGCTTTCAATCTCGCCGAAGCCGTTCGCCATCTCTGCGATCGCGACGACTGCCTGAAGCGCCTCATCGCCGAGGTCGCTCCCTTCGAAATCGATGTTGCCGACGCGCAATCTCCCTACGAAGCCCTTCTCGAATCCATCACGTACCAATCCATCTCTGGCAAAGGCGCCGCCACCATCTTCGCTCGCATCAAAGCGCTCGGCGAAAATGGACGCGCTCCTTCGCCGCAAAAAATGCTGAAAGTCCCCGCCGCCAAACTCCGCAAAGCCGGCCTTTCTGGCGCAAAAGTTGCCGCCATGAAGGATCTCGCCCAAAAAACCATCGAAGGTATCGTCCCCACGCACGATCAGGCTCTCTTGCTCTCCGACGACGAACTCGTCGAGCGGCTCGTCTCCGTCCGTGGTATTGGCGCCTGGACCGTCGAAATGTTTTTGATTTTTCGCCTCGGTCGCCCCGATGTGCTTCCCATCCACGACCTCGGCGTAAAAAAAGGTTGGTCTGTCGCCTACGGCAAGAAGCACATGCCCAAGCCTAAAGAACTCCTCAAATTTGGAGAACGCTGGCGCCCTTACCGCACCGTCGCCAGTTGGTACATGTGGCGCGCCTTCGAACGCGCCGGCTACAAAGTCACCAACAAAATCCGCCCGCGCAAACCCCGCAAACGCAAACCCTCACCAAAGTAGCTGGGTGCCCAACACGCCAGTCTTGCGTGTGGAATTCTTGAGTTTCGATCCTGAGTTCCAAACCCGGTTTCCGATATCGCGTTTCCTACGGCCTCGTTACCGTCTCCTTCACCAACAAAAACATCCCCGCTAATCCCACCAACAATACCGCCGTCTCATATCCCACCGACACATGATGCAACCGGCTGAACTCCACCCGCCGAGGATCATTTTCCGGCGTGTTTTGCACCGACACCATCTCCCTCTTCAACCGCTCCATCCGGTTACTCACCGCAAATTGCGACGCCGCCGTCAGCACCACCATCAACACTACGCACAGCGCCGCTGCCGTCGTAAAACTCCCAAAGTCCAGCGTCCGCAACAGCCGCGCCACCAGAAATAGCAATCCCAAAAAGATTCCCGCGAAGTGCAACCGTGCCAGCGCGTATCCCACCATCATTCCCGCCGCGTCCCGGTTTCCCAGAATCGTGAACGCTCCCGGCGCCACCACGAAACTCAAAAACACATCGCTGCCCAGCCACACACTCAAACTCAAAAACTCAATCGCGCGCAAAAAGGTTTGCATGCCGCCACTATACAAGACCCCTCCGGCGCCACAAAATCCGCATTTTCCTCTCTATGCTCGCGCGATACGACGCCGCTTCTACCTGCTCCCTCGGCCAAATAGCAACTTCGGCACAAAATACATGCTGCGCCTGCCTTCTTTGGGCTTTAAGATGAGAGACTCAGTAGAGACTTAGTGGTGGGCGATAAAGGATTTGAACCTTTGACCTCTCGCGTGTGAGGCGAGCGCTCTAACCGCTGAGCTAATCGCCCGTCTATGAACGGGTGGAAGGCAGTTCCGCCTGCTGCAAACGCCGGCGTTACTCCCTTCTTCTATTTGTAACAGGAAGACACTGGGTTTTCAACCGATGGCCGTCGCCACTTCTCACGTCGTCTCGCAACTGCAGCGCTCCATTGCCCGCGCTATCTACGGCAAGGAAGATGTCATCCAGCTTGCCCTCGTCACTCTTCTCGCTCGTGGCCATCTGCTTATCGAAGACGTTCCCGGCACAGGCAAAACCACACTAGCCCAGGCTCTCGCCAAATCGTTTCACTGCACCTTTCAACGCATTCAGTTCACTTCTGACCTGCTGCCCTCCGACGTTCTCGGCGTCAGCGTTTACAATCCCGAGTCACGCGAGTTCGAATTCCGCCAAGGACCCATTTTCGCCAATGTCGTTCTGGCCGACGAGATCAATCGCACCACTCCCCGCACGCAATCCGCCCTTCTCGAAGCCATGAACGAAGCGCAAGTCACCGTCGACGGCCGCACCCTCACACTGCCCAAACCATTCCTCGTCGTCGCTACGCAAAATCCTGTCGAGCATCACGGCACTTACCCGCTTCCGGAATCCCAACTGGACCGCTTCCTCATGCGCGTCAAAATGGGCTACCCTTCGCACGAAACCGAACGCGAAATTCTTCGCAGCCGCGTTTCCGACGATCCTGTCACCGCCCTGGAAACTGTCGCGGATGTCACCGACGTCTTGGCCATGCAGGAATCCGTCACGCGCGTCAAAGTGGATTCCAGCCTGCACGACTACGCTCTGGAAATCGTCAATCGCACTCGCAAATCCGATCATCTCGCTCTCGGTGTGAGCCCTCGCGGCACCTTGATGCTTCAGCGCGCCGCGCAAGCTCGCGCCTTCCTCGATGGTCGCGATTTCTGCCTCCCCGACGATTTCAAGCTCCTGGCAGTTGCCGTTTTCTCTCATCGCGTTGTCGCCAGCGCGCGTCACGCGTCGCTGCAGAAGAAATCGGAGACCACCGAAAATGTTCTTCGGGAAATCGTCGACTCCGTCCCCGTCCCCCTATGACGATGACGTACCCCTTTAGCGACGTGGCGCAACGAATTTTCGTGCCGACTGCAGACCCAGGAAGTAAATGTCATGCTGAGCGAAGCGAAGGATCTCTCGGCGGTTTTTGGTTCCTGATAACTGATCACTGATTACTGATATCTATTCACGAATGGCAACTCTCCAATGGCACCCCTCACCTCAACTCTCAACTTTCTCCTCTCCAAATCCGACCGCCCCGCTATTCGTGCCTTCTTCCTCTCCATCACTGCCCTCTCCGTCGCTCTCATCCTTGCCCTATATTCCGGCGCAGCCGCGCAACTTGGCAATGTGGCTCTGGCGAGCGCCTCCGCCATCATCGCTCTTCTTGTCGCCGCCTGGGTTGCCGTCACTCTGGTTCCCGTCCTCGCCAAACGCACCGCGCTTCGCTGGATCGGCTATCGCATGGAGTATCGCGTCACCCTGGAAGGCTGGATCTACATCGTCGGCGTCGTCCTCGTGGCCCTCGCCGCACTCAACACCGGCAACAATCTTCTCTTCCTGATTCTCGCCAGCCTCATCGCCTCCATCCTTATGTCCGGCATTCTCTCTTCCATCACACTCGCCGGCGTCGAAATGCGCCTGCAGCTTCCTGAACACATTTTCGCCGCCGAACCCGTTCGCGCTTCCCTCGAACTCAAAAACGAGAAGCTGACTCTTCCCTCCTTCTCTCTTCGCGTCGAAGGCGTCACCAAGAAAGACGCTGCCGCGCCCGCCGTTCTCGAAACACCTGTCTATTTTCCGTATATTCCGCGGCAAGAAGCCGTCTCGCAGACCGTTCCCCTTCTCTTCCCCAAGCGCGGCGTCTATCGCCAGGAAGCGTTTCGCATCGTCACCCGGTTCCCCTTTGGCTTTTTGCAAAAAGCGCGGCGTCTCGACCTCGCTGCAGAAGCTCTCGTTTATCCATCCGTAGAAGCTTCTCCGGAATTTCTCGAGGTTCTCCCCGGCATTCAGGGCGCCATGGAATCTCTCACCAAGGGCCGCGGCCAGGACCTCTACTCGCTCCGCGATTACGTCCCCACGGACAGCGCTCGCCACGTCCACTGGAAAGCTACCGCCCGTTTCGGCTCCCTGATGGTCCGCGAATTTGCTCGCGAAGATGATTGCAGCGTGCTGCTCGTCTTTGACCCTTACAGCCTCGCTGCTTTGCCCGCTGCTTCTCACGCTGAAAAAGACCGCTTTGAACGCTCGGTTTCCCTTTGCGCCGCAATCGCCTGGAGTTTCCACGAACGCAGTGTGCTGCTCGAATTTCGCGGTGTTGCAGCCGAGGCTCCTCTCGCTCCCGCCTCCGACAACATCTTCTTCATTCTTCGCCATCTCGCCAGCGTTCAGCCTCTTCCGCCCGACCCTCAAGCCACTCTCTTATCCGACCTCGCCGCCGACTCCGAATCGTTCAAGATCATCGTCACCGCGCAGCCCCGCGGCTCCGTCCCCGCTTCCATCTGGAACTCCTCATACGTAGTCTTCTCCCAAGACCAGGTCTAACGCCGTGTTTTGTAGTGGCCGATCTTCAGATCGGTTCTTTTCTTCGGTGTCATCCTGAGCTCAGCGAAGGACCTCCACCATTGCCACACCATAATTTTCAGCCCTTTTTCCTTTAAACTGTTTCCTCATGCTTCCCTCTTCCTCACTTCCCCGCTTCCGCAAAAATCTTCTCGCCTGGTTCTCGCAATTCCAACGCAATCTCCCCTGGCGCCGCGACAAAGATCCCTACCGCATCTGGCTCTCTGAAATCATGCTGCAACAAACCCGCGTCGCCGCTGCCATTCCTTACTACGAGCGCTTTCTGGAACGTTTTCCTACCGTCGAATCGCTCGCCGAAGCGCCGCCGCAGGAAGTGCTTCGCCTCTGGGCTGGTCTTGGTTACTACTCGCGCGCGCGCAACCTCCAGAAAGCCGCTCAGGAAATCGTCGCAAAACATCACGGCATTTTTCCGCAATCCGCCGAGCAGGCACTCGCACTTCCCGGCATCGGCGCCTACACTGCCGCGGCGATCCTCAGCATTGCCTTCGAAAAAAAGCTCGCGGTCCTCGACGGCAACGTCGCACGCGTCCTCGCTCGCCTTGGCGCGGTCACCGGCGATCTCCGTTCCAACCGACGCTGGTCGCAACTCCAGCAGACTGCCGACACCTTTCTCGACCAGCGCTCTCCCGGCGACTGGAACCAGGCGCTGATGGAACTCGGCGCCACGCTCTGCACGCCTCGATCTCCGCAATGTCTACTCTGTCCCGTGGCCGAATTCTGCGAAGCGCGCAAGCTTGGTCTCGCCTCCTCCATTCCCGAAAAACGCAAAAAACGCGACACCGTCGAAATCGTTCTTGCCTCCCTGGTCCTGGCGGACCCCAAAGGCCGCACCTTGCTCCTTCCTCCACCGAAGTCGCGTGAAAATTCCACCCGTGCAGACGTCGCCGCTCTCCTCTCCCGCATGTGGCACTTCCCCACGATTCAGGTCCACCAGCATCCAGAATTGGAGCTACGCAAGCACGCACAGAAACTCTTCCCCGCTCTCGCCAAACTCCATTTTGTTCCAGCCGCTAAAGCTCGCCATGCCGTCACTTTCCACAGCATCACCATCCTCCCTTTCCTGGCCCACGTCCCCAAACTCCCCCGCTTCCCCTCCGCTAAATCTCTTCCCCTAGCCGACCTCTCCTCCCTCCCGATCTCCAACCTAACCCGCAAAGTCGCCCTTCGTGGAGTGCGGCGGCTCGCCGCCGCTTTTCAGCTCGATCCTGATCTGATAACCAAAACAAATCTTGACGGATAAACACAGAGACAGTACCGAACAAGAAGTCGTGCCCCCGTTTCAATGTCCTTCGCTACTGTCAATCCGCCGCTCCCAACTCCCTGGAATCAACACTTGCAACGCCTTCATCCCCATTTGGAATCAGCACTTACAGAAAACATGGGAGGGGGTAGGTGACTCCGTCGTTACTCCAGCCTCTCCTTCCGCTGACCTCCTCCACCCTCGGTGCTATCCTTCTTCTCGAACATGGCCACCCCTGCCACCACCTTCGCCCCTCCCCTGCCCGCCGAGCGCTTCTACCGCACCGCTTTGTTTTTCCTGGTCCTCGATTCCGTTGTCACTCTGGTTTCCACCGGCAAACTTGATCCGTTCACTACCGTTCTTGCTCCGGCGATTATTTTGTACAAAGGCTTCCGTTGGTGGCGCGGTTATCCTGCCGAAATGCGTCAATCCACCGCGACCCGTATCGTCCTTGCTTATCTCTTCGTGTTGCCCTTCGACGCCCTGTTCGTGTCTCGCAGCCTGGCAAGCGGCAGCTCCAACCCTCCCCTTTACGCAGCCCTGCTCGCTTCCGTCCATTTCCTGCTGCTCATCACCATCGTCCGGCTCTACAGCGCCACTACCGACCGCGACGCCACCTTCCTCGCCATGCTTTCCTTCGCCGGGGTTCTCGCCTCAGCCGTTTTCACCGTGGACACCTACTTCCTCGGGCTGTTCTTCGCCTTCCTCGTCTTCGCCGTCGCCACCTTCGTCGGCCTCGAGGTCCGCCGCGGCGCTGCCGGCGCCATCACCCCGCAGCTCCAGGCCGACCCGTTGCACGAACGCCGCTTCTACCGCGCTCTAACCCTCGCCACTCTCTCGGTCGCCCTTGGAGGAATTATTCTCGGCTCCATCCTGTTTTTCTTTTTTCCGCGCATCAACGCCGGATTCCTCTCCAGCGCCGGCCTGCAAACCACCTTGATGAGCGGCTTCAGCGACAGTGTTGAACTCGGAGAAATTGGCGAAATCAAGAAAGACTCCACCGTGGTCATGCGCGTCAAAACCGGTTCGCCGGTTCGTTACCCCATGTTGCGCTGGCGCGGCATCGCCCTCACTACCTTCGACGGACATCGCTGGTTCTCCAATGCTGGCCCCAAGGAAAAGCTCTATCCCTCCGGCACGGGCTGGATCCTCGTCAATCCCCAGGTCACCATGCAGCCGCCCTCGTCGGTGGACCTCCGTTTCACCGTGCTCTTGCAGCCCATGGCCACGGATTCGCTCTTCGCTCCCGCGAATCTCCTCGCCATCCATCCCGTTTTTTCCAGCGCTGCTCCCGGCTTCAATCCCTACGTTCGCCGCGGTCTCTTGCGCGATTCCACCGGGTCGATCTTCAATTCCCTTCGCAATTTTGTGCAGATCGAATACGACGCCGAGTCGCTTCTCCCCACCGTTCAACCCAACGTCGCTCGCCTCGCTTCAACCGACTATCCCGACCAGATACGCGCAACTTATCTGCAGCTTCCCCATCTTGATCCGCGCATTCCCGTGCTCGCCCACCAAATCACGGGCTCCGAATCTAATCCCTACGACCGCGCCGTCGCACTCGAGTATTACCTCCGCCACAATTTCTCCTACACCTTAAATCTCACCGGCAGAGCCGGCCAGGATCCTCTCGCTCATTTCCTCTTTGAGTCGCGCGCCGGACACTGCGAATACTTTGCTTCTTCGATGGCCGTCATGCTCCGCACCCTGGGCATTCCGTCCCGCGAAGTCAATGGCTTCCTCCCCGGCGAATTCAACGACGTCGGCGGAGACTATATCGTTCGCGCCAGCGACGCCCACAGTTGGGTCGAAGCCTACTTTCCCGGCAGTGGCTGGATTACCTTTGATCCCACACCCCCGGCAATTGATTCCGGCTCCGGCCTGTTCTCTCGCCTCGGCATGTACCTGGACTGGGTTCAGCTCAACTGGAATGAATGGGTTATCAACTACGACTTCTCTCACCAGGCCCTTCTTGCGCAAAACGTACAGCGCACCTCCCGCAATTGGAGTGGCCTGTTTCGCAATTGGCACCGCAAGCTTACTGATCACACCGTCGGCGCTCTTACCCGCTGGCAGAAGAAGAACCCGCTCCTCGGCATCTTTCTTCCCGCCGCGCTCGTTCTCTTTCTCATCATTCTTCGCTTCGATTGGATTCGTTCGCTCTTCCGCTGGCTCAATCTTTCCGTACAACTCCGCCGCGCTTCATCCGGCCAATCCAATCCGCTGCTGGCTTCTCGCCTCTATACAGAACTTCTTCGCCTTCTCGAAAAACGCGGCTATGCCCGCCGCGCCACGCAAACTCCCCTCGAGTTTGCTTCTTCCTCCGGGTTTCATCCCGAACTCGTTCCTGCCGTCCGCGAATTCACTCACTTGTACACAGAAGCCCGCTTTGGCGACCGCCCCTGCGATGCCCTCCGTCTGCGCTCTCTCCTCCAGCAAATCCGCTCCGCCCCTCGCCGCCGTTAATCCGCTGTGTCTGTGCGCATCACGAGTTCGTCATCTTGGCATTTTCTTCAGTTGTCATCCTGAGCGCAGCGAAGGATATCGCCCGCGGCCCTCTGCTCTCAGCCCCCGCCGCCTACCAACGTCGCCAACCACTCCATGCTAAAATAGATAGATTGCGCATCAGCGCAATTCCCAACTATGACCAAGGTCGGATTCATTTCCCTCGGATGCCCCAAGAACCTCGTCGACAGCGAGGTGATGATGGGCCTTCTCGCGCGCGAGGGCTATGAGCTAACCCCACGCGCCGACGATGCCGAAATCCTGGTCGTCAACACCTGCAGCTTCATCGAATCCGCGCAGAAAGAGTCCATCGATACCATCCTGGAAATGGCCGAGCACAAGAAATTCGGCGCCGCCAAAAAACTGGTCGTCGCCGGCTGTCTTGTCGAGCGTTTTCGCGATCAAATCCTTCAGCAGGTGCCGGAAGTCGATGCCGTCGTCGGCACCGGTGAAGTCGAGCGCATCATTGAAGCCGTTCAGGGCGACCTGAGAGTCCTCCCTGCGCAGCCGCCCTCTTTCCTGTACCACGATTTCACGCCGCGCATTGTCACCACTCCCAAGCACCAGGCTTACATCAAAATTGCCGAGGGTTGCGATCATCCTTGTACCTTCTGCATCATTCCGCAGCTTCGCGGCAATTTCCGCAGCCGCCGCTTTGCCTCTGTAATTCGCGAAGCTGAAAATCTTGCCGCTGCAGGCGCCCGCGAAATCACCCTGATTGGCCAGGACACCACTTCTTACGGCGAAGACCTCGGCCTGCGCGACGGTCTTGCTCAACTCCTCGAAAAACTTGCTGAAGTCGAAGATTTGTTGTGGGTCCGCTTCCTCTACGCCTATCCCAATCGCGTCACTCAAAAAATGCTGGAGACTATTGCGGCCCATCCGCGGCTCGCCAAGTACATTGACATGCCCCTGCAGCACGCCAGCCGCAACGTCCTCGCCCGCATGAAGCGCGGTTCCCACGGTGACGCTTTCCTGAAGCTTCTCGATCGCATGCGCTCCACGATTCCCGGCGTCGCCCTGCGCACCAGCTTCGTCGTTGGTTTCCCCGGCGAGACCGACGCGGACTTCGAGGAACTCCTGCAGTTCGTTGCCGCCGCTGAACTCGATTGGGTCGGCGTCTTTGAATTCTCCGATGTCGACAATGCCGCCAGCTTCCCTCTCGACGGCAAAGTCGACTCCGCCACCATCACCGCGCGCCGCAATCGCCTCATGGCCGTGCAAAAGAAAATCTCACGCGAAAAACTTCGCCGCCTGAAAGGCCACACAGAAGCTGCTCTCGTCGAAGGTCCATCCAAGGACAATCCACTCGTGTGGGAAGCTCGCCTGGAATCCATGGCGCCCGACATCGACGGCAAACTCTATCTCACCGACATCGAACTCCCTTCCGGCCAAGTCGCCTCCGCCGGCGACGTCGCGCGCGTGGAAATCACCAAAACCGACGCCTACGACCTCATCGGCCGCGTGGTCGAGATTCTTCCTAGCCCAGCCCCCCGCCCGATGCAAGCGGTCCCGATCGCCCCGCCATCCGAAACCCTCACCCGCATCTCCACCGGCGCCCCTCTCCGCGTCTTGGGATGAATCAGACAAATTGCCGATTGGTACCAGCCTCGCTTCGCCGTTCCGTCTGTGGCTCCTCGGCGCTCTCTGTGATAAAACACTAATTTCGCCATGAAACACAAATGCCCTATCTGTAAAAACCCCACCAATTCCGAACACGACGCGGACTTCCCGTTTTGTAGCGACCGTTGCCGCCTCGCGGACCTCGGCGCGTGGGCTTCCGAGAAATACGTTGTGTCGGAACCCATCTTCAATGAAGATGACCTCGCGGATTCTGAGCCTAAGACGTTCACTCTCGATCTCGACGAGCCGAATGAACACAAAAACTGACGCCATCGCCGCTTCCACTCCCGGCAAAAAGCCGCTGTTCGCTTATGCTTTTGGCACTGCTCTGGGTGTCGGCTATCTCAAGCCCGCGCCCGGCACTTGGGGCTCCCTGGTCGGCCTGGCGCTTGCCGTCGTCTCGCATCCCTTCACGTGGTTCCTGGTGATGGGCCGCGCCATCCTGCTTAGTTCTGGCACAGACGCACCATTATGGTCGGGGCCGTGGGGCAGCGCGCTCCTTCTGATTCCTTCGATCGTAATCTGGCTGGTGGTGGCGTGGCTTGGCGTTTGGAGCAGCACCAAAGTCGCCAACTACTGTGGCATCCACGATCCTCAGTTTCTCGTAATCGACGAAGTTTCCGGTGTTCAGCTCGGGCTCATCCTCGGTCTCGCGCCATTGGCTGCTCCTGCCAGTCTCTTCAACTCCACCGACGCTGCGGCCTTCGCCCTGTACACCGGCATGAGCATCCTCAACTGGAAATATCTCCTCGCAGGCTTCGTGCTCTTCCGAATCTTCGACATTGCCAAGCCCTTTCCCTGCCGCCTGCTCGAGAAGCTTCCGGGCGGCTGGGGCGTCATGGCCGACGACTGGATGGCTGGCGTGTACGCTGCCATTTGCTTGCGTCTCGCGTTACACTTTGAATTGTTGTCCAGGCACGTCTTATGAAATTTGGGTTCGGGGCCACGGCAGAAAAGAACGGCATCCCCCGGATTGACCGCATCTTTCCCACCGCGGCCATTCCTGGCGGCGAAATCACCATCCATGGCAGCGGCTTCGCGTCGCGCCTCGGTCCCCGTCCTGTCGTGCGATTCGGTGAAGCAGAAGGTGCTCTTTCGCTCGTCAGCAACAATCGGCTGATCGTGCGCGTTCCGGAAAATCCCACAGGTAACTCGCTGCAGGTAGTGCAATCAGAAAACGAGAGTCAGCCCTTTCCTGTCAGCGTGGCTTTCCAGATCGCCGACAATCTTCATCCCGTCGCAAATCCCGTCGTCGATTCCAGCGCCAACATCTACGTCACCTTTAGTGGTCCTCGCGGCCAGCGTGTTCCTGTCTCGCTCTACAAGATTGGCTCGAATTACAGCGTGAAGCCTTACGTCACCTCGCTCATCAATCCCACAGGCTTGGCCCTCGGTCCCAACGGCGACCTTTTCGTCTCCTGCCGCCACGATGGCACCATCCACCGCGTCACGCCTGATGGCCGCTCTCAACAATGGATTGAAGGCATGGGCGTAGCCACCGGCATCGCTTTCGATCGCGTCGGAAATTTATTTGTCGGCGATCGCAGCGGCACCATTTTCAAGATTAACCCGGAGCGCGAGATTTTCGTCTTTGCCACGTTGGAGCCGTCCGTTGCCGCGTATCACCTGGTGTTTCATCCCAGCGGCGAACTGTTTGTCTCAGGCCCCACGACCTCCAGCTATGACCGCGTCTACCGCATTACACAGGGCGGCGACGTGCACGTTTTCTACCGCGGACTGGGTCGCCCGCAAGGCATGGCCTTCGACCGTGAGTCCAATCTGTACATCGCCGCGTCTCTCGGTGGACGTCGCGGCATCGTGCGCATTTCGCCCGATGGCCGCGCCGAGCACGTGCTCAACGGCCCCGCGCTCGTCGGCCTTGCTCTACTCCCCAGCGGTCGCGCCATTGTCGCCGCGAACAGCGCCCTCTTCACGCTCGACTGGGACGTCCACGGCCTGCCCCTGATCGGCTAATCCGCCATCGTCGCCATGCAAAACCGCGCGCCACGCAGGTGAGCTACAATAAATCTGCACATGAAAGCTGAAATCATTGCCGTTGGTTCCGAACTGCTTACGCCCGATCGGATCGACACGAACTCCCTCTTCCTTACCGAAGAGTTGAACAAGCTCGGCATCGAAGTTCTTCGCAAAACCATTGTGGGCGACAATCGCGAACTCCTTGCCGAAGCCTTTCGCGACGCGCTCCATCGCGTTCCTGTCGTGATCGCCAGCGGCGGCCTTGGTCCCACCGAAGACGACCTCACGCGCGAAACCGTTGCGGACCTTCTCAATCGCAAGCTTCGCCGCAATGACGACGTGGTGCGCCACATCGAGGCACGGTTCCGCAGCTTCAAGCGCGATATGCCCGCGGTCAACCTGCGCCAGGCCATGGTTCCCGAAGGCGCGGAAGTTCTCGAGAATCCGCGCGGCACCGCTCCCGGTCTGTGGCTCGAAGACGACGGTCGCATGATCGCGCTTCTTCCCGGCCCTCCGCGCGAACTGAAGCCGCTCTTCCTTGAACAGGTTCTGCCGCGTCTGCAGCGCCGCGTCTCTGGCATCCGCATGTTTAAACGCGAACTGCGCGTCACGGGACTTGGCGAATCGCACGTCGAAGAACGCATCCGCCCCATCTACACGCGCTACGCCGACGTGAACACGACGATTCTGGCTACACCGGGCGAAATTCAAATCCACCTGCGTGTCTGGACAGAAAATGCCGTGCACGCCGAGTCCACGTTGAACGAAATGGTCAGCAGCTTTGAACTGGCCCTTGGCGATCGCATCTTTGCGCACTCCGCCACTCCGCTCGAACAGGTCGTCGCCGAAATTCTCACCACCAATCGCGCCACCATCGCCGCCGCCGAAAGCTGCACCGGCGGATTGCTTGCCGAACGCCTCACTCGCGTGCCCGGCAGTTCCAACTATTTTCTCGGCGGAGTGGTTTGCTACAGCAACGAGCTGAAAACAACATGGGCGGGCGTGCCCGCGGAGGTCATCGCCGCAAAAGGCGCGGTGAGCAGCGAAGTCGCCGTGGCTCTCGCTCACGGCATTCGCCGCAACGTAGGAACTACGCTCGGTGTCGGCATTACTGGCGTTGCAGGTCCAGGCGGAGGCAGCGAGGAAAAGCCCGTTGGCACCGTGCACATTGCGCTTTCCAGTGCCGAGGGAGTGAAAGAGCGTCTGGTGAATCTGCCCGGCGATCGCGAAGCGATCCGTTTTTACGCCAGCCAGCTCGCGCTGGACATGGTTCGCATTCATTTCTTGTATAACGGGAATCCGCAGCCTCGCCGTTAAACACACACTATGCGCCTCTTCGTCGCCATCGAAGTCCCATCCGACATCCGCTCCGCTATCGCCGCGTTTATCGAAGAGTTTCGGCCGCTCGCGGTGCAGACAAAATGGGTGCGCGCGGAAAGCATCCACATCACCTTGAAATTCATTGGTGGAACGGATCCTGGCAACTTACGCCGCATCGAGTCTGCGCTGGCCGGCATTCGTTCCGCTCAACCGGTAACCCTGCAGTTTCGCGGCGTGGGCTTCTTCCCTAACGAAAAACGCCCGCGCGTTTTCTGGATCGGCACGGAATCTTCGCCCAATCTGAAAACGCTTGCCGCCGACATCGATCAATCCCTGCACCAACTCGGCTTTTCCATGGAGGACCGGCCGTTTATCCCACATCTTACGCTGGCGCGTTTCAATGCTCCGTCGCTGCCGCCAAAACTGATCGCTGCCGCAAAGGAAAATGCTGCCCGCTCTTTCGGTTCGTTGACCGCTCGCGAATTCCATCTCATCGAAAGCAAACTGAAATCCACTGGAGCGGAGTACACTACACTTCACTCGTTCCCTTTTGCCGCGGAGGCGTAGCCCTTCATGTCCAATGTTTGGCTTTCAGGTCAAACGCCACTTCTGGTTCTGCTGGCCTACCTTCTCGGCTCCATTCCATTCGGTTTGATTCTGGCGCGAATATTTGCCAAGGCAGATGTACGCCAGGCGGGCAGCGGCAACATTGGCGCCACCAACGTTGCGCGCGTCGCGGGTCCGCTTCCCGGAGTTCTTACGCTGCTGCTCGATACTGCAAAGGGCTTTTGCGCTGTCTGGCTCGCGGGACAATTTACCGACCACCGCGCGAGTGCCATGATGCTTTCAGGCATCGCGGCGCTGCTGGGCCACTGCTATCCCATCTGGCTGCGTTTCAAAGGTGGCAAAGGCGTCGCAACCGCTCTCGGCGTTTTTCTTGCGCTCTCGGCCTTGGCTGCGCTCAGTGCCTTGGCCGTTTTCCTTCTCGTCGTTGCGATCTGGCGATACGTTTCGCTGGGCTCTGTGGCCGCTGCCGCCGCCATGCCTTTGCTGATGTATCTTCTGTGGGCTCCTCCTTTGGCTCCCCCCCTGGTGATAACTTTCGGCACGCTCTTCGCCACCGGCCTGGTCATCTTCAAACATCGCGCCAATCTGCAGCGGCTTCTGGATGGCACCGAGCCGCAATTCGCCTTCAGTAAATCCAAGGACCTGTCTGAATGACAAAGATCGCGATTCTTGGTGGAGGCAGCTGGGGCACAGGGCTTTCAGTTGTCCTGGCCAACAGCCGCCGCAGCCACGACATCGCGCTGTGGGTGCGTGAACCGGCGATTGCGGAGTGCATTAAAACGTCGCGTGAAAACGTCACCTATCTTCCCGGCGTGGCGATTCCGGCTTGCGTCGCCTCGACCACCGATCTTGGCGAAGCGCTCAGCCGCGCTCACATCGTCATTGGCGTAGTGCCTTCCGCACACGCGCGCGAAGTCTTCACGCAAGCGCTTCCTCATGTTTCGCCCGAAGCCATCATCGTGAGCGCCACTAAGGGCCTGGAGCCCGCGACGCACCTGCGCACCAGCCAACTCCTCGAGCAAGTGTTTTCGATTCGCTTCATTCCCCAACTTGCGGTTCTTTCCGGCCCTTCGTTTGCCCTCGAAGCAGCTCTGGGCCAACCCACCGCCGTGGTGCTCGGTGCTCACGACCACTCCATCGCAGCTTTTTTGCAGGAAGAATTCGCCGGACCAACGTTTCGCCTGTACACCAATGACGATGTGCTCGGCGTCGAATTGGCCGGCGCCATGAAAAACGTCATGGCGATTGCCGCAGGCGCTTGCCAGGGGCTGGGCTTCGGCGCGAACACGCTCGCGGCCCTCATCACTCGCGGACTGGCGGAGATGACCCGTCTGGCCGTCCCGCTTGGCGCCCGGCCGGAAACTCTGGGTGGATTGGCAGGCTTGGGCGATCTGGTCCTTACGTGCACGGGCGCGCTCAGCCGCAACCGCTACGTTGGTTTTGAGTTGGGGAAAGGCCGCTCGCTCAACGAAATCCTGTCCGGCATGACCATGATCGCAGAAGGTGTGGGCACCGCAGCTGCGCTGCTGGCCTTGGGCCGCGAGCACCATGTCGAGCTCCCCATCACCGAACAAGTGAACGCGATCCTGCAACAATGGAAGTCGCCCGCAGAAGCCATTCGCGACATCATGGACCGGCCACTAAAGAGGGAGTAAGAAGTTCTAAGTATTTGGATCTAAGTGTTTAGTTCTAAGTTTTAAGTAAGACAAAAACCGAATCACAGTGCGCAGGCTCGATTTAGGCCGGTTCTAGTTAGAACTCAAAACTGATTACTGAGAACTTGTGTCTTCGCTAGTACTTCCGTCCCAGTTGCACTTCCGCGCCTCCTGTCCCTTCGGCCAGCCTCGCCCCGACGCCTTAGTCTCGTAAAATCTATATGTTGCGATGGCTGCCTCGCTCTCAATCCTGATTGCGCGCCTGCGCTCCGGCAGGGTGCGCATTCTCTGGCTAGTGCTCGGAGCGCTCTTGCTGGTCAGCGCCCTCCCTATCGGTCTGTATCACCGCCAAGTGCTTGAACTCAGCCAGGAAAAACTCGTCGATATGGAGCGCGTGCAGCAGACCGAACTGACCCGTGCGCTTTCCCAGGAAGTGCAATTCTTTGAAGCTAACCTGACACAGCAACTCATCAGCCAGCGACAGATTCTCGACCTCACCGGCCTCAGCGAAAATGTGCAGGATCCAGTCGCGGAACCCAAAGTCACCCGGCTACTGGAGAATTTCGTCGAGTCCAATCGCAATACCTTCATCTATCTCACCGCAGTGGGTCGCGACGGCAAAGGCACCAGCGCGTCGCAAGGAAATTTCCGCGCGGAACAGGACCCCTTTGTGGCTAAAGCTTTACAGCGCGCCTTTGTCAGCTGCATGCAATCCACCAAGTTCCGCAGCGACCCTCTCGCGTTGGCTCCCGACAATCGCCCCGCGTTCGTCATCGCGGTTCCGTTGAAAGATATTCGCGACAATTTCACGGGGATGCTGGCCGCAGTCGTTTCTTTGGATCCGATTCTTCATCGTTTGCAGGATTCCAGCGTGCGCGGGCGCACCGTATTCGTTGTCGATCACTACGGCCATATCGTGGCGCATCCCGACACGAAAAACTTCGTGCCCGGCGAGGACTTGAGCGACAAGTCCACGCTGGTGGCAAAAATCAAATCTTTGCCCAAGGAACTGCGCAATACCGAAACATTGCGCTTCCCGGAGAAGGAAAAAAATCATCCCATCGAGATGGTGGGCACGTACAGCACTTTCCCTGAAGTGAACTGGGCCATCGTCGCGCAGCGCAGCCTGAATGAAGCGCGCGCTGACGCCGGCGTCACGGAACTGAACCGCCAGGCACTCGCCTTCGTCAGCATCGTGGTGCTGGTGGCCGTACTATTTGGTTACTTTTTCGCTGTCGGCATCAGCGAACCGATTCGTGGCCTCGCCGCGTCCACGCGCGCTATCAGCCGCGGCGAGTTTCACCAACGCACTCCTGTGCGTGGTGCCGCGGAAATCAGCGAGCTCGCGGAAAACTTTAACCTGATGGCCAGCGATATCGAGGAGTACATCGAGCGCCTGAAGGAAGCCGCAGAGGAAAATCGCGAGCTGTTCATCGGTTCGATCCGCATGCTTTCCGCGGCCATCGACGAAAAGGATCCGTACACTCGCGGTCACTCTGGCCGCGTTGCCAAATATTCCACGTTGATTGCGCAGGAAATGCGCTTGTCCGCCGATGATCTCGACAAACTGAAAATCGCTGCCCTTCTACACGACGTCGGCAAAATTGGCGTCGACGACCGCGTCCTCAAAAAGCCCGGCTCGCTCACTCCGGAAGAATTCGACATCATGAAGACGCACACCACCCGCGGCGCCAACATCATGCGCCCGGTTTCGCAGCTCAAGGACATGCTGCCGGGCATCGAACTGCACCACGAGCACATGGACGGTCGCGGCTACCCTTACGGCCTTTCTGGCCCGCAGATTCCGGTGATGGCCCGCATCATTGCCGTCGCTGACACGCTCGACGCCATGACCACGAACCGCCCGTATCAGTCCGCCATGGATCTGGAATACGCGCTGGGCCGCATCAAGGCTCTGGCTGGGTCGAAATTCGATCAAACCGTAGTAACCGCGTTGGAATCCGCCGTCACCGCCGGCAAACTCCGCCTCTCCGCGGTAGAAGTCCACGTCTAGCTCTTGCTCAGCTCGGTTGTGTCACTCCTGTAGCTCCTTCCCTTTAGGGATGAGTCCTTTCTTTATGCACCGCCGCGGTCTTAGCCGTTAGCTACTGACTTAGCTAACCTTTATCCTGAGCGAAGTGAAGGATCTCGACTGCGCAATTCACTGTGACGCTGATTCTCGAGCGTTCGCCGTTTATGCCCCCGCACTTCCTTCTGCTACACTTTTCTTTCGCCCCTTTCTCCCGGCGCGAACCCGTATGATTACACTCTTCGGAAAACCCGAACCCACGCTGCTCGAGCGCCTGAAGGAATCCGTCAGCAAGACCAAGGACGCGCTCGCCGACACACTCGACACCATTACCCAGGGTGGCCGGCAAATCGATCCTTCCGTGCTCAAGGAAGTTGAGAACGCGCTGCTGTCCGCCGACCTTGGCGTGAAAACCACGCGCGAAATTCTGGACTCGGTGAAAGAGCAGATGGCGCGCAACGCCTTGAGCAACGGCGATCAGCTGAAACGTGAAATCAAAGCCCACGTCTTTCGCACACTGAATGTTTTTGGTGCTACTCCGAAACTCGCCGACGCCGCGAACGGCAACGATCCCCGCGTGATTTTTATCGTCGGCGTGAACGGCGCGGGCAAGACCACCAGCATCGGAAAACTTGCCAATCGCCTTCGCCAGGATGGTCGCAGCGTGGTGCTCTGCGCCGCGGACACGTTTCGCGCCGCTGCCGTCGAGCAACTGGAAATCTGGGCGCAGCGCAATGGCATTGACGTCATCAAGCAAAAATCCGGCGCCGACCCCGCCGCGGTTGTGTTCGACGCGATGACCGCTGCCAAGGCGCGCGGCGCCGACGCGGTAATTGTCGACACCGCTGGCCGCTTGCACACGAAGTCCAATTTGATGGCCGAACTCGAAAAAATGAAGCGCACCGCCGCGAAAGTAATCCCCGGCGCGCCGCACGACGTTTTGCTAGTGCTCGATGCCACTACCGGACAGAACGGCCTGGCTCAGGCCCGCGAGTTCACTTCCAGCGTCGGCGTCACTGGTATTGTTCTGACCAAGCTAGACGGAACCGCTAAGGGTGGCATCGTCGTGGCCATCTCACGCGAACTCGGCTTGCCCATTCGCTTTGTCGGCACCGGCGAACAACTCAACGACCTGGTTCCTTTCGACGCGCAGACGTACGCCGACTCGCTGTTCAACTAACGTGAATACTCACGATCAACATTTCATGGAACACGCGCTGGACCTTGCGGCGAAAGGTGTCGGTCTCTCCAGCCCTAATCCCACCGTTGGTTGCGTGATCGTCAAAGACGGCGCCATCCTTGGCGAAGGCTTCCATCAATACGATTGGCGCGACCATGCGGAAATCGTGGCGCTCAAGCAATGCGGAGGTCGCGCGCGCGGTGCCACCCTCTACGTCACGCTCGAGCCTTGCAACCACACCGGCCGCACTGGCCCTTGCACTGAAGCGATTGTGAAAGCGGGCATCACGCGCGTGATCGCCGCGATGGAAGATCCCAACCCCAGGACGCGCGGCACCGGCTTTGCCAAACTGCGCACCAACGGCGTCGAAGTCGTCACCGGCGTAATGGAATCCGAGGCGCAGAAGCTTAACGAAGCATTCGCTTGCTGGATCACCACGCACCGGCCCTTCGTCACTCTGAAATCCGCATTAACGCTGGACGGGCAATTGGCCCTCCCGGAATCGCGCAGAAGCAAAAAGCGTGTGTGGATCACCAGCGAAGAATCGCGCGCCGAAGTGCAACTCATGCGCCACGCCTCCGACGCTCTGCTGACCGGCATCGGCACAATCCTCGCCGACAATCCCCTGCTGACGGATCGCAGCGGCCTGCAACGGCGCCGCAAGCTTCGCCGCGTGATTCTCGACAGCAAACTACGCCTGCCGCTCAAATCGCGCATCGTAGAAACCGCGGACGATGACCTGCTGGTCTTTACTGCCGCCTCGCTGAAATCTCCGAAAGTTCGCAAACTGCAAGAAGCCGGCGTCGAACTAATCCATCTGAAACCTCGCGAAGGCAAAATGGATCCGAACGCGGTGTTGAAGGAGCTGGGCCGCCGCGAGCTTCTCAGCGTGCTGCTGGAAGCCGGCCCGCGCCTGAACGCGGCGTCGCTTGCTGAGGGCATCGTGAACCGAATGGTTCTGTTCTACGCTCCCAAGTTCGCGGGGCAGACGAAGGTGCCCTTCGCGCCTCTTCACTCCGCCAGCATTCCGCACATTCGCCTGCGATCCTTTCAACAATTCGGCGCCGATCTAGTCGCCGAGTTCATCCTCCACCAGTAGCAGGCTTCAGCCTGTGTCCGCGCGAACTTCGCCTGCCTGATCGCACAACGCGCACAAAAAGAGCTACTCAATCAGGCCTTTCTTTGCGACCATCATTCATCGAAATGCGCTTCGCGTTCCTCATCCCCCGGAGGTCAATTTCCGGATGAACGACGCTTCCCGCTCCTGGCGACTCGGCTTCTGGAGCCTGATCGCCACGCAGTTTCAGGGCGCCTTCAACGACAACGCCCTGAAATTCCTCGTTATTTTCCTCATCATCGGGAAAAATCTCACTCCGGAAGAAGAAGAGCTGAAGGTCCTGCTCGTCGGCATCCTGTTCGCCCTGCCGTTCATCCTGTTTTCAATGACCGGCGGATATTTTGCCGACCGTTACAGCAAACGCAGCGTCACCATCGCCACCAAAATCTTCGAGATCGCGGTGATGATTTTCGCCATCGTCAGCTTTGCGCTTCACAACCTGCAACTTTCCCTGGTCGCGCTTTTTCTTGCCAGCACGCAGGGCGCGCTCTTCGGCCCTTCTAAATACGGCCTGCTGCCTGAACTTCTGCCGGAAAAGAAGCTCTCATGGGGCAATGGAGTCATCGAACTCGGCACATTTCTCGCCGCCATTACCGGAACGGTCATCGGCGCCTATCTTTCCGACGCTTTCGCGGGACGCCAGGGAATTTCCGGTTTCATTTTCCTGGGCTGCTCGATCGTTGGGCTAATCACCAGCCTGGGCATCAGCAAAGTTCCCGCTGCCGACCCGGCGCGAAAATTCAAATTCAATTTCCTGACGGATCTTTGGGCGCAAGGCAAGCTCATCCGCCAGGATCGCGTTTTGTGGCTGGCCGTCGCCGGCAACACCTACTTCTTCTTTCTCGCGGCCCTGCTGCAATTCGACATCGTCTTCTACGGCCGCGATCTTCTCCATCTTTCCGCCACGCATGGCGGTTTCCTTCAAGCTTCCATCGCCATCGGCATCGGGCTAGGCAGTGTGGCCGCCGGTTATCTCTCCGGAGGCAAAATCGAGTACGGCCTGATTCCCCTCGGCGCGGCGGGAATCACAGTTTTTGGATTTCTGCTGGCCGTGCAAGGGCTGCAGTTCCACACCGTCCTTTGGCTTCTCGCAGCGCTCGGATTCTTCGGCGGCTTCTTCATCGTGCCCATCAGCGCGCTGATTCAGCACCGCCCCGAAGAGCAACATCGCGGCGGCGTGCTGGCCGCGGCGAACCTGCTCTCGTTCATCGGCTTTTTTGCCGCGTCTGCCGTGTACTACGCGGTGAAGCATTACCTACAGCTCGGCCCCGCGGGAATTTTCTTCTGGAGCGCGCTCGTCACCGTTGGCGCGCTCGCCTATGTTTTGTGGCTGTTGCCAGATTCGCTGCTTCGCCTGGTCCTGTGGATCGCCGCGCACACGATTTACCGGCTGGACTTGAAGGGTCAGGAAAACATCCCGGCGCGCGGCGGCGCCCTGTTAACCCCGAACCACTCCTCGTGGGTGGATGCGGTTCTGCTGATTGCCGCCACCGATCGCCCCATTCGCTTCCTGATGTTCCGTGGCGTGTACGAACATCCGTTGATCAAGCCTTTCGCGAAAATCCTGAAAATTATTCCCATCGCCTCCGATCAAGGCCCGCGCGAAATGATTCATTCCTTGCGCGAAGCCTCCGAAGCACTGCGCAATGGCGAAGTTGTGTGCATTTTTCCGGAAGGCGAAATCACGCGCATCGGGCAGATGCTGCCATTCCGTCGCGGCTTCGAACGCATCGTCAAAGGCATCGACGTGCCCATCGTGCCGGTGAACATCGATGGCATCTGGGGTTCCATCTTCAGCTTTTCCGGCGGCCACTTTCTTTGGAAATGGCCGCGTCGCATTCCGTATCCCGTTCGGCTGACGTTCGGCAAGCCACTTCCAGCAACTTCCACCGCCACGGAAGTGCGCCAAGCCGTGCAGGAACTGGGCGTCGACGCCTTCGAGCGACGGCGCCGCTACATGCAACCCCTCTCGCGTTCGTTCATGCGCGCGGCACGCCGCAATCCTCGCCACTTCGCCATGGCCGATGGCCGCACGCCCAAGCTTTCTTTTGGCGATTCGATGATCAAAACGGTTTTCCTGGCGCGGCGTCTTCGCCCGCTCTGGAAAGACCAACAAATGGTTGGCGTGCTTCTGCCTCCGTCGATTCCTGGTGCGCTGGTCAATTGGGCCGCGCTGCTGCTGGGAAAAGTGCCTATCAACCTGAACTACACTTCCTCCAAGGAATCGATGGCCTCGTGCGCCAGCCAGTGCGGACTGAAAACGGTTGTCACTTCACGGCTGTTCCTTGAAAAAATAAAACTCGAACCTCCGGGAGAGCTCATCTATGCCGAGGATCTCGCCGAAAATCCGCGCTTGGGCGAAAAACTGGCCTCACTTCTCTCCGCGAAACTCTTCCCCGCGCGGCTTTTGGAACTGTTCCTGGGCGTCTCCCACCCGCCCAGCCTCGATGACACCGCCACAATCATTTTCTCCAGCGGTTCCACGGGCGAACCCAAAGGCGTGGTGCTTTCGCATTTCAATCTTGCCTCTAACGTCGAACAAATCGAGCAAGTATTCCATCTCCACGATGGCGACCGCATCCTTGGCATCCTTCCCTTCTTCCACTCCTTTGGCTTCACCGGCACGTTGTGTCTGCCGCCGCTGACCGGCATCGGGGTTGTGTTCCATGTCAGCCCGCTGGATGCGCAAGTGATCGGCGGTCTGGTCAGCAAGTATTCCGTCAGCATGCTGCTTTCAACGCCGACTTTTCTCAATTCCTACGCGCGACGCTGTCCTCCAGAAGCCTTTGGCAGCTTGCGCATCGTGATGGCCGGCGCGGAAAAACTCCCCGAACGCATCGCACAATCGTTTGAAGATCATTTCGGGATCCGTCCGCTGGAGGGTTACGGCTGCACGGAATGTTCTCCCGTGGTGGCGGTGAACACCTACGATTTTCGCGCCGCGTATTTTCGCCAGGTCGGAGCAAAGCGCGGCACCATCGGCCATCCATTGCCCGGCATCGGCGTGCGCATCATCGACCCCGAGTCTGGCGAAACGCTTCCGGTGGACAAGCCCGGCCTCCTGCTTGTTCGCGGCCCAAACATCATGGTGGGTTACTTGAATCGTCCCGACAAGACTGCCGATGTGCTGAAGGACGGCTGGTACAACACCGGCGATGTCGGCACCGTCGACGAAGACGGTTTTCTGCGCATCACCGATCGACTAAGCCGCTTCAGCAAAATCGGCGGCGAAATGGTGCCGCACATCAAGGTGGAGGAAAAACTTCACGAACTTTTGCAAGCCGACGGCCAGGTGCTGGCCATCACCGCCATTCCCGATGAAAAGAAGGGCGAGCGCCTGATCGTGGTGCACACTATGTCGGAGGATGTGTTGCGCGATTGCATCGAGTTGCTGGCGAAAAGCGATTTGCCGGCGCTGTGGAAACCCAAGCCCGATCAGTTTCTTCACGTGGAACAACTGCCATACCTCGGCACCGGCAAACTGGACCTGCGTAAACTACGCGAACTTGCAATGGCCGGCGTTGACGCAACGTAGGAGCATCACCGCGAACTAGGCACCGCTCCCTATCATCCTGAGGTGCGTTGTGTGCGCCCGAAGGATCTCAACCGATGGACCTTGCGAGATTCCAGCATTTGAGATGCTTCGGTGCAGGAAAGCTCCGCGTGACAGACGACGTTTCGTGGGGACTTTTGGCGGGGACTACTTGGCAGGATCGTTCTCTTTCAACAAACACGTCATGGCACAATCGATCTCGCCGTTGGGCATCAGCGAGCATTCGATGACCGTCCAATCCGCGTCTTCCGTCTGCAACTTCGCGGCGGCTATCTTGGCAACTTTCTCTTTGTTGGGGCACATTACATTTCGGAACCTGTAGCTGCACGCTTGTAAAATACGGTCAATGAGTTCCGGGTCAGACATCCCTCTCCTCCAGCGACATCGTATGGATTGAACTCCAAGGCCCTGATCGCCCGTTCCCGTGGAAACTTCTGCCCCAGTTTCGTTTCCCGCGCACACAACAACACCGCCAGACGGCGCGCGCCTTCCCCCGGGTCCCTATTTCTTATCGATCCTCATCTGCGACAAGCAATCCATTCCACAGTTCATTGCTCCGCCAGGCAGCAGCGAGCAGTCGATGATGCGCCAATCGCTCCAGCCCTCTTCGCTGAATGGCCAATTGGCGGCAACGACGTCTGCTTCGCAGTTTCTTTGCTTGCAGAACACTTTTTGCGGATAGGTTTTTGCGGATTCTGGATGGGGATCGGTCAGTTTGGGTTCAAACATAGACCACCTCGGACCAGGAGCGTGGTCATGCCCATATCCTCTTATCTCTTTTTGCGGGCGTCAAGGACTTCGCTCACGTTTGGGGGTATCCTAAAGCAGCGCTCCAGGCCGGCATCTTTTGGCGCATTGCGCGCCGCTTTTTTGCGAGGTTCTTCAATGTTTACCGGCATTATCGAACATATTGGCACCGTGGATTCGCTGAAATTGCATGCGGATGGCGGCCGCTTAACCATTCTCGCTCCCTCTGTCGCGCCGCATCTCGCTGTTGCCAACAGCATTGCCGTGAATGGTTGCTGCCTTACGGTCGTCGCGCTGGAGAACCAGCGGTTTTCGGCCGATCTTTCCGTGGAAACCATTCGCAAGACTTCCATGGGCGAATGGAAAGCCGGCTTGCGCGTGAATCTGGAACAACCCATGACCGCAGGCAAGGAATTTGGCGGCCACTTCGTGCTTGGACACGTGGACACGATTGGCCAAGTGGTTCGACTGGAACCGGAAGGCGAAAATTGGTGGTACGGCGTCGAGGTACCGCAATCGTTCACCAGTTCTATTGTTCCTCAAGGATCGATCGCCATCGATGGCATCAGCTTGACGGTGGCGCGGTGGAACGGCCGCGTGGCAGAAATTGCCATTATTCCATTTACCTACGAGCACACCAACGTGCGCGACAAAAAGATTGGCGATGCCGTGAACCTGGAAGGCGATGTTCTGGGCAAATACGTGGAGCGTTATCTGGTAGCCCGCGCCGCCGCAAAGCCGGCCGCAAGTCTCAACCTCGAGCAGCTAGTCGCCCAGGGTTTCTGACGAAGCCCGTTAGGCTTAGAGTGTGGCTCTCTTCTCGCGAGCGCCACGCCAGTAAAGAATCAAGCCCAGAAGGATGGACGCCATTGTTCCCACAATCAATTCCATCTCAAAGCTGAATTTATTCGCCGTGTCCCCCGGCGGGATCAGCGACACAAAAATTCCTACCAGCACGACCACAAATCCCAAGCCGCCCATCAGCCAGACGCCAGGAATTCCTCCGGGCACCAACACGGCGTGTTCATTTGCGGCGCGATCCTTCCGGTACGCCAACTTAATGACTCCGGCGAACATATATAAGAACGGGATGAAGTACAGGATGATCGCCGCATCGATCAAAATCTGGTACGCGCCGCGAGTCGTCTGATTGATCTGGCTAAGCAGCAAAATCGCGCCGGAAACGCCTGCTTGCACAAGAATAGAAATGTACGGAGTCTTCCACTTGGGATGAATCTTGCCGAATGCGCGAGGAAGATAGCGATCGATGCCCACAACAAATGGAACGCGCGCAATTCCCGCCACCGTGCTGCCGACTCCGCCTGCATTCCCTACCGAGACCAGCAGCGCGGCTAAAACGCCCAGAAAACCAATCTTCAGCACCATCGATCCGGCGGTGATGGCATGAAACACGCCGCTTTTTGGATCCAGGTCAGCGGCCGGCACCAGCGTAAGAATCGCGAAGGTTCCTGCGATGTACATGAAGGCGATCAGCGCGCCTGCCCCAAACACCGCGCGTGGAAGCGTGCGACGCGGATCACGCACCTCTTCGCTCATCGACGACACCAGCTCCAGTCCGGTAAACGCAAAAGCGATTTGCGACCAGAAGTTCACCGTGTCCCAGTTCCAGGTGGGCGCCATGTTAGCCCACGTGAAGTGCGTCATCGATCCGTGCTTGAAATAAACCAGCAACGCCACGCCCGCCAGCAGCAGCAACGGAACGTAAGTGCCGACGCCGCCTGCATTCTGCAGCCATTTCCCGATGTTCAGGCCGATGATATTCAGAACCACGGCCACCAGCAGCAGCACCAGCGAAACCGCCAGAAGAAACGTGCGATCCTGCGCGAGCTCCGAGCCTCTTCCGGCGAAAATGTACGCGCTCATCGATGCGCTGGCTAGCAAAAGCCCGGGAAAATAAAACACGGTGTAAATCCAGTAGGTCCATCCGGCGATGAATCCATGAAAATCTCCGAAGGCCTCCTTGGACCACACATACAAACCGCCCTCTTCCGGAAAACGTGAAGACAGCTCATTAATCACCAGCGCACCGGGAACGAAAAAGAACACCGCCGCAATCACCCACAAGCTGATAGACGAAGTTCCGTTGTGGCCCGCGGCAGCAATCCAGCGAGGGCCAAGCACGGTTGCGATATTGAAAAGCAACACGTCCCAGAAACCCATTGTTTTGCGAAGTTGCGATTTGGGATCGCCAACCGCGGCGACAGGGGGAACAACCGAAGTGGTCACAGCGTCACGTCCAGTGCCGGTATCAATTCATCCTGCATCCGGAAATTTTCCAGAAATGGATCTTTGGAGTTTGCGAAATCCTTCCAGGACGCAAAGACGTGAGCTCTTCCGTCCTGCAAAAACACAATCGTGTCCGCCAATCGCTTGGCCAGATGCGTGTCGTGAGTGACCACGATGGAAGTTTTGTGGAACATTTCCTTCAAGCGCAAAATTAAATCCCCCATGTGGCCTGCCATGATCGGATCCACCATCGTTGTTGGTTCATCGTAAAGGATGGCCTCGGGATTCAGTGCCAATGCCCGGGCAATCGCCACCGCGCGCTTCATGCCGGTAGAAAGTTCGCTGGGCACCTTGTCCAGCACTTCTTCCACTTCCAGCATCTTCGCAAACTTCGCCACATACGCGTCTACATCCTCGGCCGTCAGCCCCGGTTGATCTTCCAGCGGAAACGCAATGTTTTCGGCTACGGTCAGCGAATCGAACAGGGCGCCCGACTGGAACACCATGGTGACTTTTCCGCGAATCACTTCAAACTGGCTTTCCGTGAAGTCCGTCACGTCGACGCCATCGATGAAAACTTGTCCTGAGTCCGGCTTCAGAAATCCCATGATGTGTTTCAGAGAAACGGATTTGCCCACGCCGCTGCGCCCCATGATCACGCAAGTCTCGCCGCGCTTCACCTTGAAGCTGACGTCAATCAGCACGGGGCGGTCGTCGAATGCTTTATTCACATTGCGGAACTCAAAATAATTCTCGGCCGCGTCCTGCTTGCGTTCGTTGGTTAATCCATCCGTATTTTGCAGACCTTCGGTCACGGTTGCGGCGCTTCCAGTATGCGTTTTGCTTCTTCGTAGTCCGCCGGGGTGTTCATGTTCCAGAACAAGCGGCCCTCCGTATCAAATCGTTTCCAGACGGACACGTCAAGCACTTCCGTGGGCAGGCGTTTCATGGCTTCGGTAACCTTGCGTACGCCGGAGTCGAACGCAGCCTGAACGGCCGGCATGCAAGCCGTTTCCCAGCAAGCGCAGAGAGGCTCCAAACCGTTCGCCGATTCCGCCACGACCACCCGCTTCTCGCTGCGTTCCGCGCGTTGGCATAGAAATTCCAACCACTCACGCGTAAGAAAAGGCATGTCGCAGCTTACGATCAAGTTCCAAGTGGATTCTGAACCTCGCAGCACCGACGATTGCAGCGCGGTCAGAATCCCGCCAAGCGGACCCTGCCCCGGCCAACGATCCGCCAGCAGCGGCCCGGGTGCACCTGCGTACTTCCCTTCCGCGGCGACGATCATCGCCTCGCTGCACACGGACGCAACCAGCTCCGTGGTTCGTGCCAGGATGGTCTTCCCGCCAAGTTCAACGAGCGCTTTGTCCTTGCCAAACCTCGTGCTGCCGCCGCCCGCCTGCACGTAGCCCAACACGCTCATTCGTCGTCCTCGGGAACTTCCTGGCCCGGCCTGCGGATTCCCAATTCCCGCAAACGCTCCTGCAAACTCTGCCGGTGCACGCCGATTGTCGCCGCGGTGCGCGAAATATTCCAACGGTGCGCGCCCAATTGCCGCAACAGGTAAGCCACCTCAAACTTGCGCTTGGCATCGCGAAAATCTTTTTCCTGCAGGCCATAATCCGCAGTGCCATCTCCGGTCTTCGGCAACACCGGCGAACCGTGCACCACCTCTTCCGGCAAATCTCCCACGCCAATCTCTTCATTGCGGCACAAAACCAGGCTGCGCTCCAACGCGTTCTTAAGTTCGCGAACATTTCCCGGCCAATCGTAGCGCTCAAGCGAAGTCAGCGCCTCCTTGGTTAGCCGCCCGCTGCGCCCAAGCCGTGCGCCGTGGATCTGCAGAAAAGCCTCGGCCATTGCGGCGATATCCTCCTTATGCGTGCGCAGCGACGGAAGCTCGATGGTCACCACGCGCAAACGATAGAATAAATCTTCACGAAATTTTCCGTCGCGGATGGCTTGATTCAGATTGCGATGCGTTGCGCTGATCACTCGCACGTCCACCGGAATGGATTGCGACCCGCCCAGCCGTTCGATCGTTCGGTTTTCCAGCGCTCGCAGCACTTTCGATTGCGTCACCGGATTCATATCGCCGATTTCGTCCAGAAACAATGTTCCGCCGCTGGCTTGTTCGAATTTGCCTTTCTTTTGCTGCGCCGCGCCGGTAAAAGCGCCGCGTTCGTAACCGAACAATTCGCTTTCGATCAATGTCTCCGGCAAAGCCGCGCAATTCACGGCCACATACGCCTTGCCGTTGCGCGGCGAGCGCGAATGAATTTCCTGCGCCAGCAGATCCTTACCCGTTCCGCTCTCACCGAGGATCAGAACCGTCGAATCCGCGGGTGCAACGCGGTCCGCAATCTCAAACGCGCGCCGCATTCCGGCAGACCGACCAATCATCTGTCCAAAATTTCCTTCCGTAGCCAGCCGTCGCCGCAGCGAAACGTTTTCCTGCTCCAAGGTTGCCAATTTCAGCAGATTGGCCACGCGCTGCCGCAGTTCGTCCAGCTCGAAACCTTTCACAAGGTAATCCGCGGCGCCCAGCTGCAGCGCCTGCACAGCCGATTTCGCCGTGTCCAACGCAGATACCATCAGCACCGGCAAGTCGTATCCCTCCTGGCGCAACCATTTCAGGAACGAGAGTCCCTCTTCCTCCGGCAGCACCACGTCCAGCAGCAGTAGATCCGGTTTTTCCGACAGTAACGATGAGCGCCCGGCCGCCGCGGAATCTGCCTCAACAACCCGGTACGCACCCTCCAACGCCCGTCGCAAACCGTAGCGCGCCGCCGGTTCGTCGTCCACAATCAGGATTGTTTTCATGATCGACTTTCCTTTGCCGCCAGCGGCAGCAATGCACGGAACCTGCTGCCACGCTGCTCTCGAATCGGGCTGTCTACCTTCAGCGTTCCGCCAATTTCCTCCAACCGCCTCGAAACAATTGCAAGGCCCAGCCCGGTCCCGCGCGCCTTGGTGGTGAAAAATAGCTGAAGAATTTTCTCTTTCAGTACTGCGGGAATGCCCGCGCCGTCGTCCGCCACGGACACGGAGCAGTGGTCATTCTGCGCGCCAAGTGAGACGAGAACGTGTCCACCTCGCGATGTGGCCTCCAGCGCGTTCAGCACCAGGTTCGACAAAATGTCGTTGGCCACCTCTGCGCTCGCCACCACTTCGAGCGGTTGACTGTCAATCACTACTTCCAGAGCGATGCCGCGATTTTCCGCTTCATGCCGAAGCATGCTGGCCACGGTCTCAGCTATCTTTGCAGCATCGCACGTGCTGGCCGCGCCGCGATTGCGTACCCCCGGGCGGCTGAACTGCAGCAATTGATTCAGCGTCTCCGAGAGCCGCCGTATCTCGTCGAGCACCATCTGCGTCTCCTGCTTCATAGGCGCGGGTAAGTCCGGGCTCTCCATCTGCACCTGCAAAATGGTTTTGATCGAGCCCAGCGGATTCTTCAAGCTGTGCGAGATGCTGGCTGCCATTTGTCCTACCAGCGCCAGCCGCTCGCGTTCCGCCAATTCCCTTTCCAGATCCAGCTTCTCTTCGATCAGCCGGCAGAGGTCGAACGCCGACGGCAGTTGCTCCGCAAGGAATTCCAGCGCGGTATAAATCTCGCCGGAAACCATCGCGCCGTGCGGCATCACCCGCAGCCGGCCGAAGTACTGTCCCGGCCGAGAAATCTCAAAGACTTCCTCGACCGTGTTTTTTTCGGCCACCGCATACTCGGCGCCTTCGGGCGCAGCCAGCTCCAGTTTGACCTCCGCCAACTGCAACTGCTCTCCACTCCAGTGCTCACTGAATGTCTTCAGTTTCTCCAGGTCGCCAAGCCGCGCCACTTCGTTGATCGGCCCCATTAGTCTTTGCGCGCGATCCACTTCCCTTTGCGCAGTCCTGCGCAGCAACTTTCCCATCACTCGCTGCAACGGCTCAAAGAAAACAACGGGCAAAAACAGCAGCAAGGCAGCGGACGCCTCGGGAGGAAGGTACGGCTCAAGCCACTGCCCCGCGCGACGAACAAAGCTAAGGTACAGCAACGCCACAAACACCAAAAAGACGGCGTAGATCAGGTTCCTTTGCCGCCCAATCTGCAAGAAGTTGAACCGCACCTGGGCGATCAAAGCAACTAGCGGTACCAGTACAAAAAACATCGTGGCGAGTTGAGAGCCCCACGCTGTCAGAGGCCTAGACCGCGCGAGTCCTAAGGCCATCACCAAGGAGACCGAAAGGAAAGCGAGATTCAATGCAAGCGTACGATGGAAGGCTTGCTGCCGTTCATCGGGCGCAACTTTTGCAAATTGCCTGTGCCAGTAAGCGCTGGTCAGGACCGCGCCGATGAGCCAGATTTGAAAGGTGAGGCCGAGTTGCCGGGAGGGGCTTGAAAATGCAAATGCGCCACTCGGCATGAGGGCAGAGATCAGCAACGGAACAAGCAGTATAGACGGCAACCACGCGCACGCCAGCCAGACAAGTTTGCGTGGACCCGGGCCGACCAGATTCCGAATCGAGGCATATTCAGTGTGGAGATGAACCACCAGCGGCGGAATAAACCACAGCCCAAGGCACAGAAACGTCCAGGCAAAGCGAAGCAGCGCAGGAGGTGGGGTGCCGTAGTAGAGCTCAGCATTCAGTGCGAGCAGGCTGCTGCCGAAGAAGAGCGTCAGCGCCAGACACAGAAAGAAAAACACGCGCTCGAAATTCCGCTGCCGCCGGTGACCCAGAATGACCACCATCCAGAAGAACGGCAGCAGCGTTCCGGCGGTCAATAGAATGAGGCGGAGATTGAGCAGCAGACGCATGGGCCGTCTCCGGGAAGTCTAAGCCGGAAGAAGGAGCAGGGCAATTACCAAGTGTAAGGAAAATCCGGCAGGAGCATAACGTTGATAAAACAGCACTTACAGCTCAACAAAGAATTCACAAATCTGAGTGCCATACACTCATACTGCAAGGTTTTCGCTTGACTTGATGTGTTTCTCTGCTATATTAGCACTCGGCTGTGAGGAGTGCTAAGTCCTCTTTTGCTCTCCCCCACCACCGTTGTCAGTCACATCGCTAGATCACTTATGGAGGTTTTTCGAGATGGCAGTCAATCTGACCCCGCTGCACGACCGTGTAATCGTGAAGCGCATTGAAGAAAAAGAAACCGTCAAGGGCGGGATCATTATCCCCGACTCCGCGAAAGAAAAGCCGCAAGAGGGCGAAGTAATTGCCGTCGGTGCAGGCAAGCGGGAGAAGGGCGAACGCATTCCCCTGGACGTAAACGTTGGCGATCGCGTGCTGTTCGGCAAGTATAGCGGCAGCGAAATCAAGATCGATGGCGAAGAGCTCCTGATCCTCCGCGAAGAAGAAATTCTTGCGAAGCTCGGCGGCGCCGCCAAAGCAGCAAAGAAGTAGTCAGTTTTCAGTTACAAGCAAGAACTCAGAAAACTACGCAATCGTTGCAGGTCAAGCCCACGGGCTTGAGAAGTTTTCGGAACAAATCTCAGGAGGAATTAAGCAATGGCGAAGCAGATTGTTACCGGGGAGAATTCCCGCCAAGCGATTCTACGCGGCGTGAATGCCCTCGCGGATGCAGTGAAAATCACCCTCGGCCCCAAGGGCCGCAATGCGGTGATTGAAAAGAAGTTTGGCGCTCCCATCATTACCAAAGACGGCGTCACGGTAGCCAAGGAAATCGAACTGCGGGATCCGCTCGAGAATATGGGCGCCCAGATGGTTCGCGAAGTGGCTTCCAAGACCAGCGACGTCGCCGGCGATGGCACCACCACCGCCACGGTTCTGGCTCAGGCCATCTTCCGCGAAGGCGTGAAGACAGTTGCAGCCGGCGCCAGCCCCACCGCTCTCAAGCGCGGCATCGACAAGGCCGTCGAAGTCGCCGTCGAGGAAATCAAGAAGCTCCACCGCGATGTGAAGGGCGACATGATCGCTCAGGTTGGCACCATCTCCGCCAACAACGACCGCCAAATCGGCGGCATCATCGCCGAAGCCATGAAGAAAGTTGGCAAGGACGGCGTCATCACCGTGGAAGAATCCAAGACCATGGAGACCACCCTGGAAGTCGTGGAAGGCATGCAGTTCGACCGCGGCTACCTCTCCCCTTATTTCGTAACCGACCCGGAGCGCATGGAGTGCGTGCTGGAAAACGCGCTGATCCTGATCAATGAGAAGAAGATCAGCTCCATGAAGGACTTGCTGCCGCTGCTCGAGCAGATTGCCAAGCTGGGCAAGCCACTGCTGATCATCGCGGAGGACGTTGAGGGCGAAGCCCTGGCGACCTTGGTGGTGAACAAGCTGCGCGGCACCTTGCAGTGCGCTGCCGTCAAGGCCCCTGGCTTTGGCGATCGCCGCAAGGCCATGCTGGAAGACATCGCCGTGTTGACCGGCGGCAAGGCCATCACCGAAGACCTCGGCATCAAGCTGGAGAACGTGAAGATCGAGGACCTCGGCAAAGCCAAGAAGGTCACCATCGATAAGGACAACACCACGATCGTGGAAGGCGCGGGCAAGGCTTCGGAAATCGAGGGCCGCGTGAAGCAGATCCGCCAACAGGTCGAAAACACCACTTCAGACTACGACCGCGAGAAGCTCCAGGAACGCCTGGCGAAGCTCGTCGGCGGCGTGGCCGTCATCAAGGTGGGCGCGGCAACCGAAACCGAGCTGAAGGAAAAGAAGGCTCGTGTTGAGGACGCCATGCACGCCACTCGTGCGGCCGTTGAGGAAGGCATCGTCCCCGGCGGCGGCGCTGCGCTGCTGCGCGCGCTCCCGGCTATTGAGAAGATCAAGGCTGAGGGCGACGAACTTGTGGGCGTGGGCATAGTTCGCCGCGCACTCGAGGAGCCAGCCCGGCAGATCGCGCACAACGCCGGCTTTGAAGGCGCGGTCGTGATCGGCAAGATCCGCGACTCCAAGGACGAGCACTTCGGCTTCAACGCAGACACCGGCGAATATGTTGACCTCGTCAAGGCTGGCGTCATCGACCCGGCCAAGGTCACTCGCTTGGCACTGCAGAACGCCGCGTCCATCGCGGGCCTGATGCTCACCACGGAAGCGCTCGTGGCTGAGTTGAAGGAAGACGACAAGAAGGCTGCTGCGGCCGGCGGTCCTGGCGGACCGGGCGGCATGGGCGGCATGTACTAAGGCTCATCCAGCTAGCCCAGAAAACTCAATCCAAGAAAGGGCGACCGTTAACGCGGCCGCCCTTTTGTTTTGCTGTCGGCGCTGCGGCTTCTCCTCCGTGCGACAATCAACTCCCGCAACGGCGCGCCGACACTATTATCGATGAGTTATAATATGCTTAATTTAAATAACCCTGTCGCGCAAACTACAATGTGTAATAACGAAACCGTTTTTCTTGGCCTGCTTCCTGTACGAGAACTGTACTCGACCTGGCTTGACGCGTTGCACGCGCGGGAATAGTGTCCCGTGCAATTCTCCCAGCCAATCATTAGAATTCGCGCGCGACTAGGTCATTTCGGAGCTACTTATTCCCGGCGCGTCGCGAATCAGCAGCCCTCAGAAAGGTGGGTCGCTGGTCGATTCATCACTCAAGCTCCAGGTCCTGAAAAACATTGGTTCAGTGTTTGGCGGAAGATGATGGTCTGAGACCCAGGTTCATTTCCGGACATTTGATCCGCACTTATTAACCCAACCCATCTCACAGCTCGGGGGATGTCTAGCCCCGCTCGGAAATTCATAAGGGGTGAAAGATGAGAAGAATCATTACGCTCGTGGTGTGTCTGACCGTTGCCACGCTGTTTGCCATGCTTTTGTTTTATCTGCCGGCACAAGCGCAGAGCCAGGCGACCGCCAGTTCGGAGGCGAAGGATCCTGGCGTGCGCGCCGGCACCGTCAATGCCGGGAAGGCGCTTTCGACACTCAGTCCAAGCCAGTCAGAATATTTCAGCGATGGACTGCTGCGCTTCAACGAAGTGGATCAAGTAGCAAACGGTCTGGGGCCGACATACAACTCCAACAGTTGCGCCAGTTGCCACGCGCAACCTTCCGTCGGCGGCAGCAGCCCGAGCGCTACCCAGTTCCCCAACATCGGCCCTAATCCGCAGATTGAGGCGGCTAACGCGGGCGGCGCCACGAACAAAATTCCGGCCTTTATTATTGCGGACGGCCCGGTTCGCGAGGCTCGTTTCCCCTTCGTCGTCACTTCTGGCGGCTCCGTCACCAAAACGCCGGACGGCGGTGTGCATGCCCTATTCACGATCACGGGGCGCGGCGACGCGGGAAGTTGCAGTCTGGCGCAACCGAATTTCGAGCAAATGTCGGTACTCCACAATCTGATCTTTCGAATTCCGACGCCCACTTTCGGCGCTGGGCTGATCGAAAACATTGCCGACGCCACCATTCTTGCCAACATGAAGGCGAATTCTTCTCTCAAGTCGCGCCTGGGAATTTCTGGCCATCCCAACTTCAGCGGGAACGACGGCACCATCACCCGGTTCGGGTGGAAAGCGCAAAACAAATCCCTCGAAGTTTTCACAGGCGAAGCCTACAACGTCGAAATGGGAGTAACGAACGAGCTGTTTCCCGACGAACGCGGCACTCCACCTGCCGCTTGTATCATCAACCCAACGCCTGAGGACTCGACGAACTTCGACGCCTCGGGCGACCAAATTCCCAGTGATGTTGTGGAATTCTCGACGTTCATGCGATTCCTGGCGCCCCCGGCGCCCGCTTCGCAGGGCATCCCCGGAAATCCACCCGCGTCATCCATTCAAAACGGACAAGCGCTCTTCAGCCAGATTCACTGCGACACCTGCCATACTCCAGCACTGCAGACCGCGGTCTCCAAGCTCACCCCAGGCTTAGGTAACCAGACTGCTGCTCTTTACTCCGACCTTCTCGTTCACAATATGGGTAGCGGACTGGCCGACAACGTCTCGCAGGGCTCCGCCGGGCCAGATGAGTTCCGCACGGCGCCTCTCTGGGGTCTGGGGCAGCGCATTTTCTTCCTTCACGATGGCCGCTCCGGTCCCGCGAATGGCGGATTGCTAAACGCCATTACCCAGCACGCCAGCAGCGGTTCCGAAGCCAATGCCGTTATTGCCAACTTCAACCAACTTTCCACTCAGCAAAAGCAAGACTTGCTGAACTTCCTTCGCTCCCTCTGAGGACTAGCGGCGGGAGCGTGGGCGCGCAGGTCGCGTCGCACGCTCCCGCTCATCTCGGTCCAGCCCGCGGAAAAAGTCGTGCCGGCTCGCTCGTACTCACCTATGTGACTCTCTTCCTTGCCGCGTCGTTCCCTGCTCCGTTACACTACCTACGCTATTAGTGCGCTCCTCAGGGGGGAGCGAGTTGCCATGCCAGGATTCTTGCAGCGGTTGATGCCGCATGACGGGGATTTTTTCGTCCTGTTTCAGAAACAAGCGGAAAATATTGTTTCCGGCGCGCAGGCTTTCACGAATATGTTGTCCCACTATGCCGGCGTGCCCGAACAAGTCCAGATCATCAAAGCCATCGAGCATAACGGCGACGAGATTACGCACCAGATTTTTCGTAAGCTGAACCAGACCTTCATCACGCCATTCGACCGCGAAGACATGCACGAACTCTGCGGCACCATGGACGACGTCATCGACTTGATCGATGCCGCCGCCAGCCGCTTCGTTCTCTATCGCGTGGATTCTGTTCGTGTCGGCACCCTCGAATTGACCAAGGTTCTCCATGCCGCAACCGTCGAACTGAACGCCGCCATCCACGCCATGGAAAACCCCGACAAGGCGCTGCAGCACGTCATCGAAATCAATCGTTTCGAAAATGAGAGCGACCGCATCTGCCGCACGCTGATCGCCCAGCTATTCGAGGAAGAAAAAGATCCGGTTCAAATCATCAAGTGGAAAGAAATATTTGAAGTAATCGAAACCGCGGTGGACAAGTGCGAAGACGTTTCCAACGTGATTGAGAGCGTCATTCTGAAAAATGCCTGAGGCCCGGATTTCCTTGTCAATCTCAACGCATCGTGCGTCAACCAAAGGGTGCTTCCCTATGCCCGCGTTCGTGACAGGCTGCCGCCCGTGAGCGGCTTCCAGCTCGTCATCCTTACGGTATTCCTTACCCTGGCCTTCGAATTCTCCAATGGCTGGCACGACGCCGCCAATTCCATCGCCACGGTCGTCTCCACACGCGTGTTGACGCCATTTCGCGCCGTTCTATGGGCCGCGTTTTGGAATTTCATTGCTGCTTTCGTTTTTGGAACGGCCGTAGCCGCCACCATGGGCAAAGGCATGGTGCACATCGAGATGGTGAACTCGAAGGTGTTGCTTGCGGGCCTGCTGGGCGCGATCAGTTGGAATCTCATCACCCTGACTTTGGGATTGCCCACCAGTTCCTCGCACGCGCTGATGGGCGGGTATGGTGGCGCCGCGGTGGCTTTTGCCGGATTCAAGACGCTGATTCTGAGCGGCTGGAAATTGCCAGTGTTATTTATTTTTTTGTCGCCGGTGATCGGCATGGTTGTCGGAATTACCGTCACGATTTTGACCACTTGGATTGTCAAGGATCAACGGCCAAAAAAGGTTGACCGCTGGTTTCGCCGCCTGCAATTATTGTCGGCCGCGGGCTACAGCCTCGGTCATGGCACCAACGACGCGCAAAAGGGCATGGGCATCATCACCGCGGCACTGGTGGCTGGCGGCATGATGAAGAACTATCACGTGCCATATTGGGTGATCGTCTGCTGCCACCTGGCGATGGGTGGCGGAACTATGGCGGGCGGCTGGCGAATCATCAAGACCATGGGCCAGCGCATCACCAAATTGACCCCCTTCGGAGGATTCGCGGCCGAAACCGCCGGGGCAATCACGCTGATGGGCACGGCGCATTTCGGTATCCCAGTCAGCACCACGCACACGATCACCGGCGCGATCGTCGGCGTAGGCGCTTCCCGGCGTCTTACGGCGGTGCGCTGGGGCGTTACCCGGCGCATCGTGTGGGCCTGGGTGCTGACGATTCCGGGCGCCGCATTGCTGGGAGCCGGCATTTTCCATGTGCTGGCGCCACTGCTGCGCTAGTTTCGCTAAAGTCCTGCCCTTTGGATTTTCGATAGCTCGAACGCAAAATTCTGCGCGCGGACGTTTGTCGAGTGAATCCTGTATGAAAATTCGCCACGACTTTTTACAAGTTTTGCATCCCTAACGGACGGATTTACATCCCCGAAAAGTGGGTGACTGATTGGCGGCACAGCCCAAAAAAAGGGCTTCTAAGTGCTTGATTCTCAGCCTGTTTTCGAGGCGGTGAAACCATTACCCCATCACCGCGTAACGGTGTTTGGCCCGTGAAGTGCTCCATCCCCAAAGGAAACGGTTTGAGGCAGTAGCGGAAGAGAGCACTCAAGATGAAGGCCACGGAAAAAGTAAGAGCCCTCGCGAAACATTTCCAGCGTCTCCTGGCAATTCTGGGCGCCTTGGCCTTGCTCGCCGTCGTAACGATGTTTTTCTTCATTCTCGGCATCGGCCACTGGCTGGTGAAGGAAGACCCCCTGCAGAAGGCCGACGCAATTGCCGTGCTAAGCGGAAATTTCCCCGTTCGCGCCATGGAAGCGGCCAGGCTCTATCACGAGGGTTTCGCGAAGGAGATCTGGCTGACACACCCCGGCACTCGTTCGGACTCTCTAAAACAATTCGGCGTTCGCTATCCCAGCGAAGATGATTGCAACTATCAGGTTCTGCGAAAGCAGGGTGTTCCGTCAAAGTCGATTCACATCCTCGACACCTCGGTATTGAATACCGCTGACGAGCTGGATGTGATCAGCGCCGCGCTGCAAGACACCGGCAACCAATCTGTGATCGTGGTGACGGACAAGCCGCACACTCGCCGCGTGCACACCCTTTGGAAGGAATATGACGCGGACCGCGGTAATGCCATCGTTCACGGCGTCAGAGACGGCTCCTACAATCCCTCTCGCTGGTGGAAGACGCCCGGCGGTACCACGCAAGTGTTGCATGAAGTTCTTGGCATGATAAATGCTTCGGCAGGATTACCCGTTCAAACTGGGATTCGCATACAGCGCTCCATGGCGCAGAATAGTTCCCCCGATTCCACGCCCCCGGATGAGCAGCAACCGCTCCAAGTCCAGCAGCCCGTCGATTCCGATTAACTGCCGGCTCGCGCGCGGCTAGTTCTTTCCTCTTCTCTACAAACTCTACCTAATTCATCTTCCGTTCCACCCGCTGGTGGACGGTGGGTTGCAATTTTGGGTTCTTGGGTTCGTAAAACAGGGTTTTGGATGGGCTGGGGCTTGTCGTGACGTCAGGAACCGTGCGCGCCGAACTTCTTTGTTTCGGTTCCCGGCGCCTTCGACGCGAGAACGTTCAATTGCAGCACTGCGGGATCGCTTTCCAATAACTCTCTACCCTTGCCGAATAGCGCTTTGGCGATCGGCCCATTTAGATGGGCATCTCGTCCAGCTTCATCGGCAAACGTGTCGAAGATCGCGTACTTGGAATGAGCGAGCTTTACGGCGTACCACGTCAGTGTACCTTGCTCGCCTTCCGCCAGCGGTTGCGCCGACTTCAGGAAATCCTCCAGCTCTTTCTCTTTGCCAGCCTTACTCTCCACGACCACCCACAACGCAAATTTCGCCATACGATTACCTCCAACTCCTGAGATGCATGTCGCCTGCGTTCGGTTCTCCGTTTCGCTTCGCCCCTCCAAAAATATTCGGCGTATACCGTATACTAGGGAAGGAAAGGATTTCTTCCATGACTGACACGCGTTTGCCCTTCTGTTCCGTCGAAGAAGCAGCTGAAGAAATTCGCCAAGGCCGCATGATCGTCCTGGTGGACGATGAGGACCGCGAAAACGAAGGCGACCTCACCATGGCCGCCGAGAAGATTACCCCCGAAGCGATCAATTTCATGGCCAAGTATGGCCGCGGATTGATCTGCCTTACCCTGACCGAGCAGCGCTGCGAAGAGTTGAACCTGCCGCTGATGTCCCCCATCAACACTTCGCTGCACCGTACCGCTTTCTGCGAAGCCATCGATGCACGAGTGGGCGTCACCACGGGCATCAGCGCCTCAGACCGCGCCATCACCATTCTGACCGCCATCGACCCGAAGACCCGCCCACAGGACCTGGCGCGCCCCGGGCACATGTTCCCGTTGCGCGCGCGCAATGGAGGCGTGCTTGTGCGCGCTGGGCAGACCGAGGCTTCCGTAGACCTGTCCCGCATCGCGGGGCTGAATCCCTCTGGCGTGATCTGCGAGATCATGAATGAAGACGGCACCATGTCTCGCGTGCCGCAATTGACGGAGTTTTGCCGCGAGCACAACCTGAAAATGGTGACAGTGGCGGACCTGATTCGTTATCGCATGCAGCACGAGCGCTACGTGCGCCGGATTGCGGAGACGGTTCTGCCAACGCGTTACGGTGATTTCCGCATGATTGCGTATGCCAGCGACGTCGATCACGACCAGCATATCGCGCTGATTCGCGGCGAACTGGAAGGCTCCACGCCTCCGCTCGTTCGCGTTCATTCGCACTGCCTCACGGGAGACGTATTCGGCTCAACCTCTTGCGATTGCCCGGACCTGGTTGCCAAGTCACTGCAGAAAATTGCCGAGGAAAATCGCGGCGTATTCCTCTATCTCCACCACACTGGCCGTGGCTACACCATCGACACGCCGGAAGCTCCCGGCACCTTGCCCAAGATTCATTTCCATTCCCGTGGGCAACTGGATCGCGAACCTGCGCGGCAGCGTATGGTACAGCACGAAAGCGGAATCGGCGCGCAGGTGCTGATTGACCTTGGCCTCAAAGACATTCGCGTGATTACCAACCATCCGAAGAAAGTGGTGGCGCTCGAAGGCTACGGCATTCGCATCGCCGATCAAGTTCCGCTGGAGTTCTCCAAGCCCAAGCCCACACATCAACACTTCTAGCAGCGCCAGGCGCGTGCGTCTTTTTTTTCCATGTAGCGCTAGCTTTTATGCTAGCCCTGGTTTACGGTTCTTCCTCTTCCCTCTCCGTTGTCTTAGTGGGAGGTGGCTTCGGCGTCACCGGCTTAGCGGACACTGCCTTGGTGGGAGGGACCTTCCCGACGGTCAAGTACTTGCGCATTTTGTCCAGCCGCTTTTGTCCGATTGCTTTGATGGCCAGCAAATCGTCGACGCTCTTGTACGCGCCATAGGATTTCCGCATTTGCAGAATCTTGTCGGCGGTCGATGGCCCAATTCCCGGCACTTGCTGTGATTCGGCGGAACTGGCGCTGTTCAGGTTCACTGGATGCACTGGCGGCTTCTTCTTGGCTTCCAAGTCCTGTGCCAGGCACAGCAGCAGGCAGCAAACGAGTCCAACCCGCAACCGCGCGACGCCCCGATTCCCCGTCATATTGCCATGATAATGCCTAAGTGAAGTCCACAATGCAATACTAGACGACGCTGCTCGCTCGACGCCGCCGAGCTAGCTCGTTTCCGTATCGCCATTTCGCTCCATTGCTGCGAGTAATATCGAGGTATATACTCGCTTCCGTAATCACGAGATGCCGTTCTCATGAACGCAATTCGCCCAGCACTCGGCATCAAGGCAACCGCTGCGCATGTCATTTTCTACGGCTTCTCTCTCCTGTTCCTTTTCTTCGCCTCGCACCAGCTCGCCTTTGCCCAAGAGTCCACAAATCAGCAGGCAAGGCCCCAAACATCAGCCGCCGGCGATTCGGCGGGGACCATGCCAAATTCCCCGGTTATTCGCGCTCATGTACGGGAAGTGCTGTTCGACGTGGTGGTTACAAATTTTTACGATCACCCCGTTTCTGGCATCCACCAGTCCGACTTCTCCGTCTACGAAAACGGCAAGCTACAGAAGATTCGTTCTTTCGTAGAGCACTCCGGCAAGCCAAATGCGACTTCGTCGGCTGCCTCAGCAGGAACTCTGCCTGAGCTCCCTCCTGACTCCGTGCGCAGCGTTCCAACCCCTGTCGATTCCCTGCCCCTCAATATCATCCTGCTGGACCTGCTCAACACTCCTCCCGATGCGCAAGCATTCTCTCGCAGCCAATTGATCAAGCTCCTTCAGAAAAAGCCGGCCGGAATGCGCCTTGCGCTCTTCGTTTTAAGCGACCGTTTGCATCTGGTTCAGGGATTCACGGATAGCGACGCCGATCTCGTGGCCGCCGCGAATGGCAAGCACGCCGATACTTACCTCTCCTCTTTTTTGGGTCCGAGCCACGACGTCCTGACACCTGTTGAGACGCTTGCCAGGGGCGGCCTCCCGCGTGGAGCAAATCTCGAGGGCTTGCTGGCGATGGACTCTCAACAACAAGATTTGTACTTGTACCACAGAGTCGAAATGACGATTGAGGCTTTCCTTCAAATCGCCCACTTCGTCAGTGGAACTCCGGGGCGAAAGAATCTCATCTGGCTTTCGGCCGCGTTTCCAGTCGTGTTCATGTCCGCCACTGATCCTTTTTCTTCCGCAGCAAGTTACAGCCCCAGATTGAAGGATGCGACGGATGAACTGACCCTAGGTGAAGTCGCCGTCTATCCCGTCGATGCCCGTGGCCTCGACAGCGTTTCCCCGCTGAGCGCGGCAAATACTCACAATTACAAAGAACGTACTGAGGGCAGTTTTGTTGGCGCTTTGGACCAAGCGTTTCTCACCCGCGCCACCGAATTTCAGATTATGGATAGAATTGCGGCGGATTCCGGCGGCCACGCTTTTTACAACACCAACGGTTTGGAATACGCCATGGGAACTGCTTTGGCCGACGGTTCCACCTACTACACCATCAGCTACATTCCGACCGACACCAAGTTCGATGGCAGCTTGCGGCACATTCGCGTGAAACTTGAGTCAAACGGCTTCCGCCAGCTTTCCTACCGTCGCACCTATCTGGCCGACGATCCGGACATTTTGCGGCAAAGAGCTGAGAATACTCCGTTCGGGCGCCTGGACGCCTCCATGCAGCGAGGCGCTCCCTGTGCTCACGAAATCTCGTTCACAGCGCACGTGGCCCCGGAAGGATCGCCAGAGCCGGTGAATCATGAACAGATTCGCCAGCTTTCCTACTTCGCGGCTTTTGCCGGCAACAAGAATTGGCACGGCATCCAAATGCAGCGCTTCAAAATCGAGTACTCCGTGTTTGGCGATCAACTGCGGCCTGTCGGCGGTCCTGACGGCGCACGCCACGCGAATCTGGATTTCGTCGCCGCTGCATACGACGCGGAAGGCCGTACGATGTCAGGGCAATTGTCGTCCGTGCAGGAGAAGCTGACACCGACTCGCGTCCAGGATATTAGCGCCAACGGCTACCGACTTCGCCAACATTTGGACGTGCCTACAACCGCCGCGTGGCTCAGAGTCTGTGTTCGCGATGCAGTTGACGACCGCACCGGGTGCGTAGAATCCCCTCTGCACCGGCCTGCGGCTCCCACGGCTTCGGCGGGACAGCCTCATCCCTGAAACGGTCAACTACAAACGCTTGCCTTGTGTGTCGAAGACCTCGAGGTCGCCAAATAGCGCGGCCTGTTCCTGTATCTGCTCGCGATCGCCCACGACCACGATCTGTATGTTCGCCGAATCGAAATATTTTCGCGCCGTTGCCATCAAGTCCTCAGGCGTCAGCGCGCGCACCTTTTCGCGATAGGTTTCGAGATAGTCGGCAGGCAATTCGTTCAGCTCCACAGTGGAAAACTGCGCCAGCAATCCCTCCTGCGTCGCCAGCCCCATCGAGAACACGCCCGTAAGATAATTCTGCGCGTCCGCCAGCTCCGCTTCCGGTACGAGCAAAGACCTCAGCTTATCGATTTCGTAGAAAATCTCGGTCAACGACGCCGCCACCACTTCGTTCCTGACCGCCGCAGACACCGAGAAATATCCATGCTGCTTGAGCGGATTCACGCTGCTGCGCGGGCTGTAGGTATAGCCTTTGTCCTCGCGAATATTCATCACCAGGCGTGAATTGAAAGCGCCGCCATACAGACTGTTTGTCAATCCCAGCTTGATCCAATCGGGATGCTTCCGGGTGATGGCGTGGCAACCGGCAAGGATTTGCGTTTGCACGGAGCCGGGATTGTGAACCAGGAAGACGCGACGCGCGTGCAACTGCGGCGGCGAGGCAGTTTCCTTTGCCGCGGGCTTTTTCCCCGCCCAGGCGCCGAACACTTTTTCGATGGTTTTGAGCATCGCTTGCGAGTCGAAATCGCCCACCATCATCAGCAAACCGTTTTCGGGCGTGCAAATCTGGTTGTAGACGGACTGCAGATCCTCGCGCTTGTAAGCCGCAACCTGCGCTTCGCTCGGCGAAATCTGCGCGTACGGGTGCGCCCCAAACAATACTTTTCGCAACCGCTCGCCCGCCAGGAAACCCGGCGAGGTCCGTTCGAGTTTCACTTCTTCCAGTTTTTGCCGCCGTTCCCGTTCAAACTCGCCCTCCGGGAAGGATGCTTCGCGCGCCAGTTCATTCACCAACTGCAGCAACGGCTCGGCAAATTCGCTCAGCCCGGCAAATGAAACAGCGCTGGTGTCCTGCCCGGCGCTCGTGCCTAGATCCGCTCCCAATCGCCGCAGGTCCTCTTCGATCTGCCGGCTCGCGCGCTTCGCCGTTCCTGTTCGCACAACCGTCGCGGTCATTTCCGCCAGCGATGGTGCATGATCGGCGACCAGCGCATTCCCCGCGCGGAAAAACAATTCTCCGTGAAGCTTGGGAATCGAGTGCGCCTCGGCTAACACCACCTGAAGCCCGTTCGACAGCTGGGCCCGCGTTCTCTTCGGCCAGGTCACGGGGCGCTCGGCCGTCAGTGCCGGCACCAAGTTCGAAATTTCCACCGTCTTGGTTGCCATCACGCTGCCTCCTTCACATCAGACTTCGCCGGCATACGGAATACAATCGCGCGATTTTCCGGCAGCAGATATTTCTTCGCCACTTCCTGAACCTGTTCGCGAGTCACGGCAAGGAATCCATCCAGGATGGTGTTCACGAGTTGCGGCTCGTTATCAAACAGCGTGAAGCACGCCAACAAATGCATCAACCCGTAGCGCGGCATGTACCCGCCCCGCCCTCCTTCTAGTGTCGAGTAATAATCCGACCGCCATTTCACTTTCAATTGCTGCAATTCATCCTCGCTGATGCCCTTTTCCTGCACTTCCTTGATTACCGCGTCGAATTCCGCCAACGTCTTTTCGCTGGAATATTCCGGCTTGTGCAGAATCCGCGTGGTCATCTGCGTTGGGCCGTTGTAGCCGAAGATGTCGTCGATGCCGCCATCGGCTTCCACCGCCACCTGCTTCTCCAGTACCAGTTCGCGATGGATTCGCCCCGCCCGGCCGCCATGCAGCGCCTGGTCCAGCAGCGCCATCGCGTACCACTCCGGCGTCTTCCGCTGCGGCATCACGTAGCCAATCGCCATTGCCGGCAGCGTTCCGAATTTTTCCTCCACATTCCCGCGCCGCTCTTCTTTCTGTAGCGGCTCTGCGGGATCAGCGAATGGTGGCGCTGCGCCCTTGGGAATGTCCGCGAAATATTTCTCCGCCAGCGCCGCCCCTTCCTGCGGTTTGATATCGCCCAACAACAAAAGCACGGCGTTGTTCGGCACGTAGTACGTCTTGAAAAACTCTTGCACGTCCACCAGCGTCGCGGCGTCCAGATCCGCAAAGTCGCCGTAGAAATTGTGCGCGTTGGCCCAGTTGCGGAACGCCACCGGCGGCATATCCAGCCAGGGAAATCCACCATAAGGCTGATTCATCACGTTGACGCGCACTTCTTCTTTGACCACGTCGCGCTGGTTCCGCAGATTCTCATCGTCGACCTTTAGTGCGCGCATGCGGTCGGCCTCAAGCCACAACACGCGCTCCAGGGCGTTCGAGGGAACCGCTTCGTAATAGTTCGTCACGTCGTACATCGTCGAGCCATTCAGGACGCCGCCGCTGGAATTGATCAGCTTAATGTGCTGCATCTTCGGCGCATTCTCCGAGCCTTGAAACATCATGTGCTCGAATAGGTGCGCGAACCCGCTGCGCCCCTGCGGCTCCAGCCGAAATCCGATCTTGTAATAGATGCCCACGGTGACTACCGGAGCCGTCGTGTCTGGCGCGATGACCACTCGCAAACCGTTTTTCAGGATGCTGCTGTGAATAGGCACTTGCAATCGAGTCACGCTTCATCTCCCTTTTGCTTTTGACGAAACTTGCGCTCGTTCCGAAACCGTCTCCAGCTCTTTCAGCATCGTCTCCGTTTCCAAAGACAACACTTGCGCTGCCAGTCGGCTCACCGACTGGTAGGCTTCCAGAAACTCCGGCCGGTTTTCCTGCAGCGCCTGGTGGTGCGAAGCCACAACTCCATAGTCCCCACGAGAAAGCGGCCCCGTCCATGCATAGTGAGGCCCCAGCTTCTCGTAATTATCCAGCACCTGCCGCGACAGCGACAGCAGCGCTCTCGTCGCAGCGGCGCGCTTGATGCCTGCGTTCATCAGCAACTGCACTCCTGCCTCTTCCATCGCCAGCAAGTGTCCCGCAGCAAACGATCCCGCAGCGTGATACAGGGCCTTCTTCTCCGCCGTCAGTTTTACCGGCGTTCCTTCCAAGGCTCGGGCGATGCTGCGCGCCACGCGCACTGCCGGCTCATCGCCTTCAATCCCGAAAATTCTTCCCTGCAGCGGTGGAATTCCTACTCCGCTGAACGACTGCAGCGGATGGATCGAGCCCACCGCGGCGCCGCACACCCTCAGTGGCGAAAGCACCGTGGAGTCCAGTGCCCCGCTAGTGTGCAACACAATTCGCCCCTGCCACGCGTCGCCACAGATTCGAGCAAGCTCGCCGGCCACCGTCGCTATTGCGTCGTCGGGCACCGTCAGCAGCACAAGCTTGCTCGCCAGTACCTGCACGCTTGATCCGGCCTGCGGCTTCCCCGCGCCGATAAATCGCACCGCCTTGCGCGCGCTGGATTCGCTCCTCGCGCAAACCACGCCAATCTTCCAACCCAGCTCATGCAACCGCAGTCCCAATGCGCGTCCCACGCGACCTGCGCCGACGATCGAGAGGCTCTCAACCATTCGTGCTAGGATAACCCGAGGCTGGCTCGCGACTCCAATTTACATGCATCTTTTCGTAACGGGTTTCTTCGGACTGATTGCCCTCTTCTGGCTGACCTACGGTCTGAAAGTTGCCTACGGAGCCGCTCGCTTGCCCTGGTTGAAGAAATGCCCTCCGGCTGCCGACGCCGACTGTCCCACTATCTCGCTGATCTTTGCCGCACGCGACGAGCAACAGAAACTCCCCGGCGCTCTGGCCACGCTCATCGCCATTGATTATCCCAACCTCCAGATTATTGCGGTCGACGATCGCTCCACCGACGCCACTCCCCGCATCCTCAATGAATTCGCCGCCACCCACGATCGCCTCGAAGTGGTGCATGTTCGCGAATTGCCTGCCGGCTGGCTCGGCAAGCCGCACGCCCTGCAGAAAGCCTACGAAGCATCCACCGGCGAATACCTGGTCTTCACTGATGCCGACGTTAAATTCCAGCCCGACGCTCTGCGCCGCGTTATCACGCTCGTGCGCGAACGAAACCTGGATCATCTCACTTTGTTTGGCGACGTCGAGCGCAGCAACTTCTGGGACACCTTGCTGCTCACTTTCTTTGGCATGGGCTTTCAACTCGCCACCGACTCCTATCAGGTCAGCAATCCCAATTCTCGTTCGTACGCAGGCATTGGCGCGTTCCAGATACTGAAGCGCTCCGCATACGAATCGTTGGGCACGCATCGCCGGCTCGCTATGGAAGTGGTCGACGATATGAAACTCGGCAAGCTCGTCAAGCGCGGCGGCTTTCGCTCCGCCATCGCCGTCGCACAAGATGCCGTATCCGTTGAATGGCATCTTGGCATGAGCAATCTCGTCCGCGGATTGGAGAAAAATTTCTTTGCCGCCGCTCAATACAGCCCTCTCCTAGTGACGGCCCAGATTCTAGGCCTGCTGATTTTTAACGTGCTTCCCTTTGCGGGACTTCTCTTCGGTCACGGTTGGCTGCGTATTTTTTGCACCGTTGCCGTGCTCATAGCCTTGGGCTTTCACGCCGGCGTGGACATCGTGATGCGCGTCTCGCCGCTCTATTGTTTGACGCTGCCGATTGGCGCGGTGTTGTTCGCTTTTATCCTTTTTCGGTCAACGGTGGTCACGCTGCGCCAGCGGGGAATCTTCTGGCGCGGAACTTTCTATTCGCTCGATGAACTACGCCGCGGCAGCGTCTGAAATCAGGAAGTCTCATCCCTGAAGACATGAGCTGCGGTTTCATGCGCTAGCGGCTGGTTCCGCGCTTTCTTTACCAAACATTCCCGCCAAATCCTGTTGCTTCAAAGAGCGGATGCGGTCGCGCAGCTGCGCGGCCTTCTCAAACTCGAATTTCTTCGCCGCTTCCCGCATCTGCGTTTCCATCTGGTGCAGCAATTCCGCCAGCTGCGCCTCGGATCTCACATTTGACGCGGCCGCATCCAGTTTCGCGTCGTCCAGCGGCACCGTCACGTAATCCGCTTCCACGATGCGCGCCAGTTCCATATCCACGCCCTTCACAATCGATTGCGGCGTAATATTGTTTTCTTTGTTGTACTCCCGCTGCTTGTCGCGCCGCCGGTTCGTTTCCGCAATGGCCTCATTCATCGAATTGGTCCGCGTATCGGCATACAAAATGGCTTTGCCCGAAAGATGCCGCGCGCACCGGCCCATGGTCTGAATCAGCGATGTGGTGCTGCGCAGGAAACCTTCTTTGTCCGCGTCCAGGATTGCCACCAGCGAAACTTCCGGCAGGTCTAGGCCCTCGCGCAACAGGTTAATCCCGATCAACGCGTCGAACTCGCCTCTCCGCAAATCGCGCAGGATTTTGATTCGGTCCAGCGTTTCCACTTCCGAATGCAAGTAACGGCTGCGCACACCAATTTCTGTAAAGTATTCGCTCAAATCTTCCGCCATGCGCTTCGTCAGCGTCGTCACCAGCACGCGTTCGTTCTTTTCCGCGCGAACGCGTATTTCCTCCAGCAGATCATCCACCTGGCCCTTCACCGGACGAATTTCCACTTCCGGATCGATCAGCCCGGTCGGTCGAATCACCTGCTCCACCACCACGCCGCCCGACTTCGTCAGTTCGTACGGCCCAGGCGTCGCCGAAACATAAATCACCTGATTGGTGCGGTGTTCAAACTCCTCGAAAGTCAGCGGACGGTTGTCCAGCGCCGATGGCATTCGAAAGCCGTAGTCCACCAGCGTCTGCTTGCGCGACCGGTCGCCGTGAAACATTCCGCGCACCTGCGGCACCGTAACGTGCGCCTCGTCGATGAACAACAGATAATCCTGCGGCACATAATCCAGCAAAGTTGGCGGCGCTTCGCCTGGCAGCCTGCCGCTCAGAGTGCCGCGAATAATTTTCCACGCCGTGGCAGTACCCGATTGTGCGCATCATTTCGATGTCAAACATCGTGCGCTGAACCACCCGTTGCGCTTCCACAAACTTCCCCTGCTTCTCCAGCTCCTTCTTCCACCAGTCCAGTTCCTCCTGGATAGTGATAATCGCGCGGTCGCGTTGTGCCTGCGGCATCACGTAATGCGTCTTGGGATAAATCGTCACTCGCCCAAGATTTTCCTGGCCGCTGCGGATTTCTCCCGTCAGCGGATCGAATTGCCGGATGGTGTCGATCTGATCGCCCCACATCTCAATGCGATAGGCCTGATCTTCGTAGGGGGGGTAAATCTCGATGATGTCGCCGCGCACGCGAAATGATCCGCGTCGCATATCCTCCGAACGCTCGTACTGAATATCTACAAAACGGCGCAGCAAGGCTTCGCGCGTTGTCTGATGTCCCTTCTCCAGCACCACGAGCATCCCGTAGTAAGCTTCCGGCGAACCGATGCCGTAGATGCACGACACCGAGGCCACGATAACCACGTCGCGCCTCTCAAACAGCGAACGCGTGGCGCTCATGCGCAGCTTATCCAGTTCGTCGTTAATCGTCGCTTCTTTATCGATGTAAATATCTGCCGCCGGCACGTACGCTTCTGGCTGGTAATAATCGTAGTAGCTGACGAAATATTCGACCGCATTCTCCGGGAAAAATCCCTTGAACTCGTGATACAGCTGCGCTGCCAGCGTTTTGTTGTGCGCCAGGACCAGCGCCGGCCGGTTGGCCTGCTCGATCACCTTGGCCATGGTGAAAGTTTTTCCCGAACCGGTGACGCCCAGCAGCACCTGATGCTTGTCGCCAGATTCCAGGCCGCTGGTTAGCTGCTCAATCGCGGCGGGCTGGTCACCCCGAGGTTGGTAACTACTTTTCAGCTTGAAATTCATCGCTAACGTCTCCTGCAGCCTTCGCGGCCTCCGCCGAAACGTCCATTATACTCCGCTCGGCAAGCTCCCTTCATCGTCGTCACACTTCTCAGGCTGCTGTGCCGGCTTGTTCTTTGTGTACCGTATGTGGTACACTAGCCGAGTGGTCAAACAACCCAGCGCTCCCAGCGAGACGAATAACCCACTCGAGTCAGCCGAACACAAGGGGAAAAGGGTTCCTGTCATCTTCTTTCGCACATAGGCTGGTCGCGAACCGGTGAGGGATTGGCTAAGAGCGCTGACTTCAGCAGATCGAAAACACATCGGTGAGGACATCAAGACCGTGGAATTCGGCTGGCCCCTTGGAATGCCCGTTTGTAAGGCCATGGGCCAAGGCATATATGAAGTTAGGACGAACTTGGTCCAGAACCGGACCGCGCGAGTATTGTTCTATATCGATAAGAAAGGGCGAATGGTTCTGCTCCACGGATTCATCAAGAAGACTCGGAAGACTCCAGACGAAGATTTAGCGTTGGCGCGGAGCAACAAAAACAAACATCAGAGCGGGCTCAGTTGAAGGGAAGGACGCAAATGACACGGAGAAGGATCCACAAGCCGACGAATCATGATGGTTCGACCTTCGATAGTTTCCTTGAGGAACACGGAATCCGCGAAGAAGTGGAGGCGGTCGCCATCAAGAGAGTGCTGGCCTGGCAACTGGAACGAGCAATGCAGGAGCAGCAGAAAACTAAACAATCAATGGCGAAGCAACTTCGCACCAGCCGGTCACAGTTGGATCGCCTGCTGGATCCGCTAAACACTTCCGTGACGCTTGATACTATTGCGCGCGCCGCCGGGGCGCTTGGCAAACGTGTAATCATTCGGGTCGCGGACCTGAAAACTAAACGAGCATAGTGCCGTTCGTCAATACTTTGACATTCTTTGATCCGGTACGATCACCATTTCGAAGCGGCTGGTTACGTCCAGCTTATAATGAACCGAGTTGCTCTTATCGATTTTGGCGATCTCCACGTCCATCGACTGCTTGCTGTCTTCCGTCGCGCGCAACACCAGTCCGCTCTTCAGCGCGATTGACGTCAAGATCTCATTCGTTCCACTGGTGGTGCCGCTGGTTTTTAATTCGTGCAGCTTGTAGTCCTCCGGTGTCGTGTCTTTCGGCGAAGACTTTTGTTTCAGCTTGGCCGCGGTCAGGAATACCGCGCACTTCTCCGTGGGCACAGTGGCGCACTTGTCGTTCTGTCCGTAAGTAGTTTGCTGCTCCCACACCAGATTCGCGATGGGCCCGGGAGTCCGCTCCGGCTCTTCGGTTTTCCAACTCTGTCCGGGTTTGACGCCTTCCGCAGGCAATGTCCAGCCGTACGCAAATCGCGCGATCCAGAATTGCCACACCAGGCGTTGTTCGGGATCCAAATTGTCCAGGCCTTCCACCTTTTGAACCTGGCCCGTGCCGCCGATGGTGAAATCCACGCTAGGATTCGCTGCCGGCGCGTTCTTCCTGGCCGCATCATTTGGTGGCTGGAATTCCCCGTGGGCTACAATCACAGGCCGCCCGTTTTCCATGCGAATTTCTTTGATAGTGATTTCCAGTTCCAGCGAAATGTCTTCCCTCAAATCCGTGGGCTTCGCCATGGAAGTGACGCGGCTCTCCGTCGTGACGTCGCGCTGCACGCGTCCGTGAATCTGGTAATGCAAGGTCTCGCCTGCGTGTAGGCGCGGAAGCAGAGCCACTCGATGATCAGCGGAAGAATCTGTTGCGGCGGCAACGCACAGCCCAATGCCAACCAACACAAGCCACGCCCTTCTGACGGCGAATGCTCCTGGCTTGTGCTTTCGTCCGCTCATTTTGCCGGCATGGCGAATTGCTTATCAAAAAAATCGCTGCTGGCGTGATAGGCCTTAAGCCAGTTGCTGTGCAGCAAAAAGTCGTGCACATCGTCCGGGAACACCAGTTGCTCGATGAACACGCCTTTCGGGCGCAGCCGCGCGATCAGGTCCACCGTCTGCGAGAAAATCACGTTGCGGTCGTTGTCACCGTGGATGAAAAGCACCGGAGACTTCCACGTGTCCACGAAATTCACGGGAGATGAATCATGCGCGAGCTTCACCATCTCCGGCTTGATGTTCTTGCCTTCCCAGTTGTCCGTTGGCCAGTCGTGCACGCCGTGCATATCCACGCCCGCGGCAAATAGCGCGGAGTCGCGCCCCAATCCCAGGGCCGTCAGGTAGCCGCCGTAGCTTCCGCCCCACAGCCCGATGTGCTTGCCATCAACGTCGCCGCGTGCCTGTAGCCATTTTCCGGCGGCCACGACGTCCTGATATTCGCTTGCCCCGCGTCCGGCCCGCCCTGCGGCTTCGCGAAACGAGCGCCCGTAGCCAATCCCGCTGCGGTAGTTCACCGCCAGCACAATGTAGCCGCGGCTCGCGAGATACTGATTCATCCCGTAGGAATTTGCGTAGTAGTACATGTAATGCCAGCCCAGCAGCATCTGCCGCATCGGGCCGCCGTGCAGAAAAATCAATGCAGGCCGCTTCTCTCCCGGCTTCAGATTCTTTGGCAGGAATAATTGCCCGTGCAATTCCAACCCATCCCCTGATTTGAAAATCACCTGCTGCGGCGCTATCAATTTTGCCGCCGGATAGGTAGAGGGCACCGCGCCCGCCGGCATCGCCACGGGCTTCGCCTCACTTCCTGCCGCCAGGACGAAAGCCTGTCCGCGGTTGCGTGCGTCAGAGCCGAGGTAAGCAGCGTGCTGGTCGTCACCAACAAAAACGCCGTCCCATTCAATTCCCTCTCCCTTGGTCAATTGTTGCGGTCCGTTACCTGTCAGCCCGGTTCGCCACAGATGCCGCCGGTCAATGTCTCCGCAATTCGAGTTGAACAGGATCGAAGATTTGTCGCGCGAGAACGACCACTGTTCCACTTCGCAATTCCCTGGCGTTAAGAGTTTTGCCCTACCGCCATCCGCCGAAACCGCATACAGGTGCTGCCATCCGTCCTCTTCGCTGGCAAAGACCAGAGTGTTTTGCGCCGCCCAATTCAACACGCCTCCGCCAGTGCCATTCGCCATATACGGATACGACCCTTGCATTGACGCGTTGCTATGCCAAACATCGTGTCCCTTCCCGCTTTCTGCATCCGCCACCCAAATCGCCCACGGATGCGGCCGATCCGGTTCAATAAAGTAGCCTTCCGGGGAATCGCGCGTCACCGCCGGCTGTCTCACAAACGCGACGCGCTTTCCATCCTGCGACCATACCGGATCGGAATCCGAATCCACGCTTGGCTCGATAAATTCCACCTTCTGCCTCATCGCATCGTAAATCACGATGAAACTGTGATCGCCGCGATCGGAAACCAGCAGCAGCCGCGTTCCATCCGGCGACCACGCCACCGAAGAATTCTTTCCGCGCACCACGATCTGCTTCGGCTTCTCGCTGCCCTGCGGCGTCGCCAGCCAGATATTTCCGTCGCGCTCGTACGCAATCATTCCCTTCACCGATGCCGTAGGGGAATTGCCCGCGTCAATTTTCGTTGGCGTCCCTCCGCTCCAACTAATCATCCACACGGATTGTTCCACGCCGGCCGGATTGCTCGTGGGATTGGCATATTGCCCCGAGAAATCCTTGCCTTCGCCGCGAGTGTAAATGATGGCGTTGCCATCCTCCGTAAATTGCACCTCGGAAAGTTCTCCGCCATCATCTTCGTTGTACGCGGTCAACTGCCGCGCTGCGAACGACGGCGCTTCCGCCACCCAAATGTTTCTTTTTCCCTGCTGATTCAGTGTCCAGGCGAGTCGGCTTGCGTTTTTTGCCGTCATGAGATTCGACACAAAAGGCGCGCTCAGCACCTGCTCCAACGTGAACGTTTCCTGCGCAACCGCTTTCCCACTCAACATCAGTCCCAGCACGATCACACACAACGCCACTCTTCTCATTGCGTCTCCCCGCCCTGATTTACGTGCAACCTTGAACCCATCAGCGTTTCGCCTGCTCCGCAATCGTCGCTTTCACCGCCACCTGCGGTGCGTCCAGCGGCCCTTTCAATTCCAGGTGGTGCCCCGGAAGCGGGCTGGCAGCCGCGCGCTTATCTGTCGCTCCTTCCGAAAATGTCAAGTTCGCGGCTTGCGCAAAATCAATGGTTCCGGCAAGCAAGGTCTTTCCGCGCGGCCCACTTAAACGAATCGCATCCAGTGTAATCACACGGTCCTTCAGCGAGAACTGTCCGTCTGCATTCGTCCACCGCGAAGCGCCCGTGCGCAGCGCTCCGGCATCCAGGCTTCCCGCTACATCCCATCCGCGAAACTCTACGTTTTTCGCCGTGAATTCACCGCTACCGGAAATTTGCTTCAACAGATCCTCGCGCCCAACTCCTCCGGTGCTCAGATGAATTTTCCCCGACGCCGTTCCTCCCCATCGCTCGGCCCAACGTGAGGCCCACGGCAATTGTCCCAGGCTCACCTGATTGATCTGCGTTGTAATCTCGTATTTCGGCGCCGCTCCAAACACCGCCAGCATCGATCCGCGAACTTCTCCGCCGGCCCACTGCGCTTCCGCTTCACGCACATCCAAATGCAAATCCATGAGCAGCAAATTCGCGTGCGCCTTGGAAAGCTTGATCTTCTCAATCACCACGGTCTCGGCGAACAGGTCGCCCTCCGCCGACACCCGCCGCAAAAGCTCACTCGGCTTTGCTTGCGTATTCGACTTTCCCAGCAGCGACGGCAACAGCCTCTGCAGCCAGTTGGGACGCGCTCGCGGCCCCACCCAGCGGTCCAGTTCCGCGGCATCGAGCCGGTCTGCATGCAGTTGGAATTTCCATCGCGGCAGTTCCCTTCCGTCTACCGGAAGGGTTTCGCTGATCGTCCCAGTCCACATCGCGCCGAACGCTCCCGCTTTGCTGACCGTCGTGTTGCGCTGACCCTTGTCCCACTCCAATCGCGCGTCGTCCAGTCGAATCGGCAGATTCAATCCCGCAACCTGCAACTCGGCCTTCACGGCATTGATGGAACCGCTGCGCCGTATGTTGCGCAGCAACCCATGATCCCACTCCACCGCTGTCGTGCCAGTGAGCCCGCCGGTCAATTCCCAGCCATGATTCAGCGTTTTTCCGAAAGCCGCGGCCAACTTGAACAGATTCTGTGCCTTCTCCAATCGCGCATCCACACGCAGGCTGCCGGCTTGCGCGGCAAAGTCGTGCGAAGCGCGAATCTCCGCCACATCTTGCGTTTCTGCTGGCGGCCGCGTCGCCTTCACCGCTGTCTTCTCCGCTTTTGCCACGGCCGGTTGTTCCGCTTTCGGTTCATTCAACGAAAATCGGACTGGCTCAACCGCGAAGATCCCTTTTCGTAATTCACCGTGCAGTTCGCCAATGCGCACGGGCCGCGCGAATCCCGGCACGCGCAGCGTTCCTACCGTGCCCGCCACGTGCGCGTCCTCCAGCTTCAGCGGCCAGCCGCTCACCGCGGCGTTTCCCGTCAACAAATCGTCGATTGCCACGTCCTCGGCGATGTCCGGCTGAAATGCTCTGAACCACGCCAACAAATCTTCGGCTTGCACCGCCGCGCTCGTAACATGCGCATTCCAGAAGCGCATCTCCGAAACTCGCAACGTGCCCGACCCTTGCAGATTTGAGTGCGGCAAGTCGATCCGCAACTCCTCGGCGCTTCCTTCGCCCGCCGCAAGGTCCCATTTACCCTTGGCATTAACGTCGATCCGTGGATTGTCGTCGCGCTCAGTCAGATCCCATCGGTGTATCTGCGACGCCCGCACCTGCAACGCAAATTGCCATTTCCCTTCCTCAAAACTTTCCCCGGGCACAGGCTTACCTATACTGGCCGTTCCGTCCACGGCCAACTGCCCGCGCACTCCATAATCATTTCCAGTGATTAGCCGGAACAAGTCCGCCAGGGAAACTTTTTCCCAATGCAACTGCAGTTGCGCCGGTTGCAAGCGCGCCAGCGTTCCGGCCACATCGCCGCGTACTTGCACCGTCCCCGTCGATTGCAGTTGCACGCCGCTGCGCCACGGCACGGCTTCGATTTGCAGGCGCCATCGTCCCGTTCCCAGCTGTTCAACGCTTCCGGAAACATTGGTAAACGCGAAGGGCCGCTTGTCCGCCCCAAATTTGAAATTGACGCGCCCTTCGTCAAACTCAATTTTCTGCAAGTGATGAGTGGACTCCGCCGGCAGTTGTGGCCCGTAGGTAACGTAATTTCCCACTGCCTTCCACGGAGGAGGCGGCAGCCATCCCTCCAGGTTCCATACGCCTGCGCTGTTACGAACTAGGATCAGGTGCGGGCGGCTCAGCGACATCGTTCCGAACTCGAAATCGCCTTTCAGCAAGCCCCACCAGCGCAAACTGGCCGTCATGCCCTCAGCCCTCAAAAAATATTCGTTCCCAAACGCGGGATCCTCGCCTACGGTTATGGCGTCGACGTCCAGCCGCGGAATTGGCAGCAATTGCGCTGAAAAACTGCCTACCGTCACCGGCCTTCCAAACGCCCTCGATAGATGCGCTACCAGATACTCTCGAACGCGATGCGTCTTCACCAGCAAAGACACCCCCGTCTGAGCCGCCAGCAGCAGCACCAGGAGCACAGCGCCGATTTTCAGGTATTTGCGGAAGCGATTCATGCCGAGGTGAAGTCCTGAGACCCGCAACAAATATTTACAACCTTGCGTTTTGCCCGCTTACCGCTAGTGCACGGTGTGCAACATCCGCCCCCATCGCGTGCGCGCGGGCAGATGCATTAGCGTATCAAAGATTCCCAGAATCCTTTGTGCAAACGATGTCTCGCCGTAATCGGTGCTGTTCGCGTCCACCGACCAGTAAATCAGGAACGGCCGTCCCATGATGGCGTCGCGGTCCACAAATCCCCAATACCGGCTATCGAGGCTGTGATCGCGGTTATCGCCCATCGCAAAATAACGATCCGGCGGCACCACCAGTTCGTCGCCTTGAATATATTTGCGGATTTCGTGCGCCCATTCCGGTTGCACCGGCGACATGTAGATCTGGCTTCCGACGGGCGGAAAGGAGTAGTTCAGCGGGTCGTAACCGGACGAGGCGTCGTGAACCACGTATGGCTCGTTCAGCGGCTTGCCATTAATGAACACCTGCTGGTCCACAATTTTCAGATGATCTCCAGGTAAGCCGATCACGCGCTTCACGAAGTGCGGATGATCCTGGTAGGGATATTTGAAAACGATGATGTCGCCGCGCTGCAATTGCCGGTACGGCAGAAATTTGTCGTACCACTGGCCGCGCCCGCCAAAAATAAACTTGTTCACCAGCAGATGATCGCCAACCAGCAGCGTTTTTTCCATCGATTGCGAAGGAATCTTGAAGGCTTGCACCACGAAGCTGGTGCCAAACAGCGCCAGAATTACGGTTACCAGCAGCGATTCCAGATACTCGCTGATGGTCGTTTGATTCGCGTGGAATTCCGCTACTTCCTGTGCTTCCTTAGGCGCCGTTTCCTCCGCCGCTTCTATTGGCACTTCATCCAGCGGCGCGGCCGCTTCCGTGGCGAGCGGTTCATCCGGCATTCGGACCTGCCTGTTCGCTGTGCGACGGCACCATCAGTTTCTCCAGCGCGCTGCGAGCGGCTTTCTGTTCCGCTTCCTTTTTCGTGCTACCTTCCGCGCTGGCCATCCGTTCTCCCTTGATCCACACTTCCACCAGAAAAGTTTTCTGGTGATCCGGTCCGGTTTCACCCGCCAGCCGGTATTCGGCCGGCTGGTCGCCTTTCCCTTGCAAAAATTCCTGCAGCGCGCTCTTCCTGTCGGACTCGGAAATGCGTTCGCCATTTTCCAGCGCTTGCAAAAACACCGTGCGTTTCAGCAATTCCCGCACGGGGTGCAGTCCGCCGTCCAGGTACATTGCCGCAACCACAGCTTCAAAGGCGTCGGCCAGCAGCGCCGGCTTGTCCCGTCCGCCGGTTTTTTCTTCTCCGCGTCCCAGCCGCAAGTGTTCGCCAATTCCCAGGCCGCGGGCTGCAATTTCCAGGGAGTGGGCATTCACAATCCGGGCGCGGCTCTTGGAAAGCTGCCCTTCGCTCCACTCCGGAAAATTTGTCAGCAGGTACTCACTGGTCAGCAATTCCAGCACCGCGTCTCCCAAAAACTCAAGCCGCTCATTGTCTTGCACCACGGACGCAGTGAACGTTATTTCCTCACCGCGCGCCGAGCGCAACTCCGGCACCGCCGAGCTATGTGTCAGGGCGCGTTCCAGCAAGCCCGGGTTCCGGAACTCGTAGCCGAGCCGCCCCACCAGTTGTTCGTCGCTAACGCGGGCCATTTGTTGTTACCTCCGCCTTGCGGCGGCACGCGCCTTCTATTTGGGAACACTCAGTTGCGTGGTGCTAAGTTTCTTCGCTTCGTCGATTCCCTGTTTGCAAGTGGCCTGCAACCCACTCGGGATCGCGGCGCATTTTGTGAACGCCGCTACTGCGTCGTCGAAGTGCGAAGCCTTTTCGTTCGACAACGCCAGCACGTAATAGTTCACCGGGTCGGGTTGCGGTTCCAGCCCCACGGACTTTTCCAGGTTTGGGATGGCATCGCTGAACTTGCCGCGCCGGAAAGCCACCAGCCCCAACCCGCTATACGCCATTGCCATAGTCTGGTTTTTTGCTCCGATGAACATTTCGTCGGGCATTCCTGCCGGCTTGGTGATCGTCGGACCCAGCTCGATCGCCTTGTTGGAGTACTGTTCAGCCTGCGTCAGGATCTTTTCCTTTTCCTCCGGCGAAAGATTCGAAGGCAACGATCGCGGCAACGCGGATCCCATAATCGCCAGAATTTGCACGTCGTTGGGATTCAGTTCCAGATCCTTTTCTCCCGCGGCTTGCATCTTTGGAACGTCACCCGCCGTCATGTAACCTTTCACCAGCCAGCTGTAAACCTCGGCGCGATAACGGCTGGTCGGATATTTCTGCACAAAATCATTTCCCGCTTGCAGCTTCTTCTGCAGATTCGCGCTGTCGTTTGGAATATCCCGAAACGCCTTGATCGCCGCGTCTTCTTCGGCGTTCACCGGCGGAGCCGCCGGAGTCATCGTGAGCGGTTGCACTTGATCCTTTGATTTGTCCGGTTGCGACGCAGGTGGCGTCTGTTGTTGCCCCGTCGCAGGCGCTGGCGTCTGCGCCCACGTCGTTGCGGCCCATGCCGCAACCAGTATCAGGCTTCCCATGATCCTTACCGTATCTTTACCTATCCCCATGCTCATTCTCCTTAGGGCCGCTCCGTCGGCTTCCTGGTGTCTAGTTCTCCAAGCCCCTTTTGTGCCGCCTGATGCGCCTGCTCCGGGGCCCCACTCACTGCAAGCGCTGCCTGGAATTCCGTCTTGGCATTCTCCAACTGACCTTCATCATCATAAATTCGCCCAAGGTAAATATGGGACCACGCCAGCACCATGGGATCCTGCGTCGCCGCATGTTCCCCGGTGGTCAGCCTGCCAAACACGAACTTTGCGCGATCCGCATCGTGATCCAGCAGCGCCACCAATCCCAGTCCATACCACGCGCGCGCCGCCTCCGGATACTTCGTCAGTACGCTCTTGAAGGAAACCTCCGCCGCTCGCGGATTGCGTTCCGCGATTCGCCGTTCTCCCTCGGTCAGCAGCGTGATGGCCTCCTGATCATTCGGTACCGTCGTCACCGATGGCTGCGCCTCGGCCTTCCGCGTGCGCGCCACTCCCTCGGCCGTCAATTGCTCGGAACCTTCTGGACCTCTTGCAGGCGCGAACTGGATGGCGGCTTCGCGCGGCAATTCCGTCTTCACATCGATTCCGCGCACAAGTTCTGGGAAATAGAGCCTCATCGAGGATGACGAGTTCTCAAATGCTGTGAGTCCTGTGAATATCGGCCTCACCAGTGTGTATCCGTCGGTATCATCAGTCGTCAACGCGCTTTCCCGTTCACCAGGTGACATGCGCTTCAATTTCAATTCCACCGCCCGCACCAGGCATTCCGAGAACCAGGAAAAATAGTCATCGCGAAGATCCGCGGGCAGTCGTGGCGCCTTCGACGCGTTGATAAACAACGGTTCCTTCACGATCGCCACGTGCGAATACGTCAGCGGCAACGGGTCCAGCAAAAAATGCAGAAAAGCGTGGCGCACCACGTCGATCGGTACGTCCTGGGCTCCGCTCAAAATAATAGCGTAGTGGTCCCCAAAATTACGCACGTTGGTAATACGTCCCACCAGCGGGTCCACGATTATGTTGAAGGTGCGTTCTTCGGCCGGATTCAGTACGTCTCGCAAGTACGCGGTCGCGACCAGCACGACTTGGGAAACACTGTCGTGAATCTGCTCGATTTCCCGGTTGTACACCGGCTGCGCCTGTCTCCACAACACGCCAATGTGTTGCTCTTTGTAGTAAGCCGACAGGATTTCGCTGAATCCTTCCAGTTGGATTACTTCGGGAGGAAGTTGATCCCGCGTCAGCGTGGGTTGAAAATCGGGCGCCGGCCCGGAAACCAGCCCGAACCAAATGTAGCGAGAAAGCGTCGCGCCCGGGTCTTTCAAGCGGTGCTGGTTGTAAAATTCTCGCGCCGCATCGACTGCCGGCCCCTTTTGCGCTCTGGCCGTTTCGCGCATTTGCGCACGAAAGGTCGTCCACGTGTCGGCGTTTACGTCAGACTCGAATCCCGAAGCGTACAGCAGGCACATCGTCGTGAACATCGCCTCGCTGCCATCCAGACGCACCGGGGTGACCGCCGCCGCCGTTCTCTGCGGGCGCCTCGGCGTCGTCGGCGGCTTCTGCGCCACCGCTCCCCCGGCGCAGACCGCCAGCAACAGCAAAGCCATCCCGAGTTTTGATAACGCCTGTTTCATCATCAAGCTATGCGCGGTGCAGCAGTTCCTACGACTCAGAGGCACTTCAGGCCGGATCATGAGGGGTCTCTGGCGGTGAAGCCTGCACGTAAGGACAATCATAACTGGCGCTGCTGCGACCATCTGTCAATGTACAGGCGCCCATTCGATGAGTCAAGGAAACGCCCTCCCCGGAGCGCGGCTTGGGCGCTCCCCATTCTCAATTGGATGGCTAGGCTGGGCGCAAAGTGGCTCGGCCGGCCCCGATGCAGCCGAGCAATGTGGCTTTCCTTGCCACTTTACGCCATCTCGATCCCCGCCCATTGCCGCTTGTCTCATAGTTTGCGGTTTTGCGTACAATAGGGGATCTGCCCTGCACGAAAGGATCGACGATGAAGATTGATGGCAGATTCAGAAGCTCGTTTCCCACGCTTACGTTGTCGCTATCACTGGCAGCCGCGATTCCCGTCGCCGCTCAACTGGTTGGAGACGCACCTCCTCCGGCTCCCGCTCCCGCCCTACAAACCCCCGCTGCCAGCGCCGCTGTGACTGGCAAAGAACTTCAATCCAAAGAATTCACGCTGGAAGGTAGCAAGATTTGGACCGACACCGGCATCACGCTGGAACCCGGCCAGCGTATCGTAGTTACCGCCACGGGCACGTTGCGATATACCGACGCGAAAGCTGACAACGGTCCCCAGGGTCTCGCCCGCGATTTCAAGGATCTGCTGCGCATCTTGCCGGTAAATTCGGCAGGCCGCGGCGCACTGATTGGGCGCATCGGTGACGCCGACTATACGCAGCCTTTTCTACTGGGCGCAAAAAAAGAGCTGGTCTCGCCCATCACCGGAAAGTTGTTCCTGGGAATCAACCAGGCCGGCAGCGACACGGGCGATGGCTCGTACAAAGTGAATTTGCTGGTGTATGCGTCCAACGACAGTACTCCGCGAGTAGTCTCGCGCATGGTTCAAACCATGCCCGGCATCGACAATTCCTTGTTCGCCAAAATTCCGCGGCGCATCGCTGACAAAGAGGGCAACCCTGGGGACATGGTCAACTTCCTGATTTTGGGCGACGAGAGTCAGATGAAAAAAGTGTTTACCACCGCAGGCTGGGTGAAGGTCGACGCTAACGTGCAGTCCACCGTCTTGGCGGGGGTTCTCGCCAGTATGTCCAAAGAGTCCTATCTCACCATGCCCATGAGTCCGTTATACCTGTTTGGCCGCCCACAGGATTATGGCTGGGCCCATGCCGAGCCCATCACCGTGGTCGCCTCGCGCAACCACCTCCGCGTATGGAAGGCGCCCTTTACCGTCGACGGTCAAATGCTGTGGGTAGGCGCCGCGACACACGATATTGGCTTTGAGAAAGATCAGCGCAACAACGGCCTCACCCACAAAATCGATCCTGATATCGACCTCGAACGCGACTACGTCGAGAAAACTCTGTCCAGCACCGGGCTGGTGGCGGAGGTCTCTCACTTCACTCCCACCAATCCTTTGAAGGAAGCGCGAACCGCCACCGGTGGGTCGTTTCACTCCAACGGCCAAGTCTTGATTCTTAAGCTTGCTCCTGCGCTCAAAGACACTGGCACCGCAGGCAAATAACGGCCTACACGGCGGCGCGCCCCAGCACTTTCTTCTCGACCAGCGCCGTCCGCCCGTAGTGTTCTCCGTCCATGATTCTCACTTCGCACCACTGCGTCTTCTCTTCGGCGGCCAGCACGCGCACGCGATGCCCACCCTCCACCAGCATTAGCCGCTTTTCCGCAATCATCACCGCGATGCCCACGTCATCGTCCAGCGATTGCAGCCGCTCCCATTCTCTGCGGCAGTTTTCATCCATGGGCGCCATCACGCAGGGAATTCCCTTCTGCGATTCCAGCGTGAACACTTTTCCTGCAAGTTGCCCCGGCGGCCGCGCAATATTTGCGCCCGCGCTCGTGGCAAGGCTCGCGCCGGCCTTTTCGCTGCTCGCTTCCACTTTTCCCCGGAATCGGTAGCCTCTTCGCGGCAGCGTCTCAATATATTTTGGCCGCGCGGCGTTATCTCCCAGCGCTTGCCGCAGCTTTTTGATCGCGGTGTTCAAGCTGTGTTCGAAATCCACAAAAGTGTCGGCGGGCCAGATCTTCTGTTGTAACTCTTCTCGCGTCACCACTTCGCCGGCATTCTCCAGCAGCGACACCAGCACCTGCAGCGGCTGGGGCTGCACTTCCAGCTTCTTGCCCTTTTTGAAGATTTCACCCGCGCGTGCATCCACGGTGAAAGAACCAAATCTGAGCATCATCTGAGCTGTTCCCTGAACTCGTCCCTGAACGGGCGTTCACTTCCAGTTCCAGCGACTATAGCAAACTCTCCGCGAACCGCGAACCCGCCCCGCTTAAGACATTTACTTTCAATGCGTTGCAGGTCGGCCAAAGTTCACCTCGCGTCCACCCCCAGTTCACCCCGCGTGCATTGTGCCTTTTCTCCTTCTCTGACAAAGTGCGCACATTGGTCACCCAATGACCGACCGTAAAACCCACCCGAAGGTGGCGTACCATTCCCTGGCGCCGCTCTTCGGTCCCTGAACCAGACAAAGCCCGGGCCCACCCCGGGCTTTGATCTTTTTAGAAACACTCTTCCTGTATACGCATAGACGGCCAGCGCAGTTCCGGGGTTCGGACTTTTTGCATTTTTTGCGAACTTCTACTGCGGGCCTTAGTTCAGCGAGCTCGCCGGCAAGTTGCTTCCCGAAGGACTCGGCGCGGGATATAACTGATCAAATTCCGCGTCGCCATGCAGAATCGCCAGATCGGGATCCCGGCGAGCCCACGTGGCGTCCTTGAAGCCGGCTTCCCACGCCTTGCGCAGCGTATCCATGGCTTCCCCTTTGCGCTTCAACAAGGCGAATGTGCACGCCGCGTTGTATAGGATGGACGCCTCATTAGCCCGCAGTGTGATGGCCAGATTTAATTCCTTGATGGCATCTTCCACGCGGTCCAGTTCCGCATAATCTGCCGCCAGCAGGATTCTTGCTCGAGCATCTTCCGGCACCTGTTTCAGGTGATTTTCCAGGGCCACAATCCGCCGCAGCAGCAAATTGCGGTACTCGTCCTTTTTCCCCATGGCGCCCAAGGCATTCGCGATCGGCACGTACACGTTGTAATCTTCACCGCCCACTTCCAACGCCGCATCCATCACGTCCACTACTTCCTGATAGCGTCCCGCGGAAAACAGCGCCCGGCACAACAGGTAGTACGCGCCCTCGCAATCTTTCTTCCGCTCGATGGCTTTCCGCACCATGCGCACAGACTCATCGTGCAATTCCGTGGCGTACAGCACCCACGCCTGGCTCACCTGCACTTCCGGCAAGTCCCAGCGCAGCGCTACGGCCTTCCCCGAAGCGTTCCGCGCCCGCTCCACCCAGATCACTTCGCGGCTGTAATTGCAGTAAAACATGGCGCAGGCGTTCGCGCAGGCCGCGTAAGCCAGCGCAAAACTCGGGTCCATCGCCACGGCGTTTTCAAACATCTGCAGCGCAAATTCCAGGTCCTGACGCGTTTGCCGCCGCGCGTACCGTTTCCCGCGCAAGTACAAATCGTAGGCCTGCAGATTCTCCGTCGGCTTCACCGCCAACGCTTCCAGTTCCTGCGGCGACAGGGTCACGCGCAATGCTTCTGCAATCTTCCGCGCGATTTCGTCCTGCACCTCAAACACGTCTTTCATTTCGCGGTCATATCGCTCCGACCACAACGGAAAATCCGTTTGCGCGTCCACCAGTTGCGTGGTGATGCGCAAACGGCTGCCGCTGCGCCGCAAGCTCCCCGTCAGCACGTAGGCGGCATTCAACTGCTGCCCGATCTGCGATGGCGTTACCTGCTTATCGCGAAACGCCAGCACTGTCGGCCTGGAATAGGTATTCAGCCCGCGAATCTTTGAAAGTTCCGTGATGATGTCTTCGGTAATTCCATCGCGCAAATATTCGTCCTCTTTCGCGCCACTCAAATTCTCGAAATACAGCACCGCCACGGACTTGATATTGAGCTTGCTGGCGCCCGACTTCGAATCGTTCACTTCCGCCGCTCGTTTGCTGCCCGAATCCAGGTTGCGTTTCAACCGATTCAGGTCGGTCTTCAGTTCCGAAGCGGTCTGGCAACGCAAAGTCCGGTCCTTTTCCAGCAGCTTCGACAGGATTCTTCCAAACTCCGGCGTCACCGCCGGATTTATCTCCTCCACCGGTTTCGGATCACGGTTCAAAATTGCGTCGAACACCACCGCCGCGGTGTCTCCCTTGAACGGCAGCATGCCGCCAGCCAACTGATACAGCACCGTGCCCAGCGAAAACAGATCCGTGCGCGCATCCACCAATTGCCCGCGCGCCTGCTCTGGCGACATATACGAAACAGTGCCAACGGCCGACCCGGGAGACGTCAGGTCCGTGCCGCCAAGCAGCGTGTTCTCCATCTTCGAGGAGGTTTCCTCCATCACTCGCAAATCCTTACTTCCCTCCACTTTCGCCAGCCCGAAATCCAGCACCTTCACTTGGCCCCGGTCGGTTACGAACAAGTTCGCCGGCTTGATGTCGCGGTGAATGATCCCTCGCGCGTGCGCCGATTCCAGAGCGTCCGCAATTTGAATGGCCATCGGCAGCAACCGCTCGATGGCGAAGGGCTGCTTGTCCATCAGTTGCGCCAGCGTCTGCCCCTCCAGCAGCTCCATCACCAGAAAGTGTTGGCGCTCGTATTGTTCGATGGCGTGAATTGTGCAGATATTGGGATGGTTTAGAGCAGAGGCCGCACGCGCTTCTCGCTGGAATCGCTCAATCAACTGTGAATCTTGCGCCATCTCCTCAGGAAGGAACTTCACCGCCACGCGCCTGCCCAGCCGCATGTCCTCGGCTTCGTAAACCACACCCATCCCGCCACTGCCAATTTTTCGCGTTACTTTATAATGGGAAATTATCTGCCCAATCAGCGAACCGTTATCCCTCATGGTCCGTCGATACTAGCCTTCAGCGCCGCAACCGGTCAAGCCGCGCTGCTCCCTTTTGATTAATTTCCTATTCAAGTATCTTGGCGCTTTGGTTGCTACTCTCCGCGTTCGTCGCGTTTAGCTGAACGACCAGCCCAGTAGTGTCAGCGCCAAAAATAAAGTAAGCACGCCAATGCTTACGAGTGACAACGCTTTGCCTTTTCCCAGCAGCATGTCGCGCGTCTCGGCTTTCACGCACAGAACCACAGCCACAATCAGCACGGCGCCCCAGGAAATTCCCGACGGCAATCCCGGGTACTGCGCCAGCGCGGCCAGCGTTCGCTCCGACGGTTGATTCGCCGGAATCCACCACGGCAGTATTGGCGCGAATCCAGCCGCCAGCACAAACGCAAGCATCTTACGGCTCACCCAGCTTTTGATTTTTGTTACTGGTTTTAGTCTGCGCATCTTGCGCCACACAAAAAACTCCCACAGCAGCAGCGCGGCGGCAAGCGGCATCCATCCGTATAACCAGCTTTCCCGGTCCGCCCACAGCCACCCACAAAAAAACAACGACGAAGGATGCGCGGCAGCTACTCTCGGCAGCACATACAAGCCGGCAACGGAATTGCCAATGGTGGTGAGCAGAAGTATGCACAAGCTGTACAGCTGTATCCACTCGCGCGATGGCGCTCGGCCACAACGTGTGCAGACCGGTCGCTCTGGCAGGATCTTCAATCCGCAATGCTCGCAGTACACGGCGACCTCGCTTCGTTCCCCGCAGACAGCACCGCCAAGCGAACAAAGCCTAGCTGAAGTAAATGGCGCAGCCTACTGGCCCGAAGGCCAGACTCTCTAAACGAGCGGACAGTGAACCAACGACGGACGCATTGTTGGGCTATTTTTCCGTGCTATGGTTTTGTGGCGCGAGCTTGCGCGGAAACGGCCAGCAGATACCAGGAATCGTGCGGCAACCACTGTTCCTGCCAGCGCCAATCATTGTCCGCGCCGGTCTGCTTGTACGTCAGGTTGAAATCGATGTCGTCTTCGTCGCGAAATCCGCTGGTGATGCCATTGGAAATTCCGCCGGGCGCGTTGGTGAACTCCCACGAATCGAAGAACAAATAGTCCACGTTGTTGTGCCCAACGCCGTACAGCATGCAAGAGTCGTACGGATTCAACCCCAATATCCAGTTGAGTTGGTCCGCGCCAAACGTGTCGAGTTGCTTTAAGAATTCCGCATCCTCTTTAAAGTGCGGCTTCGCCAGTCGCGCCGCTGCCGCCAATGAAGCCAGCCTCGCATTCTCTCCCTGCCACCACGGCGCAGCGTCCGAGTTGTGCGGAAAGAAAAACGCCGTGTGCTGGTTTCCGGTTTTGTCCTGCACCAACTGCCTGCCGTAGCCGAACGGATTGCTCACTTCAGCCGTGACCGTCAACTCGTGCTGCAGCGACTTCTTCACCGCATCCAGCACTTCCTTCTTTGCCCCTGAATCCGCGATCTCCTCGTAATAGAGAAGGCTTACAACCGGGAAGCCCGCATCCGAAGCGTGGAAGAACGGTCGCGTGACGTCATCGGCACGCCAATAATTCGGATATGGTCCGGCGGACACCAGGCGCGAAACCAGGCTTTTGGCGCGGTGATCCGCTGACTGCTTATATTCCTCTTTCTTGGTGGCCCTGTAGAGCTCAGTGGCCGCAGTCAGCGCGCAATAATCGTCAACGATATTTTCCTTGCCATCGTTCACCATTTTCAGATTGTTCTTCTCCAAAAACGCAAACGCGTCTTCCGCGGCCTTCAGGTAATCCGCGCTTGTGAATTCGCCGGACACCGGAACTTTGCTGGCCACCGCCAATGCAGCGATTGCCAATCCTCCGCCCGACCGGTAACTCACTTCATATTCCATTGCATTGTTGGCTTGCTCCACCATGCCGCCGGGTCTCTGCGTGCTGTTCTGGTAGATTCCGAAACTCTTCATCTCACCGGCGACTTTTCGCTCGGCAGGAAGCTGGTTCACTCCTCCGTTCGAAATTGAGCGGTAAAACGAAGCCGCTGGATCCTTCAGACGCACCAGATAATCGGCGCCAAACAAGGCTTCGTCGAGCAGCCGCGTTTTGTAGCGCGCAAACTCCGGCACTCCGCTCTTCTCCAATAGCTCGTGGCTTTTCAGCAGCGAGTACACCGTGAATGGAATTTGTTGCGGATTGAAGTACGTCGAAAACGACAAGTGCGACAAATGTTTCCCGTAATCCCCGGTGGCATCCCACCAGCCGCCGTGCGCGTCCAGCGTCCCTGGCTTCTTTCCATCGAACGGTAAGTGCCGGTCGGCCTTGTCAAACTGGCCGGAGCTGCGCTCTTCCTTAAAAAAATAGATCACGTCGGAGAGCGTCTGCCGCTCCAGCAGCAGCGATCCAACCTTGAACGGATACGAGCGCACCGGCCCTTGGCCCATCGTGCAACCAATGTAGTATTTCCCTTCCGTGTCGAACGAATCGAAATCGATGGTCCAGAATGTCCAGTCCTTCCACTTTTTCACCGGACCCGCTGGCTTGGCGGTCAGCGCAAGCACCGTTTCGTTGCTTCCCTCGCGCTTCAAGGCACAGCTGGAAACGGTGTCGCCCGCCTTCCCCTGCACCACCGCCCGCTTCGGTCCAGTCCGTTCGTACCCCACATGATTGGTCAAAACTTTCGGATCGTCAGCCATCGCTCCGGCTGCGACAAACAGCAAGGCAGCAAGCAACACCGCAACTTTCGTGAGATTTCGCATGTTTTTATTTTCTCTTTCCCGAATTTCTGAGCGTGTGCAGTTTGAAATAGGAGCGTGCCTCAGTGTAGTCACGCCTCCACTCACAGTGCAAGTACGGCCGCCCCGCGATTTTGTAGTGGCCAACCTTCAGGTTAGTTCACTCTGGAGTGCGGTGGCTCGCCGCTTTTGCAAAGTAAGAGGTACAGGTAGAAGTGTGGAGGCGGAGGTGTGGAGGTGGAAGTGTAGAGGTAGAGGCAGAGCCGCCTTATTGGTAACGAGCGATAACCATTTTACGCTGCAAACGCGGGAGCAAGCTCCCGCACTCCAAAGCGCTGCCTACGCGTTGTAATTCGCCACAACGCGCATCACTTTTCCGTTCGCCGACAACTCCATGAACTCCGCCGTGCGCGTCTCCTTTTGATTTGTGTAGTACAGCACCACGCTATTCAAGCCCCAAAGCACGTCTTCAAGCTGAAAGCGAAGGTGCGGATAAGTTTCCAACCCTCGCTGAAAATACGCGCGCAAATCTGTTTTGCCAACAACCTTGCCGTCAGCCTTCTCCAACAATCGCGCGGCAACGGGCGAAGTCAACTCGATCGCTTCATCGTAGTGCGTCATGATCAGTTCCAGATCATGTGCATTCCAGGCTGCCACCCAGTGCCTGGCCAGTTCCCAAGCTTGCTCCTTGTTCACCGACGTTTCTCCTTTAATGTTTCGCTACAAGAGTAATCGTATGTTGAGAGCCGCCGCGCTCATAGCCAAAATTACACTGGCAATAGTGTTTGTGTAGTATTGCGATGCCTCTCGCCAGCTAGCAAAGTACTGCACGACTTGCACCGTGTGCCTGCACGCGTCCCGGAAGAGGAGCCACCCAATTATGCCGATACCCACCGAACCGATTGGCAGCATCCCCCGCTCGAAAGAACTGCTCACGGCAATCGTCGCTCACTCCGCAGGTCGCATGTCCACGGAACAATTCCGTGCCGTCGAGGAGACCGCGCTCCGCGACACCATCTCCCGCTTTGAGCAGACCGGGTCTCCCGTAATCACCGACGGCGAACAGAGCAAATCCAGTTTCGCCACGTATCCTCTCGCGGGCTTCTCCAACCTGGCCCCCGACGGCGTCGTTATCCCGTTTGCGGACGGGCACACGCGTCAACTCCCTCGCCTCACGGCCGGGCCATTCCGTTATGGCGTTCACGCCGCTTCATTTTTACAGGCGGCCCGACGATTTTCCAAGCACCCGTTGAAGCAAGCAGTCATCTCCGTGTCCGCTCTCAGCCTGCTTTATCCGGCGGACGAGTTGCCGGGCTACCCGCGAGAAAAATTTCTGGATGATCTTGTGGCTGAAGGCGAGCGCGACATCCGCGAGTGCCTCACCGCTGGCGGTCATTGCGTGCAGGTGGATTTCACCGAAGCGCGCCTGGCCCTGAAGCTTGACCCTTCCGGTGGGCTCTTGAACTCTTTCATCGATCTGAACAACCGCGTGCTCAATCGCTTCAATGCAGAAGCGCGCGGCAAAATTGGCGTGCACACTTGTCCGGGAGGCGACAGGGATTCCACGCATAGCGCCGACGTGGACTACGCGTTGCTTCTTCCTCATCTTTTCCGCCTGAATGCCGGGCGTTTCTATATTCAACTGGCCAGCGAACCCGACCGCCGGCGCGTGTTGAGGTTGCTGCGCGATCATCTGCCTCCAGGCAAGTTGCTGTTTATCGGCGTCACCGATCCGATTAATGCCAGGGTGGAATCAGCGGCCGAGGTGCGAGACCGCGTCGTCGAAGCCGCTGAATTTCTCGACATCAAATCGCTTGGAACCACCGACGATTGCGGTTTTTCTCCCTTCTGCGATGATGCCTCCACCTCTCGCGAAACCGCTTTCGCAAAGATACGCAGCCGCGTCGAAGGCACCAGCCTCGCCGCGGACGTTTTGTAAGCATGAGCTTCCGCTGAGCCAGAATTTAACGTCAGCGCGTGAACGACACGAAGATCAGCTGGCCGTAGCGTTCGATCTGCAGCACGATGACCGTGCCGGGCTTCTGCTTTTCCAGTGCGGCTCGCAATCCATCCAATGTCGTAATCGTTGTTCCATTTAAAGCGTGAATTACGTCGCCGGTTTGCAGTGGAATCTCCGCAGTCCGCGATCCCAGGGTTCTGGCGGCGACGATAACGCCGGTTGGAATGCGCAAATCGGGCAGCGTCTGCGCCAAGTCGAGAGTTAGCTCGATGCCTAGTATGCTTAGCGGCCGGATCAGATTTTTGTCCGGGTCGGCCATATCCACCAGGCTGTCCGCTTTGTGCGGCCGCTCCGCAAGAATAATGTCCAACTGCACGCGCTCGGATCCGCGCAGCACCGCGACCTTGGCGTGTTCGCCGGTCTTGTGAAGATTCAAGGTATGAGAAAACAGCGGCAGGCTGCCGATGGGCGCGCCATCCACACTGACGATTACGTCTTGAATCTTCATGCCGGCCTTATCGGCGGGACCTCCCGGAGTGATGTCCGATACGACCACACCAAAGTCTCGCCCCAGGTGCAGTCCCTCAGCCAACTCTGGAGTGATGGTTTGAACCAGCGCGCCAATCGATGGTTGGTGAATGTGGCCGTACTTCAGCAGCTGCGGATATGCGGAAGCTACCAGCGCCGCAGGAATCGCGAATCCCAAGCCTTGATTGCCGCCCGATGACGACAGGATGAATGTAGTAATGCCCACCAGTTCACCGTCCGCATTCACCAGCGCGCCGCCGCTGTTTCCTGGATTGATCGGTGTGTCGGTTTGCACGTAGACCAGGGGACTATCCGGATCCGGCTGCCGAGCAATGGCGCTCACCACGCCCATGGTCACTGTGTTCCGCAAGCCTTCGGGACTTCCGAACGCAAACACCATTTCGCCCTGCCGGACTGGCGCCAGGGTGCCGTGGATAGATAGAGCGGGCAAGCCGTGCGCCACAATCCGGATGACCGCAAGATCGATCTCCTTCGCAACACCGACAATGTGCGCCTGATAACTTTTCGCCTGGCTGTCTTGATCCGCATCGAGTGTTGAGCTGGACGTGAGTCGAGCAGGCACAATTACTTCGATATTCTCTGCGCCGTTCACAACGTGGGCGTTGGTCAAGATGTAACCCTCGGGATCGACGATCACTCCAGACCCGATGGCTCGCCGCCTGCCAATAATCGCGCTGGTCATGCCGCGCTCGCTGTCATCGGTCGCGCCGTAACCCGTCACCTGAATTTGAACGATGGTTGGAGAAACACGCCGGATCAACTGCTCGACGGAATTGTTCAGTTGATGCAAGACGTCGGCGGGAGGAGTGCCGGACGAAGTTTGACCAGCCGCAGTTCCGGACGACAGGAGTTGCAGCCCGAAAAGAAATGCCAAAACGCAAATATAGCTGCGGTGCTTATTCCACGACATAAACAAGGAACCCAAGCTCTCGCTTCGTGTCATGCTACTGAACTCTACCAGATAACGAACTTCAGCTGAGAGCCGGGGATTACTAGTTTAGCGCGCCGCGATCGCCAGTTGCGCCTGACGAGATTGGCTCCACAACGCGATATACGGCTTCAAATCTTCCATCATCTTGGCAAACTGCGTCAGGTCCAGCGACTGCGCGCCGTCGCTGACAGCTTTTTCCGGAGCGGGATGCGCTTCGATAATTAATCCGTCGGCGCCAATAGCAACACCCGCTTTCGCCAACGCGGGCACCAGGCTCCGCTTCCCCGTTGCGTGGCTTGGGTCTAGCACAACCGGCAGATGCGTCAATTCATTCAGCACAGGAATCGCGGAGATATCGCAAGTGTTGCGCGTGGCCGTCTCGAATGTGCGAATTCCTCGCTCGCACAGAATCACATCCGGATTGCCGTGCGCCACAATGTATTCGGCGCTCATCAGCAATTCCTTGATGCTGCTGCTCAGGCCGCGCTTCAACAGCACCGGACGCCCGCATTTTCCCAGCGCTTTCAACAGCATGAAGTTCTGCATATTCCGCGCGCCAACCTGCATCACGTCGGCATAATTCGCCACAAGATCTACATCGCGATCGCCCATTACTTCCGTTACGATCGCCAGTCCCGTGGCTTTCTTCGCCTTTTGCAGCAGCTTCAGTCCTTCTTCTTCCATGCCCTGGAAATCGTACGGAGAAGTACGCGGCTTGAAAGCGCCGCCGCGCAACAGTTTAGCGCCCGCCTTGGCCACCGCTTCCGCGGAACGCATGATTTGCTCTTCGCTTTCCACGGAGCACGGGCCTGCGATCACGATGAACTCATCGCCACCAATCTCCGTGCCGTTCACCTTGATGCGTGTTTTGCCCTTGCGGAATTCCTTGCTCACGAATTTGTAGGGCGCGGTGATGCGCACAACATTGTCCACCTGCGGCATGGCCTCCACAGACTCCAGGCAGGCGGTTACATCGCCAACGCCAACGACGCCGATCACCACGCGTTCCTCCCCCTCGATGGAGTGCACTTTGTAGCCAAAGTGTTTGACGATGGCGCAGACGGCGTCGATCTCTTCTCGTGTCGAGTGCAGTTTCATCGAAATAATCATGTCCATCCCCTCGGCCCGGCGGGCCAGCGTTTTGCCCCTAAAAACAAAAAAGCCCACTCGTTGCGAGTGGGCCGAAGCTTTTTGATTTCACTCTGCCTAGACGATGGCCCCTCGCTGCCGGTTGTAGGTCCGGTACGTAAATCGCCACCAATAAGAATAGGCCGTGAACTTCATGCAGGGCAGTTTACCGGGTTCCGCATAAAACGCAAGCCAGAAATCATTTATGCCCGGCATTAGGCACGCGAATAATCGGCGTTAAAACAGCAGAATGGCGATGCGGAAGCGCGTGAATCCCGCTGACGAACCCGCGTCGCAGGCTCCCACGGCGGCGGTATGGAATTTGCCGCTTTCCAGTTTCTGCGCAACGTCGTCGGGCAGGCGGCTGAGGTCCGCCGTTTCGTAGCGCATCACGCTGGCCGGCCGCTGACCGGACCAGCCGCGATCCATGTCGCAAGTCTTGCGCGCATCGGCGGTGGCGTTAACCATGCGCAATCCATGCGCGGACAATTGTGCGGCTACCTGTAATTCCTGCGCGTCGAGATTCAACGTCGGAACGGCGGCAGAGAAATCTTCTACCGCGAAGAGCGTTCCACCACTTTGCACCACGGCGATACCCACTGCGTTCAGTTCCGGATCCAGAAGGTTCGCGCGGTGCGGCGCGGAATTCATCCACTGCTGATGCAGGTGCGCGGCGCTCGGCCCTTCGGCAACGTTCTCCGCAATCATGCTGAAACGCGCGCCTGCTTGCGTGGCACGCTGTTGCATCGGTGGCTCGCCGGGAAACTGGTGCGACAAAGTATTTGCCTGCGCCATACGTTGCGCGTGCTGACGAGCAGCGTTGGCTAACGAGATGTCCCACTGAAGAGGACGCAAGCCAGCGGCAGCACGATCGCGATTGGCGGCTTCGAGCAGTTGCGATTCCAGCGCGCCTGCTTGCGGACGCGAGGAGCCAGAAGCGGAGGCGTGCGAAGTTGACGTTACGGCCAGCGCGAGCAACGCAAGCGCGGTGAGAATGGCGAAGCGACGGAGCGTGGTGGACATTGGCGAACTCCTGCTTCTATTGAACACGGGAGGGAGAGAAAAAGTTAGCGGAACAAGGTACAGGACAGGAGGAAAGAAGAAGCTGGCCGGGCGGACAGGATCAAGAAGAGCTTTATTTTCAAATAGTTACAAGTGGTTGACGCGGACGAAATACATTAGCCGCGAACATACACGGAGCTGAAGCTGAGAACGACGTGCCCACCTGGGGTGGGTCGCCCGAAGCTAAGCATCGGGCGGAATCGCGAGAAGATCAGGATCTGATCGAGGTGATGGCGGACTTGCGGTGTGTCGTCGCCATTGAGGATTTCGTACTTGGTCATCTGTCCCTGTGCGTCGACCGTTACGTCGATGCGCAAATCTTGTTCCAGAGCCACGTCGGGATGCAAAAGCTCGGGAGTGATTCCGCCGGGATAATCCGCCAGAGAGATCAGCTCCGCCGGTCGCAACAAACCGAGAGGCACATCGTTCGGATCGGCTTGCACGGTGATGCCGGGCATGATCAAGTGCAGAACGAAGACAAAAATCAGGAAGGCGCTGAATAATCCGCCGGTAGCGGGCACAGTCAGCGGACGGAAGGAATTTTCCATCACCAATTCAAGGCGAACCTTGAAGCGCTCCCAGCGGCCGGGCCAATCCCTGGTAACCTGCGCTTGCGCTGCAGCCACTTTGATTTTGACCGCCAGATCGGCGGGTGGAACCGAGCGGGGCATACGCGAAAGCAACATGCTCAATTTACGATAGCGCTGCAATTCCTCGCGGCAAGAGGCGCACGATTCCAAATGGTCGCGAATCTCGTTGCGATCGCCGGGACGGGAAGCCGTTGCCACGGCGTCGTCCAGGTAGCCAGCGAGCCGGCTATGAACCTTCTCGCAAGTCATGATAGTTCCTCGCGCGTCGACAAAGGACGCGAAATTCCCTGGGCTGTGATTGCTGTTGAATTCTGCACGTAAGCGAGCGGCAGCCCAATCGGCGCGCCAGACGTGTTATGGACCGCAGTAGCGGGAGAGGGTTGCGAGCGGACTTCGCGCCGCCGCGATGTTTCCTTCTCTCCGAGTAGCGGTTCCAGGATTTCCTTCAGCGCACGGCGGCCGCGCAGGATGCGCGACTTGACGGTGCCAACGCTGCAATCGAGAACTTCAGCAACTTCCTCGTAACTTAGACCTTCCAAATCGCGCAGGATGACCGCGCTGCGGAAGACTTCGGGTACCTGTTGCAGAGCGCTTTGCACGGCTAACTGAATTTCGTGGGCCGCGAGCTGATCGAAAGGAGTGCCGGCGAGGTCTTCGATTTCGATTTGCGCCGCGCCTTCTTCGGGTTCTGCGTCGATGGAAATATTTTTCTGGAGATGCCGCCTGAACCAGCGGCGATTGTTGAGAGCTTCGCGAATGGCGATGCGATAAAGCCAGGTCTTGAGGGAGCTGCCCTGGCGGAAATTGCGAATTCCTTTGAAGGCTTTCAAGAAAACTTCCTGAGCGGCATCGGAGGCGTCAGCGGTATCCCCGAGCATTCCCAGGATGAGGTTGTAAACCGGACCGTGATAGTGGGTGACGAGCCAGTCGAATGCGGTTTCCGAGCCGGCTTGCAACTCGGAGACGAGTTCGCTTTCGTCGCGGCCCCAAGAGAGGGCAGTAGCCCAATCGGACACGGTTTGCCTTTCTGGCCAACCTCGAATGCGGCCTGATGGCTCAGCTGGTTGGCGGGAACTGTCCAACCTTTGTCCGCTCATCTTATTAGACACCGTGGTGTGCGGACTGGTTCCCTGCGTTGGGCAGGGCGCCGAAAGTCACCGGCGCGGGCGATTCCGAGGGGCGAGCTGCGCCCCACGAGTGCATTGTGGCACCAGGAGGAAAAGGGCGCAATGGGTCTGGGGGTCAAGTGGGTTGGAAGGGGGTAGGCTGGTTAACGATAATCGGAAGGGTATACCCACCCCTGATGCGGAAGTAGCTGAAGGGAAAGAACATAACGAAATTGATAGTGTAAGTGGCGGAATGATTGGACTTAGAGGAAGTGGGCATAAGTCGAGGTCAGTGAGAGGGGTCGCGAGGAGTTTTGGCGGTGGGAGAAGAGACATCGATGGTGCGACTATCGTCGTAGGCGCGGTCGCGGTCGTCGGAATCGTCGTCGAGAAGTGCGCAGATGTGACTCCAGCGGGGACCGGCAGCGGCGCGAAATTTCGTCTTCGGTAATCATCTGATCGGACTGGAAGAGGACGAGGCCAAGATAGGCAAGCGTGGTGGCCGACTTGCGACCGATGCGGCCGGCAGCGACTTCGTGGGAGAGACCGGAGAACGCATTCTGCAGATCGACTTGCGAAACACCTTTGCGCATGAGGGGCTCGAATAGGCGGAGAAGATTTTGCTTACGGGAAGCAGAGGGGGGATGAGTGGCGTGATGGAAGCAGAAGCCGTCGTGTGCGGGATGAGCGGGCTGCGTGCAGCGGCGTCCGTCGGCAAAGGAGAAGCGGCAGAGGGGAGCGTCGGGAAGATCGATGCGCTTGCTAGACGCGGAGAGGAGTGTAGCAGTTGGTTAAGGCAAAGTATCTAGAAGAACAAAAAATGGTTATAGAACTGGGAGTGTTCGGACGCGGTGCGCGACGATAATTGAAACGGGAGTGTAGTGAGAAACGAAACCCAAGACCCGCCCTCAAAACCCGAGGACGGGGCACCCTTTGCATGGCTCGCTGATCAATAAATGCACGTGCTCGGGCATGACCACATAACCAATCAGCAGGAATCCGTACTCGGCGCGGACCCGCGTAAGTTCGCGAACGAACAATTGCCGGGCACGTACGGTCGCCAAAAGTGGCAGGCGGCGATAACAACTAAACGTGAGAAAGTGCAAATGGCCTCGGCCGTAGTAGCGCTTCAGTCCTTTCGGCATAAGGCCCCCAAGAACCCACCCTCCAACCCCGAGGCATCAGCGGTTCGGGTCGATCAGCAAGCAGGGCAACCGTTTCATGCGCATGCTGCTGGTGGAAGCGGCGCAGTGCGTGGTGCGGTATGACGCAGGATTTCGCAACGAGTATTTGCACCGCTGTCACAGCAAACCAAAAGGCGTGGCCAAAGTGGCAGCGGCCAGGAAATTGGCCGTGCGACTCTACTGGATGCTACGAACGAATACAGCCTATCCAGAGATCGCTCGCGTCGGGAGCAGCTCGCGGGTGCCCCTGGTCAGCGCAAGCTAGACCGCAGTGTTGATTGGGCGCTCCCGTCCCGGTGAACGCCGGGATTCGGATTGAAGAATCATGGCCGATGGTTAGGTCGTATCGATGGTTGGCGGAGCGATCCGCCGCAAGCTGATTCACCGTGAGAGTTACAGAGCTTCGGTTCTCCAATAGTGGTATCCTCACAACCGATGCTACCACCCGCAACCGAAAACCAATTCCCTCCGGGCCACCCGTCCCACTGATGGATTGCCTGCTCCTGGCCAGATAGCGCCGGTGGGCCTGGCGCCGCAAAGCGCAGAAAAAGCAAATGCTTAACAAAAAAACCGTGCAGCGTTACGTTAATTGTCGAATTCGCGGTGGTTCATTCGACAAACTGACAGGGGGCAGATACACCGCCGCCCAGACAGCCTGCCCAAGGCTTTCTGACAGGGAAAGTCGGAGTAGGAATCATGATCGCTCACAACCCCCTCCACGGATCCGGACAGGCGGATTTCCCGCATCCGGCTCTTGCCTCAGGTAACGACGCCCATGCGGCGCAGAGGATAGGGATGACAGACGAAAGGCACAGGCAGCCAACGGTGGATGAGGCGCCGCATGCGATCCCAAAGGACACGACCATTCTGGCTGCGCCGCGACAGCGCGCGATGCCAGAGCCGTCCCACTTGGAACCGAAAGATCCACAGCGCGTTTTGGTTCAGGGGCACTCCGTAGTACCGGTTGTGTCCACGCACCACCGCTTGCAACCACTTGCCCACTTCGGGGATGGGTTCGTGCATACGCCGCTGAAGTTCGGCTTTCACCGCGTTCAGCTTCGTCTGCAACCTTTTGCGAATCGTTTGCCGCAACACCGTGAACCGTCCATTGCTCCTCTTCTTCACGCAGATGTGCGTAAAGCCCAGGAAGTTGAACGTTTCCGGTTTCCCTTCTCCACGCCACTCCCGTTGGTCGATCGCAAACGGACCGAACTCCAGA
>CAWGXB010000044.1:0-113029 GCA_963826335.1 Candidatus Acidiferrales bacterium | reverse complement strand
CCTGTCAAGAGTGTTTTGTTCTTTCCATGAGTTCTTCTCTCTTTTCCCGTTCAGCCGAGCCGCCTCTGTCGCCACCCTTCCATCCGCACTCTTGTGTGAGCGATATTCGCTCGGTGCCAGTTGGGTGTTCTCGATTCAGTAGGCGCTGCTACCTGGTAAGCGTCCTCGGCTTCCTTCTTTACGAGGGAAGTTGGGCAAGGACCTAGTCGCAGTCGCCTAAACTCGGCGGTCGAGCTCAGCTGTTCGGTTCAAACTCTTCTCTGCCAGGTTTCTCTATGCCGCTGCGTTCATCGCCTTCTGGCTATTACGCAACGGTTCGTACACTTCTCCACTTACCCACAGCCGATGCAGCAGTACCGCCAGCTTCCGTGCTACCGCCACCACCGCTCGTTTCTTGGCGTTTTTCCCTCCTCGCCCCGAGAGCTTCCGCCCCCAGCGACGCAAGTCACTGTCTTCCCCAAAAGGTCCCAAAATGTAGTGTGCCCCTTGCACCAGCAGGGTCCGTAGATACTCGTCCCCTTCTTTGCTGATGCGCATCTGCGGCTCACTCTCGCCCGAGTTCCTCCGCCCAGGCTGCAAGCCCACAAAACATCCCGCGTCGCGACTCTTTCGGAAGCGATGCGGATCCTCGATGGTCAGCACATAGGTCGTAGCGATCAGGTCTCCTACTCCCTTCACCTGTTTGAGCAGCGCCGTTTCCGGATACGTCTGTTTGGCCATCTTTACTATCCGCCGATCATATTCCTGGATGCGTTCGTTTAACGATTCCACCTCTCGCAACAGCGGCTCCAAGGCCTCACGCAATCCCGCGCTTAATCCACTCGTAGTCTCCCGACGGAACTGTTCCGTGCCACACTTGCGTAGCCGCTCGCCGTAGGACTTCACCAATCCTCGTGCGGCATTCACCATGGCAGTTCGCGCACTCACGAGTACTGCTCGTGCACGGATCTCGGTCAGGTGCAACTGCGCCTGCGCACTGCGATGCTTCACCGGGCTCAGCAACTCGGGATCGATTCGTGCCAGCCGGGCCAGCGATCGTGCATCCAGGCGATCATCTTTGCGCCGGCTCTTGGTGATTAAGCGCACCTTCTGGGCGTGTGCCACGATCACTTCGTGCCCCAGCGCGGTCAACAACCGGCTCACCCACGGAGAATGCGTCCCCGTCTCCATCGCGATGCGACACCGCGGCAGGCTACCGAATACCTGCTTCATGGCTTCCGGTGTGGTCGCCAGTTTGTGCTCCAAAACAATTTCTCCTGCTTCATTCAAGACGCAGTACGCACTGGAGCGATCTCCCAGATCCAACCCAATCGTGAGCTGCCCTTGGAAAATGTTTTTCCCACGCATCCGCATAGTGCTAATCTTCTGCATTGCCGGTCTCCTTTTCATTGTGCTTCGAGCACGTCGAACATTGGGAGCGTATCGCATCCCGCGGGAGACCGGCCTTCTCATCCCATCTGGTAAGAAATGTCTCCGCCGAGCAACTGCGGCCAGTTTGCGTGGTCCACAATTTGTTTCAGCTCGTCCGCGCTCTTCCCAGTGGCCTAAAGCCCCCCCACCAATCCGCCCATGCTGGTGCCCGCGACGTAGTCAACGGGGATGTGGTGCTCCTCAAACCACTTCAAGGCGCCCAGATGCGCGATGCCCAAAGCGCCGCCGCCTTCCAGTGCCACCCCAATCCTCAGGCGAGGCTTCGCGGCAGGTTTCGCTTCGGACGACGCAGGTTTGGTTGCGGAGTCGATGGGTTTTTCTTGCGCGTAGCCCGAAGCGCAGAGCAATAGCAGCGCGGCCGAAGACACAAATAAGCGGAGACGCATATTGGCTTTCCCCTTGGAAATGAATGCGAGCGGTAGGACCGGAACACAAACAGTTTCCCGCACCGGAACTCGCTGAGCAAGCAGCTAATTCCGCGTTCTTCCCGATGCTGCGGAGAATTGTGTTAAACGTTGGCTTCTTCTTCGGGATGCCGCTGTCGATGCGCCAGTCCGACACCGAACAGCACAAGCGCACCACCGACGATTTGCGGAAGCGTAAGTGGTTCGCCGAGCAGGACTGCCGCCATCGCCGCGGTCAGTGGTCCCTGCGTCAGCAAACTGATGGACGTGATAGTTGCCGGCAAATGTCCCAAGGCGTAGGTCAGCGCCAGGTAGCCGCCGAGTTGCGAAACCAGCCCCAGTCCGAGCAAGGCCCACCAGGTGTGACGGTGAGGTACGCGCAAAGAAATGCCCATGGAGAAATTCAGCAGCAGCAGCACGAGCGTGGTGGCAATCATCGACAGGCGGAGAAACGTGAGCGTGCTGGTGGTGGTCCGCACTTTTTCCGTGGCCAGAAGATACACAGCAAAGCACGCCGCGGCTCCCAGAGCCATGATATCGCCAACGCCAAACGGCGCGTGTCGCGTCAGATCTCCCCACAGAATTACCACCGAGCCGCAAATGGCCAAAATCAGGCCGAGCCAGAACGCGGGTTGCGGCCTTCGGCGGAACACCATCCACGTCAGCAGGCCAACGACAATCGGTGTGTTATTTCCAAGCAGCGTGGCATTTGCCGCGGAGGTGCGCAGGATTGCGGTGTTGTACAGCGCCAAATCGAGCGCGAAGAACAAGCCACCAAGTCCGATGATCAGCCAGGTGCGGCCATCGATGCGTTCGCGCTTGCGATTGGTCGCAAACGTCGGGAGCAAAACCACGGCTGGGATCAACATGCGATAGAAGGCTGAAGCTGGGCCGGGAATGTCTGTCCAGCGAACGAAAATCGCCGACCACGCGATGCACACGATGCCGGCGACGAGCGCCAGATAAGCCGCTGCGCGGCTTTCCGCCGCTTCCTTGGTCACGATGCTAGCTTCAGTAGCCACGAATCATCCCTATCGTTCGATTCAGCAGTATCCCACACGACGCATGGCGGCACAGGTGCCGAATTGGCTGGTTCCATGAGTCATTGCTTGCGGCGCAAGCCTACTAGAATTGTGTAAAGATTGCGTTCCCGCGCTATACTACGCGTTTTGAAATGGCTTCGGGGGCGACGCATGAGCGAGCGAAGAAAAGATCGTGACCTGGGAATGACGCGCGAAATCACGCGCCGCGATTTCCTGAACGGTGTGGCTGTGGGTGCTGGCGCCACCGTGCTCGGTGCGGGCTTCAGCTCAGAGCGCTTGCTGGCAACGGCGATTCTCGACGAACCGCCTTCTGAACAGGCTGAACCGTACTACCCGCCCGCTAAAATGGGATTGCGGGGCGACAACGACGGCTCCTATACCTACGCCCACAAACTGCGCGATGGAGAGAGTCCAAGCGCCATGGGCGAGCCCGTCGACACCGGCGAATTTTACGATCTGATCGTCGTCGGCGCTGGAATCAGTGGTCTGGCGGCTGCTTATCGCTTTCGGCAAAAAGCCGCCAACAACGTCAAAATTCTTCTTCTCGACAATCACGATGACTTCGGCGGCCACGCTCGCCGCAATGAGTTCACGGTTGCCGGTCGCCTGCTGCTCAGCAACGGTGGCACGCAATCCATCGAAAGCCCCGGCGAATACAGCGCCGAAGCAAAGGGTCTTCTGAAAGAATTGGGCATCGACACCAGCGTTTTCTACAAGGCCTACAACCAGAAGCTCTATTCCAAGCTGGGAACCGCCGCGTTCTTCAATAAAGAGACCTTTGGAGAAGACCGCCTGCTGCCCGGAATGAATACCACACCGTGGCAAGAATTTCTGGCAAAGGCGCCGCTCAGCGACGCCGTGCGCAAAGACATCATTCGCGTGTACACGGAAAAAGTTGACTATCTGAAGGGGCGCTCACAAGAAGAGAAGATCGCTTACCTGAGAAAAACCAGCTATGCCGATTTCCTGACAAAAAATTGCAAGATGACGCCGGAGGCATTGCCGTTTTTCCAGACCTTCCCGCACGACTTGTTCACCGTTGGAATTGACGCGGCTCCCGCCATGGCCTGCTACGAAGCCGGCGACGACTATCATTCTTTCAGCTATGCGGGCTTTGATGGGCTGGGTTTGCCGCCGCGCGAAAAGGCTGAGCCTTACATTTTTCATTTTCCCGATGGCAATGCGTCGATCGCGCGCCTGTTGGTTCGTTCCTTGATTCCGGGCACCATTCCGGGAAGCACGATGGAGGATGTGGTCACCGCCAAAGCGGATTACAGCCAGCTGGACCGCGCGGAAAACACGGTGCGTCTGCGCTTGAACAGTACGGTTGTGAATGTTCGGCACTCCAGCGCAAACGCAAATGCGGGTGCGAAACACGTGCAGGTTTCCTACATTCGCGAGGGAAAGCAGTTCGTTGCGAATGGGAACTACTGCGTGTTGGCCTGCTATAACATGATGATTCCATACCTCTGCCCGGAATTGCCGGATCCGCAAAAAGAGGCGCTCTCCTATCTCGTAAAGGCGCCGCTGGTCTATGCGCACGTCGCGATTCGGAATTGGACATATTTCAACAAACTCGGCATTCACCAGATTGTTTCGCCCGGTTCTTATTTCACGTATACGGCGTTGGATTTCCCCGTGAGCTTGGGCACCTACAAATTTCCCAGCAAGCCCGAGGAACCAGCCGTGCTCTTCATGCTGCGCACGCCATGCTTTCCCGGATTGCCCATGCGCGATCAGAATCGCGCGGGCCGCGCCGAACTCTTGCAGACTCCCTACGCCAAATTCGAGCGCAATATCCGCGACCAACTGGAACGCATGCTCGGCGGAACCGGCTTTGACGCGGCGAACGACATTGTCGGGATCACCGTGAATCGCTGGGCGCACGGCTACGCCTACACACCCAACTCGCTCTTTGAACCCGACTGGAAAGATGGCGAGCAACCGTGGATTATTGGCCGCAAACCGTTGGGACGCATCACCATTGCCAACTCTGATGCCGGCGTCAGTGCATATACGGATGTGGCCATCGATCAAGCGTACCGAGCTGTCGGTGAACTGTTCGCTCAGAACAAATAGCCAAGTCAGCACATAAATCCGTCGTCAGTTACCTCATGAGAAACCGCGAGCGTTGAATTCCTGCGTGTGCAGGATTCTCGCCTTACTCTAGACGTGTATTTCCTCTCGCAGAAAATCGCCAACTGAACTCGGGGGTCGTGTCCATGAAACGGAGCATTATTGTCGGAAGCCTTTTGTTGTTGGCTGTCGGCATTTCTCTAGCGCAACAAAATAATGTCAGTGATGAAGGCGGCCGCGTCCTGGCGCTCGAAACGGCATGGAACCACGCGCTGGAGGAAAAAGATACCAAGGCTCTCGACATGTTGCTGGCCAACACTATGGTGTCCGTGGACATTGATGGCAGCGTTTCGACCAAAAGCGATTTCCTGGCCAGCATCAAAGCGCCGGATTATCAACCGAGCCAGGCCGTCACCGAACAAAGCAAAGTGCAGGTCTACGGAAATGCGGCGGTCGTGGTGGGAATTTTTCGAATCAAGGGAACGGAAAAAGGGAAGCCTTATGTGCGACGCGAACGATTCGTCGATACCTGGGTGAAGTTTGATGGCACCTGGCAATGCGTAGCCACCACCAGTGCGCTTATCACGTCGAAGCCCCAACCGGCGGATTAGGCGGAAGGCGTTTCCGATATTCAATTGAAGAAATTGGTTTAGGCCATTGCAGAGAATGGCTCCGGGGCCTGGACTCGAACCAGGATTCTAGGCTCCAAAGGCCCATGTGCTACCAATTGCACCACCCCGGAGTAGGAGGCAACCCTACTAGTGTACTTGAGAGTACGCGGAGCGCCAAAGCCCGCGGTTGATCTGGAACCTGGCCCGACGAACAATTTTGCTGCTTCAGCTTTACACCGCTTTCCAGGCTTGGCGCCACCACATGCATGGCGCCGGTGTTTCTGCTAAAGTAAAAAGGTTGACCACCCACCTGGAGAGGTGGCCGAGTGGTTTAAGGCGCACGCTTGGAAAGCGTGTGTAGGTTAACCCCTACCGTGGGTTCGAATCCCACCCTCTCCGCCATTTTCATCCCCTAAGATTTACGCTCGAGGCACCAAAAAAGCGAGCGCACCTGTTCGATACGCTGGCTCAAGAATGCTCTTGATTTTCTATTGGTGCATTTTGTAGATGAAGGTTTGCGGGCCGTCCGTCACCTTAAAATCCGCCGGCACGGTGAAGAGCGATGCGTCCGGCTCAGCGCGAGTGATATTCGTCAGCTTGAAGGTTTGCTCGCCCATTCGCGGATCGCTTCGTTTGCTGTAAACCACGGTCTTCAGGTCGGGTGAAGTCCACACCTCCGTCACAATCACGATCGGTTTTTCATTACCGATTTCTCCCGCAGGTATGGTGTGAGTGGTGCGCACTCCCGTCACTTGCACTCCTTCCATTGTCTGCGTTCCCAGATCCTCCGTCGTTGCCTGAGAATCGTCCTCGGCAACCACCGTCTTCTGAATGAACATCGGCGGTGGCGGCGCAGGCACGGGACCACCCGCCGCAGAGGCGCCTGTGCTTTGCGCGAAGAAGACCTTTTCCTTAGTCGCCCCGCCGACGGCAACGGTGCCAACTCCGCCCGCCATTGCGCCTGAAGGCATCGAAAGCTTCTGCGCGGTTTTATCCGTCAAGTTCAAGGTGTACGAAATCTGCGCCACGGGGTCCATGATAAACACGATGTGCGGCGCGTTGGTGGCAGATAGATTGCCAATCATTGGTAATGCTGCGTCCTGCCGGGTTCGCCCCTCGGAATCTCGCGCGGTGGTTCCACTGTTGTTCTGAATGATGCGATTGCCGTCCGCCAGCGTCTGTATCGATTCGTTGGTGATTGTGGCGGAATACGGAGCGCCCTGAACCGGTGCGCCGACCCCCCTGACAGCTCCGGCGGTTACTACCCCGGCCCCGGAAGTCTGATACAGCACGTTGGTCCTCACCGTATCCTGCGCGAACGCGCACGATGACGCTGTCAGAAAAAACAACAGTGCATACTTCATGGTTGTCTCCTTTGAACTTCGATCAATCGAGGCCGCAGCCGAATTTGTTCCGCCGATCCATCCACCGCAATACTCAGGTCCGCAGTAAAGTTCACGCCCTCGGGAACGGCTCCGGGCGGAAACATGGATTCGGCCGGGATGGAAATCTGGATGGCGCGCTCCGTGGGCTGCCATCTCGCCGCCTGGCGTGGCGCCTGCGCGGCAGGCCGCTGCCGATGGGCCACCTTGCCGGGAACCGGTGCAGGCGCCTTCTGAACGACGATCACTGGCGGGGGCGCTTGCACCTGCGCCGAAGGTGGAATTGCCGCCGGCTCGACACGTGGCCGCAGCAACACAAACACCAGCGTCACAGCAATAGCGACCGCTGCAGCCGTCGTCACAGCGGGAACCCAACGCGGTAGCCCTTTCTGCCGCGGTTTCGCCAACAGCACCGCGTCGCAGTAGCCATCAAAACTCGCGCTCACTTGCGCATACGTTTCAATCCGGCTTTGGCATTCATTGCAAGCGCCGATGTGCCGCTCAACTTCCGACATTTCGTCATTGCCAAACTCGCGGTCGAGCCAGGCCACCAGTTTTCCCGAATATTCACACATTGCATTTCTCCGCTAATTTCCGTATCGCCCGTTCAATGGTGTCTCCCACCGTGGAGGTCGCCATCCCCAATACTTCGCTGATTTCGCGATAACGCAAGCCTCCGGCACGCAGCAGCAGGCATTCCCGCTCCGGCTCCGACAGCAGCGCGATGGCCGCACGCAGGCGCCGGAGCTTTTCCTTCTCCAGCACCACGCGCTCGGGCGTCGTTTCATCCCTCCGCCCATCAATTTCCAGGTCAAGCGGTTCGCCGAAGCGCCGGTGATAGCTCCCCTGGCGATTCCGGGCCTGATTGTGAGCCACGCGAAACACCCAGCCGCGAGTGTTTTCCTGCGTGCGACCCGAAGCCAGGTGCCGGTGCAAGGAAAGGAAAGTGTCTTGCACCACGTCCTGAGCTTCGTCACGGGAGAGCCCGAGGCATACCAGGTATCGAAGCAAAGGTTCGCGCAGTTCGCGATACAGGTCCGTAACCTCGCAAGCGCCAGTCGCGAAGCGCGAGAGCGGCAGTGCCAGCGGTAAAGAATCGCCACTCATAAGGTCCTCAAATCGCGCCTCTATTCATATAACAACTCAGAGCTGCCATTTTCCGGGCGGGATGCATCACCGCCCTGAGAATATTCAGAAACAAATTGCGAAACCAGGCGACTTTTTGACCGTGCCAACACTCTAACTGTTGAGGGCTATTGCCTCAAAAACAAATACCCGTCACAATGGAGGCCCGCCTCCTCCGCCCCAGAGGACCCATGTTTTTTCGGACCATCGAGCAGGTTCGCCGCTTTTTTCGTATACTCGCCGGGTTTACCCTTCTCCTGGTGGGTGTCCTTATGTTCTTCACACCCGGTCCAGGGTGGCTGGTCGTTTTCTTTGGGCTCACGCTTCTGGCGGCTGAGTTTGTTTGGGCCAAGCGCTTGATGGACCGCATGAAGCACGAGAGCAATCGCCTGAAAGATACCGTGCTCAAGTTCAGCAGGAACTAGTCTGTTCCGAGGGGCTCCCGACATGTCGAAGGAATGGCAGGGCAAGTGGGCGCTGGTTACCGGTGCGAGCGCAGGTATCGGCGTGGCTTTGGCGAACGAACTGGCGGCCGGCGGCACGCATCTGGTTTTGACGGCGCGGCGTCGCGACAGGCTCGAAGAACTGGCACGAACTCTCGCGCAGCGTCATGGAATTCGCACCGCTGTGTTCGATGCTGATCTTGCTGCGGCCGACGCTCCCCAAAAAATCTACGATTTCACGAAACAACAAGGCCTGGAAATCGACCTGCTCATCAACAACGCCGGCTTCGGCCAATATGGCGAACTCACCCAGGTTCCGGCGCAGCGCCTTCTGGACATGGTGCAGGTGAATTGCCTTGCCGTGGTTCATCTTTCGCGATTGTATCTGGCGGATATGGTCGCCCGGCGACGTGGAGATGTGCTAATCCTCGCCTCCACCGCTGCTTTCCAGGCTGTGCCGTTCATCTCCACTTACGCCGCATCAAAAGCCTTCGATCTTTTGTTTGCGGAGGGGCTTGCCGAAGAGATGAGGCCGCACGGCATTCGAGTCTGTGCCCTGTGCCCCGGCTCCACCGAATCGGAATTCCACGCCATCGCCGGCCAGGAAAAGTTTACCAGCAAGAACCCGGAAACCGCGCAGAAGGTCGCCCGCACCGGGTTGCAAGCCCTGGCCGCCGGCAAAAGCTATGTGATCTCCGGGTTAGGCAACTACTTGGGCGCGCAATCGCAACGAATCGTGCCTAGGCGCATGGTCACCCGCATCGCCGCCAATATGTTCCGGCCAGAAAAGAACCGCTAACCGTCTCGCGCTGCTTTACCGGATGCTGCCTGATCCGGCCTGAAGTCAGCCGACACAGCGAGCAACTTTGTGCGTCTTCTTGGTGTTATATTCCTGTAGGCTCATGAATAGAAAGGGTTTGTCTCTTTCTCGACCCAAGGGAACTTTTCTTAACTCGATTGGGAAATACCTATGAAAGCAGGGCGTCAACCAGGAGAGATGCAAATCGATTCTAGAGAACGCGATGACGTTCTGTTGCGGCGCTCCGCGAATGGCGATGAGGAGGCATTCACACTCCTTTATCGCCGTCACCAGGCGCCCATTTATCGCTTTGCGCTTCGCATGACAGGAAATGCCTGGGCCGCTGAAGAAATTGTTCAGGATGTCTTCATGACTCTGGTACGCGAACCGAAAAAGTACGATGCCGCACGCGGTGCCTTGGGGGCGTTTCTCTACGGTGTTGCCCGCAACCGCATCATGAAGCATCAAGAACGTTTGCCTCGGGAAGTGCCGCTTCTGGCCCCGGAAGACGATGGATTCCGCGGCTTTCCCCAGGCTGTCGAGTCCGCCACGCCGGCCCATTGGGCGGAGTTGCGCGAACGCCGCGAACATGTTCGCGCGGCAGTTTTGGAATTGCCGGCGGATTTTCGCGAGGCTGTCGCCCTTTGTCTACTGGAAGAAATGAGTTACGAGGAAGCCGCGCAATCTTTGCAATGCCCGATAGGAACGATCCGTTCCCGGTTGCATCGCGGCCGCGCTTTGTTGCTGGCGAAACTGGAAATGTTGCGCGATACGCCGAAGCGCGCGAATGGCACTCGGTGAAAGGGAGTAGGAGAAGCAATCCATGACGTGTGAAGAATTCCAAATGGCGGATCTCGATGGCGTGCTGACCGCGGAAGATGGACCGCTGCAGCGAGCTGCCCGGCAACATCTGCTGGAATGCCCGCACTGCGCCGCGTTGCAGGAAAACTGGCAGGCGTTGCGCACCGACTTGCATGCTCTGGGCGCGGAAACTCGCGGAGCTGGGGCGCCCGCGCGCGTGGAACTGCGGCTCCGGCAGGAATTCCGCACCAAGCACAAGACTTTGAAGAGGCGCCGCGTAGCCCTGGTCGCAGCATGGGCATTGGCAGGAGCCGCGGTGGTGGTCAGCGCGATTACTTGGTTCAACTGGCGGCTGCAACAAGGCCAGATCGCGAACATGCAGCAGACTCAAAACGGCCAGAGCACGATCTCTGCGGCGAATGCCACCGACGCCGCTCAGCACGTTACTCCTGCGGGACCGGAACTCGGTGAAGTGCTGATGGCCTCCAATGACTCCAGTGAATTCACTCTGCTGCCAGGCACGATGCCCGGCTCTCTCGATGATGCCACCGTGGTTCATGTTCAAATGCAACGCGGTGCGCTCGGCGCTCTCGGCCTCACGGTCAACGAAGAGCACGCCGCCGATTGGATTCAACTGGATTTGCTCGTCGGTGATGATGGTCAGCCGCAAGCTGTCCGCCTTCCGACTACCACCAACTAAGTTTCCTACGTTCCGTGTGACGCAGATGAGGAGAGAAGAGGAGAAACAATAATGAACAAAAGTAAGTGGGGAGTTCCCCTGTTGGCCTCAGTGCTGTTGTTAAGTTCCGGTTCGTTGCGCGCTCAGGAACCGCCGCCGGGACCTGGACCGGACATGATGGGACCGGGTGGTCCGATTGGCGGCCGCATGGAAATTCTGGGCTTCGGAGAAATGCACCCGGGAAAAGTCGTCACTGGAGCCCCGTACAGCGCGGTTGTCGTGATTGAATCGACGCAAACTTTAAGTGATGGCAACGCGATCAATCGGAAGGTGCAGACCAACGTGTTCCGCGACAGTCAGGGACGCACACGCCGCGAAACCACCCTTCCGGCGGTCGGCCCGTTGGCAGCCTCTGGTCAGCCGAAAATCTTCATCATGATTTTCGATCCGGTGGCCACTACTTCCTACGTGCTGCATCCCGACACCAAAGTTGCTGACAAGCTTCCGCCTCCGCAGGCCAAAGGCAAAGATCCTGCCAAACTCGAAGGCAAGTTTGAGGCGCGCATGCAGGAAGAGATTGCCAATGGCACTCTGAAGAAGGACGACCTGGGCACGCAATCCATCAACGGGCTAAACGCGCAAGGCACGCGATACACGCGCACCATTCCCGCTGGCCAGGTTGGCAATGACAAGCCCATCCTCATCGTCAGCGAGCGCTGGTATTCACCTGATCTGCAAATCGTGGTGAAGAGCACCCGCAGCGATCCACGGCTCGGCCAAACTTCCTATGCCGTAACCAATATTCAACGCGCGGAACCTGCTGCCACCTTGTTCGCTGTCCCGGCAGGCTACACCGTGCAAGACGCCAAGCCGCGGATGCACGGTGGTGGTCGGAAAGGACCTGGCGGGCCAACTCCCTCAGGTGGCCCGGCTGATACGCCTCCGCCGCCTCCCGGCGAGTAGTTTCGCTTACCGATCTTCTCTCCTGAAGACGGCACGCCCTTTTCGCAGCGACCCCCATTGCTGCGGAAGGGGCGTAGTCGTGTTTGGCCTCAGTTCTCGAACCGCGTGATGCCTGGGTGTATTTGTGCTCGATACCCGAGCAGCGCTATGCGCGGTCATCCTGAGGTCGCGCCGTTTGCGCCCCGAAGGATCTTAAGCGATGCGGAATTCGAAACTCGACATTTGAGCCGCTAAGCCTTGCCGATCGCGCGGTCCAGCAGTTCGATGACGTGCAAAACTTCCTGCCCTGTTTGGTGAATTTCCGCGCCGGCGCGCATCTGCAGCAAGCATCCGGGATTCGCCGTGGCAATGATCGCTGCGCTTGTCGACTTCGCGTGCCCCATCTTCTCCTGTAACAGCTCCAAGGCGGCTTCTGTCTGCGTCACATTGTAAATACCCGCCGACCCGCAACAAATATCCGAGTACGGCAATTCCACAAACTCCAGCTCGGGAATCGCGCGCAGCAATTGCCGGGGAGCCTCGCGAATCTTCTGCCCGTGCAGCAGGTGGCAGGAATCCTGGTACGTTACTCGCGCGGTTAGCGGCTGAAGTGTTGCGGTCAGCCCCAGTTCCGCAAGAAACTCCGTAACGTCGCGCACCTTTTTCTGGAACGCCACCGCTTGCGCATGTTCCGGCTCGCTGCTGGCAAACAGTTGATCGTATTCCTTCAACGTGGATCCGCAGCCGGCCGCGTTGGTTAGGATCGCATCGAACTGGCCACCCGCGAACGCCGCCATATTCGTTCGTGCCAGCTCTCGCGCTGTATCCCGCACGCCTGCATGGGCAGCCAGCGCGCCGCAGCAACGTTGCTGGTGCGGCACAAGCACCTCGCAGCCGTTCGCGGTCAGTACGCGGATGGTGGCTTCGTTCAGTTCTGTGAACGTGACATTCGCGATGCAGCCCGCAAAGAACGCAACGCGCGCGCGCCGCTGCCCCCTCGCGGGGAATGTTTTGCCTAGCTGATCGAAGAAAAATCTCTCATCGATCGCGGGCAACAGCCTCTCACGGTCCGCCAGACCCAGCAGTTTCAGGATGCCTGTTTTCCTCGAGAGCCACTGCAGCCCTGAGCGTTGGTAAAGCCGCAGGAATTTCGCGGTGAACGCAATGCGAGCCGGGAAGGGAAGCAGGCGCTCGATGAACAATTTGCGCGCCCAACGTGTTACGAACGGCCGCCGGTACTCCTTCTCAATTCGCGCCCGAGCATGCTCGACCAGTTTTCCGTACTCCACGCCCGAAGGGCACGCCGTCTCACAAGCGCGGCAGTCCAAACATTTGTCAATGTGCTCCACGAATCCCGCGGACAGCGGCAACTCTCCCTCGTTCACCAGCACCATTTGCCGAATCCGCCCGCGCGGCGAATCCGCTTCCAGTTGCCATAAGCGATACGTCGGGCAATTGTTCAGGCACAATCCGCAACGAATGCACCGCGCAAAATCTTCGTAGATGGGAACCATCCCGGGAATGGAATCCGTCGTGGGCAAAGCTTACAGCCCTCCCCAGAATCGTCCAGGCGCGAACAGGCCTCGCGGATCAAAAGCTTGTTTCACGCGGCGCATCAGCCCAATGCTCGCATCCGCTTTCACCCAGCTACTTGCACGCGATTTCAGCGTTAGCGGTGCATGTAGCAAAGTTGTATGTCCCCGCTTTTCTGCGACCATGCGCACGACGTTTCTGGCGACTGTCTCCAGGCGGTCCAGCGCAGTCCCTTCTTCGCTTTCGTCCTGCGCCAGGAAGTAGATCACCCCACGAGCGCGCAGCAAAAAGGCCCCGCGAACGGAATTCGTTTTAAGAATGTCCGATAGCGCGGCACTCACATCGGCGGTGAATTCTGGCAACGTTAGCCGCATCAGCAGCACCGCCGGAGATGCAAAGCGCAGCCACTCGAAGGCCTCGCGTAACATACCGCCGAGGCTCTCATCAGTGGATTTGCCTAACTGTTCACAATTTGCGGCGTTCGTTTCACGCGCGAACTTTTCTAGTTCCCGCGAAATTCGCTCCACTACGGCCTCGTTACCTTCATACGATGCATACACGCACCAAGCGCCCTGCTCCAGCCCCTGCGGAATGGCGCTTTTTGCGCTGCGCAGAATTGCCGTAAGAATCGCTGCGATTCCCGGGCTCAGCACTTCCAAGTTGGAGAGTGGCAACCTGCCCGTTTCCAGTTCTCGCCGGAACGCAAGCGCTCCCTCAACGCCCGCGAAGCTCACAAGCTGCCCTCCGCTCACATGTGCCAGCGGGAACGCGCGGAAATTCAGTCGTGTGATGACGCACAACGTACCCAGCGACCCGACCAACAGTTTATGCAGGTCATATCCCGTAACATTCTTCACTACGCGTCCGCCGCTCTTGCAGATCCTTCCGGTGCCGTCCACGAACTCCGCGCCGATCAGGAAGTCGCGCGCCGTCCCATATTGCTGCCGCAGCACCGAATCAATTCCGGAAGCAACCGCACCGCCCACCGTAGAAGTTTCAAAGCACGGTACCGCCAGCGGCAGAAATTGCTGCTTCTCTGCCAGCGCTTGCTCCAGTTGCCGCAGAGGCATTCCGGCATCCACGCTAAGCGTCATGTCGCCCGCATCATAATGAGCGATGCCATTCAGGCCGGTCATGTCCAGGGCAATGTCGTAGCGCGCCGGAGCCATGCCCAGTTCCAATTTGCTGCGGGATCCGCAGCTTACAATGGCCAGCTTTTCAGCGGCGGCAAAACGCACGACTTCCGCCACTTCTTCGGCCGACGCGGGCTGAATGATCGCCGCGGGAGAAACTCCGTCCACCACAAAGGAAGTAGGCGAATCCTCTGGGGCCGTTACGCATGTCGGGCCCAGCAGGCTCTGTAATTTCGCCGCAAGATTCGCCGTCAACATTATCGATTGCTACCCGCCATATCTTTAGCTTTCACGCGGATTTCTCCGCAGCCCTTGCTCAGCGGAAAAATCTTGCCCGGATTCAACGACGAATCCGCGTTGAAGGCATCGTGCACCCGTCGCATCAAGTCAAAATCCGCTTCGCTGAACATCAGCGTCATCAGCTCATTCTTCTCCATTCCCACGCCATGCTCCCCGGTCAGCACGCCGCCCAGGTCCACGCAGTAGCGGATAATTTCTTCCGAAGCCGCAACCGCTTTTTCAAAAGAGTTCGCGTCTCGCGAGTCGTACAACACGATGGGGTGCAGATTGCCGTCGCCCGCGTGAAAAATGTTTCCAATCGCAAAGCCGTACTTTTTGCCGATCTCTTGAATATGCTGGAGCGCTTGCGGCAATTTCGATCGCGGGATCACGCCATCCAGCACATAGTTGCTCGGAACGAGGCGGCCCAGCGCGCCAAAAGCGTTTTTCCGCCCTTTCCAAAGCAGTTCGCGCTCGCTCTGGTCTTTCGCCACGCGTACTTCGCGCGCGCAATGCGTCCGGCAAACTTCCCCCACCGCCTCTGCCTGCGTCTCCGCCGCTTCGCGAAGCCCCTCTAGTTCCACAAGAAGAACTGCTGCGCTGTCTCGTGGAAACCCGGCATGCACGTAATCTTCCACCACCCGCAACGTCCATCCATCCATCATTTCGCATGCCGCCGGGGTGATCCCCCGCGCCGTAATCTCCGCGACGGTCAGCGACGCGTCGTCCACCGCATCAAAAATTGCCAGCAGCGTTTTCACCGCCTCCGGCTTGCGCGCCAGTTTCACCGTTATCTCCGTCACCAGCGCAAGCGTGCCTTCGCTTCCTACAAACAATCCGCACAAATCGTACCCGGGTGCATCGCCATGCTTGCTCCCCACCCGCGCAATCTCGCCATCCGTCAGCACCAGTTCCAGTGCCGCAATGTGATTGACGGTTACTCCATAAGCCAGCGTGTGCGGCCCTCCCGCGTTTTCCGCCACGTTTCCGCCGATAGTGCACGATTTCTGGCTCGAAGGGTCCGGTGCAAAATACAGCCCGTCCTTCTCAACCGCGCGCGTGATGTCCAGATTCACCACGCCCGGCTGCACCACCGCCCGCTGATTCTCCACATCAATTTCCAGAATGCGATTCATGCGCGCGAATACGATCATCACCCCGCCGCCCCGCGCCAGTGCCCCTCCCGACAAGCCCGTTCCTGCTCCTCGCCCCACCACGGGCACCTGATGCTTGCCGGCAAGTTTCACGATCCGAGAAACCTCCTCGGTTGTGTGCGGAAACACCACCACATCCGGCCGGCCCTTTTCCATTGAGCCGTCGTATTCGTAGAGCATTAAATCTTCCTTCTGGTGGAGAACGTTAGTGGGTCCCAGGAGGGAATCCAGGTCGCGGAGCAGGGAATCATTCATTGGCTTTTGTTGTGGCCTTATCTTCTCACTATAGTGAGACTTGCGGCACGCGGCAATGGGAGTCTGCTCTGCCTGTATCAGCTATGTTAGTGTAGAGGTCCACAAAATTAATGAGGGCGCCGGATGCCAAAACCTAAAGTCTTTGCGACTCATGGGCTGTTCGAAGATGCGCGGAAAATCCTCGAAGCCGCGTGCGACGTCGAATATTGGAGCGAGCCGGAGCGCCCTCCGCGCGAAGAAGTGTTGCGGCGCGTGAAAAACAAGGAAGGCCTCATCTGCCTGCTGACGGAAAAGGTTAACGAGGAGCTCCTTCGCAACGCGCCCAAACTGCGCATCGCCGCCAATGTTGCCGTCGGCTTCGACAATATCGATGTGGCCGCCTGCACCAAACGCGGAGTAGTCGCCACCAACACCCCTGGCGTGCTCGACGAAACCACCGCCGACTTTGCCTGGACTCTTCTGATGGCCGTCGCGCGTCGCCTCGGCGAAGGCGAGCAACTTGCCCGCTCCGGCAACTGGAAGGGCTGGAACCTCGATCAACTATGCGGAGCGGACGTCTGGGGCAAGACGCTCGGCATTGTCGGCTTCGGCCGTATCGGACGCGCCGTCGCTCGTCGGGCGCAAGGCTTCCAGATGAAAGTCATCTACACCGATGCCATTCGCGCCGCGGAAGATGCAGAGAAGGCCGTCCACGCCGAATATCGCGATTTCAATGCGCTCCTCGCCGAGTCTGACTTCATCAGCGTGCATGTGCCGCTTCTTCCTGAGACTCGCGGATTGTTTGACGGCCCAAGGTTTTTCCGTATGAAGCCCACGGCGTATTTGATCAACACCTCACGCGGTCCGGTGGTGGACGAAGCGGCGTTGGTCGCCGCATTGGAAGCAAACAAAATCGCCGGTGCCGCGCTGGACGTCTACGAGAATGAGCCGTTCATCCATCCGGGCCTGAAGCGCAACAACGTGGTTCTCGCCCCGCATCTCGCTTCCGCTTCTCTCGAAACACGCACAAAGATGGCGGTCATGGCGGCAAACAATGTCGTCGCTCTATTTAAAGGGCAGCGGCCTGCCAACATGCTGAATCCCGATATTCTGAAGCGTGCCTGAACGCTCTGGCGATCGAATCATGCCCGACAGAAAATACATTGCCCGCGAAATATTCCGGCAAACCCTGGCCTCTATCGATATCCCGGGTACGATGGAACGCAAGCTCTTGCTGGAAGGGAACCGTCTGATCCTGCCCGACGCCTCGGTCGACCTCTCGAAAATTTCTGAAGTCCGCGTCGTGGCCATCGGCAAAGCCGCTCACTCCATGATCGCCGGCCTGCCCTGTATTTTCCCCGACGGACTTCCTGTGCGTGGTGTTGTTTCCGCGCCCACCAAGCCGACAGTTGCCCGGCCCGGCTTGCAATATTTTGTGGGAGGTCATCCGGTTCCCAATGCCGAAGGCTACCAGGCCGCCGAGGCAATTCTTGCGCTGTTGCAAGACTGCACAAAGGAAACTCTCGCGCTCTTTCTTATTTCCGGCGGTGGCTCCGCATTGATGGAGCTTCCTCTTGATCCGACTCTCAGTCTGGAAGATACGCGGGCAATTTATCGTGGGCTCGTAACCTGTGGCGCTTCCATCGATGCCATGAACACGGTTCGCAAGCATCTCTCCGCGGTGAAGGGCGGGCGTCTTGCCGTTGCGGCTGGCCCAGCGCAGAAAATCACTCTCGCGGTTACCGACGTGCCCGTCGGAAGCGAGTCTGCGTTGGCCTCTGGCCCGACGTTGCCAGACCCAACAACGATTGCCGACGTCTCACATATCCTCGAGCAGTACGACTTGCGCAGGCAATTTCCACCAGCCCTCTTACGATGGCTCAACGCCGGAAACATGCCGGAAACGCCAAAGGCCATCCATCCAGTCTTCCGCAATGCGCATTTCCTATTGCTGTTAGGGATGGATGATCTTTTCCACGCCGCGCACCACGTGGCCGAAGCGCACGGCTACCTCACTTGTTGCGACAATTCCACCGACGATTGGCCGCTCCAGAAGGCTGTCGACTCCCTGCTGGCACAATTGACCGATTGGCAGCGCGAAAATACCGGCCAGCGCGTCGCGATCGTCGCCGATGGGGAAGTCAGTTCGCCCGTCACCGGTGATGGCATCGGTGGACGTAATTCTGCGTTTGTTCTTGCTTGCGTGGAGAGAATTGCTGGCGGCAACATTACCGTTCTTAGCGTGGGAACCGATGGCATCGATGGAAACAGTCCCGCGGCTGGCGCCCTTGCCGACGGCCAGACCCTTGCCCGCGCCAAGTCCATGGGAATGGATCCTGAAGACTTCTTCCGCCGAAGCGATGCCTATACGTTTTTCAATCGGCTTGAAGATGCCATCATCACCGGCCCCACAGGAAACAACCTGCGCGACCTGCGCATTCTTCTCGCTGAGCCAAACTCCTGACCGTCACTTTTCGTTATTTTCCAGGCGCGGGCGCTGGCAAGCGGCTCTCAATCGTCTTCAACCGCTCGTTCATCTCTTTCACCAGCTGCTCAATCTGCGTCAGCCGCTGATCCTGCCCCGGCTTTTCCGCGTGCTCTTCGCCTTCTGCCTCTTCCTCATTGTCTCCGCGCCACATGCTCGGGTTGGCTTTAGCGGAAGGATTCTTCAACCGCGCAATTTGTTCCTTGATCGTGGGCCCCATTTCAATGCTCAGATCGTCGCGTTTCAGCATTGCTTCCAAAGCTGGAATCGCGGAAGCATCGCCGCGCGTGCCCAGCGCAAACACGGTGGTGTAGCGGATTGGCGCATGCTGCTCTTCAAGGTAGCCCGCAATCTGGCTGGTGATTTCTTTGTTGCTCTTGTCTACATGCGCCAGCGCGCTGATGGCCGCCTGCCGCGAATTCAGGTCCTTGCCCGGCATCGCCCATTCGCGCAGCAAAGGAACAGCCTTGTCGTCGCCAAGCGAACCCAGCCCGCGCAGCGCCGCGTTTCGCGTGATTCCGTCAGGCGAATCGCTCTTCACTGCAGTCGCCAACGTTTCGTACGCGCCCGGCGATTTCAGTTTGCCCAGATCCTGCAGCGCGGCCGCCCGAGCTCGATAGGAACTATCGTCTCGTGCGATCGCCTCCAGCTTTGCGCTGACTGTCGCGTCATCCTTGAAATTGCCCAGGGCTTGCACAATGGCGGCTCTTACCCACGGCGTCTTGATGGTTTCCAGTGATTCCAACAACTGTTTCGCCGCTGCCGGCCCCCCCAGCGTCCCCAGCGCTTCTGCCACCACTCGTTGCACGCCGGAAGATTTGTCCGTGCGCAACGCATCACCCAACGCCACCGCCGCCTCATCCTCGGCCTTCAGTTTTCCCAGCGCCACCGCTGCATCCGCGCGGTCCGCCACCTCGCTGGCATTCTTCAGTTGGTACAACCACTCTTTTTTGTCCTTCTTAAATTCCATCGACTTCAGGATCTGGTTGCCCTTGTCGAACAGCACCATTTTTGGCGCCGACTGCGAGGGAAACGTAAATGTCTCGGATTCTTTCGAGACTACGATGGGGTAGAGTTTCGGAACGCTCTCATTCGTGATTTCCACTTCGATGGGTACGCGAAACAACCCCACATGTCCTTCCACCTTCTGCGTTTGTTTTGCCGTCAGCGATACTTGCTTCTTGGCGTCGTCGTACGTATAGCTCACTTCGAATTTTGGCGCCCCGGCGCCATAAACCCACTGGTCGAAGAATTGGTCCACGCTGGTGTGCGTCGATTCGTCGATCGCCTTCACCAGGTCCGAGGTCATCACATTCTTCCCGCGATTCACTTCCAAGTAATGCTGCAAAGCCGCGAAAAACGCCCGCTCGCCTAATTTATTTCGCAGCATGTACAGCACCCACGCCCCTTTGTCGTAGGCGTTTCCATCAAACTCGCTAGAATCGTCGAAATCGTGCCGCACAATCGGTTTGTCGTACAGATTGTGCGACGCGTTCCAGAATTTCGAGTTCTGCCACCGCTCGTAATCCGCCGCATCTTTTCCGAAGTGGTTCTCGGTCCACAGGTACTCCATGAACGTGGCAAATCCTTCATTCAGCCAGATGTTGCCCCAGTCTCTCGTTGTTACCAGGTCGCCGAACCACTGGTGTCCCAATTCGTGGGAGATCAATCCATCCTCTCCGGTGTCGTATTCCGCCACCAGCAGCGGACTCCGCAGTGATTCCGCGGTATTCGTCGTCGCGCTGGAGTTCTCCATTCCTCCCGCCACAAAATCGTCCACCATCGCTTGCGAATATTTCTCCCATGGATAATCCACGCCTAGTTTTGTGCTGAACAATTCAATCATCGCCGGTGTGCGGCTGTAATTCGGCGTCAGCCGGTCCGCGCGATCCTTCGGCGCATAGTAGGTCACCGGCATCTTCCGCCAGGTGTCCTTCGCTTCCACAAATTCTCCCGCCACCACTGTGAACAGGTAAGTTGAACTCGGCTGCGATTCGCGCCACGTCCAGGTCTTCATGCCATTGCCCGAATCCGTCACGCCAATCAGTTTTCCATTGGAAATCGTCAACCACTCGGCCGGAACCGTTAGGATCGTTTCGGTCGTCAAGCGGTCGTTGGGATAGTCGTAAGTCGGCAGATAGTAGCGCGTGTCTTCCGATTCTCCCTGGGTCCAGACCTGGATCGGGCGATTCGGGTAATCCTTGTCGGGAAGGATGAAATACAGGCCCTTTTGCGGTTTTCCTTCGTACCTGATTTCAATGTCAAACTTTTCGCCGATCTTCGCGGTTTTTGGCAGAGAAACGTACAGCTTGCCTTCGGTGGTCTCAAATTTCGCCGCGGCCTTATTCACTGTCACGCTCTCGATCTGCAATCCCACCGCGTCGAACCACACTTTATCCAGGCCGTTGCGGTAGATATCGATCGAGTGCGTAACATCTCCAATCACTTTTCGTTGCGGCAAATCGAATCGCAACGCTACCTTGGAGTGCTGCAAGTCGTAGTCCTTGCTCCGCGCAAACGGTTCATCCGCCCGCAACAATGCTCCGCCGCTGATCAAAATCAGCAAGCTCCCCAGTACCACGCGCGCCACCACGCACCCACAACGCCAATCTGACATTCGCATTTTCATCCTTCTCTTTCTCCTCGCATTTCAAAAATCTGTGGGATTTCGTTCACTTACAAAAGGCTTCGCGTCGTTCCGCCATCCACGGTCAGCGAAACTCCATTCACGTAGCTGGCCCGCTCTGACGCCAGGAACGCCACCACCGCCGCAAATTCTTCCGGTTTGCCGAGCCTGCCGGCGGGAATCAACTTCTTCCATCCCTCGAAAACCTGTTCCGTGGTACTCCCGGTCCGCTCCGCCATCATGCCCGCCAGGTCATCCAATCGATCCGTACGTGTGTAGCCGGGGCACACGTTATTCACGGTGATCCCTTGGCGCGCATATTCATTTGCCAGCGTGCGCACCAGCCCGGTGACCGCCGCGCGCAACGAATTGGAAAGCAACAATCCTTCCACCGGCTGTTTTACGGAGTACGACGTGATGGTGATGAACCGCCCCCAATTCTGTTTTTGCATCAGCGGCAAAACCTGCTCCGCGAAATACACCGTGCTCATCAGCAACTGATCAGTCCACGTTCGCCAGTCCGCATGCGTGGTGGCCCCAAATAATTTAGACGGAGGGCCCCCGGTGTTGGTAACGCAGATGTCCACATGCCCAAAGCGCCGCTGCACCGCTTCCACGAAAGCCGTTACTCCGGAGGCGTTCCCGACGTCGACCGCCTGCCAGAACACGTCGCTGGCACCCGCGGAACGTATGCGCTCCGCCGCGGGCTTCAGGTCCGCTGCGGTCCGCGCGCAGATCGCCACCGCCGCGCCTTCCCGCGCTAGTTCTTCCGCCACCGCGCGGCCCAAGCCTTTGCTGGCCGCCGCAACGATGGCCACGCGGCCACCCAGCCCCAGTTCCATCTGCGCCTCCACTCCAAAACTTTTATGTTCTCGTGGAACCTCACCACCCGTCAAATTCCAAAAGCCCTTGGCTCCCGGAGTCTATCCGACTGCGACTGACGTTCCCTCAGACACGTTTGCCATTCTGACCATCACGGTGCCCGCGCCAGAGCCACCCTCGGTAGTTCTTCTTTTGTTGGGAGCCGCCCTTGGACTGCCCCTCTTACGAAGGTTTGCACTCTTAACCGATGAATCCGAGCAAACCCGCGGAGTATCGTTCCTCTCTCCAAATCCGCGAATTCGTTTGCGCGAACCTTCCCCGCGCACTAAGATAACTACAGCAGAGAAAGTTTCACTCCGACAATTCGAACAGGAGGTACGTATGTGCCGCTCCCGACTTTTTGCGGGCCTGTTGCTCCTCCTGGCGTTCCTCGCTCCCGCCTGCAAGGCACAACTTGGCAAGAACGTTATGATTCCGGCTGGCTCGGAAGAAGATCACGCCCTTACAGCCATCAATAACGCCACAGAACCCGATAAAAAACTGGAATTGATCGAACAGTTTGCCACCGCGCATCCCGACGGCGACTTTGCCATCGTTGCCGACGAGCAATTCGTCCTCTACTACATCAATGCCAAGCAATACGACAAAGCGTTTGTGTATGGTGACAAGCTTTTCGCCATTGACCCCGACAACTACAACAACGCCATCAACATGGTGCGCGCCGCCAACGAAAAGGGCGACACGGACCGCATCTTTACCTACGGCGAAAAGGCCAACTCCATTGTGCAGCGCTACAAAACGGCCTCGCCTCCTTCGGGAACCGCCGCCGATGCCTGGGAGCAGCAGCGCACGCAAAAACTCGACGCGCAGAAGGAAAATCAGGATTATGTCCAGCAGTCACTTCTCGGCGCTGCCTATCAGCAGAAAGATCCCACAAAGAAGGCCGAGTATCTTCAACGATTCGCAAAAGATTTCCCCGATTCGCCCAACAGCGAGCAGGCCCTGACGGTCGCCGCGTTTTCTTATCAGCAGGCCCAGAATCACGCCAAGATGCTGGAGCTTGCTAACAGCGTTCTTGCCAAAAATCCCAACAGCATTGGCATGCTGCTGCTTCTGGCGGACGATTACAGCGAAAAGAACGAGCAACTCGATAAGGCCGAATCGTACGCCAAGAAGGCCTCCGGGCTCTGCGAAACCGCCAAGAAGCCCGAGGGCGTCAGCGACGAAGACTGGCACAACCAGATCACCCTGCAGAAAGGTTTGGCTCTCAGCGCGCTGGGCCAGGTTGATATCGAGAAAAAAGACAATGCCGCGGCTGTCAAAAATCTCACTGCGGCTTCTCCTTTGCTCAAATCCAATGCTGCCACCTATGCCCGCAATCAGTACCGCCTGGGCTTTGCTTATGCCAACTTGAAAAACACCCCGGCGGCGAAACAAGCCTTCACGGAAGCCGCGTCCGTCGACAGTCCCTACAAATCTGCGGCGCTGGGCAAGCTGAAAGACATCGCCGCGGAGAAACCGGTCCACAAAAAGGCGTCCTAGGCCGCCTCCGAATCCAAGCATTCCCCTCGTGCATCCAACTGGGTGTATATTCATCTGCATTTCCGTCACGAGGGGGACATCATGCAGGAAGTTGCCACATTTGGCGCTGGCTGTTTCTGGGGCGTAGAAGCCGCTTTCCGCCGCACGCCCGGCGTTATCGATACTGCCGTCGGCTATGCGGGCGGCCATCTGGAGAAACCGACGTACCAGGACGTGTGCACCGATGAAACGGGCCACGCCGAAGTTGTGCAGGTTACGTTCGATCCGCAAAAGCTCAGTTATTCTCAACTGCTGGATGTGTTCTGGAAGATCCACGACCCAACGCAGTTAAATCGTCAAGGCCCGGATTTCGGTAAACAGTATCGCACCGCAATCTTTTTCCACTCACCCGAGCAGGAAGAGATCGCTCGTAAATCAAAGCAGGCGCTGGAAGCCAGCGGAAAATTTCACCGTCCCATCGCCACGGAAATTTCTCCGGCCAAAACGTTCTGGCGGGCGGAAGAGTATCATCAGCGCTATCTGGAGAAGCACGGAGCGGAAAGCTGCCATATTTGAAATGACATCCAACTTGTAAAGTCGCGGCCTGCCCGCTGAATTGGAGGCACGTCATGCTGGAATCCCGTCGTGAACTTCTCATGGGCTTGGTCGGCGCCGCCGGCTTTATGTCATCGGGCAATCTCTTCACCGCAGGCGCAGCGCAATACCCGCCGCCTCGCCCCACTCCTCCCAGTGGCGATCCAAATGCACTTGCCGGCGCACCGAAGCATGCAAATTCCCACGTGCTGACGGCCAAGGATGAGCAACTCTTGAAAACCGATCTCGACCAGCTGCTTCAGCTTGCTTCGGAACTCCAGAAGGAATACCAGGCTGCGGATCCGAATGCTGTCCTGTCCGTGACCTTCATGAAGAAAGCCGAACAAGCAGAAAAACTCGCCAAACAAGTGAAGAACCTGGCTCGTGGATAGCCACGCGCTCTCTCCGACAAAAGTTTATGGCGGTTCTTGACGAGCTTGTTCTACCGCGTCTGCGAGAAGGCTGCCGCCCACTGTGCCACAGCTTGCAACTGCGTTTGGCTGGCACGCAGGCTGGCCTGCCTCACCAGCAGCGTCACCCGTATTTGCTCCAGTGTGCTCTGCAATTCATTCAAATGAGACTTGTAAAGATCCAGTGGCACGCCGAGCTCCGGCTGGCGGCGCCGCAACTCGTACGATTGCGCAACGATCGGAGCCATGGCATTCATCACTTCGCGGAGTTGCCGGATGTCCTCGGGAGCGAAATCGCGTTCGCCGCACAGAGCGCCCTGGGCGTTCTTCAGCAGCTCCACCATGCGATCGTTGACGCGCTGCAGTGCTCCCCGCAAGTCATCGTTCATCATGCGCTCCATCCGCCGCTGTTGGAACTGCCGGGATTCTCAACTATTGCCGGCGGATTTTGCGCAAAGCCGGAATGCGCCTCGTTGGAGATGCGCAGCTGCTGCGTCGGTTCAGACGGGCCGGTGCTCCGCTCTGCCTTAGCCCACGCTGCGCGGATGCGTGTGAATATCCCGATCAGTTCTTGCAGCTTCTCCCGCGAAGCCGTCATGCTGGCTTGCATGATCAAGACGCGACCGACGGTGTAAAAGTCGCTCAGGTTCCGCGCAGCTTGGCCGCCGCGTTCGTAGTCCAGCACGCCCTGCAATTCACCAACAACGATCAGGGCGTGATTCAGCGCGTTCACTCGCTTTTCGATTTGGCCGGCTGCGATGGCTGCCATCGCGCGATGAAAATCGCGCAAAATTGTGTCGTACAGCGCAATTGCCTGCCCCAGGGCAGAAGCGCCGAACGCCGTCGACTGGTGATAAGCAAACGCCGAATCGTTTGGGCTCATCCTAAGCCTGCAATCTGCTGGTTCAATTGGGCCTCTAATAGCGGAAGTTCCTGCAGTGTGGTATTCACCTGCGAATATACCTTCGTCAGGTTTGCCTCCTGGACCACCAGCGCCGCCTGAAGGTCGCTGATCTGTTGCGTCAATCCATTCGACGCGTTCTGGATGCTTTGGGAATCAATCGAAAGAATGCCCGTGCTCGGCGCGTTGATGTTCTGCAGCACGCTGTCGAGGTTTTGCGCGAAACCCGTGCTGCTGTTCTGCATCAGGTTTTGCACCGCTGAAAAATTGCTGGACAGCGCCGACTGCAGCGTACTGTTATCTACGGAGAGCGTGCCGTCGTCGTTCATATTCACGCCCATGCTCGCCAGATTCACGATTCCGTTGTTCCCGGTAACGGAATACGTAATCGCGCTCAGCAGCATGCTTTGCACGTCGCGTAGTGAGTTATCGGCTTCCAGTGAGCCACCCACCGTGCCGTCAGACCCGATCTGGAATTGCTTATTGATTTCGCTGATCACGGTGTTGTCAGCTACGCGGATTTTATCACTCTGCTTTTTGCCTTCTTTGTTGTTCTCTACGCTTCTTCCCAGGTGGACAAGCGCCTCGTAGGCAAGCTCTCCCTCGCAATTCGAGTCGCCTTCCAGGAACTCGGCGTATTCGAAACCTCCAACACCCGCGTGCCCCTAAGCAACAGCGAAGCTGTTCCTTTCTCCCAGGTGCAGGCTGTCGAAAACATTCAACGAACCTCCGATATGCAACGATTCGTTCAGCCGACGAAAGGCATCCTAAGCCCCGCCGCCGCTGCCGGGCCTCTCAAAGACATTCAGCAGGAGCCGGAAAAAGCCCTCGCCCCTGAAATTCGCAGTCGTGTCGTCGACATCAAAGCCAGAAAGGAAGGTCTGGTCGTTAGTCTTCGTGAAATCGGTTTTTACGACAGCGGTGCTCCTACCATGCGCGCTTCCTCTGTCGATTCCATCGATCGCCTCGCGGCCGTCCTGGCTTCTCGCGACGAAAACCTGCGCATCGAGGGCCACACAGACAATGTTCCTATCCACAATGCCGACTTTCCCTCTAACTGGGAACTTTCCACTTCTCGCGCCACCGAACTCGTCAAACGTTTTATCTACAGGTATCAATTCGCTCCTTCGCGTTTGTCCGCTGCGGGCTATGCCGAATTTCATCCCGTAGTGGAGAACACCTCAGCCGACGGTCGCGCCCGCAACCGGCGCGTCGATATCGTCATCCTCAATCCCACTAATTCCGAACTGATGCCGCCACCGTTAAGTTCGTCCCGAGCCACCTCTTCTTCTCCAATTTCTGCGCCAAAACCGGCTTCTTCCCGTAAAATGCCGTCGGGCCCGTAATCGCTTAAATGCTCCTTGTGACGGCTTGCCTTGACACCACTACCTCTCTTCGACACACTGTTTTTATCCCCTTCTCATAATATAGATATGTTAAATGAGCGACCATGCGTCTACTTGTAGCCGAGGCTGATGCGTCTCTGGCTCAGTTTCTCCAGAACGTGCTCCAGCAAGATAACTTTGCCGTTCAATTGGTTTCCTCGGGTAATGCCATCGCCCAGCTTCCCGACGATTCCTTGTTCGATTTGATTCTATTTGACCTGAGTCTTCCGGGAGTCTCTGGATTGGAGTTCGTCGCCACGCTTCAGCAGCGCTGGCCCGAAGTTCCTCTCATTCTTCTCTCCGCTCCGGCCACCGTCGAGGAGCGCGTCGCCGGGCTGAATGCCGGCGCGGACGACATCATCCTGAAACCCTTCTCCGTCTCTGAACTGATTGCCAGGGTCCACGCGGTGTTGCGCCGGCGCACTCGTCCCGTGCGCGACGTCTTTGTTTTTGAGGACTTGGAAGTCGATCGAGTCTCTCATCGCGTCAGCCGCAGCGGACGCATCATCGATCTCAGCCCCAAGGAATATGCGCTGCTGGAATTCCTGCTGCGTCATCCCGGCCGTCCGGTCACGCGTTCCGCGATCATTGAACAGGTATGGCGCATGCACTCGGAGTCCATCACCAACGTGGTCGACGTCTATATCAACTATCTTCGCCGCAAGATTGACGCCGGCGCGGACCGTCCCCTCATCCGTACCATTCGCGGCGTCGGCTATCAAATCGGCAGCGATCATTCCGCGCAGCAATAAATCTCAATAAAAAGGGCGCCCCGATTACCTCGGGACGCCCTTTATCTGCAGAAGGGAACTTGGTTTGGTTCTAACGCATCGACGAGCCAGTCGAACTACTGGCCGACTTTGCGTTTGGGTCCAGGCTCAGCATGCCTTCCGTCGCCGATACCGCCACCAGCGAACCATCTCGCCGCGTGCGGATCACCGGGAAGTAGCCTTGCGACAGTGGATCGTCCATGCGCTGCCAGGATTTCCCGCCGTCAAACGAGGCCAGAAGTCCCTGCTTCTGCAGCGATACCACCAACGCATTGCTTGTGCCTGCCACCGATTGGAACGAAAGTTCGCGAACATCAGCGCGGTTCCAGGTGCGTCCCGCGTCGCGCGATCCGTACAATCCCATATTTGTGGTGATGAACAGGGAAGTGTCATCCACGCGGTGCAACTTCAGGTTGCCTGCCGCTGCGAACGAAAGTTCCTTGGCATCCCACGTTTCGCCCTTGTCTGTGGAGTACAGCAGGTTGCGCTCAGCAATCGCCCAGATCTGATTGCTATCCTTGGAGAGGTCCACCGACTGCGCCGGCTTGCGTGACAGCGGATCTTTGCTCGCCGACTTCCACGTTGCGCCTTTGTCTGTTGAGATCAGCACGCCGCCCGCCGTTGCTGCAAACCAGGCGTCGTTGCTGAATGCCATGTCGTTCACCAGGAAAGCGGAAATGACCGGTGTCGCTTTCTTCACCACGGGCTTTGCGGGAGCCTTTGCTGCCGCGCCCTTCTTACGCTTGGTGGTCGTTGTGGGCTGCGCTGCGGGCGCCGAAACCGGATCCGCAACATACAGACCTGCGCGCGTCCACTTCTTCGTTGTCTCGTCATACTTCGACCATCCGCCGCTGGTCAGCGTTGCCAGCCATCCCGTCGGCGAAGCATACACGTGACGCACTTCCGTGCGCTTCAGTCCAGGGCCCAGCGTCGTCCAGGAATTTCCGCCGTCCTTGGTGGCCATAAATGCGTCGTTGTCAAACGTCAGCACCACCAGCGCACGATCCGGATGCTCGCGGTCAATCGCCACATCCGTAATGTGCTGGTGCTGGAACCCAACGTTTGCCGAAATGAACGTCGCGCCGCCGTCGCTGCTAATCTGCACGCCTTGGCGTTCCGTTCCGATGATCAGTTTCTGCGTATTCTTCGGATCGATGATCAGCGCATTGATAATCCAGTCTCCCGGAGTCACGCGCTTGAAGTCTTTCTCGTTTACCGTCTTCCACAATCCGCTGGTGGTTCCGGCATACAGCACGTTCGCATTCGTGGGATCCATGCGGATCAGTTGCGTCCGGCGGAACACGCTCGGAATGCCCTGATACTTTACCCACTGCGTGCCGCCATTGGTGCTGTGATAGATACCGGAGCAGGCCACGGCATGCACGTTGTCGGAGTTGGCAGGATCCACGATGATGTTCATCACATCAGAGTCATCGATCATGCCCTTCACCACCGGAAACCAGTCTTTCCCGCCATTCGTCGTCTTCCACGGCAGGTGGTACGTTCCGGCATAAATCGTGTTGTTATCCTTCGGGTCGAATGCCACAGAGTCGAACCTGGTCAGGTCTGAGTGATTATCCGGCGTGATCTTTGTCCAGCTCGCGCCTTCGTCCGTCGAGCGGTACACGCCAGACAGCGCGCCTGCCAGAAGCAACTTCGGATCCGTCGGTGACTGCGCCAGGGCGCGCACCGTTTCATGCGCCAGCCCGACGATGTTCCACGAACGTCCGCCGTCGTCGCTGCGATAGACCCCGCCGCCTCCCGAATACAATGCCCACGTGCTCGCGTACAGCCTCTTGCCGTCGCGCGGGTCCACGATGATGTGCGTAATCACGTCATCCTGTCCTGTCCCGATACGGCTCAGCAGTTGCCAGTGGTCGCCCTCGTCGCTCGAGGTGAATACGTGGCCGTCCGCCGTGCCCAAGTACAGTTTGCTGATGTTATTCGGGTCGGCGGAAAGGGTAATGACCGTGCCTCCCGAAGGCCCCACCTGTCGCCAGGTTTGCGTCTGTGCATTCACCGTGCTTGCGGCTGCAAGGACGGCGAGCCCCAAAAGTATGTTTTTCATTTGCATGTATTCTCCCAGATGCAACAGTCACTCTACAAGTTGTTAGTCTACGGAAACTCCTTTACGTCTGTGCCTGTTCTAAGGTACAGATTGCGGACAAGTTACCTTTAGTCCTGGTACTGGCTGTTCGGTCCACACACCTTCTTTCCATGAGCAACTTTTTTCCCTTCCCAGGGTTTTACACCGTGGAGACCTGGAAGGTTCATAATGGTAGACAGGTCTCTGGACCCAAATCGAAACTTTGGGCTCCTTCAGGGGAACCGTTATGAAGTCCATATTTACCGGCAAACGCATTTTAGCTTCGTTTCTCTCTTTCGCCGGATTCTTGTTTCTCCTCTCGCCGGCGCTTCTGGCACAGGACGAAACCTCTGCGCCTCCTCCTCCGGGAGCCTCCGCGCCTCCTGTGTCTTCTGAACCTATGGCTCAGGACGACTCGCAAAATCCGCCTTCACGCGTTGCGCGCATCAGTTATGTTGACGGCTCCGTTTCTATGCAACCCGGTGGCACCGGCGACTGGGGTTCAGCAGCTCTGAATCGTCCCGTCACCATCGGCGACAAACTCTGGACCGATCAAAACTCTCGCATGGAATTGCAGGCTGGCGCAGCCAACATTCACTTGGGCAGCATGACCGCGCTATCTTTCCTGAACTTGGATGAGAACATCACGCAGATGCGATTGGCGGAAGGTCAGCTCAATTTCCGCGTGCGCGAATTGCGTCAGGGTGATGTCTACGAAGTCGACACTCCGAACGTTGCGTTTACCGTTCGTGAAGCCGGCGCGTTCCGTATCAACGTCAGCGAAAACGGCGACTCCACCAGCATCACCGTAATTCGCGGCCAAGGCGAAGTTGCCGCCGCGGGCCAAACCTATCCCGTAAACGCGGGTCAAACCGCCAACGCTACGGGCGTTGATAACAGCGTCCAAGTTCAACTCGGCGCCGCGCCGCCACCGGATGCGCTTGATCAGTGGGCTCAGCAGCGCGACTTGAAAGAAGACGATTCTGTTTCCGCAAAGTATGTGAATCGCGACACCGTCGGCTATAGCGACCTCGACGATTACGGCACCTGGAAAGAAGAGCCCACTTACGGCTCTGTCTGGGTACCCAATAACGTCTCGCCTGGCTGGTCTCCCTACAGCGACGGCTACTGGAATTACGTTGGGCCGTGGGGCTGGACTTGGGTCGACTACGCTCCTTGGGGCTTCGCTCCTTACCACTATGGCCGCTGGAATTATTTCGGTGGCTACTGGGGCTGGTGCCCGGGACCGATCTACGCCCGCCCATTTTATGCTCCCGCTTTCGTCGGCTTCGTCGGCGGCTTTGGCTTCGGTTTCGGATTTGGATTCGGCGGAGGCATTGGCTGGTTCCCGCTAGGTTGGGGTGAGCCGTTCCATCCGTGGTATCACTGCGGGCCGGGCTACTGGCACAACGTCAACGTGCGCAACACTTACATTCGCAACGTCAACGTCATCAACAATCACAACTATAACTACGCTTATGCTCACAACGCGCATGCCGTCACCGCCACCACGCGCAACGGCTTCGTCAACGGCCAATCCGTTCACAATAATCGTTTGACGGTCAACGAAGCCTCTTTGCGCAACGCTCACGTCACGAATGGCGCCGGCGTTTCGCCCAATCGCACCAGTTATCTTGGCGCGTCGCATTTCAATGGCAGAATCGCGACGCCTTCGGCCAGTATTCAGAATCGTAGCGTCGTGGCGCGCACCACGCCCGCCGCAGGCGCTTCTCATCTGCAAGCGCGCACCATGAACAATGGCGCGCTCAAGCAGGGACACTTTGCTAACGCATCCGCGGTCGGCTCCGCTCGTACCGTTGGAACGCCTCAGGGCGCCAACTCCAACCGCGCGGCCTACAATGGTTCGTCTGCGAATAACGCAACTCGCCAGGCACAGCTCTCCGCAAATCGCCCGCCTTCCACGATGACGCAACCCGGCACTCGCCAGTCCACTTCTCCGCGTACCTGGAACGCACAGGGCAACGCCACTGATTCGGGCCACGCGCCGCAAGGCTTCGGCGCCAGCAATCATCCCTCGAATAACGTGCAAGCCTCGCACACGAATGACACCAATCGTCCGCCTTGGGCACGCAGCACCTACAACGGCGCAAACCCAGGCACCATGCAGCACAATTCCGTCAACCGGCCGCCAGCCAGCTACAACGGCAATCGTGGAAACACGCCTGCCTACAATGGCAATCGCAACTACACGCCGCCTTCTTACAACAACAGTGGCAATCGCAATTATTCCGGCGCACCTCGCTCCTACAGTCCTTCGTCTCCCCGCATGACGGCGCCGCGCACGTATTCACCGCCCAGCGCCCCGCGCAGCTATTCAGCGCCTAGCGCTCCGCACTACAGCGGCGGTGGTGCCCCACACTCGAGCGGCGGTGGCGGCGGAGCTCCTCATGGCGGTGGCGGAGGCGGTGGGGCTCCCCACGGTGGTGGTGGCGGCGGACATCCGCATCGCTAATCTGCAAACGTACTGACCCCGAAGACCCCAGGTGCTGCCTACTCCACTTGGGGTTTTCTTTTGTCCTCCACTTGCCCCTCCGCACAGTACATCTTTCGCATCTCAGCTTTTTGCCCGACAACTCTCTGCGTTTTGCCGTGTTACATATACTGAAGCAGGGATGTTAGCCCGTTTACTTCATTCCTGATGGAGTCTTCCAGATCCTGCATGGCAGCTCTCGGCTCACCATGCGGCACCTCCACCAGGCCGTTCTCGGTAATCCTTTTTGTTATCTCAATCGGGAACGCCTTGCTCACTAGGAGAGAAGAGAACCTATGCGTACACGTGCACAACGCTGGCTGCTGCCTTTGCTAGCCCTGGCCTTTGCCGCGCTTTTGCTCGCACCGAATCGCGCTGTAGCGGACGACGATGATCCTCCCAGCCGCGTTGCCCGTCTCAGCTATTCCAAGGGCGACGTTTCCTTCAGCCCAGCGGGCACCGATGATTGGGTTTCTGCGGTCCTCAATCGCCCGCTCACTATCGGCGATAAACTCTGGACCGACAAAAATGCCCGCGCCGAACTTCAGGTCGGCACCGCGGTTCTGTACCTTTCGGGCGAAACCGGTTTCTCCTTCCTGAATCTCGACGACCGCGTGATGCAGGTTCGCCTTACCGAAGGCACCTTGAACCTTCGCGTTCGCCGAATCGCTGACGATGAATCCATCGAAGTCGATACTCCCAATCTTGCGTTCTCCGTTCTGCGCGCTGGTAGTTATCGCATTAATGTCAACGAAGCCGGCGACACCACTGTCATCAACGTTCGCGATGGACAAGGCGAAGTAACCGGCGGCGGCGCCGCCTACACCGTTCACCCCAGTGAACAAGGCTATTTCACCGGCACGGACTCACTCAATGCCGACATCCAGCCCGTACCCGACCGCGACGATTTCGATCAGTGGTGCGATGAACGCGAACTTCGCGCAGAACATGCTCCCGCTCGCCGCTATGTTTCCGACGACGTGATCGGCTATGAAGACCTCGATGACTACGGGGGATGGCGTCCCGAGCCCGAGTACGGCACCGTCTGGTTCCCCCACACTACCATCGTTGGTTGGGCTCCTTATCGCTTCGGCCACTGGGCCTGGGTCTCTCCTTGGGGATGGACTTGGGTTGACGATGCGCCTTGGGGCTTTGCTCCATTCCACTACGGCCGCTGGATTTTTGTTCGCGGCGCTTGGGGATGGGTGCCGTGCCCACCACGCACTGTCGCCGTTGCTTATGTGCGCCCCGTGTACGCTCCTGCGCTCGTTGCGTGGGTGGGAGGTCCGCACTTCGGCGTCGGTTTCGCGGTTGGCGGCGCTGTTGGCGTTGGCGTAAACGTCGGATGGTTCCCGCTGGGTCCGCGTGAAGTTTTCGTGCCGTCGTATCACGTCAGCCGGACGTACGTGAACAACGTGAACATTTCCAATACCACCGTGAACCAGACGGTGATCAACAACTACTACAACACCACCGTCGTCAACAAAAATGTCAACGTCAACAACACCAACGTCACGAACGTTCACTATGTGAACCAAGGCGTTCCTGGCGCCGTCACCGCTACTTCGGGCCAAACGTTTACTTCTGCCCGCGCTGTGAACTCCAATTTGGTGGCCGTCGATCGCAGGCAGATTACTTCTGCTCCGGTGGTCGCCTCCGCGCCCGCTGTCACTCCTCCGAGACAAGCCGTACTCGGTTCGGGTGCGCCGAGCAATGTGCGCCCGCCAGCCGCGTTACAGACCCGTCAAGTTGTCGCCAAGACTGCGCCTCCACCGGCTCCGCTTCCTTTCCAGCAACGTCAGGCGGCCATTCAAGCCAATCAGGGCCGTCCCATTTCCATCGCGGAATCGCGTCAGCTAGAAATGCAGCATGCGCAAACGAATGCACGAGTTGCGCCCGTTCGTATGGCTCCGGCAGCCACCGCTGTAACGCCGCGCGTCAACAACAATGTCCCTAACAACGCCAATCGCCCTGGCCAGATTCAGAACAACACTCGGCCTCCGGCGGTGAACTCGCAGCAAAACATCCAGCCCGGGAATGTGCAGCAGGTCAACCCAAACAACAAGCCGGTCAACACGCCACCGAATGCCCCGGCGAATACGCGCGTCAATCAGGACCGGCCGCCGAATGCGCGAAACGTCAATGCTGCTCCACCTATCGTGAATCCCCAACTCGAACAGAAACACGAACTCCAAAATCAGCAGCTGCAGCAAAAGCAGGATCAACAGCGTCAACAACTCGAGCAGAAACAATTCGCCCAACAGCAAAAGGTTCAGCAACAGGTCGAACAGCAGAAAGCGAATGAAGCCAAGCAGCAGCAACTCCAACAAAAGCAACAGCAACAGCTTCAGCAAATGGAGCAGAAGCACAACCAGCAGCAACAACAACTGCAGCAAAAACAGCAGGTTGAGCACACCCAGGCGGCCAAGCAATCACAACAGGCCAAACCTCCTAAAACGGAAGACAAAGACAAGCCTCATCACTGAGGCATACTCTTCCGATTCAACTCTTTCGAAGCGCTCCGGCCTCCCGGAGCGCTTCTGTTTTTATCAATCAGCCTGTCCGCTACGCTCGCGCTAGCTACTTCGCCGTCTGCCGCTTTCCCGCTTTTTGCCGCCCTTGTGTTATCTTCAAGGAATTCAGCCTATGTCCACCACTGCGCTTACATCCGCTGATTTTCGGCGCGTCGTCGGCAACTTTGCCACCGGCATCACCGTCATCACCGTCGAACGCGAGCCCGGCCAGGTTCATGGCATGACCGCCAATTCCTTTGCGTCGGTTTCCCTTGACCCACTCCTCATCCTCGTTTGCATTGATCACAATGCCCGCCTGCTGTCCTTCCTCAAAAATCAGGGCCGCTTCGGTGTCAACATTCTCAGAGACTCTCAGCAAGCCGTCTCCGAGCACTTTGCCAAGCCTTTGCAAGAACCCGAAGCCACCAAATCCCTCGGCATTCAGTTCCTCTGGACTTCTTCCGGCATCCCGCTGATCCACGACGCCCTCGCCCATCTCGCCTGCAACGTCGTCGCCGAATATCCCGCCGGCGATCACACCCTGTTCATCGGCGAAGTCGAAAGCATGGACTTCACTCCCGGCGAGCCGCTCCTCTACCACCGCGGCCAATATCGCCGCCTACAACCGTAATCCAAGCGTGATCCGTCGCGCAGCAGCGCCGTTGTCCTAATTCTTAAACGTAGCGCTGACATTTTGTGTCAGCCGCGTTGTGCGCAGGTTGCCGCACGTGTAGGGACGGCCTTCCGAGGCCGTCCGCCGCCACAAATACTCGCCTCAATCCACTCCGTCAGGCCTCTGTAGCGGCCGCCTTCCGAGGCGGGCGCATTTTCCCTACCACGACCAAACGCAAAAAGAGCCTCAAGCACCGCGCTTGAGGCCTCTAGAACTCTCCAGAATTTTCCCTCGCCTACCGTTCCGAACTTCCGCTAGGCCGCGCCGGCTCCGCCGAATCTCCCAGCTCTTTCCGGTGGCTCTTCACTTCACGCAACGCATAGATCGCCTTGTTCTGCGATTCATAGTAAGTCCGCGAAGTAATCTCGCCCAGCAGTCCCATCGAGATCAGCTGGATTCCGCTCAAAAACAATACCGTCGCCAGCAACAACAGCGGCCCGTGCTCCGCAATAATGTCGTTGTGATAGACCAGCTTCTCCGCTACCAGAATACTACCAATCAGCACGCCAGACCCGGTCCCCGCCAGTCCCAGCAGTCCAAAGAACTGCAGCGGCCGCGTGGAATAATCCAGCAGGAACTTCACCATCATCAAATCGAAAAACACTCGAATCGTTCGCCCGATTCCGTAATTCGACTTTCCGCTTTTCCGCCCCGGATTCGAGATCGGCACTTCCGCAATCCGTGCTCCGGTCGAACTCGCCAGCGCCGGAATAAACCGGTGCAGCTCGCCATACAGTTGAATTTCCGCAAGAATCTCGCGCCGGTAAGCCTTGAACGTAGTCCCAAAATCGTGCAGGTCAATGCCGGAAAGCTTGGCCATCATCCAGTTCGCCACTTGACTCGGCAAACGCCGCATCAGCCAGTTATCTTTCCGCTCCGATCTCCATCCGCTCACCAGGTCGTACCCTTCTTCAATCTTTTCCAGGAACCGCGGAATTTCCTCGGGGTCGTGCTGCAAATCCCCGTCCATGGAGATCACAATCTCTCCCCGCGCAAAGTCGAAACCCGCTTTCAACGCCGCCGTTTGCCCAAAATTCCGCCGCAGCCTCACCACGTTCACGCGTCGGTCATGTTCGTAAATTTCCGACAGCACTTTGTACGAGTTATCCTTGCTGCCATCGTCCACGAACACCATCTCGTACGGTTCGCCAATCGAGTCCATCACTTCCGTTATCTTCATGTACAACTGTGGGATATTTTCCTGTTCGTTGTAGAACGGGACGACTATGGAATACCGGATGGGCGTGTCACTTCGCATGCAGCTCGACTAACCTCTCAGCAATGTCTCCGTGGGCTCCCCAGACTGTATCTTCCGCGTTCCGCCATCTACCCTGACTCGGAACGCCGCGGGCTCGCTACCCTGTTAGCCTTCTCCCGCTGCAAGTTTATAGCTTATCAGGCGAATGCCCCGCGTGGCGACAACTTTTCTAACCGCCTCGTCCGTCAAAATCCGTAGCTCCATCTCCCTCGAAACCTGCAGTCTCGTCCTGGTTTTGCTCAACTCCTCGTCCGCATATCCCGGGTGGCACATCAACTCCGTCGTTCCTTCCGGCAGAATTTCCAATAATCTTTGCAATCCTTCGCGCGTCAGAACTCCGGTTTGCGCGATGCCACAAAAATAATCGGTAGTACAGATTCCCGCGCGCTCCGCCATTCTTCGTGCGTCGCGTGCCAGCAGCTTCAATCCCCGCGCTTGCACTCCCTGCTTCAGCACCGTGCCCTTTTGTTGCCCTTGTCCGCTCGACAACGCCGTCCGCAGTGTCGACTCCTCATTCGCCACGCGGATCGCCCGAATCTTGTGCTTCTTCGCCACCCGCAGCGCTACCTCAAACAATCCCGGCAACATGTGTACGTGCTTGTGCCCATCCAAGTGACTCGGCTGAATTCCCGCATCCCGCACTTTCTGCACTTGCGCATCCCACTCCCTTTCCACTTCTTCCACCCGCAAGCTGCGCCCCGCAATCTTCATCAGCAAGCTGTCCGCCGCGTCTTCCATCTCGCCCGATTTGCCCAACAGGCCCTTCACCTCATTCGCAGGCGCGCTTGGCGGTCCATCGCTCAGGTTCAAATGCACCCCAATGCCCAGCTCCGGATTACTGCGGCTGATTCCTACTGCCGCCGCGAATGCCCGCCCGTTGGCCAGCAGGGAAGTGCTCGTCACCAGGCCCTTCCGGTGCGCCTCCACGATTCCCCGGTTCACTCCCTCGGTCCAGCCCAAATCGTCCGCATTTACGATCAGATTCTTCAACGCAGCCTTCCGCCTGTCCCATCGTACAGATACTCTTTCAGCCTACTGCCCGAAAACGTACCATTGACCCAAATCCGCTCTAACTCTAGCATGACCTTCAAGAGGCCGAGATGACCCTTAAGTTGCGCGAATTGAAGAGTGTAGGCGCCCAGTACAACGACAAACGCCGCGGACGCCGCCTGAATTCCCGCGTTCCCGTACGCTTGGAATGGGATTCCGCTTCGGGTCAACGCCGTTCCATTGAGACCTTCACCCGCACCGTCAATCCTTACGGCTGCATGATCATTCTCAGCGACAGTCTTGAACTCGAGCACCGCTTGGCTCTCACCAATATTGCCACCCAATCCAGTAACGCCGCTGTCGTCGTCTGGAGGGGTAATCAGCAACCCGAAGGTTGGGAATACGGCGTGGAACTGGTCGCGCCCGATATGGATTTCTGGGGACTTGAACTGTGACGCCTCCGCAAAAACCCAGCTTGCCGGCCGCTCCGCCCGCTGCCGGCCAGGTGAAACGCGGCGCAAACACTGCTCGTCCGCAAACGGCTGAAGAACGCCGTCGTGCGCAACGCGTGCTCCTCAGGATGCCTGTGCTGGTTCACTTGCCCGGCAAAACCAATCCCGTGCACGGCTTCACGCACACCGTCAGCGCCAACGGCGCCATGATCATTCTTCCCGAAGGCCTACCCACCGGCACAAAAATTTCTATCGAAAATCCCAAGACCCAGAAAAAGGTTGAGGCTCACGTCGTCCGTCCTCCGGTCCTCAACGCCGAAGGCTCCCTTATCCCCATCGAGTTCACCGCCCCATCCCCTCAATTCTGGAATATTTTCTTTCCCCCCAGCGCCCCCCACTGATTGAATACGCCGGCTATTGAATCGTGACCCAGATCGTTGAGTTGCGCGTCACAGGCCCGCTCACACCTTGGACCGAAGTATAGGCCGAGCCCGTCGCAACGACATTTATGGTCGAAGACTGCGAAGCCTGGTTCTGAGAATCCGAAGTCCGCGGAAAAATCTCAATCCGTCATTCCGAACGGAGTCTGCGGAGTGAGGATCTCTGCGCCATCGCGCGCTTCCTGTGCGATGAATCTCTCTTCTTTTGGGTTTTCGTCAACGTCAAATCTCTCACTCTCTTGGAACGACCTTGCCGTATTCGCCTCTCCAAAAAAGAAAAAAGGCGCCTCAATTTCGCGAAGCGCCCTTTCTCCACTGCCCGAATTGTTCGACTCTTACTGCACCACGATGTTTGTCGTCCCCGTCGACGTGTTGTAATTCGCGTCTCCCGGATAACTCGCGGTGATCGTTACCGTCTTCCCTCCACCGCCGCCTCCTCCTCCACCGCCTCCTCCGCCGCAACCCGCGATCGCCACGGCCATCAGCGCGAACACCACCAACCCCGCATAAGCGTACGCGCGTTTCCTGCTAGCCGGCATCCATCGCAGCAGCGCCAGGTACGCCACGATGCTCAACGCCAGCAACACGAGCGGCGCCACCGGCGGCCTCGGCCTGCTCTGCGGCGCGGGATACAGCGCCGAAATCGCGGTCGTCAGCGTCGCGGTACAAAATGCTGTGCCCGGCGTTGTGCCATCCGTTCCGTTGGTGTTGCTTGTTCCGTTTGTCGGTGCGCAGGCCCCGGTCCCCAAGCTCGTTGTCCCGTTACTGAACGTCACATTTCCCGTCGGTCCGGCTCCATTGCTTGGCGTACTCACCAGCGCCGTCAGCGTTACCGTCGCCCCGGAAGTGATCGTCCCTATGCTGCTCGCCACAGCCGTGGCCGTCGACGCTTTCGCCACCGTCACGCTCAGCGTGTTGCTCGTGCTCGTCTGGTAGTTTGGCGGATTTGGACTAGTCGGAGGATTGTACGTGGCCACGATGCTGTGGCTTCCCACCGGCAATTGTATCGGCTGATCCTCCGCGATTCCCTGATTGTTCAGACTGGGAGTATTCGTCGCGTTCGGCGTCCCCGCGTTTGGCCAGTCATTCAACGGGCTTCCGTTATCCATGACTGTCACTGTACCGGTAGGGCAGGGAAACGCGGTTACCGTGTTAGCCGACCAGCACTGCTTTCCGCTGTTGGCCCCGCTCGACGGCGCAACCGCCACTTGCAAGATGTAAGGTGAGCCGTACGTTATATTTTGTGCCGCCTGGCTCAGAACCGGATTGTTGTTTGCATCGAACGTCACGAAACTCATCGTTGTCTTGCTGGTTTGATTTGCCCCCGCCACTGCGACCGCTGCGGGCGCCGATATGCTCGCCCCCAGCAACACATCGCCTCCGTACGTCGCCACCACCGACGCTGTTCCCGGCGGCAACAAATTCGTGCTGATGTTCGCAACTCCGCCAGTCAGCATAAACGGACCCATCGACCCGAGTATCGTCCCATCGGCCGCCAGCGCATTCAACGCCACGCTTTCCGTGCCTGCCGCTCCGGTAGGTGGCGGCGTCCCTGTGGCCGTTGACTTGACCGTCGCCGTCGCCGTGAACGCCGTCCCTGAAGGATTTCCGCCGCTCGCATTCGTCAGTGTTGTCGTCGATGCCGTGCGCGTGATATTGCCCCACAAATTCAGCAGGTTCGCCACGTTGATTGACCCCAGCCCCGTCGCCAGGTCATAGCCTTGCACCGCCTGAAACGCCGGATTGCCGTGCTCCGTGCTCGACGGAGAAACCATCACTCCATATCCGGAACTCCCGGTGTTGCTGCAATTCGTACTTCCCGCCACGCACGCCACTGCGTTATTCCCGGTGGTGATGTCGTAGAACACGCACCCAGGGGGTATAGTCTCAGTTCCCGGATTGGTGAAACTACTGGAATTGCACTTTGTGTAGTCTTGATTTTTGCCCAGCGCGTACAGGATATAGTTCGCGTTGCCCTGTCGTTGCCCCGCTCCCATCTTCTGATTCACCAGCGCAATAATCGCCGCGAATGATGGTGTGCCCCCCGACGTTCCTCCAACCCCCTGGAAGTTGTGCGTCCCGGATGTGGCGCTGGTCGACAAGTCGCAAGGCGCACTGTTTTCATTCGCGTCCGATTGACACACGATATAAAAGCTGTTGTTGAAACCGTTGCTCGCAAACAACGATATGTCGGGAATGTCGCGCACGTTGTCCGCCGGCGTCACACCTGTTTGATACGCTGGCTTGGCATAACCCGTCTTGCAGTTACCACTACCATCGAACGTGGCGCAATTACTCGCGCCGCCGCTGCCCGCGCTGATGTCCCCGCCTCCCGTATCTACCGAGGTGCATGCCGCCGGAAAATTCGCGGCGCACGTTGAATCATTCCACGGCACTTCGGAAATGTAGCCCTTGGCAGTGAGCTGGTTTGCATTCGTGGTAGGCGGATTCCAGTATTGTGTTTCATTGCCAAACTGATTGAAATCCGTTCCGCCCACCGCCACGCTGTACGGCGTCGACGCGAACCCATTCACCGCCAGCCCTTGTGATGCCGCGTTTGTATCGATTGTCGGGTCGGGATCGCAACCCGCGGAGCCATTGTCGCCCGCGGCGATTACCACGGTAATCCCCTCGGCGGTTGCTTGCTGCCACAGCGAGTTGTAAAAACTGTTTCCTGTCGATCCCAACGCCGCTTCGCAGTTTCCATAGCTGTTACTCATCACCGGTGCAAGGTTGTTATCGACGATGTACAGAGCGGAAAGGTCCACTCCCTGGCTCACCTGCGCGGGATTCGACATCGTCGACTGCGACACCACAAACAGGATCTGTGCCGCCGGCGCTACCGCTCCTGCCCATTCCACGTCCAGATCCGATTCTCCTTCGTCTCCCGTGTCCGCCAGTATCCCCGGATCAGGCCCGTTCACGATGATTTGCGGATCCTTTGCCGCCAGTCCAAACATCGTTCGGAAGTCCCGCACGTCCTGAATGTTGATATTCGATTGCCCCACAACGGCAATGCTTTGTCCGCTTCCATCCGCTCCGGCCGGAATGTTGTAAATCGTCGCGAAGTCCGCCGGCCCTACTCCATAAAACGTGCCGTTCGAATCTGTATACGTGAATAGCGGCTTCACTTGTCCGGTTGCCAGATCCCGCTGAAAACTCCCCACGCGATGCATCATCGAATGCTTCGGAAAATTATTCAGCGCTACAACTCCGCGCACCACCGGCGCCAATGCTGCCGGGATCGCCGGGTCGCTGACGTTCGCGATGTGCTCGTTGCCATTCACCACGTAATGGCGCATCTGCGTATGAAACGCATTCTGCACCTGCGCCACTGTCCCGTTGAACTCCACGGTGGTTCGCCCAGCCGACACTCTCGCCACCTGAAAGCCCTGTTTCGTCAGCCAGTCCGTCACCGCCTGCACGTCCGCATCCGACGGCCCGAACTGTTGCCCAAACTGTGCCGGCGTCAGCCACGCGTGATAGCTGCCCGATCCCTTGGTTTGCTGCGCGTCCAGCAATTGCCGCAGCGCCGTCTCTTGCTCCGCGCTTCTCTGCAGCAGCAGCAACATCCGCGTCATTGGCTGCGATTCTGCCATCGCTCCGCGATCAAATTTCGCGCGTGCCAATGGATGCACGTTCCCTTGAATCTGCACCGTCCTGGTCTCGTCTATTTGTTCCACTACTCGCGATGGCACCAGCCGCCTTTTGTGCCCACGACGCCTGCCCTGCGCACGCGCACACCACGGCGCACATACTCCACCAGAGTTTCATCCCGGTTTTCATTTTGATTCTGTCTCCGCGTACGTTCTAGATTTTTCTGCGTTCTTCTCTGGCAGGATTCGCGGGTCTCCGGCCCCCTTGTCGTAGGCGCGGTCCTGGCACTACTGTACAGATGCTCTGAAGCAGGTTGCGGGTTTCCCGTATCTTTCACTTCTTGTCGCCACTTCCACCGCCGCTGCACATCGAACGACCTACAGCTTACCGTGCAGATATAACCCCTCGAAACAGGATTTGTTTCGGTGCGATCATCAAAAGTAATCATCACCGAACCTCCCGTCCCTGCGATCATCCTCCCAACTCCACATTTCCACCCGAAAAAATCACCCCAATTTTCCCCGCGTCGCCGTCCGCTCTCTTCTCCAGCCCCATTCCGGCCACGCATCCCGCTCGCAGCAGTGGAGCCAACGCCACCGCGCTCGATGGCTCAATCACGATCTTCATTCGCTGCGCTACCAGCTTCGTCGTCGCTACGATTTCTTCCTCGCTGACCAGCAGCACTCCCGCAACGTATTTTCTCAGGATCGCAAATGTCCTCGGCGCCAGCGATGCTCGCAGCCCGTCGGCAATCGTATCGCTCGACTCCATCTTCTGCAGCACGCCAGTCCGCAACGAGCGGTACGCGTCGTCCGCCCGCTCCGGCTCGCAACCATACACCCGAATTTCCGCCCGCTTTCCTTTCGCTCCCAGGCACGTCCCGCTCAACAATCCCCCGCCACTCACCGGCGCCAATATCGCATCCAGGTCCGGCACTTCTTCCATCAATTCCTTCGCCGCCGTCGCCTGCCCCGCGATAATTCGGTCATCGTCGTACGGATGCACCATCACCGCGCCCGTTTCCGCCTGCAATCGTGCCGCGGTTTCCGCCCTCGACGACACCGTTGGCTCGCAATACGTAATCTTTCCCCCGTACGATTCCACCGCGCGGCACTTCACCGCCGGCGCATTCTTCGGCATCACGATCCATGCGGGGATTTTTCTCCACGCCGCCGCGCACGCCACTGCCGCCGCGTGATTTCCGCTCGATTGCGTCACCACTCCTCGCGCGACCTGCTCTTCGCTCAGCGAAAGAATCGCGTTCGACGCGCCGCGAATCTTGAATGACCCGGTTTTCTGGAAATTTTCGCACTTGAAGTAAAGTTCGGCTCCGCTCATGGCGTTAAATGTTGCGCTTGTCAGCACCGGCGTGCGGTGGATCCTGCCTTGGATGCGTTCGTGCGCCTCGCGGATCGTTTCCCAGTCAATTGGGGTTACGCGCTCTTCCGGACTTGCATTCGCGGTTACCATAATCACAGTCTAGTTCAACTGGTACTACCAGTGCCAAAGTTCTTCTTTCCCCTCAAACAACAGGACTTGGACCCTGTCCCCCCGTCTGTTACGCTAGAGTTTCTTAAGAACGACGTGGCCGCGGCGTCCCCCCTCGCGCCTCGTGGAGTTACATGCCTCCTGAACGCCGACATCTTGAACGCTTTCGTCTCCGGGTGCCTCTGCGTTTTCGCCCCATCGGTTTGGCTTCCGACAAAACCGAGCATTTCACCGAAGCCGTCAATCTTTCTCGCGGCGGATTTTTCTTCGTCACTTCGGCGCCACTTCAGGTGGGTATGCCGATTGAGGCAACACTGCGCATGCCGATCGAAGTCACCGGCGGGCCGCCGGAAGATACGCACTGCAAAGCGCGCGTCGTGCATGCCAAGCCCGATGCCTTCAGCGATGGCCGCATGGGCTTCGGCGCCGAAATCGAAAGCTTCATCGAGCCGGAAAAGCCCAAGCCTCCGCGCCCGGAGCTAGTCAAGCCTCCCCCAACCTCCGCCAAGCTCAAGCCCTGATTTTTTGTGATTGAGGATCAGCGTGTCTGCCCAGCAACTTACCAGAATGTGTCATCCTGAGGACCGCGGTGTGCGACCGAAGCACCTCAACCGAAAAGCAGCAATTCTTCATTCCGCGCAAAACAAATTTGTCATTCCGAGCGAAGCGAGGAATCTACTTTTCCTTCGATCCGGTCGGGTGCCCCAGGTGCCGGTTTTGCACCTGGGGTTCTTTTTCTTTACAGCCGCGCCCGCGGTGTCCCACACGCAGCTTTACGTCTGAGATTCTTTTCTTTAGGGGGTCGGAGCTTCAGCTCCGACATCAAACGCGTAGCTAGATGGGGCTTCAGCCCCTCGAGGAATGACTTTGTAACTGGGGGCACGACTTTAAGGGCTGAGGTTTTTTGCTTGCTCGCCTTATTTCCCCGCAACCTGAATCGTCGTTTTCCCCGCTCCAACATTCTCAAACCGGTCGTAAGCCCGCACCGCAATCGTATGCTCGCCCGGTTTCAATTCCCGCACCGTAAACTCGTACGTCTCCGTTCGGCTGTCGCTGATCCCATGCGTCGGGGCCAGCAAAATCCACTCGCCTCCGTCGACGCTGTATTGCGCTTTCTCGATGCTGCTCGAAGGATCCGTAGCCGAGAACTTCACCACGACCGACGCAATAGCACCCTGCGAACCGCTGTGTGTCGCCTCCAGGTGTTCAATCGTCGGCGGCGTATTGTCCACCTCAAACCGCTCGCTCTCCCGCTCCGTCTTCAATGCCGCCGCCGGTGGATTCGACGGCGCGTCGCTCGCCACAATCTTCAGGTAATACGCCCCGTCCGGCATCGTGGTCGTATCCCACGAATAAAATTTCTGGTCCAGATTATCCTTCAGCAGCAGCCACTCGCTGGCATTCTCTCCGCGGAAATACACCGAATACCGCAATTCATCCTCGTTGTCGTCGTGCGCCGTCCACAGCAACGTCTGGTAACCCTTTTGCTGAGTCCCCTGTGGCTGCGATTCGAATTTCGTCGACGAACTCGTTGTGATCACCACTCCGCTGGGTGTCGCCGCCTGGGGCTGCTTCAACGCCACGTTTCCCTGTTGTCCGCCAATTACCTGCGGTGCCTGCGCGCGTACTCCCGCGTCTTGCATCGCAATTCCGTCGATCACCGGCGCAACATTCCTTGGCAAATACGCCACGCTCACCCAGTCGATCCCGTCTCCCGGCCGTCCATCATGAATCACGGCCTTCCACTGGAAGAATCGCGCCGCCGGTGCTTCCACCTGCGACGCTGTTGTTGTGTACGGCCCAAACCACTTCGACCATTCTTTCCCCGGATCTTCCGTGTTTCCGCTGCGCACATAAAATTCCAGCCGCGGTTCCTTCGATGTCCCCTTACTCTGCGCGGTTACTGCCGGCGGGCCCCACCATTCAATCCTGCCCCACTGCGAAAACAACTTCGCATCAAATGACTGCGACTCAAACGTTCCTTCCGCCTCGTATTCCGGCCCCAGCGAAAACACTTTTCCCGGATTCGCCGTGCACAAAAATACTTTGCCGTTCGCGCCCTTCGAAATGCCCGTGATTTGCGCCGACCCAGATTTCGCCAGTTGTGCGTACACGCCGTGCCCATCGATCACCAGCAGCGAACCCGTGTTTCCTGTGCCCGCCAGCAGCCGCCCGTCCGCGTTCAATCCCAGCGCGTACACCACATCGTCTCGCGAACTCCAGATTTCCTCCGGCACTCCCTCAGTCGAAATGCGGTAAATGCTGCTGGAAATCGCTTGCGGAAACGCTACGAACGGCGTGCCCTGCATCTGCGCCGATGGACTCACATTCGTGATCGTCGTCGTGCCTTGCGAAGTCGCAATCACCGCCGATGGAGCATTCCCCGTCGTGCGTGTCTTGTCCCCGATCGCTGCAACATAAATCGTTCCGTCCTGCGCCACCGTCAACGACGTCACTTCGCGCTTCGCCGTCTCGTACACCACAAATCCGTCGGCCACCGCCTCGTCCGTGGATTTCCTCTTGGCATTCTTTTCTGCGTTCCTCGTCACCCGCAGCACTCTGCCGTTCGGCTCCGTTCCCGCCAACAGATTGCCTTTCGCGTCGAACGCCAGCGTCTTGATGTGTGCTTCGTCGCTTGCGTAGAACAACTCGCCTTTTCCATCCGGCGCAACCGCGAAAATCTGCCCTTTGTCGCCCGTCGCCACGTAAAGCGTGCCGTCCGCCGCAAATGCCAGGTCCCAGATGTATTTTGTCTTGGCCTCGAAGAAAACCGTTTTCTCTCCGGACGCTGTCACCCGGTACACTTTTCCATCCGGCGAAGTCGCTACATACAGCGCGCCTTTCGCGTCGAACGCGATCGCTTGCGCCAGCAGGTCCGTCGACTCAAATACCGTCTTTGGCTTACCCGACCCCTCAAACCGAAACACCTTTGCCGGCGATCCTCCCGCCGCATACAAAACTCCCGCCGCATCCGCTCGCAACGACCACAAATAAGACGCATCCGCATCCGCAATCGGCGTGAATTTCGGCGCTAGCTCCAAGTGGCCGTCGCTGCGCACCGCCACTCCTTTCGCGTTTCCCTTCAGGAATTCTTCGTAGCTCGATTGCCTCCAACGCCGCGTGTGTTCGGCGAACCCAACCGAAGCCACCAAGCAAATACTCAGCGTTACAAATAGAGTGCGCCGCACTGGTTTCGACATAGCCATGATCACCGGATTTGTAAATTCAATGAGATTAGGCCGCCCACCGGCCCGCCCAGCATTACCGACGCCTCGCTCGCCAGCGATTCCCTCAACACTTGCACGCTTCCCGGCGCCGGGCGTCCATCGATCGCATTAATCTGCGACAACGGCACATTGGGCATTTCCTTGTCGTCCCACACCAGCGTCGGCGCGGGCACAAACAGCCCTACGTACAATCGGTCGTTTCGCCTCTCGCGATTCAGCAGCGCGATCAATTGATCCAGTCCCTCAGGGCCGCCACCCGTCCCGGGCAGGCCTTGAAAACTGAATCCGCGCGAAGCTCGATTCATCCAATCCGCATCGCTCACCAGAATCCGCAGTGTCGTCCCACGCGCAATCTGATCCGGCACATGCACCGTGGTTTCTTCCACCCGCGCCTCTCCACGATACGGCCGCAGCAGCACGCGCACCCTCAAATTCTCACCCGGCGCCGCCTCCCCTTTTTCCAGCCACGCGCTCTCAATGCTGTACGAGTTCCGCCCCACCTGGCTTTCCACCCGCAACGTTATGTGCTCAACCTCCGGCACCTCAAAACTGTTGTTGAACAGCCGCCCAAACACGTTCTGCACCAGGATCGCAATCGGCATCGTGTCCGGCGTCAGCGTGTCGTTTGGCGCGATCGTGTTTTCAATCTGCACCGGCGCGTGTCCCTTCAACCGAATTTCACCCGTCAGGTGCAGCGTGGTCCCTTCTCCATAAATCGGGTTCTGGCTGATGCCATTAAACGTTGTCAGCCCCACCAACAACGGCGTCAGCTTCGGGTGGTTCACCATCTCAAAATGCAGCTTCCTCTCTTCTTTTCCATTCACATATGTCAAATCCAGCGGCACCATCGCCGGTGCCGCTCCCAGTTTTCCCGTCACCGCCGTTATGTGATCCCCCGTAATCGTTCCGATCGACCCGCCCACATTCACGATCTTCGTCGAAGCCAAACTCGACGACAGCGTCGTCACCACACGGCTCCGTGCCATCGGTATCTGCACGTTTCCCAGGCTCAAAAATGGGTGCCCGCACAGAAACACGTTGTCCCCACGCACCGCCGTCACTGTGCACGCCGAATTGATCGATGCGTCTCCCTGCACCAGCACCATTCCCGCCATATCCCCGGCAGCCAGTTTGCCGTCGTCGGCACGCGCCGCTGTCGTCCCCCCTTGCGCGGCCACAAATCCGTAACTCTGCAACTCTCGCCCGAACTGCCGCAGCGAAGCCGGCTGAAATCCCGAAAATACCAGCGGCGTTTCAATCGGCTGCAGTGCCGACCCGCCCGGCAATTCGTTTCGTGCCAGCGCATCATTCGGCAGCGTATACGCTTGCGCCGGGCCTCGTGCCGCAGTCGCGCCTTCCGCCGGCGGTCGCAGCACATCTTCAATCGGCGTCACTCCCGCGATCGCTTCTTTCGTGAAGATTCCCAGCTTCAGCGACAGTGCTCCCGCCAGCTTTCCATCCAGATACACCGGGCTGCCGCTCATTCCCGCCACCACTCCGGTGTGCTCCACCTTCGGCCCTTTCAACTCCACCAGAATGATCGACTGCCTCGGCCCCATAAAATTCGGCAGTATCCCGATCACTTCCAGGTCGAACTTCTCCACCTGGTCGCCTGCGAATATCGTGTACGCGTACCCCTGCATTCCTGGACGCACCTGCGAAAGGGGAAGCGTTTCAGCGGAATCCTGCCCCGCCGACCGCACAGCCAAGCTGCCCATGCCTATCGATGAAACGAGAAGTACAAGAAGTGGAAACCGCTTGAACAGACGACCCATAGCCGGTGTGTTGGACCCCCAAATCGAACGCTGATGATACTCGCTACCTCCGACCCTCCGCAATCCAACAACTGGAGTGGCTCTCCTAGTAGCGATGGCTTAGACGTCCTAGTCCCCCCTCAGGTTGTGGGTCTGCGCCGCAGCCCTCCGATCCATCAGCCGCCCATAACGAAAGGCACCGGTTCGTGATCTCTGATCTCTGATCCCTGATAACACCCGCCTTATCTCACTTTCCATCCGCTGCGTCCTATGCGACGATGTTGCCGACAGGAGATCCCCATGTCCGAACCCACTAAAGAAGAATTGATGGCCAAAATCGCCGAACTCGAGAAAAAAGTCGAGGGCCGCAAAAAGGGCACTCTGGAATTCCGCGTCGGCGAAAAGGGCGGCGTCAGCGTCTATGGACTCGGCCGCTTCCCTGTCACACTCTACTACGAACAATGGGTCCGTCTCCTCGACATGTCCAAAGATCTTCGCGATTTCCTCGAAGAAAACAAGCATCGCCTCAAACTCAAGGAACAGTAGGACGCCTCCTCCCAACGCTCATTCTTGTTGCTTGACATTCACCCACCACGGCTCATACTCACCACCGTACAGTTGAGCCGCCTCTGGCAGGTTCACTCCTTCTCATTTTCCTCCACTCTCTCGCCAGAGATCCTTTCCGGGCGCTCGCGGAAAGAGGAGTGGTGGTTCATAACAATTTAGCGGGACATCCTTCGCCAGCCGGAGACGCTACCGATTTGTTTTCGCTCGAGCGCAAAGTGCGTTTCGGATTTGCTCTCGCTGCGGTCGCTCTGATCGCGGTCGGAATCCTCACATACATCAGCGTCCTGCGCTTTCGCCAGGATGCCGGCCTCGTCGATCACACTCATCAGGTCCTCAACGCCCTATCCGAATTGCGTTCCAGCATTACTGCCGCGGAATCAGGCCAGCGCGGCTACGTCATCACCGGCAGGGAAGAATATCTGCAGCCCTACCAGGCTTCCGTACAGGCCGTCGATCAAAATATTCAGCGCCTCGACGATCTCACCGCTGACAATCTCGTCCAGCAGCAGAATCTGAACTCTCTAAAACCTCTCGTGGCTCAGCGCCTCGCCCTCATGGACGCTCGCATCGAACTGCGCCGCACCCAGGGCTTCGAAGCGGCTCAAGCCTCCATGGCCGCAACGCAAAACCAGAGTGTCCAGGAAGCCATCCGCGCGGCAGTGAAAAGTATGGGAACCGAGGAGAGCCGCCTTCTCGCCCAGCGCGAAGACAGCGCAGAGCAGAGCAGCGTCGCAATGCGCACCGCCATTGTCGCCGCAAGCCTCTTCGCTCTCGGCCTCCTCATCATCGGCATGATTTACGTCAGCCAGGACTTCGCCCGCACCCGTAGCGCCGAACAGCAGCTGCGCCTCGCAGGGCACACCCTCGAGGATCGTGTCCGCGACCGCACCGCAGAGGCCCTTCAGAGTAATGTCGCTCTGCGCGCCGGCGAGCAACGCATGGCTCGCATCATCGACTCCGCTATGGACGCCATCCTCACCGTCGACGATCGCCAGCTCATTACCATGTTCAATCCTGCCGCCGAAAAAATGTTTGGTTGCCCCGCGGCCGACGCTGTTGGCTCGCCCTTGGAGCGATTCCTCCCTCCCCGCTTCCGTAAAGCCCACGCCGAGCATATCAGCGCCTTCGGCCAAAACGGCGTGACTCGTCGCACCATGGGCGGATTCACCCCGCTGCACGGCTTGCGGACCAATGGCGAGGAATTTCCCATCGAAGCTTCCATCTCGCAGATTGAGGTCGATGGCCAAAGATTGTTCACCGTCATCGTCCGCGACGCCACCGAAACCTCCAAGGCTCGCGATATCAGCACCAAGCTTGCCGCCATTGTTGAGTCTAGTGACGATGCCATCATCAGTAAGAATCTGGACGGCGTCATTACCAGCTGGAATCCCTCGGCTGAGCGCTTATTTGGCTACACTGCCGCCGAAGCCGTTGGCAAGCGTATGCTCGCCTTTTTCCCGCCGGATCGCGGCACTGAGGAACAGGACATCCTCCAGCGCATTTCCGACGGCGAAACCATTGACCACTTCGAATCGCAACGCATCCGCAAAGACGGCAAGCTCATTGACGTCGCCTTGACCATCTCTCCTCTCCGCGACCATTCCGGCCGAGTCGTCGGTGCTTCCAAAATTGCCCGCGACATCACCGATCGCAAACGCGCCGAAGAGGAAATCCGCCAGCAAGCCAGCCTGCTCGACCTGGCTCCCGCCCTGGTTCGCGACGTCGAAAATCGCATCATCTTGTGGACCCGCGGCGCCGAACGCCTTTATGGCTTTACTAAGGAACAAGCCATTGGCCGCGTTCCCGACGCCTTGCTGCAAACCGAGTTTTCTCAGCCTCGCCACGAAATTGAAAAAACTCTTCACACCCAAGGCGTCTGGGAAGGCGAACTGGTACATCGCAACCAATCCGGAGGGCGCGTCGTCGTCGCCAGTCAATGGGTGCTGTACCGCGATTCCAAGGGCAAGCACATCCGCACCCTGGAAGTGAATGCCGACATCACCGCTCTCAAGCGCGCCGAATCTCTCCAGTTGCGCTCTCAGAAACTCGAGGCTTTAGGCACCCTCGCCGGTGGCATTGCCCACGATTTCAACAATATTCTCTCCGCCATCAATGGCAGCGCTTCTCTGGCCATTTCGCAGTTCCCACCGGATCATCCGGTGCAAGCTTGTCTTGTGGAAATTGAAAAAGCCGGATACCGCGCTGCGGATCTGGTGCGCCGCATCTTGAGTTTCAGCAAACCTCAGGAACAAAACATGCTCGTGCAGAGCCTGGACCCGGTGGTGCAAGAGGCCTTGAAGTTGGCCCGCGCCACGCTTCCGGCCATGATCCAGATTCGCTATACGCAGGATCCGAATCTGCCGATGGCGCGCCTCGACACCACGCAAATCTGCCAGGTCATCTTGAACCTCGTTACCAACGCTGCCCACGCCATTGGTGAAAAAAACGGCCTCATTGAAGTGAAAGTCGATTCGCCCCACGTCAGCGAAGAGGAAATCCAGTTGTACTCCCAAATCCCAGCCGGTCATTATGTGCGTTTGTCAGTCAGCGACAATGGCTGCGGCATGGACGCCAAAACCCTCGAGCGTATCTTCGATCCCTTTTTTACCACCAAGCCCGCAGGCAAAGGTACCGGACTCGGCCTCTCCGTGGTCCACGGTATTCTCGCCGCTCATTCCGCAATCGTGAAGGTTTACAGCGAGCCCGCCAAGGGCAGCGCCTTCCAGATTTATTTCCCCGCCGCGCTCGACCCCGCCTCCCCCGTCCACATCGACGATCGCGACGCCCCCGCCGGTCGCGGACAGCACATCCTGTTCCTCGATGACGAAGGCGTTCTCGTCTTTGTCGGTACCATGATGCTCGAGCAGAGCGGCTACAAGGTTACCGGCCAGTCCAATGGCGAAGCCGCGCTAATTGAATTTCGCCAACGCCCCCATGCCTTCGACGCCGTGGTCACTGATCTCTCCATGCCCTCCATGTCGGGTTTACAATTCGCCCGCGAGTTGCGAAAGATCCGCTCGGACATTCCCATCCTTATGACTTCCGGTTACGTCGATCCGCAGGACCAGATCAACGCCATCCGACTGGGCGTCCGCGCCGTGCTCACCAAGCCCGTCAGCCGCAAAGAACTCCTCGCCGCCCTACACGACATCCTCCAGGAGCGCACCCAACTAGACAAATCCCAATCCGCCTGACCACCAACTCGCACTCCCATAGCCCAAAAAGAAGTGCCCAGCTGCAATCGCTCTTTGCGCTCTGAGTGCTTCTTTCTCTGTGTACTCTATGTCGAAAGCTCGCTTTTTGCCCAAGACTCAACCCAGCCCCGTAAATTTCCCGTCATTCCGAACGGAGTCCGCGGAGTGAGGAATCTCTCTGCTCTTTATGGATCGAGGCCTTTAGCTCCGACAATAACTGCGTGTGGTCTAACCGCCGAGGACCGAGCCTGCGCCTTCTCTGTAGCGGCGGCTTTACGCCGCCATCTTCCTGCTCTTTCTTTCTTTCTTTCTTTCTTTCTCTGTGCGCTCTGTGGTGAGATCTTTCTCTAACTCTTAACTTTCAACTTTCAACTTGTTTCATTGATGATGATGCATCGCGAATATCTTCTGCGTCGAATCCTCATACGGATACACATGCACCATCCACCCGAAAATCACCGGATAAAACTTCCCGCCCACCGCGTCGCACGCCTCTTGCGTCGCAATCGACCCGTGCAATCCGAATTTCGTGAAATCCGCGCCACGCCGCGCCTCTTTTGGCGGCATGCAGAGATTCGTGTGCAGGTGCCAGGTAGCGATGCTCAATGGCACGCGCTCGTTCAACTGCTCTTCGGTCGCCCGCTTCGGCATCGTGTACATCGCCCCGACCAGCTCATAACCCGTCGCGGTCTTTTTGTAGAGCAGGGAAGTGGGCCGTGCGGCATCGAACGTGAACGCCGCTTCAAATCCATTCGTGTAATTCGTGAAGTGATATTCCGGCTGCGGAATTTCCGGATGGAAAATCTGGAAGCCTTCGTTCAAGGCCACATGGTAGTCCCTGTATTTCTCGATCCCCGTCCGCAGTTCCTTCACAATTTCATCTGCGCGCTGCTGATCGTCGGGAGACATCGGCCTCGCCGACGTCATGTGCAGATGCGCCGTATCGCCGTGATGCATATTGGCCATATCTTCCATCGCCGCCTGCTCGCTGGCCTGCCCGGCTTGCATGTTCATGCCCGGCATGTTCGCGTGGTCCGTGCCCGAAGCCGGTGCTTGCGATTCCTGTTCACCATTCAGGGGAGTTGTGACCACGACCGGTGGCCGATGATTTGGTATCGCGGCCAGTAGCACTCCAACCACGAATAATGCTCCCAAGCCGATCCCGGCTCGGGTTACTAAATGAATCAACGTGCTCCGCGACGACATTTCCGCTCCTTACCCACTCGCTTTCTTGTCTCTATTTGATGATACGCAACCCCCTCCGGATATCTTTCTCTCGATTTCGCCAAAAGTTCCCGATACAAACTGTCCCGCCGTACAGCCCCTTCCTGGTTAGACGTCCAACCCCCAACATCGTCCCCCTAAAATTGAACCTCCCCGGACCGTGCCTTTTCTTGGGTCCGGTTCTTGGTTTGATCCTCTTTTGACATTTGTAACGGCCGCCTTCTGAGACAGGCGGTTTTATTTCCTAAATGCAGCGCTGCTTTTATGCCAGCCGTAATGGTCCATCTGCTGATTTTCTAGGGACGGCCTTCCGCTCTTGGGTCCGCCAGCTTCTCGGCGACTTCTTCCTTTTTTGGGTGGTCGGACCTTCGGGTCCGACATTGCGACATGCAGCAAAATGGAGCTCTAGCCTCTGAGGACTCCGCCATTCGCCGCGCTAACATCCATTGTGATTCTCGGTCACTGAAAACTGAAAACTTAAAACTGAAAACTGAAAACTGAAAACTGAAAACTGCCCCCTGATCGCTGATCCCCGATCCCTGACCCCTGATATCCCTCATGCTAAACTGACACCAGGATTCAATCGTGAAAAAAGAGATCATCCACGCCGTCAACTCCCTTTCGGGTGGTGTCGAACCTCCCGGCGACAAATCCATCTCTCACCGCTATGCGATGCTCGCCGCTCTCGGCGAAGGCGCCAGCGAACTGCGCAATTTCGCTGCCGCTCGCGACTGCCACAGCACTCTCGGCTGCATGAAATCTCTCGGCGCCGACGTCAAGGTGAACGGCACCACCGTCCACGTCACCGGCCACGGCTTGCGCGGCCTCAAAAGCAGTTGGCGCACCCTCGACGCGGAAAATTCCGGCACTACCATTCGCCTTCTTTCTGGCATTCTCAGCGGCCAGCAATTCACCACTAAAATTACCGGCGATAGCTCGCTTCAAAAACGCCCCATGAAGCGTGTTGTTACTCCGCTGCGCCAGATGGGCGCGGACATTCGCGCCAAGGAAGACAACTTTCCTCCACTCGAAATTCATGGCGGCAAACTGAAAGCCATCCATTACGAAATGCCTATGGCCAGCGCACAAGTGAAATCCGCCGTGCTACTCGCCGGTCTGTACGCCGATGGCGAGACCACCGTCACCGAGCCCGCCAGAACCCGCGATCACACCGAACTGGCCCTCGAAGAATTCGGCGCATCCATTCACAGGAAAGGTCGCGCCATCTCCATCGAAGGCATGGCCGTCTCCAACAGCAAAGCTGCCCTGCAACCGAAATCCCTCGACGTCCCCGGCGATCTTTCCTCCGCCGTCTTTTTTGTCGCTGCTGCCTCGCTTCTCCCGGGTTCCGATCTTTTCATCAGCAACGTGGGCTTAAATCCCACACGCTCCGCCATCCTCGATTTTTTTACCCAAATGGGCGCCGCGGTTTCCGTCGTGAATTTAGTTTCGAAACAAGGCGAACTCATTGGCGACCTTTCCGTGAAAGGCGCGCGACTGAAGGGTGGCGTTATCTCCGGGGAACTCGTTCCGCTGCTCATCGACGAACTGCCCATGCTCGCCGCTCTCGGTCCATTCACCGAGCAGGGAATCGAGATTCGCGACGCCCAGGAATTGCGCGTCAAGGAAAGTGATCGCATCGCCGCGCTGGCCGACAATCTCAAACGCATGGGTGCCACCGTCAAAGAGCACCCCGACGGCCTTCGCGTCGCTGGCCGCAGCGCCGGCAAACTCCACGGCGCCGAAATCGATCCGCGCGGCGATCATCGCATCGCCATGGCCTTCGCGGTAGCAGGCCTCGCCGCCACCGGCGACACAGTAATCCTCGACGCCGATTGCGCCGCCGTCTCGTATCCCACGTTCTTCACCGAATTGCGCCGCCTGAGCCAGTAATCAACGCCAGCACACGATTCTTGCCTGGCCGCACAGATATCAGCGATCAGCAATCAGTGATCAGGAACCAGCATCAGTTTGCCGCGGATGAAATCGACTTGCCACAGCTTGCCGTTATGTATATCGTACTTATATTATTACGAGTGGGTTAATCAATGGCAAGCTCGCGCCAGCGGTCCGAGATTTGACAGTCTGGCAAAAGTCCATGGACCTCGTAGAGGTTTGCTGCGAAGTCTCCGCCGCGTTCCCTGCAAGAGAACAATTCGGTCTCATTTCTCAGATTCGGCGCGCCGCCAGTTCGGTTCCCGCCAACATCGCCGAAGGTTATGGTCGATGGAACCGCCGCGATTTTGGACGATTTCTTGCGATCGCCTGCGGCTCAGTCCGTGAACTGGAAACTCACCTGATCCTCAGCCAGAGACTGGGTTTTGTCTCTGTCGCTACGGTCGCGCCGCTATTACGCTCAATTGATGAAATCGCCAAGATGCTCTATCGAATGCGGCAGCGCGTCCTGGCCAACGCTGAAGCGGCGGAAACGGCACTTAGAGCCAGTCGCACCACGCAGAATCACCGCCTACCCTAGCACCGGCGACTCTTGCTTCCTGATCCCCGATTGCTGATCCCTGTTCCCTGTTTTCTGATAACTTATATCACTCAACCACTTCGACCAACCTCACCAACCTACTGCTCCGTCGGCGGCGGTATCGGCTCCGGCGGCGCTGGCACCGACGGCGGCTTCGCTGGCCTCGCCACTGTCGTCCTTCTTAGCGCGATATTTCCATAGCTCGTCTTCAATACAATTTTCGGCCCGCGTCCTGATCCATTTTTCCCTGCCAGCGTCGCATCTCCCGACGCGCTCTTCGACGCCTGCAGCCCCGGAAACTCCGAATCGATGTCGCAGTTCCGGCATTCCGCTTGTATCCCGAAGCTGGAACTACCCGGCAACGTCAGTGAAATCGACGCCGACGAATTCGTAATCGTCACATCCTCTTTCGGCATCGACGAGTAGCGCACGCTGATTTCCGCATTCCGGTCATCAATACTCACTTTCCCGCCCGGATTCTCCACATTCAGTTCCATGTCTCGCGTCCGCAGGTTCAGATTCCCCGGCGCATCGATAATATCCAGATTCCCTGACCCTGCTTCCATGTGCCCAGACAGCGCCGAGAGCGTCAGGTCCGTCTTCACCGAAATCAACCGCACTCCCTTCGCAATCTTGTCTCCGCGCACCGGCCCGTAGAAATCTCCATCCACCGTCAAGCTCCCCGAGCAATTGTTGACGTCGATCTCGCCGCCCTTCCCGGAAACTTTCACGTCGCCCTGGATGTCCGCGGCTTTCACGTCGCCTTTGTGCGTCTCCACCGAAATGTCGCCCGCAATGTCCCGCAAGTCCACGTCGCCGTTTTGCACGGAGATCGATATGTCCGTCGCCAAATCCGATATCGTGATATCGCCCTTCTCTGTCTTGATTGTCAGCGGGGATTTCTTCGGGACCGACAACTCCAGGTCCACACTGATTCGCGAATTCGACAGGTCATATCCCGTCGGGTGTATTTCGTACGCGTCCCCGTTCTTCACCACTTCCAAGCCTACCGGTTTCGCCAGCCGCTCCGCTTCGCCTTCACTCCACGTTTTGGCGTTTTTCTTCGCCGACACACGCAGCTCCGCGTCATCCGCTCCGCGAATTGTCAACTCGCCGCGTCCCAGCTTCACGCTAACCCGCGCGTTCGCCGGAATCTTCATCGCCGGTGGGGCTTCAATGTCGTACGTGTGATCGTCTCCGCTGACGTCAATGTCCAGCGTGTCGCCCACTTTTTGTTTCGTGTAGTCGTACCCGACCATCAGGCCCAACAGCGCCAGCATCCCCAGGACCAGCATCACTTCGCCGCCCGTCACAGCTCCGCCGTCACTTCCGCCAAATCGCCGCCCCACCGTCCGCTCGTACAATTTCACCAGTCCCCAGAAGATGATCAGCAGCGGCCACCAGTGCAGAAAAAACGCCCCAAAATCCAGGTGCCCGTAATTGTGAAGGAGTAACAGAAGACCGGCAGAGATGAGAACCAAACCTGAGAAAAGACCGCTACTGCGCGACGGAGTGCGGGCCATAGTTGTCTATTGCTCCCGGGACGCCAAATAGGTTTGCGGTGGATTTACCGGAGGCGTCGGCGGAGCCGGCGGTATGGGCGCCACTGGCATGGTAGGTTCCACGTGTCCTTCGCGCGGCGCGAACGCCGACGCCAGTTGCAACAGTCCGATCACCAGCAGGATGACTGGCCACGTATTCTCAAACGCCAGCCGCCCACCCTGCGTTTCGTGGAACAGGAACAGCACGCCTACCGTGATTACGATCGCCGGACCTGTCAGCCCTCGAATCGTGCAGCTTTGGCACCGGCATCTTCCCTGTGTGCTCATCTGCGCCTCCTGTTAACTCCGGCCGCTGACCCGATTCCGCAACATCAGTGCTCCGACTCCGATCAGCACCACCGGCCAGAAAATCTGCCGCACCCGGAAAAAATCGAACACTCCAAAATTGTTCAGAAGAAACAGCGCTCCCAGTCCAATCAAAATAATCGGACCAATCGGGCGATTCTTCGTCCACGTCTCGAACGGATCGTTCATTTGCTCGCCCGTGGCTCGCGCTCTTGCCACACGCATCGCGTCTATCGCCATGTAGAACGGAAAAATGATCACTGCCAGAATGAAGATCGGCCCCAATCCCTGCCCAAAGTCGCTGCTCAATCCCAGAATAATTCCCGCGAAGATCATGATGTGAATCAGCGCCTTGTTGTACTCCGCGTTGTAGATCGCTCCCAATCCCGGAACCAGCCCCAGGATGAACGCCACCACAGGGTTTGCTCCCGGTTTGCCCACGTGCCCCGGCGCCAGCGGTGGCAGCGCGACGCTGCTTGGCGCTGTTCCCACAACTCCAGCAGCCGTGCCCGCGGGCGGCATTGTCGGTGGCGCGGGCGCTGCCATTCCCACCACCTGCGCCAGGCAATCCTCGCAGTAATACACGTCACGCACCGGGCGAACGCATGCCGCACACATCGCCTTCCCGCAGTTGCGACAAAATCCTATTGCGTCCACTTCCCCATGCACTGCACATTTCATCGATAGCTCCTCTCGTACAGTACGGGACACTCGGCCGCCAGCAATTCCATCTGGCGGGCAATCTCATTCGCTCGGTTTTGCTGCTTTGGGCCCGCGGGCCTCTGTTCATTCGTTTGTCCCGGGTTCTTCTCCGGTCCGGTCTTTGGCAAAGATTCTTCCGGCGTGGTCTGCAATTCCGTATCGCTCGAGCGTAGCTTCGACTGAATCTCATTCACCAAGCGCAATGTTGAAATCCGCGTTTCCACCTTGCCATACGTGACGTGCCCGATCCGTTGCGCCTGCAGGTAAATATTCATTGGCCGCAAGTCCGACAACTTCATTTTCTTCGGCGAGAATCCCGATGCCGTCAGCACGATCACGACAGTAGCCATCACGCTCGCTGCGCCGTACGCAAATTTCGGTGAAGCCAATCCCTTCAGGAAATTCCCCACCGCGTTCCAGAACGTCACCGTTTCCCGTGGTCCCAGCGTCTGGTCCAGAATCGCGTAGATCAGCCGCGGCGGCGCGTCGATTGGCTTCATCGACTGCATCCCGCTCACCAGGCTTCGCACGCTTGTCAGCAGTGGAGCGCATTCTTCGCACTCCGCCAAGTGTCGGTCGAACTCCGCCCGTTCCGGCCCCTGCATCAGGCCGTCCAAGTAGTCGCTCAACCCCGCTTCAATTTGATCGCATGTCCATTTCATAGCCGACTCCCCAATGATCCCACCCGCGTTTCCCTCTTCACGATGGCCCCACTCCCATCTGCTGCAAGATCCTTGCCAGTTCGATTCGCCCGCGGTTAATTCGCGACTTAACCGTTCCCTCGGGCACTTCCAGCACTTGCCGGATCTCTGCGTACTCTAACTGCTGCAAATCCCTCAATATCACCGCTTCCCGCAACTCCGGTGAAAGCTTCGTCAACGCCGTCTGCACTTGCCCGCTCAATTCTCCCAGCAGCGCTTGCTGATCCGGTCGCCGTCCCACTGATTCCTTGTTCTCGACGATCGCCATTTTATCGTCCAGCGAATCCGTTACTCGGTCCCTCTTCGTCCGACGGTAATGATCGATTAACAGGTTCCTCGTCACGCTCGTCATCCACGTTGCGAATCCCCCATAGGCCGACCGATAACTCGCCAGCGTACGGTACACCCGAAGGAACACTTCCTGCGACAGGTCCTCGGCTTCCGTGCTATTCCCCGTGAACCGGTAGCAAATATTAAATATGCGACGCGTGTGCCGTCGCACAAGTTCCTCCCAGGCCGAGCCGTCGCCCTGGAGGCATTGCTGGACCAGTTGGGCATCCTGCTCCAAGCGTCTTTAGCCCCATACTCCCAATACTTGTTCAAGCAGAACCCACATCGGGCTGTCTCGGCCTGCCATATTGTGTAACGCTAATTGTGGCAAAAATGTTCCCTTTGGACCGTCCCTGCGGCACTACCTGATGGTCGCATCTTACCTATCTATGACCCCCTATACAAGATATTGAAATAAAATTGCTTACGGGTGCTTGACGCCAGCCCGCTCTCCCTTTACGCTGCCTTCCTATGGGTGCCAAGTCGAGGAAGTGGCTGCTACTGGGTCTGGGCGGAGCGCTGGTTGCCTTCCTTCTCTACCGCTCTCGTCACCTCCTCAATCTCAGCGATTTCAGCGGCCAGAAACTCTGGCTCGCCGTCAAGAGCGCCAACCTCTCCTACATCCTTCTCTCCCTCGTCCTGATTTACCTCTGCTACTTTCTCCGCGCCATCCGTTGGCGCAATTTTCAGAAATACCTCGGCCCCACCCGTCTCTGGCACATCTACGAAATGACCCTGGCCGGCTTCTCCGCCATCTTTCTACTCGGCCGCGCCGGCGAGCCCGTCCGCCCTCTTCTCATTTCCCGCAAAGACAAAATCCCCATCGCCGATACCTTCGGTATCTACGCTCTTGAACGCCTTTTTGACACCGCTTCCACCGCCATTCTTGCCGCCATCGGCCTGCTCATCTTCACCGGCGAACGCCACGGCCATCCCGAGCAAACTGCCACGGCCTTTGAGACCGCCGCCAAAACCGCTGGCACCATCCTCTGTGTTGGTGTCCTCGTTGCCGTTAGTCTGCTCGTCTATCTTCGCCTTCATGGCACCACCGTTCTCGAGCGCCGCATGCAGGGTTGGCTTGCTGCTCACGGCTGGCGCGGAGGGGTGGCTCGCACTATTCTCGGTTTTGCTCGCGGTGTGCAGACCATTCGCACCTGGGGAGACTTGCTCTTTGCCGTGGTCATTTCCGCCGCCCACTGGCTCCTGGTCATTGCCATCTACTATCTTGTTGGCCTCGGCTTTGGCGGCAAGCTCGCCACCCTTCGTTTTCAGGACGCCATCCTCGTTGTCGTCTTTACCCTCGTCGGTTCCGCCGTCCAACTTCCCGGTGTCGGCGGAGGCTCTCAAGCCCTCACAATTTTCGCCTACACAAAATTGTTCAACATCGAGCCCGAGATTGCAGTCGCCGCTGCCCTGGTCCTTTGGCTCATCACCTTTGCCTCGTGCTCGCTCGCCGGCATCCCCCTTCTCATAAAGGAAGGCCTCTCCATCGGCGAACTCCGCCGCCTCCGCGCCCAGGAAGACCAGGAACTAGACGCCGAAATGTCTCAAAAGCCCACCTCGGTCTTGTAGCGGCCGCCTTCCGAGGCGGGCGCATTTCTCGTCGCCTCTGTAGCGGCCGGCTTTACGTTGCCATCGCAAACCCGCGTTGTAGGGACCGCCTTCTGAGGCGGTCCGCCAACTCAACCGTCTCGCGCTCACTCGTCACGCAAGCGTGTGATTCTGAGGGCATCCGATAAGGATGCCCTCAGAATCTCAATCTCCACCGTTTCCTGAAGCCGCCTCCAGTAGCACAGGCTTCAGCCTGTGTCCCTGGTTCGTTCACCTCTGTAGCGGCGGCTTTACGCCGCCATCGTTGCTTTCCGTCTGTAGGGATCGCCTTTTCTTCCATGTAGCGCTGACTTTTATGTCAGCCCCTCTTTTGCGCCGTCCCGGCTCGCAGTGGAGCGATCGCCCGGGACCAACAAGCGCATCTTAGAGAATCTCTCGCCGCCTCCAGTAGCACAGGCTTCAGCCTGTGTCCGTGGCTCGTTCACCTCAACCAACCAACAATGTCATCCCGAGCAAAGCGAGGTATCTGCTGTTTTCTCTCCGATCTGCAAGAATCCTTCGTGCTGACCATCGCGCACCTCCTGATCCCCGATCACACCGCCTTGCCTCCCCACCTCCGATGCCGCACAATGTCCTTACTGTTCCCAAGGGAGAAATCTTCGAGTGAAGTGCCCCTTCTGCGCGCATGTCGATGACAAGGTAATTGATTCTCGTGAAGGCCGCACCGGCGACACCATCCGCCGCCGCCGCGAATGCCTGAAATGTTCTCGCCGCTTCACCACCTACGAACGCATCGACGAAATTCCTTACATGGTCATCAAAAAGGACGGCCGCCGCGAGCGCTTCGAACGCCAGAAAATTCTGCAAGGACTTTTAAAAGCTTGCGAGAAACGCCCCGTCCCGACTCCCAAACTCGAATCCATCGTCGACGAAATCGAAGGCGTGGTCCACGAAGCCACCGAACGCGAACTCACCACTACCGAAATCGGCGAAATGATCATGCATCGCCTCAAAAAACTCGACAAGGTCGCCTACGTCCGTTTCGCCAGCGTTTACATGGATTTCAAAGACGTTCAGGAATTCATGTCCGAACTAAAGAATCTCCTGAAAGACCGCGCCATCAAAAAGTAGCCAGCCCCCAGAGAACTTGTCATTCCGAACGGAGTCCGCGAAGTGAGGATCTCTGCCCTATCGCACGCCGTTTGTGCGATGAATCCCTCTTCGGCTTAAATGTAGCGCTGACTTTCATGTCAGTCCAGATTTTGCCTCGTTTGTTACGCCCTCATATTTTGAACTTGAGGGAGCCCCATCGTTCGCGGTTTGTGCGAAGGGTGGGTTCTTACGCTCTAACGCCACAATCCTTCTTCTCTTTGCTTTTTGTTTTATGTTGTCATCCCCGACCGGAGCGTCGGCGTATCGACGCGCAGCGGAGGAATCGTGACACAATCTTGACGCCGAGACCAACCGAACGTACGAGGCGACCCTTACGCCAATCCGCCCTGCCGCGCCACCTTCAACGCCTCAATCGCCGCTCCCCGCGCCCCGGCCGTATCCCCATTCGGCATCACGTAAATCGGAATCCCCACCTGCTCCTCGCGCTGGTCCGGCATCCCTTTGCGCACTTCCGTAATGAACCATTTCTGAAATTCTTCGCCCGTCTCCAACGCCCCTCCGCCAATCACCAGCGCGTCCGGATCAAACGTGTTGATCATTTCGTCGAAGAACAGACCTAGCGCGTGTGCCTGTACGCGAAACACATCTCTGCTCAACGCGTCGCCCTTCACCGCCCGTCCCCGCACCAGCTTCGCTGCTTCGTGCAAATCCATCTTCGCGAATTCGTGCCCCGGATATTTCGGCAGAAAATACGGAAGAATATTTCGTTCGATGGCCGTCAAAGAGCACAGCGACTCCAGATCCCCAACTCGCCCACAGTTGCATTGCGCTTGGATTCCCTGCGTCCCGGCGATGCTCTGGTAGGGAATCAGCACGTGGCCCAACTCGCCGCCAAATCCGTTTTTCCCCTTCACCACTTCGCCGTTCATAATAATTCCGCCGCCATTGCCCGTTCCGATCACGATGGAAATGGAAGTTTCGCGGCTGTTTGCCCCGAAAATCGTGTAGTGTCCCCAGATCGCCGCCGCGTTCGCGTCATTCAGATACGACACCGGCTTTTCCAGTTTGCGCGCCAATCCCTCGCGGATGTCGTAACTCGCCCACTTCGGATGCACGAAGTTTGTTGACCCTCGCGCGCTGAACTGTCCCGCAGCGCTTGCCGGACCCGGCGTATCCAGTCCCACCGCCACCACGTCGAGCAGCGAAACACCCGCGTTTTTCGCGGCAATCGTCAGGCCATCCGCTATTTGTTGCAAACAGATCTCCGGCCCCTGTTTCGCCAGCGCCGGATACTCGCAAAGCCCCTCAATCAGAAATCGTTCCTGCTGGTCCACCAGCGTGTAGTTCACCGCCGTACCGCCCAGGTCCACTCCGGCTACGACTTGCACGTTTGCTCCTCTAGTCCCCGATTTCCCAACGCGCCAGCTTAGCAGAATCCCGGCTCTTGTAGCACAGGCTTCAGCCTGTGTGAGCCCCAGCAACTTGCGAGCGCACCGCCTCATAGTCTACGGAAAAACTCCCATTCCGTAATTCCGAACGGAGTCTGCGGAGTGAGGAATCTGCTTCTTCTATGGCAGCTCTAAACGGCCTGCGGAAAAATCACAATTCGTAGTCCATCTGTAGCGGCGGCTTTACGCCGCCATCTTCCGGCTAACCACAGTTCCTTCCTTCCTTCCTTCCTTCCTTCCTCTTTCTCTGTGCTCTCCATGTCCTCTGTGGTGAATCCTCTTTTAACTTTTGACTTTTAGCTTTCAACTTGTTCGCTCGTCTATTCCGCCCGCAGCGCCTCCACCGGGTCCACGGTAGCCGCCCGCCTCGACGGCAGATAGCTCGCCAGAAACGCCGTCGCACCCAGCCCCGCCGATACTGCCGCATAGGTCACCGGATCCGCCGGGCTCACCCTGAACAATAACGTCGACATCAGCCGCATCAACAGGAACGCCACCACCAGCCCGCACGCCACTCCGATACCCGTCAAAATCAGCCCGTGCCTCACAAACATCCCCGTCAGCGTCTTTTGCTGTGCTCCCAACGCCATGCGAATCCCGATCTCGCGCGTCCGCTGCGAAACCGAATACGCAATCACTCCGTAGATCCCCACAACCCCCAGCAGCAGTGCCATGCTCCCCGCTGCTCCCAGCATGATCAGCGTGAACGACGTCCGCGCCATCGACTTTCTGTAAAAATATTCCTGCGTTTGAACAACGGCCAGCGGTAGATTCGGATTCACCGACCACACTGCCTGCCGCACTTCGCTCAAAAAATTCTGCGATCCCGTTCGCGGGCTGCGCACTACGTAAGCCACATCGCGGCGCACATCCGTCGGATTACTCTCGAAGTTGCTCAGCAGCATTGGCCAGTACACCGACTTGGACACCTCCTGGCTCACTCCGTCGTCGTACACATTTCCCACCACTCCCACAATTTCCCGCCAGTCGTCGTGGCTGGCTACCCGAATGCGTTTTCCCAGCGCACTCGCCGCGTCCGGCCAATATTCCTTCGCCACATTTTCCGAGATCATTGCCACCGGCAGCTTCTTGTAGTTGTCCTCCCACGTGAATTCGCGCCCTGCAATCAGCGGCGTGCCCATCGTTGCCAGCACACCCGGCGAAACGTACTTGAACCGCCGGATTGGCGGCAGCTGGCCCTCCGCAAGACTCCTGCCCTCCACATAAATCGGATCCATCGACCCGGAATTGTCCATCGGGATCTTCGTCGTGATCGCCACCGATTCAACGCCGGGAATCGCCTCGATTTTGTGCAGGATTTCTTCCTCGAGCCGCACTATCCGTTCAGGTTCCTTCACCTGCGTCTCGGGAATCGAAATCCGGAAAGTCTGTAATTCCGCCGCTCGCGCAAATCCCGGATTCACCTTTGTCAACGCGCTGAACGTGCGGATCATCAGACCCGAGCAGATCAACAACACCAGCGCCAGCGCCACTTGCACCACCACCAACACGCTCCGTGCCCGGTGCTGCTCCCGGCTCTGGCTCAGCGATCGCCCGCCTTCTCGAATCCCGGTGCTCAATTGCGATCCCGCATATTTAAACACCGGAATGCTTCCAAACAACCCGCTCGCCAGCGCCGACACTCCCAATGTGAACAGCAGCACGCTTCCATCGACGCCAATCTCCTGGATCCGCGGAATTCCCGCCGGCGCCATCGCCACGAACACCCGCAGCGCTGCATATGCCAACCCTAATCCCAGCAGGCCGCTGATCAATCCCAGCGTCAGGCTCTCCAGCATTAGTTCTCCTGCAATTCGCCCCCATCCTGCTCCCAGCGCTGCGCGCAGTGCCAACTCTTGCCGCCGTCCTTCTACTCGCACCAGCAACAAATTTCCCACGTTCGCGCACGCAATCAGCAGTACCATTCCGATCGAGCCCATCAGTATCCACAGCACGCTTCCCACGTCGCCCACCACATCTTTCTTCAATGGCCGCAGGTTCGGCCCGATGTGCGCGTCTTCAAACAGCTTGATGCTGAATCCCTCCGGCGCCTTGAAGCTACTCATCACCATCGGCAGCATGCGCGCCACATCCGCACTGGCTTGTTCCAGCGTCACGCCGTCCTTCAACTTTGCCAGCCCCTCGAAACTAAAATTTCCCAGGTGTATTTTGTTGCGGTCAAACTTGAACGGCATCAACAGCGCCGCATCTTCCCAGTCCAGAAAATGAAATTTCTGTGGCAGCACGCCGATGATTTCCCGCGCTTTTCCGTCCACCACAATCGTTTTCCCCACCGCGCTCGCATCCCCGCCAAATCGCTTCCGCCAGTATCCGTAGCTCAGCAGCACCGTGTCCGCTGCGCCGGGCACATCGTCCTCCTTCCGGAATGCGCGCCCCAGCATCGGCTGCACTCCCAGAATCGACAGCGTTCCATCCGTCACCTGCAACTCCGGCACCTGCTCTGGCTCCGCCAACCCCGTCACTGTCCCGGAATCGCCCGCATACAATCCAACATCCTGGAAGCTCTTGTTCTGTTCCCGGAAAATGAAGTAATCAGACGGCGAAAGGTTCAGCTCTTTAATTTGGATTCCCGGCGCGGTCAACCACACGCCAACCAGTTTGTCGGCTTGCGGGTAGGGAAGCGGCTTCAGCAGCGCGCCCTCGAGCACACTAAACACCGCGGTGTTTGCCCCGATGCCTGCGGCCAGCGTGAACACCGTAATCGCCGTGAACATCGGCGCTCGCCTCAGCCGGCGAAACACCTGCTTCAGTTGATTCCCGATCTGTGCCATAAGCCGCACCTCCACCACGTAATCCTCGATGCGAAGGCGCACTTCCGCCTTCCTGACACAGTAGTACGTCAGAGTTCCCCATAAGGTTCCTGTATTTTGAGTCGAAGTGGTCCTTCGTCTTAAATGTAGCGCTGACTTTCATGTCAGCCACAGTCGTCTAATGTAGCTCACCCCTTCAGGGGTGAGGCCTTTCGCCCGTCTCCACTCCTCCGCATTTGCCTCGCGATCGCGGCACTTGTCGTCCCGGGCGCAGCGAGCGATCTGCTGTTCGACCAGCCGCCTCATCCGGTTCTTATTCTTCAGTGTAGCGCTGACTTTTATGTCAGCCCAGCTTCTCCCGTAGCCACTGAAATCCTGAAATCCCTTCCATCTTCCTCTGTGTCCTCTGTGGTGAGCATGAACCCTCCCCCTATTTCCACGCCCCCAACAACCGCCGCACGAACACCATCTCCCCCAGGTGATATGCATTGTGGTCTGCCAGCACCAACGCCTCGCGCAGCGTCGTTTGTCCGTCTCCGTGCGCCAGCGGCGCGTACAAATCCGTCGCTTCATTCTCCACAATCCCGATCATGGCCTGCAGGTCCGCCCGAAACGCTTCCACGCTTTTCTTCCACGCGTTCTTGTCCGGAGGCTCATGTGTCTTCGGCCAATAGCCTGCCGGAAACTCGGGCGAAACATGCTTGGGATTCCTGGTGAATTCCAGGATGTCCCACTGCGCAATGCGCATGTGTTCCAGCAGTTCCCAGCCTGAATGCACCGCTCCCTTTGGTGTTTTCCCGTGCAGATCCGCGGGCCAATCTTTCACCGCCCCGTCAAAGTCCACGTGCGCCTGTCCGCCTTTCAGCAGTTCCACCAGATGTTCCGGCAAAGTCTTCTGTTTGCTCATGAGTTCCTCCAGCCTCTCAGATGCGCCACCCGCGCGCCTCGCGACATTGCGCAAATAAAAAGGACGCAGCAACTGCTGCGTCCTTTAGAAAAACCGGCCAGAGGGATTTAGTTCGACGTTTCCTTAGAAAGCTTGCACAGCCCGGCGCCGCAGCAAGCTCATTCCTGCAAGCCCCAACATCCCTACCAGCAGTAGTCCTAGCGACGATGGCTCAGGCGTGGTTGATGGAGGCGTGGCTGCCAACATTCCCAGCAGCACGTTCCCTTTGTTCGACGAGAAATCCAGGAACGGATCCGACGCGCTCAGGTTCCCCGGCGCTGCTGTCAGCGCTTCGGTTGTTCCCGTCAGCGTCGATCCGTTGGAGCACAGCGTGCCCGACGTGCCGCATGCCGACACTTGCCATGTCTTGCCCAACGTCGTTGACCCCATCTCGAAAAAGAAACCGGAGAATTCCGCGGCGATCAAACTCGACAAATCCAGCTGAATGAAGTCCTGCGGAACGCCTGCTGCGACAGCGAAAATCTCGTGCTGTCCGCTCGGATCGCCCGTGAGGCCCACACCTTGCTCACCAATCCCGTTGTTCTTTCCAAACAGATTGCCGCCATTAAACGCCTTGGCGATGATCGGGAATCCATCCAACATATACGTCCAAGTTGCCCCAATACTGCCCGTGGGACTGTTGAACGTCACTCCGTCATTGGGAAACCTTCAGCCCCGAAAAATGCGCGATTGTCCCCGGCCCCACCCACAGCGCGATTCGACCCTTCGCCGGCGCCTGCTTCAGGTCGCTCACAATCAGCACCGGCTGCTCCGACCCATTCACGTACAGCCGCGCTTTCGTCCCAGACACCTCAATCTTTACCTTCGTCCACTGCCCCGCCACCAGGTCCACATACGATTCGTACTTCCCGGGGCTTTCCTCTCGCAATTTGTTCCACGGGTATCCCGGCATCGAGATGTATTGCGTGGAGTGGTTTCGCTGCAACTGGTCTTCCGCTCGCCCGTTCTTGGGACGAAGGTACAAGCATTCAAAATGCGATCCATCCCCCGACACGCGAAACGCGATCCCGACAAATCCTCGCGCTTGCGCCGCCGCATTCGCTAAAGTGTCCCCGCTCAGACTCACTTCGATCATTCCATCCTGGAAGGACGTCCCCGGAATAATCGCCATCCGCTCCGCATCATTCGTGTCCGCCGCCGCCGCATCCGTCACTTGCATGGCCTCGCGTCCCTGATAGTTCACCTTCTCCGCCTTTACATTACGCAATTCCAGCTTATCCGCAGCGCCCAACGCGATTTCCTGCCCCGCTTGGCCAAACGCCTGCGCACCCGAAACGAGCAGAAGCGCACCCAACCCGCACAAAACCCACACTCTCATCTCATCCTCCCAAACGCCTCTGTCGTGGAAGTCTCTCCCTACAGATTCAAATCATCGCTTTTCGATAGCCGACAATCGCCAGCGACGCGAAGCGTCTTGAGATTGCCTCAGCCACTCCCTACGCTTCTGCCTTCGCTTCTGCCTTCGCTCTTCCCAGCATCTCTTACATAGGTTAACCTCTTGGCTCGCCCACGAGGCATCCGCCTCGCAATTCAAACTTACGTGAGGAGATTCCACCATGCCTAGCGGAGACGATCTCGTCGTAGGTGTAGGCACTTCAGCAAACAATCCAACGGTACTGCTCGCGTCTCTCGATGACGATGGCAATGCAGATTTCCCTCTTGCTCGGGGAATTTTTGAGGCTGGTCCGACGGATGACCCTAACGACGTCCCGCCGCAACCCTTCGTCGGACTTCTCGGTCGCGGTGCCCACGGTCGACATCCCAAATTCTCCGGTCAGATGGCACCAATGCCCGGCGTTGTCGGCTTTGGCGGAAAACCCAGTGGCGCTGATCCTACTTATCAGGGCGCAGCCGGAGTTGTGGGAATTGGTGGAAGCGCAGATTACAGCTTCTCTGTGCCTCATCCAACGTCGAACGCCCCGGGTCCGGGATTATTCGGCGCAGGTGGACAAGGCTACGCGGGGGGCAGTTTCGGCGCTGGCGTCGTCGGCGTCTCTGGCGCCAACTTGGCAGGTCCTCTGCCCCTTGCCTTGGATCCCTCGCAAACGTAAATGTGGGTGTATTCGGTCAGTCCAAGGACGGTCCAGCCGTCGTCGGCACCTCCAACGCGGATCGCGGCGGCGTATTTTCTGCGGGCGTGCCGCTCGGGCCGCCGATTGCCCAATTGCAGATTGTTCCCCAACCCGTTCCTCTCAGTCCTAATCCTCCCACCGGTCTTCCCAAAGACGGCAAACAGGGAGATTTTTTTACGCGCCTGGTTGTCGACGCCAACCGTCAGACCGAAGCCGAGCTGTGGTTCTGCATCCGCGAGCCCCGCGAGTCCTTCACGGCCATGTGGGGCCGCGTGCAGTTCGATACCACGCAGTTCGCCTAGCGCGCTGCGGCGATCGCGGTCTAAACACAAACACGCCACGGGCTCCTGCGTGCTTACCTTTTGTCCGTTTGCCAGCGAGCGCCCCAGTCGCGAAACGACTTAGCATACGCGTCAGCCCTCGGTGCAAGTCGCGCCACAGCACCGAGCGCCGTAGGCGCGACACGCCTCACCAACCTACTCTCCGGCTCGATGCGTCTCTCTTCGCAATCCCGTCACAAACACGTACCACGCAAGGCACGCAAACAAAAACGCCGCCATCGCATGAACAATTTCACTCGATGGTGGGTAGTTCCTGCCAATAGAAAACTTTCCGCCAAAATCAACCCCGAACGCTCTGCTCGTCAACAGATTGAACATGAACCAAAATGACGCCAGCCAATCCGTCGGCTGGAAGCAGAAATAAAGCAGCAGCCAACCACCAACGCAAAGCACCTTAGTCTTCCACACCCTCCACCGCATCAAATCGCTCAGTCGGGTTCGGTGATCCGCCCGCACCCAAGGCATCCGCAACTCCTTTTGAATCCCAAGCGGCGCCAGGCTCGCTCCTTCGCCTCGCTTCGCGTTTCCTTCACTGCTCCGCTTCGCCAGATTTCTCATCCAATCCAATTCGCCGCACCCGTTGGAATTCCACGACATCACTCTTTGGCTGACAAATCATTTGCCAAACCGCGCCCGTCTTCTTATCCAATAGAAAGGTATGCGCTTCTTTTCCGTGACGCGTAGCGTGTACCGCCGACTGCACGATTTCGTACCCTGAAGGGCTGGCCTCTGCGGGATTCGCTAGGAAGTTCTGGACCCCTCCCGCCACTTGCGTCAGCCCTGGGTACGAGTCGCGCCACAACACCGAGCGCCGTAGGCGCGACACTCCGCACTAACCTACAGTTTTTCGGCGCGTCTAGCATCTCAATCCGGTCACGAACATGCAGCCTGTGCCCCAGGTTCGGTGTGCGAACCTGGGTCTTGGGATCTGTTTCCCTCAGGTCTGCTTCGCTACGCTGAAGCGAATGCCCGCAACGTCTGATACCACTTGACAATCAGTACTTATTGTTACATGCTGTGGCATGTACGCTCGATTCACGTTCGAACATTCCCCTCGCAAACTTCACTCTTTCCATTCCCTCCACAACATCGCTCCCTTCGTTTTCAATGCCTTCGGCACTCTTCCATTTTTCGGATACCACGCAACTCTTTCTTCCCCCGTAGCTTGCGCACTCTTGTCCAAAAACACCGGGGGCACCCCCCTTCGCACCGCATTTCCCAAACTGAAACGCGCCCAGTCTTCTCTTTTCCTTAACTTTCAACTTTTAACTTTCAACTTTAAACTGCCGTCAACTTCCAACTTTAAACTGCCACCCGTAACTCCCATCATTCCACCAGTTACGCGCTGTCCGTTCGTAAGCCCTTTGCTTGCCACTCTTACGCGCCCGGCAGGGGAGTGGGTGGTATATTCTGTTAACCACAATCACTTGGGCGGCTCTCACCGGGGTTTCACGGCTCACGAGTCACGATTCACAACTCCCGACTTACCCCGCTTGCGGTATTGTGGGGACGCACATTCGCTCCACCTAGGAGAACAGAACACATGCGGAAGTTGCTGATCGTTGGGACCGCCTTCTTACTCGCCATTGCGCTCGGCGTGGCCTCCTCACTGGCGCAAAAAGCGCATACTCCCAGAATTGAAGCGGACAAGATTCGCGATGCGGTCAAATATCTCTCCAGCGACGAACTGGAAGGACGCGGCACCGGCCAGAAGGGTGGCGACACGGCGGCAGACTGGATTGCGGCGCAGTTCAGAAGCTACGGCCTGAAGCCCGCCGGCGCCAAGGGCTCCTACTTTCAGGATGTGCCCATGGTGGGCGTGAAGACGCTTCCCCAGACCACATTTTCACTGGTGCCAAAAGATAGCGCGCCCGTCGCGCTGAAGAATCTTGACGACTACGTCACCAGCAACGAGAGCCAGTCGCCCATGTCAGACTTCGACGCGCCCATCGTCTTCGTCGGCTACGGCATTACCGCTCCCGAATATCAGTGGGACGACTACAAAGGTGTCGACCTTAAGGGCAAAGTGGCGCTGCTGTTTGTCAGCGAGCCGGAATCCAACGACCCCAATTTCTTCAAGGGCAAAGCGCTTACCTACTATGGCCGCTGGACTTACAAGTACGAAGAAACCGCGCGGCACGGCGCCGTCGCCACGTTGATTATTCATCGCACCGATCTCGCCAGCTACGGCTGGGACGTGGTGCGCAATTCCTGGGGCGCCGAGCGCTCCTACCTGCAGAACGATGGCACCCCCACGCTGCAAGCCGCGTCGTGGATTCAACTCGATGTGGCAAAGAAACTCGCGGCCATGGGCGGACTCGATCTGGACAAACTCTACAAGGAAGCGCAGTCGCGCGACTTCAAGCCCATCGAATTGCCGGTAAAGCTCAAGGCCCATGTGGCCAGCGAGGTGCGCCCGTTCACTTCGCGAAATGTCTTGGCCATCCTCGATGGCGCCAATCAGCCGCGAGGCCGTCCTATACACCGCGCACTACGACCACTTCGGCATCGATAACAGCCGTCCGAAGGGCGACAACATTTATCACGGCGCCGTCGACAATGGCACCGGCTGCGGCATCCTGCTGGAAATTGCCCGCGTGTGGGCTGGCACCAAGCCCACGCCGCCTCGCTCCATCCTCTTTGCTGCGGTCACCGCGGAAGAGCAAGGTTTGCTGGGCTCGGAATATTTGGGCAAACATGCGGCGCAACTTCCCGCGAAGCCCATCCTGGATTTGAACTACGACGCGCTGGCCCCGCTCGGCGTCCCTGAAGAAGTGGAAGTGGCTGGAGCCGAACGCACCACGTTTTATCCCACGGTGGAGAAAATCGCCAAGGACTATGGCCTGGCCATCAAGCCCGATGCGCATCCCGAAGCGGGACACTACTACCGCTCTGACCATTTCAGCTTGTCGCGCGTGGGCATTCCTTCGTTTTCAATCAGCGAAGGCATGAAATTTCAGGGACACGATCTGGCGTGGGGAGAAGCTCAAGCCAAAGACTACGTCACGAATCATTACCACAAACCCAGCGACGAGTTTCACGCCGGCTGGGATTTTCAAGGTTTAGCGATGATGGCCAGCTTCGGCTACGAACTAGGCGCCGCCGCCGCGTCGCAGAGCGAGGCCATCCGCTGGCTCCCCGGCGACGAATTCGAGAAAGCCCAACAAAAAATGCAATCCAAATCCATCGACGGCGCCGCCCTCTTCGCACGCCGAAAGGTTCCTGATCGCTAATACCTGATCGCTGATATCTGTTAACGAGGCCAAACGCCAGCAGTGAAGGACTTAATCGTCGAGAACCCGAGGCGCTCGTACAAATGCACAGCCGTATGATTTTCGGACGTAACCGTCAGCGTCAGCTCGTTGTACTTCAAAGCGCGCAGAGCTTCCGCCGACGTTTGCATCAGGATGCGCCCCAAGCCGTGCCCCTGAAAGCCAGGCTGCACGCAAAGCTGCGTAGTGTGGCCCACGCCCGGCGCAACTTCACTGGTGAGTACCGCGCCAACCAAATCGTCGCTCCCCGGATGACGCAACACGAACGAGGCCGCCGGCTGGAATTGTCCGCAGCCAGGAAGCAACACAATATTTTTTAGAAACTTCAGCGCGCCATGCCGCGAACGGTATTGGTCGTTGATGTCGCCGTCAACGTGGTTCGCGTAAGCCAGATAAATCAACTTCGCGCAGGACTCAAAAAAACGATCGTGCCAGCGGTCCAGTCGCAACCCGGAATTTGTTCCTGGCACACTCTCGGACTTCTTGTGCAGATCGAGCAGCATGAATTGCCGAGTGTACAAACGAAACCCTTGATCCTTCAGCGCAGATTCCACCGGTCCGCCAAAAGGCATCAACTGGGCTTCGATGCGATGCAGTTGAGGAATCGCCCGCATGGAGAAAAGCATCTCGTCCAGCAAGCGCCGCCCGATCGGTTCCTGATCGTAGTTGGGCGAAACGTACAAGCCGCCAATCAGACCCTTGTGATCTTCCAGCACATAGAAGCTGTAGCCAAGCGCCACGCCCTTCTCGATAGCCACACACCCAGAAAGCGCATGAGCGTCAAGGAAGCGCTTGATCAGGTTGAGAGCGGAGTCGTAGTCCCAATGCAATTCGTCCTGCCAATGCTTGGCTTCCTCGAGCAGAAGCGCCTCGATCTGGCGGACGGTAGTCTGGCGAAGGTCGATGATGTTCATGAACGGAGCGGAACCCGGTAAACCAAGCGCATTGGTCATAATAGCCGATTCGACGCATAAGCTGCCAAATTCAGGTACGGCCGCCTATATAAATCGGGCACAAAGCCCGCGAAGAAGCGGTGGAGGTGAGCGAGGCGCGTGCTAGCATTTTGGTGTAGGTAAAGTGACGACCAAGCGGGAGCAATGAAGCCGGGCAGGGGTGAAGCCGGCAGTAGTGCGGACCCATCATGTCAATCCTAAATGAATTGCGGTATCCAAGACGCTGGTATACCAAGCTGGCCACAATAATTCTGGCCCTGGTGTTCTTCGGAGTGCTGGCCACAGCGGCGATTTCCGTGGTGCTGGTGTATTGGATTGTGAAGCCGCAGCGCACCAGTTCGGAAATCAGTATGGAAAGTTTTCCAGGTCGGCCGGATGAGGTGGACTTCGCGGTAGCGGGAGCGGGAACGCGCAAGGGCTGGTTCTTCCCTGGGTTGCGAGGCGCGCCGACAGTAATTCTGTGCCACGGATACCAGTCGAGCCGAGGGGAATTGTTGACCCTGGTTTCAGCGCTCCAGGACCACCAGTACAACGTGTTTGTGTTCGACTTCACTGCGCATGGAGCCAATGCGGGTGTGACGACATTTGGCTATCGCGAGTCCGACGAAGTTCGGGCGGCGATTGATGCCTTGGCGCAGCGTAATGATGTGGACCCGACGCGCTTCGGGTTGTGGGGCTACAACCTTGGGGCTTACGCCGCCCTGCGTGAGGCGGAGAAGGACCCGCGTGTGCGCGCCGTCGCGCTGGATTCCGTGTACGACTACCCGAAGCAGATGGTGAAGATTGGCGTGGAAAAAACCGGAGTGGCGGGATTCCCGTTGATGGTGAAATCGGCGCAGACGGGTTTCGAGTGGCTGAATTATGGATACAAAGGTGATCCACCGCTCTCTTCCCGGCTGAAGTCGCTGAACGGCGTGCCGGTGCTGTTTATCCAGGCAGCTGACGATCCGGAGCTGGCGTCGATTTCGCGCGAGATGTTCATGAAGGCGTCGGAGCCGCGTGAGCAGCAAATCATCGCGCACGGGAATTTCGTAAATTTGCCGGAAGAAGAAAAAAGAACCTACGAGAGCCGTATTGTTACGTTTTTCCTGACGCGCTTACCGGTTTCGGTGGTCCCCGAGATCGTTGTTCCCTCTAAGACCACTAAAGTGGCCAAGGCCATTGGCTGAGTTGGGCACTCTGCAGGGAACTACCGCAGGATAGATCGCAAACTTCACGCAGTCGATTCCATTTTCGATTAAAGACGGAACGCGATTTTTCGGCGCAAAGATCCAATTTGCGTTGGAATCGCCGGGTTTCCAGTCGGGAAGATCCGAGCGCAAATAGAAATTCAGTTGAAAGACGAACCCGCGATTCAATTGCCACGCTGCGGCTTGCTGCGGCGCGAAGTCTGGCCAAACGGTCTTGGCAACCCTGACGGCGTCGCGCGCGGAGACGCCAGGATCCATATTTGGCAGAAAGCGATTGATTTCCAGGACGAGGACAAGCGTCGTGAGAACCACGGCAAGCAGCGATAACCGGCAGCGGCGCACGGCTGCAAGCAGGCCGATCACCGCGCCGCCACCGATGGCAAATGCCCAGATGCGAGTGATGCCGCATGTGGGACTTACGCACAATAGCGCGGGAATCTTCGCGGACTCGTGAAGAATGATCAAACCAACCAGCAGGAATGCGGCGGCTGTGGCAAGCGAAGGCCAACGAGGTGCGCGCTCGTCGGCTTGCGCGTAACGTGCCGCCTGATCAGCCAGAAGAATGGCGAGGGGCGGCACTGCCGGGAGAATGTAGCCGGGAAGTTTGGATTGGGAAGCGGAGAAGAAGATGATAGGAAACAGCGCCCAGGAGACGAAGAAAAGAAAAGATGCGTTAGAAGCGTAGCGATTTTGCCAATCACGCAGCGCGCTGACTTTGACGGAAGCCAGGAACGGTGTCCAAGGAAAAAGAGCAACCAGGATGATCGGCACGTAAAACCAGAAAGGCTGGATGTGCTGGAATTCGGGAGTGAGGAAGCGTTTGAAGTTGTGCTCGATGATGAAAACGCGAAAGAATTCGGGGTTCCGGCGGGAACAGAGCAGGTACCAGGGAAGCGCGGTGAGGCAAAAGCTGGCGAGTACGACGGGATGAAGGCAGCGGAAGGCGTCGCGCCAGCGTTTCGTGAAGAGCGCCCAAAGAAGAAGAGCGCCGCCAGAGAGAATGATCGCGGCAGGACCTTTCGCAAGAACGGCGAGGCCAAGGAAGAATCCGAAGAAAATAAGAGCGAGCCAAGGAGTGCGCGGAATGATCGGCGACTTTTCGTTGCGGGTAAGGCCGATAATCGACGTAGCAAATACCATCGCGACCGTGAGCGTGGCGGAGAAGGGCATGTCCGTAGCGGCGGCGTGCGAGAAACCAATCATGCCGACGGTGGTGGGCAGCAGAAGCAAAAGCCATCGGGTGGTTTCCGCACCGTAAAGCCGCCGTGCAAGCCAGGCCATGGCCAGAGTGGCGAAAAGAGCGAAAAAGGCGGAGGGAAGGCGGGCAGCGGTTTCGTTCACGCCGAAAAGTCTGAAGCTGACGGCGGCTCCCCAATAATACAGAACGGGCTTTTCAAACCAGGGATGGCCGTAGAGTCGGGGCGTAACCCAGTCGCCGGATTCCACCATGTCGCGAGCGATCCAGGCGTAGCGCGGCTCGTCGGGCCCGACGAAACCGAGAGCGCCAAGATTGTGGAAGTAACAGAAATAGAGTGTGGCGAGGATGAGGAAGATCCACGCGAGGCGAACGGTGAGAGAGGGTGGCGCGTTGTCGCGAAAAGAGTTGTCAGTTTGCGTCACGGAAAGTTGAGTCTAGCATTGAAAGTGTATCGTGAAGTGAGGGAAGTCCGTCATACTGGCGCGAAAGAACCAGAAGGAATGCAGCTTCGATGAAAGAACGGTTGCAATATGCGGTGGCGTGGACGCTGATCAAGACGCTGGGGGTGTTGCCACGAGGAGTAGCGCGGGCGGTGGCGGCGGCTGGCGTCAGGCTACTGCTGTTGGCGTTGCCAAAGCTGAAAAAAACCGCGGAGTTCAATCTGAAGCTGGCGTTTCCCGAATGGACGGAAGCGCAGCGGCGCTCAACGTTGAAAAAGATGACGCGGAATCTGGGATGGATGGCGGCAGAGTTTGCGCGCATGCCCAGCTATACGAAGGAAAATATAGAGAGCGTGGTGATTCTGGATGGGCACGAGAATTTCCTGGCCGGCCACAGCCGCGGGAAAGGCGTGTTGTATCTAACAGGGCATATCGGAGCATGGGAACTTTCTTCGTTCGCGCACGCATTGTACGGGTTCCCGCTGCACTACATGGCGCGGCCGCTGGACAACAAGCCGCTCGACGCGATGGTGAACGAATATCGCGGACTTTCGGGGAACAAGCCGATTTTCAAGAATGAGTCGGCGCGGGCGATGCTGCGCATCCTGAAGGAAGCGGGGACGGTGGGCATTCTGGCGGATCAAAACACGATGCCGGGCGAAGGGGTGTTCGTGGATTTCTTTGGAACCCCAGCTTGCACCACCACCGGGATTGCGCGCGTGGCGCTGCATACCGATGCCGCAGTGGTGCCGGGCTACGCATACTGGGACGAGAACTTGCGGAAGTACCGGTTGCGATTTGAGCCGCCGGTGGAATTGGTGCGGACTGGAAACGCGGAGCGCGACGTCGTGGAGAATACGCAGCGGTTCGCGAAGGTGATTGAGGAGATTGTGCGAAAGTACCCGGAACAGTGGGTGTGGATTCATGCGCGGTGGAAGGCGCGGCCAAAGGGCGAGGCGCCGATCTACGATTTCTTGTGAGGGCAAGAGGTGATGCGAACGATGCTGGGAATCTGAGATTGCTTCGGCGCGAATGCCCGGGAGGGATTCCTCACTCCCGCGGACTGTGTTCGGAATGACAAAGCTATTTTGTGCGAGGAATGACAGCTCGAGGATTTGTTGTAAGCGAAGGAGGCGGCGATGAAGAGGTCGGTGAAGGAACTGGCGGGAGCGATTGGAGCGAAGGTCGAGGGCGATGGAACGCTGGAGCTCGCCGGGGTGGCCGGTCCGGAGCGCGCCGGGACAAAAGATTTGATCTACGTGGAAGCGGCGAAACACGTGGAGCGAGCGGCGGCTTCGGAAGCGAAATGCGTGATCGCGGCCGACGGAATCGTGTTGCCGGGGAAGACGGTGTTGCGTTCCGCGCAGCCGAAAGTGGCCTTCGCAAAAGCAGCCGCGATTTTACTGGAACGGGTTCCGGTGGCGAGCGGAATTCATCCGACGGCCATTGTAGCGCCGCTGGCGCAATTGGACGCCGATGTATGCGTGGGAGCGTACGCGGTGATTGGAGAGGACACGCGAATTGGCGCGGAAACGCAGATCGCCGCGCACTGCGTGATTGGCGCGGGATGTTGGATTGGAGAAAATTGCCGGATTCATCCGCATGTGACGCTGTATTCCGGCGTCCGCATTGGGCATCGCGTGGAAATTCATGCGGGCTCGGTGCTGGGTGCGGATGGATTCGGGTACGCGTTTGACGGCGAGCAATACTGGAAATTTCCGCAGGCGGGAATCGTGGAAGTTGGCGACGACGTGGAAATTGGGGCCAACACGACCATCGATCGCGGTTCGCTGGACGATACCAGGATCGCTGACGGAGTGAAGCTCGACAACCTGGTGCACGTGGCACACAACGTTCAGATTGGCGCGCACACGATCATCGCCGCGCAGACCGGTATTTCCGGCTCGAGCACCCTGGGGCATCACGTGGTGTGCGGCGGTCAGGTGGGGATTGCGGACCATTGCACGCTGGAAGACGGGTCAATCGCGGGAGCTCAGGCAGGCATCCCCACGGGCAAGACGATTCGCAAGGGACAGCCGGTTTGGGGTACGCCGGCGCGTCCGCTGGACAAGTTTAAAGAAGCGTATGTGTGGTTTGCGCGGTTGCCGGAATTGGGAGCGAGGGTGAAGAAGTTGGAGGAGCAGAAGTGAGATTGGGTACAACTGAAAGAACACCGATTCACCGCAGAGGACACAGAGGAAGATAGAAAAAGGTGCCCGGTCGGCACGGCGAGTGATCCCTACAAAGATAGCCCGATAGCTTAAGGGGCGGGAGAGACATCTAATCTTAGGTGCAACGCAAGATGATGGAGATGCAGACTAACGTGGGGACGCGCTGGAGGCTCGTGGTGGTTGGCGGGCACACGCGGAGCATTGGAAAGACGCAGTTGGTGTGCGACGTGATCCGAGCGTTTCCAAAGGTTCATTGGATTGCCGGGAAAATCACGCAGTATGGACATGGAGTTTGCGCGAGGAACGGCGAGAACTGCGATTGTGCGCCCGGCGAGCATGTGTGCGCGCTGGACTGGGAGACTCAGCCAGACACCGGAACAGACAGCGCGCGATTCCTGGAGGCCGGGGCCAAGCGGTCGTTCTGGCTGAGAACAAAGCAAGGTTACCTGGCGGAAGGGTTGCCACTGCTTCGCGAGGCGTTGCAGGAGTCCGCGGCAGCGATTTCGCCGGGAACCAAGGCAGCGCTGATTGTGGAGAGCAATTCACTGATGCAATTTGTGAAGCCATCGCTGTATTTTGCGGTGATTGATCCGGACAAGGAAGACTTCAAGGAATCGGCGCAAAAGGCACTGGATCGGGCGAACGCTTTGGTGCTTCGCGGCGGCGTGACTGGCGACGCGCCACCGGCGCCGCTGTGGATGAAGCTGCCGACGAAATTACTGAGGGAGAAGCCGTCGGTCTTGCAACGAGAAGGGGAAGAGCTTCCGCGACCGTTGGAGGCGTTGGTGTATCGAATGATGGAAGAGGAACCTTCTGCCGCGGTGTAAGAAGTAAAGTGGACCGACTGAGAAGAGCGGCGGATTCTTGTTTTTGATTTGTTGCGAATCTTTGCGAGTTCAAAAGCGGTGGCTAGCCACCGCACTCCACATAGGAGGAGCTTCATGGCTAAGCAAGAGCGGCGGGTAGCGTTAAACGGCAGCACGCGCAAAGCGTTGCCCGGGAAGGATGCCGGCCCGGCAGATCCCAATCAACAGATTGAAGTGACGGTGTTTTTGCGACGCGGATCAAGCGGGTCAACAAGCGCGGCATTTCCCCCGGTCGAACAGATGAGCGCGCAACTGCCGCGGGAACGAAAATATCTGAGCCGGGAAGAATTTGCGCGCGTCTATGGAGCGTCGGCTGACGATGTTGAAAAAGTGCGGGCATTCGCGGCGGAATACGGGTTGAAGGTGGCGAGCGAAAATCGCGCGCAACGAACGGTGAAACTAAGCGGCACGGTTCAGCAATTTTCCAGGGCTTTTGGCGCGAAGCTGAGACGCTGCGAACATGATTCGCGCACGTATTACGGCCGCACGGGCGAGCTTACGATTCCCGCGGAGCTGGAGTCGGTGGTGGAAGGCGTCTTTGGGCTCGACAATCGTCCGCAGGCCAAAACGCATTTCCGAATACTGACGAAGAAGCCGGGCATTAAGGCGCAAGCGGCTGCCGTCTCTTACTCGCCGGTTCAAGTGGCGAAGGCGTACGGATTTCCCTCGGGAGCGACCGGCGCGGGGCAGTGCATCGCGATCATCGAATTGGGTGGCGGATATAATACCAGCGATCTGAATTCCTTCTTTGGCAACCTGGGAATCGCAACGCCTTCGGTGACCACAGTGTCCGTCGATGGCGCCACGAATTCACCGACGGGCGATGCCAACGGGCCGGACGGCGAGGTCGAACTGGATATTGAGGTGGCGGGATCCATTGCGCCGGCTGCGAAGATCGCCGTGTACTTTGCGCCGAACACGGACCAGGGATTCATCGACGCCATCACCATCGCGGTCCACGATGCGACATTGAAGCCATCGATTATTTCGATCAGCTGGGGTGGACCAGAGAGTTCATGGACGGCGCAGGCGCGCAACGCGCTGAACTCCGCGTGTCAGGACGCTTCCACGATGGGCGTCACAGTTCTGGCAGCGTCGGGCGACGACGGTGCGTCGGATGGAAGCACTGGCGGAACCCCCACAGTGGATTTTCCTGCGGCGAGCCCGTACGTGGTGGGTTGCGGAGGAACAAGATTAACGATATCAGGCCCGGGCATCAGCAGCGAGCAGGCGTGGAACGAACTCTCTGCGAACGAGGGAGCGACCGGAGGAGGAGTTAGCGAAGTTTTTGCGCTGCCCAGTTACCAGCAAGCCGCGAAGGTGCCCAAAGCACCGAATGGATTCGTCGGGCGAGGCGTGCCGGATGTGTCGGGAGATGCCGATCCGGTGACCGGATACAACGTGGTGGTCGACGGACAATCAGCGGTGATCGGAGGCACCAGTGCTGTTGCGCCGCTGTGGGCCGGATTGCTGGCGCTGATCAATCAGTCGTTGGGAACAAACGTGGGATACGTGAATCCGCTGTTTTACTCGGCGAGCGTTGCGCCAGCATTTCGCGACATTACGGCGGGAAGCAACGGAAGTTATTCGGCGGGGCCGGGCTGGGACGCGTGCACCGGCCTGGGAAGCCCGAATGGCGCAGCGCTATTGAAGGCCTTACAAGGGTAAGGGCTAATTCACAACGGCGGACTCCTTGCTGGCATCTTAGAGATTGACCGTCTTTTGGAAGGCGGCGATAATAAAAGAGTAATGGGGGCTGTAGTGTTCGCCGGGCTGCACTTCTCTTGGAAGTGCAACGCAATAGGGAAGTTAACCTTTGTATCGGGGCGGAACGGTGGGCATTGTGAAGATGCTCAAATGTTCCGTTCTTTGGGGGAGCACTGATGGCGTCGTTTGTTCGTGTAGGAGAGGAGTTACCGGTAGCGCCCGCGCCGGTACCGTGGCGACAAGAAAATTGGGCGGAGCGAGTACAAAAGGCCATTGAAAATGGCGCAAACCACCTTCTAGCCATCCAGGCGGAAGAAGGGTATTGGCATGGCGAGCTGGAAGCCGATACCACCCTGGAATCCGACTACATCTACTACCTGCATGTGCTGGGGAAAGCTGATCCCGAGCGCATCGCGAAGCTGGCGAATTATGTGCGCCGTGGTCAATTGGCGGATGGCGGCTGGCCGATTTATCTTGGCGGTCCCTCAGAACTGAACGCGACAAGCAAAGCATATTTTGCGCTGAAGCTGGCGGGCGACGACCCGGATGCGCCACACATGGTGAAGGCGCGCGATACGGTGCACCGTCTTGGCGGTCTGGAACACACAAATTCCTACGTGCGTTTTTACCTTGCGCTGGTGGGGGCAGTGGGCTGGGAACTGGTGCCTGCGATTCCGCCGGAACTGATGCTGCTGCCGAACTGGTTTTACATCAACATTTACGAGATGTCGTCGTGGACGCGCGGCATCGTGATTCCCATGGCGATCCTGTCGGCGGTGCGGCCCGAATGGCGTCTGCCGGAGCGCGCTCGCGTGGATGAGTTGTTCAATGATCCCCGGCAAAAGACGGCGGCATTCGCGTGGAGCAAGCAGTTGCTCTCGTGGAAGAACTTTTTTCTGGCGGTGGACCGCGCGCTAAAACTTTACGAAAAGCTACCGTGGAAACCGCTGCGGCAGAAGGCCATTCGCGACGCAAAGCAATGGATGCTGGAGCACATGGAGCGCACCGAGGGGTTGGCGGCGATTTATCCGTCGATGATGAATTCGATTTTCGCGTTGATGGCGCTGGGGCATGGGCCAGACGATCCGTTGACCTGGCGGGAGATCAAGGAGTTTTCGCGGTTTGAAATTGAAGAGGGCGACACGATTCGCCTGCAGCCGTGCGTTTCGCCCGTGTGGGACACCTGCATCGCGATGGTAGCGCTGGAAGAGGCGGGACTGCCGGCGGACCATCCTGCATTGATCAAGGCCGCGAACTGGACTTTGTCGAAGCAAATTTTGGGTGGCGGCGACTGGCAGATCAAGAATAAGGATGCGGAGCCAGGCGGATGGGCGTTTGAGTTTCGCAACGATTTCTATCCTGACGTGGACGACACGGCGTTTGTGCTAATGGCGCTGCAGCGCGTGAAATTCCCAGACGAGAAGCGCATGGAAGCGGCGATGCGGCGCGGAATTCAGTGGCTGCTGAGCATGCAGAACCGCGATGGCGGCTGGGGCGCGTTTGACCGGGACAACGACCGGAAGTTTTTGTGCAATATTCCGTTTGCCGATCACAACGCGATGATCGATCCTTCGACCGCCGACGTGACGGCGCGAGTGCTGGAATGCCTGGGACGATTTGGCTGGGAAGCAAAACATCCGGCGGTGCAGAAGGCCGTCGGCTTCCTGATGAAGGACCAGAGCAAGGACGGCTCGTGGTTCGGGCGCTGGGGCGTGAACTACGTGTATGGAACCAGCGGCGTGCTGCGCGCTCTGGAGACGGTGTCGTTGACGGCGCAGGATTACTGCAACCGCGCGGTCTCTTGGTTGCGGCAGGTGCAGAAGGCCGACGGAAGCTTTGGCGAGTCGCTGAATAGTTATGAGGCCGTGTCCACGAAAGGGCAGGGAAATAGCACGCCTTCGCAAACCGCGTGGGGTTTGATTGGATTGCTGGCGGGAGCGGATCCCGATGATCCGGCGATTGCCAAGGCCGCTTGCTACCTGGTGCAACAGCAGAATGCGAATGGATCCTGGAGCGAAGAGGATTTCACGGGAACGGGCTTCCCTGGCGTGTTCTACCTGAAATATCACCTGTATAAGAATTCGTTCCCGGTGTATGCGCTGGCGCGTTATCGCAACCAGGCCAAGCGCGAGGCGGAATATTGCGCCGTGAGGTTCCAGCCGGGCGAGTTTCAATTGCGTAGCGGCCTATATACGGCGCGCGAACGGCGGGCTTCCTAAGCAAACAAATGCGGTATCCTTTTGGCTTGGTTTTCGATTCCGCGAAACATCGTATCGCAGGAAAGCTGCGCGGCGAGCGTAAGCGGGCGGTGATGGTGTCGCTGGACCCATTAGGCGGATGTACGAATGCCTATGGGTGTAGCGCCAGCAACGGAACGAATGGCGCAAGTCTGCAGGCTAGCCAACCGATGTTGAGTGTTGCCGAGTGCCTTGCCGCGCTGGATGAATGCGGCGCGCCGGTGGTGAGCATTTGCGGCGGAGAGCCGCTGGAATACCCGGAAATCCCTGCATTAACGCGGGCAATTCTGGATCGTGGCAAGCATCTCTTCTTGTGCACAGACGGCACTTTGATCCGGCGGCGTTTGCACATGATTCCACCCGAAACGAATTTCTTCTGGAACGTGAGATTGGACGGTACGGAAACCACTCACGATGCGCGCGCCCGGCGGCCGGGATTGTTCGTGGAAGCGCTGGATGGGGTGAAGTCCGCGAAGAACGCGGGATTTTTTGTGGTGGCGACGACGACGATTTATCCTGACACGGACGTGAACGACGTGGCGGCGCTTTACCAGATGCTGCACGCGATGCATGTGGATGGATACATGTTTTCGCCGTACTACCCCAAAGAGAAGTTGTGTTGCGTGGGTAGCGCGGCGTTCCGCGAAAAAATGCGCCAGAGATTTCGCGAAGTCAGTGGCCTGTTGGGCGACTACAATGTGATGACCTCGCCAATCTATATGGAATATTTGTGCGGAGAGCGGGAACTGGATTGCTGCGCGTGGGGATCTCCTGTGTATGGGCCGAAAGGCTGGATGGCGCCGTGCTATTTGCAGGAGCAAGGCTACGCGAAAAGCTACAAGGCGCTGCTGGAAGATACGGTGTGGGAAAACTACGGGCGCGGCATCAATCCGCGATGCGAAACGTGTATGAGCCATGCGGGCTATGAGAGCGCAGCGCTGCTGGGAGCGAATCCGAAGGCTGGGGACCGCTGGAAGATGCTGGCGTGGCAATTGAGGGGAAGCCTGGGGGAGAAGCGCGAAGGAACGCCGAAGCGATGACCACATTGGTGACAGGAGCGGCGGGTTTTCTGGGGAGCCATGTGACGCGGCAGCTGGTGGCGCGCGGCGAAGAAGTGCGCGTGCTGATGAGGGCTTCGAGCAGCAACCGGGCGATCAGCGATTTGCCGCTGGAATATGTGACCGGGGATTTGCGGGACGCGTCTTCCCTGGAGCGCGCGATGAGAGGCGTGCAGCGGGTCTTCCACGTGGCGGCGGACTACCGGCTTTGGGCGGAACGGTCGCAAGACATTTACGATTCGAACGTGGGCGGAACGAAAAATTTACTGGCGGCGGCGAAAGCTGCGGCCGTGTCGCAACTGATTTACACCAGCACAGTGGCGACGATTGCGGTGGACCGGCCGGAATTGCCGAATGAATTCACGGATTCGAAGCTTGAGGAAATGATTGGGCACTACAAGCGGTCCAAGTGGATGGCGGAGCACGAGGCGTTGAAGGCGGCCAATGAAGGTCTGCCGGTAATCGTGGCGATGCCGACGACGCCGGTGGGACCTTGGGACTGGAAGCCGACGCCGACCGGAAAAATCATTCTGGATTTCTTGAATGGAAAGATGCCCGGGTACGTGGAGACGGGACTGAATTTCGTGGGCGTGGAAGAATGCGCGGCGGGGCACTTGCTGGTGGCGGAGCGGGGAAAAGTTGGCGAGCGCTATTTGCTGGGCGCGGAAAACCTGACATTGAAGGAAATGCTGGACACGCTGGCGAGAATAACGAGCTTGCCGGCGCCGGGGATGAAAATCCCGCACGGTGTGGCGTTGGGTGTAGCCTACGTCGAGAGTACCCTCTCCAGGCTGGTGGGAAGAGAACCGCAAATTCCGGTGGAAGGTGTAAAAATCGCGCAGCACAAGATGTTTGTGGATTGCTCGCGAGCGCCGAAGGAACTGGGATTTCAGCCGGGCCCGGTGGCGGCGGCGCTGGAACGGGCAGTGAGATGGTATCAGGTGAATGGATATGTGAAACCGGGGCGCGCAAAAAAGATGAGGCTCGCGGCAGCCTGAGTGAACGGAAACGGATATCAGGGATCAGAGATCAGGAAGAAGCAGATTCCTCGTGGAGAAAGAAGCAGTGGAGTAATGAGGCAACGAAAAGCGGGATACGGATGAAGGTGCTGGTTACATTTGCGGTGGACGCGGAGTTTGCGCCTTGGCGCAAGCTGCGGAAGTTTCGGTTTATTGATTTTGACGGGCTGCGGCTATGGCGCTCAGACGCCGGCGACAAGGAGATTACCGCGCTGGTGACGGGAATGGGGATGCAATCGGCCGCCAAAGCGATGGATTTGATGATGAGGCTGGCGGATCAAAACCAGAATTTTGATATCTGCATTTCCAGCGGACTTGCCGGAGCGCTGGCGGAGAGTTTGTCGCCGGGCGATATTATTGCGCCGCAGGTACTGATCTCCGAGAACCGGTACGCCGATCTGCAATCCGAGCAGTTGAATGTGGATGGGGAATTACGCCAGCAGGCGCTTGACGGAGGAGCCAAGACAGCCGACTGCCTTTTGACAGTGGACCGCATTCTAGTGAAGCAGAGCCATAAAAGGTCGTGCGCTTCCAGGGCGCAATCGGTGGATATGGAGAGCTTTGAGATTGTGAAAGAAGCCTGCGCATGGGGAGCACGCAGCGTTGTGGTGCGAGCGATCAGCGATTCGGCTCAGGAAGACCTGCCCATCAATTTCAATCTTACGGTGTCGAAGAAAAACCAGGTGAGTGTGCCGAAGGTGATGCTGCAATTGGCAAAAAATCCGTTTGTGCTGCCGGCTTTGGTGCGGTTTGGGAGGCAGAGCCAGAAGGCTGCCGCAGCCCTGGCGCTTTTCCTGGAGGGGTACGTACAACGGTTGGAAAGCAGCGGAACGAAGAATCGAGTGGGAGAGGCGGCAGCGACATGAGCGGGGCGGGGACGGTGGTGGAACACGTGAGGACCTTGGGGCCGATTCCGAAGACGATGCGCGCCGGCGTATATCGCGAAAAAGGCGTGGTGCGGGTAGAGGATGTGCCGGTGCCGGAGGTGGGCGACGGCGAAGTGCTGATCAAGGTGGCGGCGTGCGGAATTTGTGGCACAGACATCAAGAAGATTTACCAGCGCTATGTGGAACCGCCACAGATTCTGGGGCATGAGCTGGCCGGAACCGTGGTTGCGATCGGCCGCGGCGTAACCAAGTGGGAGCTGGGCGACCGAGTGATGAGCTTTCACCATATTCCGTGCGGGACATGTTTTTATTGCAAAAACCGGCTGTTTTCTCAGTGCAAGCAATACAAGACCACGGGGCTGACCGGCGGTTTCACGCCAAACGGCGGAGGATTCGGGGAGTATGTGAAGGCCATGCCGTGGGTTGCCGAGCGGGGCATCGTGGCGTTGCCGGACAATGTAAGTTTCGAGGAAGCGACGTTTATCGAGCCCATCAACACCATTGTGAAGGCGGTGCAGAAGGCGCGCGTAAGCGCCGGAGAAACGGTGCTGATTGCGGGCTGCGGCCCCATTGGCCTGCAGTTATTGATGGTTACCAAAAGTGTCGGTGCGCGCATCTATACAAGTGACCCCATGGCAACCAGGCGAGGCAAGAGTCTCTCTTTGGGAGCATTGGAGTCTTTTGACCCTAACGGTGGTAAGCTTAGGGACGAAATCCTGACCCGAACCGAGGGCCGGGGGGCAGACGCGGTTTTGGTTGCTGTGGCGCATCCTTCGGTAGTGGTGGACGCGCTGGCGGCGGCCAGGCCGGGGGGAAGAGTATTATTGTTTGCCGCCAACGACCCAGTTACCAAGATCGAGTTTCCAGCAGCAGCAGTGGGGATTGACGAAAAGGAAATCCTGGGCAGCTACAGTGCGGCTGTGGACATCCAAGAGAGTGCGGCGGCGCTGGTGCTCGGGAAGAAACTGCCGGTAATGGATATCGTCACACACCGGTTTCCTCTAGGTAGAATTCAGGAGGGCTTGGATTTGGCGGTTCGGCCCACGGAAGATTCACTGAAGATTCTGATTACACACGCATGAGAGCAGCGTCCCCAAAAAAGACGGAAATCGGGCTGGAGGAGAATCTGGCCCCGGTGAGGATCGTGGTGCCGTCGAAAATGACGGCGGCGGTACTGTATGGCAGCGAAGACCTGCGGGTCGAGCAGATCGAAGTGCCGTCATTGGCCGCGGATGAGGTTTTGCTGCGCGTGAGGCTGGCGCTGACGGATGGCACGGACCTGAAGGTTTGGAAACGCGGCTACCACGCGAAAATGATTCAACCCCCAGCAGTGTTCGGGCACGAAGTGGTGGGCGAGATCGTGGCCATGGGGAAGCGCGTCGATGCCAAGTGGCGCTTGGGCGTGCGCGTGATTGCGGCCAATTCCGCGCCTTGTTTCCGTTGCTACCATTGCCGGCGCGGCCAGGAAAATCTTTGCGACGACCTGCTGTTCAATAATGGCGCCTACGCGGAGTACATGAGAATTCCCGGACGGATCGTGCGGGAAAATATGTTGGAAGTACCGCATTCCGTGGATGACCACAGCGCGGCGTTGGGCGAGCCGCTGGCGTGCGTGTTGCGCGGAATTCATGAGATGGAAGTTCGCACCGGCGACACCACCGCGGTGATTGGCTGCGGGCCGATTGGGCTGATGTTTGTTCGAATGCTGTCGCGTCGCGGCGTGCGCGTGGTTGCGCTGGCTCGCCGGGAGGCGCCGCTGGCGGTGGCCAGGAAGCTGGGTGCAGTGGCATCCATTAACGTTACCGAGGTGCCGAACGTTGTTGCCGCGGTCAGGGAACTGACCGAGGACCTGCGCGGGCCAGACTCGGTTGTGGAAGCGGCGGGAAATCCGGCGACTTGGGAACAAGCGCTGGGTATGGTGCGGCGCGGCGGTGTGGTTAATTTTTTCAGCGGGCTGCCAACGGACACAAGAGTCGAGATCGCGCCGGCGGCGATTCACTATTCAGAGATCAGAATCATTTCACCGTTCCATCACACGCCGCGATTCATTCGCGAGGCGCTGGAAGCGATTCGCCGCGGCGACGTTTCGGCGCAGGATTTTGTGACTGAGGATATCCGCCTGGAAGATCTGCCGCAGGCGTTCGAGCGGATGAAGGCGCGCAGTGGAGAGATCAAGCTGGCGGTAAGGCCGTAAGCAGTGGCCGGTGGCGGGCGGCAGGCGCTCGGGCTGGCGAAATCCAGGCCCTCAATTGGTCCAGTCCACTCTAATCAAATGAATAAGGATGTTGTTTCCTAATGCTGCGTCCCGGCGAGCTATCGCTGATGGAGAAACTGCCGGCGGATGGGTGTACGCCGGAAGCCGCGCAGGAGTACACGCACTGGCTGGCGACGCATCACTACGAAAATTTCAACGTCGCGTCGTGGCTGCTGCCAAAGCAGCTGCACCAGCATTTCTACAATCTTTATGCCTATTGCCGCTGGGCCGATGACTTGGGCGACGAAATCCCGGAACGAAAACGCGCGCTGGAGTTACTGGATTGGTGGGAGCGGGAACTGGACGCCTGCTATGAAGGCAAGCCGTCGCATCCTGTGTTTGTGGCGCTGCGAGAAACGGTTGTAGCGAAGGATGTGCCAAAGCAGCCGTTTGCGGATTTGCTGAAGGCCTTCCGGCAGGACCAGGTAGTGAAGCGGTATCCCACGTGGGATTCGGTGATCGATTACTGCGTGTATTCGGCGAATCCCGTCGGCAGGCTGGTGCTGTACCTGTGCGGCCACCGCGACGAGCAGCGGCAACGATTGTCTGACGCGACCTGCACAGCGCTGCAACTGGCGAATTTTTGGCAGGACGTTTCGCGCGACCTGGAAAAGGGGCGAATCTATATTCCGTTGGACCGCGCAGCGGCGCGCGGGCTGACCGAAAAGGACATCGTCGCGAAGAAGTTCGACGAACGATACGTGGAATTGATGAAGGACCTGATCGCGCAGACCCGCAAATTGTTTGATCAGGGAATGCCGCTGGCCAAGATGGTCGATGGCAAGCTCAGCGTGGACCTGGAAATGTTCAGCCGTGGCGGAGTCGCGGTGTTGGATGCGATCGAGGCGATGGGCTACGACACGCTGAACGCGCGTCCCGCGATCAGCAAAGGCAAGCAGATTCGACTGTTGGGCCGGGCGGTAGTGGCGCACGCCATTAGTGGCGCGGTTTCGGCGAATGGCAAAAGGTCCAAGGTGGCAGAGATTGGGCCGCCCGCCACGCGCGATGTGGCCGCTTCGTACGAGGAGTGCCACCGAATCGCACGAGAGGCGCACAGCAACTTTTACCCGGCATTTTTCCTTTTGCCGAAGGCGAAGCGCGACGCAATTGTGGCGTTGTATGCGTTCATGCGACTGATCGATGACGTTTCCGATGAAGGCGCGGATCTGGCCGCCAAGCAATTGGGGTTGGCAAAATGGCGCGCGGCGTTGGACGAAGCGATTACCGGCAAGTCGCAAGTGTTCGATGGGAATGCCGTGATGTCGCCGCCCGCCGATTCTCTATATGACGCAAATGAAGTGCTGCCTGCGTTGGTGGACACCATCCAGCGGTACAAAATGCCGTCGCGTTACCTGCACGACCTGATTTCCGGCGCGGAGATGGACCTGACGATTCAAAGCTACCCAACATTCGACCGCCTTCGGGAATATTGCTATCGCGTGGCGGGCACTGTTGGACTGACCTGCACGCACATTTTCGGTTTTCACGACTTTCGCGCGCTGGACCTGGCGGAAAAACTGGGCCTGGCTTTCCAGTTGACCAACATCATTCGCGATGTGCACGAAGACTACGGCTTAGGACGCGTGTATCTGCCGGACGAGGATTTAGAACGCTACAAAGTAGCCAAGGAAGATTTTGGACACAGCGAAGGCACGCTGGGCGTTCGCGAACTGCTGCGCTTCGAGGCCGAACGCGCCTGGCAGTTATACGAAGAAGGCTCGCGGCTGTTTGGGATGATCGACGAAGACAGCCGTGCCACATTGTGGCTGCTGGTGCACACGTACAGTTCGCTGCTGGCGCGAATTGAGTCGGTGGATTTTGCCGTTTTTGGGCCGCGGGTACGGTTGTCGAAAACGGAGAAGTTGAAGTTGATCGCCAAGGCGCGCTTCGGGCGCCAGACGGAAGAGAACATTCTTGCGAAACGTGATCGTGATCGGCGGCGGGCTCGCGGGGCTGGCAGCGGGAGTATCGCTGGCTGAAGCAGGCTGGCGTGTACGGCTGTTTGAGCGACGTCCATTTCTGGGAGGCCGGGCAACGTCGTACGTGTTGCCAGACGGCGAACATGTGGACAATTGCCAGCACGTGACGCTGGGCTGCTGCACGAACCTGGAAGATTTTTATCGCCGAGTGGGTTCCGCGGACAAAATTAAATACTTCGATCGACTTTTGTTTCAGGACCCGCAGGGCCGCACCGGAACGATGCAAGCCGGAATGTTGCCGGCGCCGTTTCACATGACGGGTTCGTTCCTGACGTTTGCGCCGCTGACATTTGCGGACAAGCGCAGCATCGGGCAAGCGCTGCTGAGCATATTGCGCGGGAAAGGTCACACCGCGGATCTCGACGAGCCGGGCGGAATTTCGATGCTGGAGTGGCTGAAGCGGCGCGGCCAGACGCACGGAGCGATTGAACGTTTCTGGCGCGTGGTGTTGGTAAGCGCGCTGGATGAAGAACTCGACAAGACCGATGCGCGGTTCGGCGTGGATGTTTTCTGGAAAGGTTTCCTGTCGAACCGCACCGGATACCGCATGGGCGTGCCGGTGGTGCCGTTGGGCGTGCTTTACGATGGCTGCAAAGGGGAGATTGAGAAACGGGGAGGGGAAGTGAATCTGCGAATGCCTCTGCGCGGAATGCAGTTGCAGAACGGCGCGATTGAGAGCGTGGAGTTTGATGGGGGGCGCAGGGAGTCTGCCGACGCTTATATTTTTGCGATGCCGCACCAGGCACTGCTGGATGTGCTTCCCGAAGAAGCCAAGCAGTTGGAGCCGGCTTTGGCGAAGATCGCCGGCATCGGCAACTCGCCAATCACCGGCGTGCACTTCTGGTTCGACCGAAAAGTGATGAGCGAACCTTTCCTGACAATGATAGACACCACCACGCAATGGATCTTCAACAAAACCGCGCTGTATGGCACGGAAAATGACGGCGGGGAAAAGGGGCAATACCTACAGTTGGTGATCAGCGCATCTTATGGGTTACTGCAGAAGCCGCGGCAGGAGATCATCGATCTTTGCCTGAAGGAAGTGCGCGAGTTCCTTCCCGAGGCGCGGGAAGCCAAACTGGTGAAGGCTACAGTAATTAAGGAGGCAGCGGCCACGTTTTCCCCGCAACCAGGTGTGGACTTGCTGCGTCCAAAACAAGAGACACGAATTGGACGAATGGTCCTTGCCGGGGATTGGACCGATACAGGTTGGCCTGCCACGATGGAAGGCGCGGTGCGTAGCGGTTATTTGGCCGCCGAAGCGCTCCTGCGTCAGGCTGGAACCCCAAAGCGATTGCTGCAAGCGGATTTGCCGCCGGATGGATTGGTTCGAATATTGTTTTAAGCAGAGGGATTGTGCGGCGCGGTTTGCGTGAAGGAGCCAAGATGCGTCTCGCGGAGGGTGAGGACTTCCGTGGAGCGATCGAGCGCCAGATAAGCTTCGTGGTTGGCATTGCGAAAGGACTGAAAGGCGTTTTCGGAGTGCCAAAAATCGAGGGTAAGGTACGTTCGAGGGCGGGAGGGATCCTTTAGGAGCAGGGTGCGCAGGTAGCCGGGATCGCGGCGGAAGAGCTGAACCCAGGCGCCTTCGGCCCCATAGGCGGATTCAAAGCTTTGCTCGCCGCCGGGCTTGACTTCGAACTCCCATAGGATTACAAACATAGAGGTCCCATCTCCTGCTCTCGCCCACAGCATTCCAGGATAACTTCTGAAGGGAAGGCTGGTCTGCCCGGGCGATTGTAGCAATCCGATTGGATGTAAGCAGCAAAGTGAAAACTCGCGAGTAGTTGTGTAACCCGAGGAAGTTGTATTGCGCCGGGGATGATGGACGGAGGCGTTTGTGGATCGCAAGTATGGACACCGCGGCTATCGTGATGCCGAGAAACAAGACAAGCACGAGAAGAAGGACAGGCACGACCGCAAGCCGCCGCAGGGCGGGCCACGTGGCGCTACTGACCACCTGGGACCGCGCACGCCGCGCATGGTCGGGACGGTAACGCGGGCGCGCTGCGCGAATTGCGGCGCCGTGTTAGTGGCCGGGTTCGATGTGAAGGGACAGTGTCCGAAGTGCAATTTTGAGTTGCATTGTTGCAAGCAGTGCCGGTTCTTCGATTCCGGCGCGCAGTTTGAATGCACGCAACCGATTCCGGCGCGCGTTACGCCAAAAGATGCGAAGAACAATTGCACCTTCTATGAATTCCGCACGACGGTAGAGAAAGATACCGCGCCGACTTCTTACATGCAGGCGGCGCAGACTCCCGTGGAAGCTCCAAATCCGGGAAGGCCGCTGGACGCGCGGCAAGCTTTCGAGAATCTCTTCAAGAAGTAGTTTTCCTCGTTTTGCCTGATTGAGGTGAGCCCAGCGGAAATAACGTTGGGGCTGCCTGCCGCTGGTTCGCAATCTCGTCCAACTCCGGATAGTGTTGCCGCAACGGTTCCGGCACCTTCACCTTGCTCCCTTTCAAAATGCTGATCAGTTGCAGGGCGTTGACGACGGCCTTGCCCTGAAAATGATTGTTGGTGACGACGAATGTATTCGGCGAGTGTTTCGCGATGCTGCGAATGCGCGAAACCCACGGGTCAAGTTCTTCGGCGGAATAGAGATAATTGTAGCGTTCATGGGCAGGAGAAGCGGGATCGGTGAACCAGGTGTCGTAGCGGCGGCCGTGCAGGCGGACATAACCAACGGACGAAGTGCTTTCCGCGGAAGGCTCCAGGGAACGGCCGATGATGGGCTGATCGATGTTGCAGAAGGCGGCGTGATGTTCGCGCAGCAGGGCAAGCGTTTCGCTGGATTGCCACGAAGCGTAGCGAAGCTCGACGGCGAGTGGGTAGTCGGCGAAGCGTTTCAAAAGGGCGGCGAGATAGCTGGTAGTTTCCTTGGTGTTGTGAAAAGAAAAAGGGAATTGCAGAAGGACGGCGCCGAGTTTGCCCGCTTTTTGCAGAATGTCGAAGCCGGCGCGAACGGCTTTCTCGTCATCTTTTGTGGCCGAGGGCTCGTGCGTGAACTTCTGCCAGAGTTTCGCGGTAAAGAGGAAGGCAGGATTGGCGGCGACGCGCTCCAGCCAACTTGCGGCGTGCTCGGGGCGAAGCGGTTGGTAGAACGAAGCATTGATCTCGATGGTGTCGAAGAATTCGGAGAGATACGTGGCCTCGTGGAAATTCTTGGAGCGAGGCGTGGGGTAAACGTAGCCAAACCAGTCGGGATAAGACCACCCGGCAGGACCGATCAAAATGCGACTGGCGGCGGGAGATTTTGCTGCGTGAGAGGAATCGGGAGGTTTCATGAAGAGACGATCGCGTTTGCGTCCAATCGGTGCGCCGGGTGCGCCCAGTTAGACTAGAGAGTCCCTGGGAAACTGTCAACGCCGCGCGCCATTGCGCAGGGGAGAGGCGCCTGCTATGCTGAGTTCATTATGCGGTGCAGAATGAAGACTGCGTCGCGTTCCCGCCTTAGCCATAAAGAATCCCTACAGGTGCAACCATGAACGTTTCCATCAGCTACAAGCACGTCGAAGCGCAGCAAGCGGTCGCGTCGGAAGTGATGCGTCGTTTAGACAAGCTCGGAAAACTGCTGAAGAGTTATGAACCGGATCTGGTGCAGATTAAGGGAGTGTTTTCCAAGAATAATCGAACCGACGAGCAGTCGCTGGCATTGACGCTTTCGCTGCCGACTGGGACGCTGCGGGCCACCGGCAATGGCAAAAACGTGCTGGCCGGATGCAAAAATGCGTTCGCCGATATTGAAGCGCAGATCAAGAAACACCAGTCGCTGTTGCGGAAGGATTACGAGTGGAAACGCAAACGCCCGGTGCGTGGCCAGTAGCGGGCGCCCGCAGCCAGAGTGGCGAGAAGTGGCGCGGTTCAAAGCGAACGAGAGCGACGAATTTACGTTATGAGCTGAGCGCGCGTCAGCCCGTTCGTTGGGTTGTGCGAACGAAGCAAGCGCATCGTTTTTCTTGTACAATTGAGGTTTGTATTTTAGGGGCGTAGCTCAGTGGTAGAGCAGCGGCCTTTTAATCCATTTTGATCAAAACGCTCCGACACGTCGGCACACGTCAAGACACGCCATTGCAATCGGATACGGGAAATTCGAAACGACAGTCCTAGTCTCATTCTGCCCAGTTTTGACAATCCAAGTGACACCAGAAGTGACACCAGAAATTCTCAACTTCTACCAATTATTGATGGCGGAGTTTCGAAGAGTTGGAGAGTCTTTGTGCTTTGTGCTGGAAATTATCTGGATACTGAATTGACTGAATTTCGCCTTTAGAAGCGTGCGTGACGGCGCGAGCCGCTGTGCTTCGCGCACCAGCCTCAACACCAGGCACATAAGCGATCACAAAATCTCGCGCGGGATGAAAGCGCAGCGGGCGCGAAGTCGGGTCGGATTATGACGCATTTGTGGAAAAGAGGGGTGAGATTGCGAATCGCTTCGTGAATTCTCTCAATCACGCGAGCCGCAGCATCCAGAGAGTCTGCCGCAATGAATTCCCATATTTCCTCAGGCTCTGGCAAAGCCTCTTGGTGGAGAAGGCCGTGATGCGGTCCGGTCCGGAAGCCCGGTCCGCGCCTCGTTCCTACCCGGCAAGTGCGTTGCTGCTGTGTCCTCCTCGTGCTTAAATCTCCTCGAACGCCGTTTCTGGATAGTTTCATAGTTGACAAAGCTCTGATGGAGATTGCGAGCATGATAGGATGGCTTTCAGATCGACTCCATGATTGGACAAACTCTAGGTCACTACAGAATCCTTGCAAAGATTGGTGAAGGCGGTATGGGTGTCGTGTACCGCGCGCGGGATGAGGTTTTAAACCGCGATGTGGCACTGAAGCTACTAGCCCACGGAGCAATCGACAAAGTCGGACCCGGCCATCTACTTCGCGAAGCGCAGACAGCATCATCCTTGAGTCATCCGAATATTTGTACCATTCACCAGGTGGGAGAGAAAGACGACGAGTTCTACGTGGTGATGGAGTTGATTGAGGGGCGGTCGCTCAGCGAGCTAATTACAGCGACGGGCCTCTCAATGGAATCAGTGACACGCTATGGTACGCAAATCGCGGATGCACTGGCGCATGCTCATGACCGCGGAATTGTGCATCGTGACTTGAAGGGCTCAAACGTTATGGTCACGCCCGAGGGGCGCGTGAAGGTGTTGGATTTTGGGCTGGCCACGCGGTTAGAGCGGGACGAAATCAGCGAGCTCACACTCTCTCACACCGCGATGGAAAGCAAGCTAGTAGGGACCATACCCTACATGGCACCGGAAGTCTTACGCGGGCAAAAGGGGGATTACCTGAGCGATGTGTGGTCGCTCGGTGTGCTGCTCTATGAAGCATCGGCCGGGAAGTTGCCGTTTCGCGGAAACACCGGCTTTGAGGTGACCTCGGCGATCTTGCGAGAGCCGCCTCCCCCGCTTCCTTCAACAGTTCCCTACGGTTTGGCAGCGGTTATCCAGCGCTGTTTGATGAAGGAACGCGCGGGGCGGTACCAGCGCGCCACTGAAGTTCGCGCGGCCCTCGAGACCGTTCAGGGCGCGGTGCTGCAAAGCCGCCATCCTTCGGAAGAAACGCGAGGACCTCGAACGCTCGTACTCCGCGGCATGGAACACCTCGCGGTGAAAAACGGAGACGTGCTCTTGCTGGTAGGGACGAATAAGGGAGCATTTTTTCTACGCTCGTCCTGCGATCGCACGAATTGGGACGTGGCTGGACCATATTTTCATGGCCAAGGCATCTATGCTATGGCCTATGACGGACGAAGCGACCGTCACCGCTTGTGGGTTTCGGCAAACAACGTGATGTGGGGCGCGTTTTTGCGTTCAAGCGAAGATTTCGGCAGAACTTGGACCAATCCTCTAGAGGCGAGCATCCGGTTTCCCGCGGAGTCCGGCGCTGCGCTGCGGAACATTTGGCAAATTTGCCTGGGCCGAAATGATGAGCCGGAGAAACTCTATTGCGGGGTGGAACCTGCGGCTTTGTTCGAATCGGAAGATGATGGCGAATCATGGTCGCTGGTCCGCGGGTTGTACGATCATCCGCATCGGCCTCGCTGGATGCCAGGCAATGGCGGATTGATTCTGCACACAATTCTGCCGGATCCAAGCAACAAAGATCGCATGTACGTGGCCGTATCTGCCGGGGGAGTCTACCGTACGGAGGATGGTGGGAGCACATGGCTGGCACGCAACAATGGAGTTCGTGTGGTGTTCCTCCCAGAGAAATATCCAGAGTTCGGACAGTGCGTGCATAAGATTGCGCTCCATGAATCCCGGCCCGAACGATTGTTTTTGCAAAACCATTGGGGGCTATACCGCTCCGATAACCGGGGTGATTCGTGGCAGGACATCGCGCATGGAGTGCCCTCGGATTTTGGGTTCGCAATGCTGATGCACCCTCACGATCCGGATTGCGTGTATATCGTGCCGGTGGAATCGGATGAGTTTCGCTGCTCTCCAGAGGGACATTTGCGAGTCTATCGCACGAGAAATGCGGGTGGTTCCTGGGAGGCGCTCAGCCGGGGGTTACCCCAAAAAGGAGCATACGAAACTGTTTTACGCGACGCCTTGTCGTCCGATTCATTGGATCCGGCGGGGATTTATTTCGGAACGCGAAGCGGAAAGATCTACGGATCGAAAGATGAAGGAAAAAGCTGGAAGAAAATAGTAGAAGGATTGCCGCAGATCTTATGTGTGAAGGCTGCGGTCGTCCACATGGACAGAGGGCCAACCGCGAAGCCAAATTTGAAATCTAGAATCCAGAAAAAGCGGAAAACTGCGCATACAAGAAGAGCCAGACGCGAGAAATCGGGCTGATGCAGGTCTTATTCAAAATTCCGGGTCCACTTCGAGAGTTCACGGGGCATCAGAGCACTGTGTGCATCGAAGTGGAAGCGGGCGCCAATCTACTCGAAGTCTTGCAAGCGCTGTTCGTAGTATCCCCGGGGCTGCGCGACAGAGTTCTAACCGAAACGGGCGAAACTCGACGGCACGTGAATATCTTTGTAGGCATCGAGAACGTACGTTACACCGGTGGACTTGCCACAGCAATTTATGATGGGGCAGAAGTTTCGATCGTGCCAGCGATTACCGGTGGCTAAAAACACCGACTTTATATTTGGCCATAGTCGGGCAACGCATAAGGCGGATGCCGCAGCCTGAAGTTTATCAAAAGGAAATCCTGCGAAACGATCTCGAAGTCCGGTTCGGGGAGGTAAGTTCTCAGTCAGACGTCCACTTAGCAGGCTACGGACCCGAACGCCGTTTCTGGCTAGTGACGGACACTTGATCAAGCTACACAGGAGTCAGCCCCCACTGCCGGGCCGAAAGCTGTTGATATGGGAATTTATCAAATAGATCTGGCCTCTTAGGCAGGCCGGTGCCGCGGGGGGAATGCGCCTGGCTTTCAGCTTGCAATCCCATGCGTCCTAGTTGAAACTTTGAGGGGGTCCTGTTTTGGCTTATGTACGGGCCCATCCCGGAACGCGATTCTCTGTGGGAGGCATAGAAATGCTGGTTGTAGCGCATCCATTCCTGCGCCGACTCGCTAAGCCGCTTGCATTCGCTCTTGTCCTACTCTCGCTCGTTTTTCTGCTTCAAGTTACGACCCATTCACATGCAAACGGTCATGATGAACCGGCTTGCCGCATCTGTCAGGTGGCGCATCTAGGTGTTGCACCGGCAGTTTCGGCCTTAGTACTGAGTGTCCCGCTAGTTTCGTTCGGTCAGGTGGCAGCCAATTTAACACCCGAAGTTTCAGAGTTTTTCTCCGAAGATTCTCCTTCTCGCGCCCCTCCCTCTTTTGTAGTTCTCTAGGTTCAAGTCATTGAAATTGTTTTTGGCGCGGCATTCTCTTTAGCCGCGCGACCGCCCTTATTCTTGGCGGACCTACCCACGATCACACACATATCTCCCTACGGGGCCGGAGGAATCGTGCGTTGCGCTTTTCGAGGTTTTGCTTTTCTTGCTCTCAGTCTCATTTGTTTCGTTGTCGCTGCCTCTGCACAGGTAGGTAATTCAGGCTCAATCGAAGGCGCGGTGAAGGATCCTTCCGGCGCTGCCGTTGTCAATGTCACGGTGGAAATCAAGGACCCTGTCAGCGGCTATGAGCGCACTACCACCACTTCGAACGAGGGTGCGTTTCGCTTTACCAACGTGCCGTTTAATGGATACCACCTGAGCGTCAATGCGAACGGATTTGCCCCGTTCGCACAGGACGTCGAGGTGCGGTCTATGGTGCCGACGAAAATCGAAGTCGACGTGAAGATAGTCACGGCTGCCACAACCGTAACCGTCGAATCAGGCGGGGATCTTACGGAGAACGATCCAACTTTCCATACAGATCTTGACCGAAACGACTTTGAACGCCTGCCGCTGGAAAGCGCTTCGTCCTCTGTGAGTTCACTGGTCACCTTGGTCACGCCGGGAGTCGCCGCCGATTCCAACGGGCTTTTCCACGGACTCGGTGATCATGCGGAGAACTCCTTCTCTGTTGACGGTCAACCGATCACGGACCAGCAGAGCAAAGTGTTTTCCAACCAGATCCCATCCTCCTCCATCCAGTCTCTGGAAGTCATTTCTGGTGCGCCGCCCGCCGAATTCGGCGATAAGACCAGCTTGGTGATCAAAGTGACGACGCGCTCTGGCCAGGGCGTGACCACTCCGCATGGCACAGTTACCACCTCCTATGGTTCGTTCGGCTCCGTGAACGGAGCGTTCGACCTCGCCTACGGTGGTGCGAAGTGGGGAAACTTCATCGCGGTGGACGGCCTGAATACCGGACGATTTCTTGACCCGCAGGAATTTTCCGTAATACATGCCAAAGGCAACCTGGAAGATGTATTTGACAGGGTAGACTATCAGCTTTCCGACAAGGACACCGTCCATCTTAATGTTGGTTTCTCAAGGTCTTGGTTTCAGACACCAAATTCCTATGACAATTTCAACGTTGGAGTCACGGGTCCCGATGGCAGCCCGGTTGGGCCCACGGACCAGCGCTCAAAAATCCAGACCTATAATATCGCGCCGACTTGGACGCGACTGATCAATACAAACATGGTGTTCACCCTCGGCGGGTACGTCCGTCATGACGGCTATAACTACTACCCCAGCGAAAATCCATTCGCTGACCTCACTCCACTTCAGCAAGAGTCTGTGGCCCAGAACAGGACTCTGACGAACGCGGGAGCGATGACGTATGTCTCCTACGTCAAGGGCATTCACAACGTGAAAGCAGGCGTGACCTATCAGCAAACATTCCTGACCGAGAATGACAAGTTTGGAATCGTCGACCCCAACCTGATTCCATCACTGGATCAGGTTGATTCCCAGGGTAACTCTATTCCCGGTTCCCCCTGCTTCGTGAACAACGTTGCCATCGCTGCTCCCTGCACCACGCTGCTGCCGTACGATCTGACTCGCAACGGGACTAATTATCTCTACCATGGCCATACCGACGTAAAACAACTGGCCCTCTACGTACAGGACACCATCACCTATCGCAACTGGGCGTTCAACCTGGGAATTCGCGGAGATCTCTATAACGGCCTCGCCATCGCCCGTCAGGCCGAACCACGTCTTGGAGCGGCTTACAACTTCAAGCGTACAAACACCGTCTTGCGCGCATCCTACGCCCGCATCATGGAAACTCCGTTTAACGAGAACCTGGTTCTCTCCAGCGCCGGATGCAACGATGCCGTCGTGAATGCGATCATGGCCAGCATTCAGGGATTTCCTTGCATCACCTCTCCATTGAGACCTTCCTGGCGCAATGAATTTCACGCCGGCTTCCAGCAAGCCTTCGGGAAATACCTGGTGGTCGATGCCGAATACCTTTGGAAGTACACGCACTACGGCTACGACTTCAGTATTTTCGGGAGCACGCCGATTACATTCCCAGTCGAATGGCACAACTCCAAGATTCCTGGTTATGCCATCCGTGCTAGCGTTCCGGATTTTCATGGATTCACCGCACTGGTAGTTATGTCCAGCGTAGCCGCGCGTTTCTTCCAGCCGCAAATGAGCGGAATTGGCGTTACGCCAGCAGGGCAGGGCGGAACTGGCGTATTCCGCATTGACCACGACGAGAAGTTCAACCAGACGACGCACCTGCAGTACCAGCCATGGAAGACCGGGCCGTGGATTGGTTTCAACTGGCGTTACGACAGCGGGCTTGTCGCCGGCGCTGTTCCCTTTGGCGACGGAGTGAATCCTTTCGTGGATGTGTCCGGCCTGACCCCCGACCAGCAGTTCCAAGCAGGGCTCTTCTGCGGAAGTTTCCACGCAACTCCCACCCAGGGAATTCCCGGTGGCCAATGCCTTGCCACAAAATATGGCTCGACGCTGATCAGCATTCCGGCGCCGGGTACCGAAAACGATGACCACAACCCGCCGCGCATTGCTCCGCGCAACCTGTTTGACCTTGCCATCGGCCAGGACAATCTGTTCCGTGGCGACCGCTATCGTTGGAGCGCTCGCTTCACGGTCATCAACGTGGCCGATAAAGTGGCACTGTACAATTTTCTCTCCACCTTTAGCGGCACTCACTACGTGACGCCTCGCACGTTGACCGGAGAAATTGGCTTCCACTTCTAAAGCAGGCCAGAACATGCGACACCCGACGAAAGTTTCGGTTGGATCAATCGCCGGGTCAGTCAGCCCCGGGAAGCAAGCACGGAAGCAGGGCCCAACTTTGTCTTGACTGGCACCCCTGGTTTGAAGGACCGATCCGCGTGAGGCCTGAGAAATGGGCAAGCACGCCAAAATAGAACTGGGTCAAAAGCTCGCAAGTGTTTTTGTGCCGATCTCGCGCAGCGGCCTGTCCGAACAATTGCTAGGTCACGAATGGCGCAAGGATCTTCTGATGTCCTGGATGTTTCAGACTTGTATCAGGCTGCAAACGTCACTCGACCGCCGCTTCCTGAGATTTGGGATGACCGTCCAGGAAGCCAGTGTTCTCCTTCGCTGCGTTGAAGCCAGAAGAATCACACCCGGACAGCTCGCAGTCGGACTCGGAAGAGATAAAGGCATGATCACGCGGTTTATCGATCGCCTGGAGTTCAGCCGTTTGATCATTCGTGACATCAATCCACGCGACCGCAGGTTTTCTGTCATCAAGCCCACAGCAAAGGGAAAACGGATAGCTCGGAACCTGGCATACGTCTTCGACGAAATTCGAAAAGAACTCTTCGTAGGGATGTTGGAAAGTGATATCCGTCGGTTATCCAGGACGATGGCGCAGTTACATAAGAACGCCGTCGACATTGGATCTCGGCAAAGATGCGAAGCAGTGCGGCGGCGCAGGAGGATTGGCAGGCACGGGACTAAAGCGGAAGTCCTGCAGACAAGTAAGACCCCACTCGCCCCGGACATTTTAACGCCTTTCGTTAGCACGCAATACAGCCGCATCTAAATAACACGCAGGGTTCACTGGATGTGTAACGCTGTACTCGCCGAGGTGAATCCGGCGAAACTGTCCCGAAGTCTCGATGGGGGAAATGAGGTCCCACTGTGAAGCGGTCTCGCTCCGATCTCCTCGAACGCCGTTTCTGGCCCGTGATGATTATGCTACACATGAGTTACGCAGGCGGAATGCGGCCGGGATTTAGAGTTCGGACGGGGCTTACTCGCCTGGAGTTGATTTTACAGGTTGATAGGCCGGAACACCGAATTGCCAGAGCAAGAAGCTCCATTGGTCAGCAGACAACTCTTCCGCCTGGGTTCTGGTTCCGCCAATGGTGCCGTGGCCACCATGATAGTCGACACGAAGCAATACAGGTTTTCCACTGACTGTCGCCGCTTGGAGGCGGGCTGCCATCTTGCCAGGCTCCCAGGGAACAACACGAGGGTCGTTCATTCCAGTCGTGATCATCACCGCCGGATAACGAGTTCCATCTTTCACGTGATAATACGCACTGATTTCAAACAGATTTTGAAATCCCTGCTGGTTTTTCAGGTCTCCATATTCAGGAACATTTAGAGGTCCGTCGGGTGAAAACATATCGCGGATCATGTCGGAAAGGCCAACATCACTGAGCGCCGCGGCAAACAATTCAGGACGCTCCGTAAACGCGCGTCCAATCAAGATGCCTCCCGCGCTTCCGCCTTGACCGGCCAGCTTAGCGGAAGAGGTATATCCTTGCTTAATCAAATACTCTGCGCATGCGATGAAGTCACGCCAAGTGTTCGGCTTGTTCTGCAACATGCCGGCTTTGTGCCATTCTTCGCCATATTCCCCACCGCCGCGTACATGGGCAAATGCCAAGATGCCTCCCCGTTCAATCCACGCCAGATCACGCGGATTGAACTCAGGGTCAATAGTGATGGAGTAGGCGCCATAGCCGACTAGCAGCGTGGGGTGTGAACCATCGAGCTTGATCCCTTTTTTGTATATCAAGGAGAGAGGAACCAGTGTGCCATCGTAACTCGGAGCCCTAGTCTCTTTGGACTCAATTTCGGCCGGTTCGTCAAACGTGCCCAAGGGCTGGAGTTCGGTATCCACAACCCGATTATCTTTGGGAATATATTCAAATATCTTTGGTGCTTTGGTCCACGAAGTCAAACCGAAGAGGATGCCGTCTAGGCGTGGATCACCGCCTGCCATTCCAAAGCTTCCATCGAAAGGAAGGGAAACCTTTTGTGCCAATTCCGTGGAATAAGGCAATCGAAGTAGTTTTCCGATTCCGCCGTCGAGTTCCTGTATATACAGGGCATCGGCCATCGCAGCAACGTTGGTTATTACAGGTTCTCCGCCAGGAACAACTACTTGCGCATTTGCCAGATCAGGGCGGGAAAGACTCACGTGGATGACTTTGAATCGCGGAGCGTTTTTGTGTGTAATGAGGTACAAATCGTCCCCGCGAGCGTCAAAAGTAACTACTTCGTCGTCCACGTCGATGATTTTTTGCCACTTGATGCTAGCTTTACCAATCGATTCCAGCGGAGCTGTGTAAAGAGTCCAATCGTTGCTAAATCCATGAATGACGTACGCCACCGCATAAGAAATGCGAGGATCACTCACCACACCGCAGCTGTCAGAAGGGTCCAAGTCAATACCGCTATTTACGCCAAAACCGAAAACAGGAAGATCACTCTCAGGATCGCTTCCGACTCTATGAAGGAACACGCGACTCTTTAGCCTTCGTTCGGTTGGATCCGCACCTGGGGAAAGTTTCTGAAAGCGAACGTGAAAAAACGATTGCCCATCAGGAAGCCACGAGATTCCACCGTACCAACTCCGGTCGATCGATTCGTTTGTATCTTCGCCAGTGGTTAAATCCAAGATGTGAATCACCGCATCCTCGGAACCGGAAGGTGAGATGCCGTAGGCGACAAAACGGCCATCCAAGGAAGGCGCGTAATAACTCAACGTGTAATGCGAATCGGATTTTGTCGAATATCTGCCCGGATCCAGAATGAGTTTTTCGGGGCCTTGCAGCCCCGTTCGCGTGTAGAGTTTCGCGATGTTTTCGTTGGCTTGTCTCTTTTGATAGAAATATCTGTGGTTTTGATAGCGTTGGAAATCGAAGACGCGCGGTGGTCCTGATTCGTCGAGCTGCTGAATCCTCTTAAGGAGTGCCTCTCTGCCCGGAATCCGAGAAAGTACCAGGCGTGTGTAAGCATTCTGGTCGCCGAACCACTTCACCACTTCCGGGTCTTTTAGGTTTTCCATGTAGCGGTAGGGATCGGAGACTTTGGTACCGAAGTAGTCCTCGGCGACCATCCGGACAGGAGCTATTGGAGGAGCCTGCGGGCTTTGGGCAGCGGTCTCGCTCGCTGCAAACATTGCCAGTGCAAAAATGGGGGCGGCAATAAGGCTCGAACGAAGCTGCGAGTAATTCGCCATGTCATGCCCCTCGGTCCACAACGAACCAGTCCATCTCAGGTCTCCATGGGTCGCTGTTCAAGCTCAACTTTCCATACCGAGCCAGAAGACGAAGTGCACTATACACTAACTCGCCATCTCAACCCTTCGAATCTGATCAGGCACAGATGGCCAACTCCGGATAGACGCTGCGTTCAAACGTCGATCTCGAAGAAGCGAAATCTGGCAGATTCCTCAGAAGTCCGCTTCCAGGAAATTCGCGCTGCGGAATACTGTTTGCACTCCGATCTCCTCGAAGCCCGTATCTGGCCCGTGAAAGTGGCGCTGACGGCTCCCGGATTGCTTCCGCATAGCCGACCACTCGCTCGGAGTATCTCCGGCAGGAACGGCGCTTCTCAGTACAGCTCGTTTTCTAACTATCCGCCGGAGCTGTCTAGGGTTTCAGGAATGCCAATCAAAATAAAAGATCGGCCATTCAAGTTCGTCACCCGCTTGTGATCTTCATGCGTTTCTGGTAACAGTTCAATAAATGAATCTGTCCATTTTCGTCTCCGTCTTTTTGCTCGGATTCCTAGCCGACGATTGGTCGAAGCCCTGGCTTAGCGCTCGGTCTCCCTGCGATCCAGGACACCCGGGGGAGTACCGATGAAAAAGAAGCTCCGCACATGGTTGGCGGGTGCGAGCTCGGCATTTCCCACCGCCTTCAGTCCCTACTGGCACATGCTGCCGCTGGGGCGGATGAAGATGTTCCTGGCAGGGTACTTCTTCGTCGGCGCCGCCGGCGGTTTCGCGTTCGATCTATTGCAGCTCAATGCTTCGCGCGTCGGCGGAGGTTTCTTTTGGCCCGTCTTAGTGGGCACGGGAGCGGCAGCGCTTAGGGCCGCCGGAATCAAAAGATTTCGTCTTATCCCGCCGCTGTTTCTGCTGGTTGTCTTGACGGCCTGGCTGGGCTACTGGGCCTCGCACGTTTCGCTGCCTTTGCCGGTCCCCGTCGCTCTACATCGACGCGTGCTATTCGATGCGATCGGGATCTTGGTTGGTATCGGTTTCGGGGTTCGATTTCTGCTGTTCTTTGCTGGTACGGAGGGCGTGGCCAGCGTGCGTATGCAGACAGAGCTTTCTTTGGCCCACGGCATTCAGGCGACCCTGGTTCCGACCGTCTCTTTCCAGAACGCGAGCTTCGAGCTGTACGGCAAATCGATCCCTAGCACAGAAATGGGCGGCGATCTGATCGACGTCATCGAGAGAGACGGAGGGTTGGTGGCCTACATCGCTGATGTCTCCGGCCACGGCCTGCCCGCCGGCCAGCTCATGGGGATGTTGAAGACTGCCATGCGACTCGCCGTGCAATTCAGCCAAATGCCGGTAGCAGCACTCGAGAGTGTGGACCGCGTGTTGCCAGATCTCAAGGAGCGCGAAATGTATGCCACCATGGCCCTGCTCCGCTTCGATGGCTCACGTGAAGCCGAATACGCGTTGGCTGGCCATCCGCCGATCCTCCACTATCGGCAAGGCAGCAGGGACACGGCTCGTCTTTCCATGGAGCAACTTCCGCTCGGACTGATCCCCGGCGGTTCCTATGCTAGTAAGCACGTCATCTTTTCACCGCGCGATCTCTTCTTAATGGTTACCGACGGCATAACGGAAGTGGCCAATGCCAGAGATGAAGAATTTGGCCTGACCCGCCTGCAAGAGCTGCTGACACAACACGCTACCAGAGCCTTGCCGGAGATTTGGGATCTCATCATGCGCGAGGTGCGACAATATGGTCTGCAGCAGGATGACCAAAGTTTGCTCCTGCTGCGCGTGCTGGACCCGGCCATCCCTTTCGCGACCTGAGTTCCAAAGGGGCGCAGGAAACCCGAAACTCACTTGGACGCACAATGGGCGAACCCGGGTTTACACAGCGGTCGCTCCCAGATGACGAGCAAACCGGAAGCTATGTCGGATTAGTATCCTTAACGCGCTTTGCGCCCGCAACGATATGAACACGGCCAGCCTTGCTGGCGAGGCCAGGCCGAAAACCAGGGAGTCTTGACCGTCCATCACTTAGCTGACCGCACAGGGCCGCTAGATCTTTCCCAAAGAATGCGCCGTCAATGATCAGCTCGGGACGGATGCCGGCAAGCCCGAAGTTATCCCGTTGAGACGCGAGCGGTTCCCGCGCATCTGATTCTAGGGTTGAATATGCCTGGAGTTCTGGGAGGTACGCGATGAGAGCGGTGGTGCTGCATGAGTACGGCGGTCCCGAGAAGCTGAAATTTGAAGACAACGTTCCCGAACCGCAGATCAGCGGAAGTACGGTACTGCTCGCGGCAGCCGCCGCGAGCGTTAATCCGATTGACTGGAAACTGCGGTCAGGGATGATGCAGAAGAATTATCCGTTGTCGTTTCCTGCAATTCTGGGCCGCGATGTGAGCGGCATCGTACGGGCGGTGGGCGCAGATGTGAAGCACTTCAAGGCCGGCGACCGCGTTCTTGCACTATCCAACAAGACCTATGCCGAGTTGGTTGCAGTGGACGATTCGGACGTGACTCATCTGCCGGATGGCGTGGACATGGCGGTCGCGGCCGCGATCCCGCTTATTTCACTCACCGGTGACCAGCTTGTGCGCCTTGCGACAAACGTGAAAAAGGGACAGGTTCTTCTGATTACGGGAGCGCTGGGCAGCGTTGGGCGCGCGGCTGTGCACACGGCGAAGAAGATAGGCGCGCAGGTGATTGCAGGCGTTCGCGGGAAAGAGCTGGGTGACGCCCGCTCCCTCGGGGTCTCTGACGCGCTCGCGATTGATGACGATCAAGCGATTGAGAACTTCCGCTTAGTCGATGCAATTGCGGACACCGTTGGCGGTGAGGTTGCAGCGAAGCTGATCGCGAGGGTAAAGCAGGGCGGCTCCTTTGGCTACACTGCCATGTTACCGGAGAGTGCCGCGGCCAAAAACCCGACAGTGAAGATTACGCGTGTGGGTGCTCGGCCTGATGCATCCAAGGTGCGCGAGTTTGCCGATGACATGCGGGACGGCAAGTTCGTCCTGCCCATTGGCCGCCGGATGCCGCTGCGTGATGCGGCTGAAGCACATGTGCTCGGGCAGAAAGGCGGCATCGGGAAGATCCTCCTGCTGGCGCAAGATTCTAAAGAGTGACTTCTTCAAGGTTCGCTCGGTGGAACTGAGATCAGCGCACATTATCGTGGTCCGGGGCTCGATTGCGTTGGGCTCCATCTATTGAACTGTGCAGCGAGTTTTTTCATTGCGGCATTTTCGCGGATAACTTCGCCGGCCTCTCGACTGTGCAAAGCTATCTCTGCGGCGATTGAGCGACCGAGAATTCGCTGATCGATATTGCCGAACGGCCCGGGCACGAGGCTTCCCAACAAACCGACCCAGGCCGGGGTATGAGCGTTGCCTACAATGATGCCGGGGCGAAAGATGGCGAGGCGGGTAAAACCGATGTTGCGCACGGTGTCTTCCTTCATGCCCATTACGCGGACATATCGAAACCGGCTGCGGGCCGTGCTTCCTACCGCAGAAAGTAGGCAAAACTGGGCGATTCCGGCGTCATGGCAGCCACGCGCAAATGCACCGACGACGCCGAGTTCAAGTCGTTTCAATTCTTCTTCGCTCCAGCGCATCGATCCAGAACCGACACCCACACAGCTCACGGCGCTGACGGGACCTTGGCTTAAGACTTCGCGGGCAAGGGCGGCAGTGCGCTCGGCAAAGTCAGCAGCACCGGTATCAAGAACGACGTTGCGTACCCGCGATCGCGCCGCAATGGGCTTTCTGGTGACCATCACCACTTCTCGGCATTCCGGAATTGCTAGCAGCTCCGCGACCGCTGCGCCACCGACTTGCCCAGTACCACCGAGGATAATTGCGCCGCAATTCTGATTCATAAAGACGACCTCTGCTTAGGGTAAGGATGCGACAGCCCCGTTCATCCCAAGAGGGAAGCATACTTGGTATAGGTTCTAAATTGAGCCAATAAGGCATCTCTTCCTCAATTGGCGCTGTCAGGCTGATGCACTTATAGAGCGCCTTCAGGAGTCAGCGCAGACAATTAGTCCTCGGAAACGCGCTTGTATTCATCAACCCGATTGCTAGCGAAAAGCCATTACTAATCGCAACAAGCGAGCGTCAGAACACTTCCGTGTCGCCGACAATCTATCCGGAACTTTGGTCATCATTTCCCACATCGCTGGCCAGTGACAGGCACTTGGACGAGTACGCGACTAATCGGGACCTAAGAGCTTGTTCGCAGATTTCGATCTGCACCATTACAACTTCGCATACTCTGACTTGTCTTGCGTGCACGATGGGGGTGTTAGGGTCGGTGTATTCAATGGAAGTTGTCCACTAGCATGAGATCACTGGTAATCTCATCGATCCGCGAGTATACGAGCCATTTGCTGTCAGGAGAGATGGAGAGTCCGCCCAACCAATGCGCCGGGGGCTTGTCAGGCGTGTAGATTCGTCGGATCCGCGACGTGCGCAGATCCAGAAAATCGACCTCCGCTTTGCCATTTGGATATGCGTAAAAATAGATGCCCGTTCCATGCGGCCACCATTCATAACCGTTTGTCTGGCGGGGCGGAATCGCGTCGAGCATCTTTTCGTCGGATCCGTCCGGCCGCATGGACCATAACCGCACCTTGTCTGCAGTAGTGCGAACAAAATAGACAAATTGCCCATCGGGAGATTCCATTGGCAGCGCACTTCCCGGTGTCTTGGTGAGTTGTGTCGCGCGTCCTCCGTTTGCATCCACGCGCCAGATCGTAACACTGCTATCGCTACGTCCACTGACGAAATAGATCCACCGTCCATCGCCCGACCAGCTGGGCATGGAATTCTCACGGGTCCCCGTTTCCAGTTTCTTTGGAACTCCGCCATTTGCATCGACGACGTATACGTTGGCTTCTCCCTCGATGCGGGAGTCGAACACAATTTGTCGGCTATCCGGCGACCAGCGCGCCGTTCCTATTTGTGCGTCTCCAAATGATGTAAGCTGCTGGATATTGCTGCCATCATTGTCGCAGACCCATATTTCGCCGGTGCCAGAGCGGTTGGACATGAACACAACCCTTCTGCCGTCAGGCGAAACTACTGGGCCATACTGCTCACGAGTGGATGGCGCGAGGACATACGAATGCGCGTTTTTTCCATCCAGATCTACCCTCCAGATATTTGCGTTGACACGCGATTGTGAGTAGGCCACCCGACGTGTCGATGAGCTGAATGTAACTGAGGTGACATTATGGGCGCCGGGGACTATCTCCGGAGATGCATTTGGTGTTGGAGTGATCTGCCACAGATCCCCGCCTTGTTCGTCACTAAATGGAGGAACGGAGGCGAACAAAATTCGCTCCCCACCGTGCGTCCACACAATGCCGCTAATCCATTCTGTTGTGTCCAAAACTCGAGAGATCCTGCCTGTGCGAAGTTCTTTTACGTTCAAAGAGTAATGTGCATTATTTTGGTCGCAGACAAACGCCAGCCTTTCTCCATCCGGCGAAAAAGCTGGGTCAGCGGTATAGGCCTCGCAACCGGTTTCCACAAGCTTCGACTCCAGAGTATCAACGGACAGAATAAACAGCTGGCTGTAGTCGGACGTATACGGTGGGCGGTGGGCTACGAACGCGAGTTCTTTACCATCCGGAGACCAGGAAATCGCCGCCCAGGGGTGATAAGTATCCGCAATCGAATCGAGTTTGCGCTCCGGTCCGCCCAAGGCGGGGACCAGAAAGATGCCGCCACCTTCAGCAGATACCCGGTGCACGGCAATCGAGCGGCCATCGGGCGACCACGCAACTCCAAGCCACGCAGCAGGATGATTGGTCAGCCGCAGCGGCCTCTCAGTGCCGACGACCTTCACATATAAATCGAATCCGGCACCATTGTTTTCGCCGTCCCATCCAAATGCTACCTGGCTGCCGTCAGGCGAAAAGCTCGGGGAAATCTCCTGCCCAGGCAAGGCCGTCAGGGGCACCACCGAAAGAGGTTCGGAACCATGTTCTCTCGACTTTAGTCGACCGCCTGAACGCATGAGCAATCCAAGGCCAATGACCAGGATCGCGACTACGGCCACAACTCCGATCATCCACCGCCGGCCTGAGACACCACTTCGGGGTTTGTTTGCTTCCACAGAACCGCTGCGCGACACTGGCTCAAGTTGCCCGGAGAATCTCCCCGAATCCGTGTCCCGCTTTAATCGTTTCAAATCCGTTCGCATGTCGGAGGCGTGCTGGTAGCGCAGGTCGCGGTCCTTTTCCAGCGCCTTCTGAACAATGCGGTCAAGCTCATCTGGCAGCTTAGGGTTGAGACTCGACGGAGGAGCGGGCGTACGATTCAAAATGGATTCAAAAATCAAACCCGAGCTGTCCCCTTGAAACGGCAGCCGCCCCGTGGCCATTTCATAAAGAACATCCCCGAAGGAAAACAAATCCGTGCGCGGATCAAGCGGCTTGGCACGCACTTGCTCCGGCGACATATACGCCACCGTACCCAGCGTCGCACCCGGACTGGTGAGATGCTCAGGGTCCAATGCAAGGGTAGTTAAAGTGTTGGCGCTGCCCGCAGATTCTGGCGCGGCGGAAACCTTGGCGAGGCCGAAATCCAGAATCTTCGCGTGGCCCCGTTCCGTCACAAAAATGTTTGCCGGCTTGATGTCGCGATGCACGATCCCTTTGGAGTGCGCCGCATCCAAGGCATCGGCAATTTCTGTGGCTAATGCCAACAATGTTTCCAGGTCGAACGGACGGCCGGCAAGCCGGTGTTTCAGCGTTGAACCATCTAGGTACTCCATGGCTATAAACGCCCTGCCCTCTGCTTCTCCTATGTCGTAAACCGTGCAAATGTTTGGATGGTTCAGCGCCGATGCTGCCTGCGCTTCTCTCTCAAATCGCGCTAGGGCCTGAGCATCCTTCGCGAGATTGTCTGGCAGAAATTTAAGCGCCACATTCCGGTGCAGGCGTATGTCCTCGGCCTTGTACACCACACCCATCCCGCCCCCACCGAGCGTTTCCAAGATACGGTAGTGCGAGACGGTTTGGCCGATGAGTGACTGGGAGTCCGCCATTTGAGACTCATCTTAGGCGGCCGCTCTAATGCAAGTCAACGAAGCGACGGGATTTGTTGTGAAGATTGAGCGTCAAAGCTGGAACAAGTCCCGATAACAGCACTCGTAGAATCCTATGAAACGAGCCCGAAGTCCGGTTCGGGGAAATGCGATGCTGTTGAGTGCTCTTATTCCGATCTGCGCGAAGTCCCTTTGCCGCTATGTGACAATTGGCGCATGGGCAACGCCGGCGAGACCAAACACCCGCTGATAGCGCTGAATCTCGTCGCGGGGGCCCAGCGCCTTTTCATAGTTGTCGGAAAGTTTCACTGCTCGCTTGCCATTGGCATCGTTGAGCTTGCACACCAAACTGACAGGATCGAAATCGCCACCGCCCTGAGGATTGCAGTTCCGAAAATCATTGGTCAGCAAGGTGCCCCAGCCTGCGCTGAAACGGATGCGTCGTTCGGGAATCCATTTCCCCTCATCGAGAAAGTCGCTCGCTTGCCTAAAATTGGCAAGAGAAGCGCCGTTACGAATCGTCCCGGACAAATGGGCATGCAACCCCAGAATCGTGTCCACATCGAGGGAATCGGAAGCAATGAATAGTTTTTGCCGCGGATCGCACCCTCTCTGTTCAAGCCACGCAATGTATTCGTCGCCCGCGAGGAAAGGATCTTTGCTGTCTGCACGCTGCCCCGTCCAGTCCGCCACCCAATCCGGGGCATTGCGCAGAAACTGGGTCGTGCCAAAGGTATCTGGAAGCAGGATGAGTAACTCGCCTTGATAGGTCTGCTGCCAGAGCTCCAGCATGCGGTATTGCGCCATCTTCAATTCTTCGTCGTCCTGGGCCATCGCAGCTAAAGCCATTGGCAACTCGTGCGCATTTGTACCGATCGCTTCCAGGTCGTGTTGATACGCGAGATATGTATTCGAGGTTCCGGTAAAGCTGCTGCCGATTACGTCGCTCATGGCTTTTACGACATACTCCTGCCACAAAAAGCTGTGCCGCCGTCGTGTTCCAAAATCGCTCACTTTCAGTCCTGGGACACCGCGTAACCGCTCCATTTT
>CAWGXB010000043.1:0-93810 GCA_963826335.1 Candidatus Acidiferrales bacterium | reverse complement strand
CCAAGCCCGGGCCAGGTTGCGCGGGTGTGCGTGGTCCACTACACTTCTCAGACAGGCAGAGAGGTGAGATAAAGCGTGCGTGCAGCCCTGCGACTACTGCTGTGGATCTTTGCCCTCGCCGTCGTCGTACTTGCCACAACAATCTGGTGGTTAGTGTATCGGCCATTGCCGCAATTGGACGGCAAAGTGTCTGTTGGCGGGTTGCAGAGCAATGTGACGGTGGAGCGGGACAAATGGGGAGTGCCGCACATTCGCGCCAGTTCCGTGGAAGACATGGCGGAAGCGGAAGGCTACGTGATGGCGCAAGACCGCTTGTGGCAGATGGACCTGCTGCGGCGTGTGGCCAGGGGACAGCTATCAGAGATTCTTGGGCCGGTAACGGTAGGCGTGGACAAGGACTTCCGAATATTGAATTTTGCGCGAGCGGCACAACGCGATTATGAACAGCTGGACCCGGAGGGGCGGAAGATCCTGGATGCGTACGCCCGGGGAGTAAACCAGTTCATCGAGCAGCACGAATCGAAACTGCCGATGGAATTCACGCTGCTTAGATACAAACCAACACAGTGGCACGCTACCGACACGCTGGTGATTGCCGGGTACATGTACCGGACACTGGCGGACACACGCAGATCGGAGATGAATCGGGCAATCGTTATGGCGAAGGTGAGCCCGGAGATGGCGAAAGACCTGTTCAGCGAAGCATCGTCGCTGGACCACTATGTGGTGGGCGATCCGAACATGGAAAAAAGCGCGCGCGATCAATCGCAAGCAAATTCGGATGACGACGACGATGACATGGACTACGACGATGTGATCAAAGCTCAGTGGGGAAACCCTGTGGCTCCCGTTGAAGCGGCTGCTCCGGACCTTACTTCCCTGCTGGCAATGCAAGTGAAAGACTGGGTGAAAGAATCGCAGAGGGATATCCGGCATTCCTTGGGAAGCAACAACTGGGTGGTTAGCGGCGCGCACACGGCCACCGGAAAGCCGCTGCTGGCGAACGATACGCACCTGGAACTGTCGATTCCACCAATCTGGTACGAGGTACATTTGACGGCGCCGGGATGGAATGTGAAGGGGTTCACGCTGCCGGGAGCGCCGCTGGTGGTGATCGGGCACAACGACAAGATTGCGTGGGGATTTACGAACAACGGCGCGGACGTGCAGGACTTGTACATCGAAACGTTCAATCCGGCGAACCCGGATGAGTACCGCGTAAATGGTCAATGGAAGAAAGCGGACGTTTTTGATGAGGTGATCAAAGTAAAAGGCGGCGCGGACCAGCACATGCGGCTGGTGGTGACGCGACACGGTCCGGTGGTGCAGCAGGATGGAGACAAGTATTACGCGATGAAGTGGACGGCGCTGGAGCCGGGAGGACTGTCTAGCTCGTATTTCTGGCTGGGCAAAGCGCAAAACTGGAATGAGTTTCTGGGAATCATGAAGACGGCGTGGGGCCCGGCGCAGAACACCGTATATGCGGACGTGGATGGAAATATCGGGTACATCATGGCGGCGCGTGTTCCGATTCGAAAGAAGGGGCGGGGTGATGTGCCGGTGCCGGGAGACACGGACGAGTACGAGTGGACCGGTTACGTGCCGTTCGAGCAATTGCCGAAAAGTTTTAATCCCGAAAGCGGATTTATCGTAACGGCGAACGCGCGAGTAGTGGGACCGGATTACAAACCGTACCTGACGGACAACTGGGAAGAGCCGTACCGAACGGCGCGGATTTACGATTTACTGAGCGACAAACACGATTTGCGTCCCGAAGACATGCTGAAAGTGCAAGCGGACGCGTACAGCATTCCGCACGCGTTCATTGCGGAGCAGCTCGCAGCGGCAGCCAAAGTGGCGCCGCCGAAAGATCCGCGTGCGAAGAAGTTGATTGAGCAGGCAAAGGACTGGAACGGAATCGCGGAGGCGAATTCCACAGTGGTGGCGTTCCTGAATTCGGCGATGTACCGCGCGCTGAATTCGATTCTGGAAGCGCAACTGGGGAACGATGCGGATAAGTACGATTGGCGAAAACTGAATTTTCTGCAGCACACGCTGCAGGAGCGTCCGGCAAAGTGGCTGCCTGCGCAATACAAAAACTACGACGAATTGTTGACGGCAGCGGCGGACCAAGCAGTGCACCGCTTGGAAGAAAGAACCAAGGATGCCGACCCGGAAGACTGGGATTGGAAGAGATTCAACTATCTGGACATGCTGCACCCGCTGGGACGCGAGGGCGTGTTGAAGAAATTGCTGAGTATTACCGACCAGGCGCAGGCGGGAACGGACTACAGCCCGCGGGCCGCGTCGCGCGACCATGGCCCGGCGATGCGCTTCGTGGCGAATACCGCGAACTGGGATGAGTCGATCATCCTAATCCCGGCTGGCGAATCGGGGCAACCGGGGAGCGAGCACTACCGGGACCAGTTTTCTTACTGGCTGGATGGCAAAGCGATCTATGGACCATTCAGCGATGCAGGCGAGGCGAAGATCCGAAGACACACCTTGATCCTGCAGCCTGCTCAATCCAACCGTTAAACACATGCCGGAACTTCCGGAAGTCGAAGCTGTTGCAAGGTCGCTAAGGCCACTGGTGCGCGGACAGCGCATCCGTTGCGTTCACGTTTTCCATCCAATCGCCACGCGCCCACAATCCGCACAACATTTGGCGAAGATGGCGGAACGGCGGCGGATCGTCGAGGTATCACGGCGCGGAAAATATCTGCTGCTTATGCTGGATCGCGGACTGATTGAGATGCACTTCCGGTTTGACGGGCATCTGGTGTGGTTTACGAGCGCGAGAGAGCTACTAAAGCGCGCGAATGCCGGCAAGGATGGGGTGCATGTGGATGTGGCACTGGAGTTGAACAAGGGAGTGGCGGGCTTCGCAGATGGCAGGCATTTTGGGCGAGTGCACGCCTGGGAATCGGCGGAGGCTTGCGCGCCGCTGAGAAAGCTGGGCATCGACGCGCTGTCGCGAGAATTTTCAACCAGTGGGTTGCAGGCGCGATTATCGCGATCCCGGCGCCCGGTGAAGGAGTTTCTGCTGGATCAAACGAAGATTGCGGGAATTGGGAATATCTACTCGTGCGAGGCGTTGTGGCGGGCGCGTGTGGATCCGAGGCGGCGTGCGAATTCACTGAAGAGCAAGGAAATTGAAAGACTGCACAAAGCGATTGTGTCGGTTCTCAGGCGTGCTTTAGAATGCTGCTTAGAACCTGCGCCTGACTTTCGAGATGAAACATGGTGGTTTCAGGGACTGGAGAAAATGCTGCGTGTGTATCAACGCGAAGGACTGGAATGCAGGCGTTGCCAACACAGCATCAAGAGGATTGAACAAGGCGGAAGGTCGACATACTGCTGCTTACACTGCCAGAAATAGGCGGAGACTGAGGAACCGGCGTGGATTCACCTGCTCCGAAGAAACCAGAGGCAACGAAAAAGCCGGATTTCGAGAGGTCGCTATCGCGACTGGAGGAAGTGGTGCGGAAGCTGGAGAGCCCGCAACTTTCGCTGGACGAGGCCATGAAGTTGTTTGAAGAAGGCGTGAACCTTTCGCGAGAATGCCAGAAACAACTGGAAGAAGCGGAGGGACGCGTGGAGATATTGTTGAAGAAAGCTGATGGAAAGCTGGCCGCCGAAGTGTTTGAGCCCGAGGGAGAGAGCAAAACGTGAAGCTCGCCTATTCCGCCGACAGGAAAACCCGCTGACCGATGAAACTCCCGGAATTTTTTGAAGAAGATCGACTGGCTGTTGACACGCACCTGGAACGGTTGATGCCTGCGGAAAGCGTGCCACCCAACTCCATTCACGCCGCGATGCGCTATTCGGTATTTGCAGGCGGGAAACGGATACGGCCGATTCTGTGCCTGGAGACTTCGCGGATATTTGGTGAAGATGTGAATGCGGCGTTGTATCCGGCGTGCGCGATCGAGTTCATCCATACCTATTCGCTGATACACGACGATTTGCCGGCGCTGGACAATGACGATTTGCGGCGCGGCAAGCCGACATCGCACAAGAAATTTGGAGAGGCGATTGCGATTCTGGCCGGCGATGGATTGTTGACGCTGGCATTTGAGACGATTGGGGCGTCGCCGGTAGCTGCGGAACGGCGAGTGGCGATGCTGACGGAGATTTCCGCGGCGGCCGGCACGGTGAATGGAATGGTCGGCGGGCAAGTGGCGGACATCGAAAGTGAAGGCAAGAAGGTGGGGCCAGAGACACTGGAGTACATCCACCGGTCAAAGACGGCGGCGCTGATGCGTGCGTCGATCACGGCAGGAGCGCTGTCGGCGGGGGCACCCGAAGAAGATGTGAAGCGGCTGCGTCGCTTCGGCGAGACCATTGGCTGGGCGTTCCAGGTGACGGACGATATTTTGGATGTGGAAGAATCTTCCGCGGCGCTGGGAAAAACGGCGGGCAAGGACATAGAGCAACAGAAGGCGACGTATCCAGCGGTGTATGGACTGGAGAAGTCGCATGAGATCGCGAAGGATTTGGCAACGAAGGCCATAGACGAATTGCAGCCGTATGGAAAGCGAGCAGAACGGCTGCGCGCGATCGCGGAATTCCTGGTATTGCGCCGCACGTAAGTTACCCCATGAACGCAAAAAGTGAACGCAAACGGCTCGACGTTCTGCTGGTTGAGCGCGGACTTGCCGAATCGCGCCAAAAAGGACAGGCGATGATCCTCGCGGGAGAGGTGGAGGTGGACGGCAAGCGCGTGGACAAGGCGGGCTTGGCGATCGCCGAAGGATCGCGGATTGAGGTGCACAGCCGGTTGCAGAAATACGCCAGCCGCGGCGGATTCAAGCTGGAAGGGGCGCTGGAGGATTTGGCGCTGAGTGCGGCGGGGAAGGTTTGCCTGGATGTCGGCTCATCGACGGGAGGCTTTACGGATTGCCTACTGCAGCATGGGGCGCAGCGTGTGTACGCGGTGGATGTGAATACGGATCAGTTGGCGTGGAAGCTGCGGGGAGACGAGCGAGTGAAACGTCTGCAGAAGAATGCGCGAGAGCTTTCCGGGAACGATTTGCCGGAGCAGGTGGAACTGGTGGTGGCAGACGTGTCGTTCATTTCGGTGAACAAAGTTTTGCCAGGAGCGGTGAAATGTGCCAAACAGGGCGCCGACCTGGTGATTTTGATCAAGCCGCAGTTTGAACTGAAGCGCGAAGATATTGGTAAGGGTGGAATCGTGAGGGATACTTCGCTGCATGATAGGGCAATCGACAGCGTGAAGGATGCTGCGAGCGCGCTGGGTCTGGAGTGCCTGGGTGTTAAGCCCAGCCGACTGGCTGGCGCGGAAGGCAACCAGGAGTATTTCCTTCACGCTAGAAAAGTGGCTGGGGTAGAATCGCGTTAATCCATGCGGCCCACACCAACCTTTAAAACGATCGGAATCATCTCGCGGCCCCGGCGGTCGAATCTGGCGGAGGTTGTGCCCTCGCTGCTGCGCTGGCTGGAGGAACGCGGCGTAAGGACGGTCGTGGACCCGGAGACCGCAGGCTCGCTAAAGGGCGGCGGACTGGGAAAAACGCGGCACCAGGTGGCGGAAGAGTCTGATCTGCTGGTGGTATTGGGAGGAGATGGAACGCTGCTGGCGGCGGCACGTGAAGCGGCGCCAAGGGGCGTTCCGATTCTGCCGGTCAATATGGGCAGCCTGGGATTTTTGACCAGCTTCACGGTGGACGAGTTGTACCCGGCGCTGGAAGCGACGCTCGCTGGAGAATCGACGATCAATGAGCGGGTGCTGCTGCTGGTGGAACGAGTGAATCGCGGAGACATTCTGACCAAGCAGCGCGTGCTGAACGACTGCGTGGTGCACAAGGGCACGCTGGCACGCATGATTGAACTGGAGTTGTACGTTGACGACGGATTTGTGTGCCGGTACCGCGCGGATGGGTTAATTGTGGCGACGCCGACGGGATCGACCGCGTATTCGATGTCGGCAGGCGGTCCGATTGTGCATCCGATGGTGGAGTCGATTTTAATTACCCCGATCTGTCCGCACACGTTGAGCGACCGGCCGGTGGTAATCCACGATACTTCGAAGATTGAATTGCGAGTGGCGGAAAGCTCGGAGTCGGTATTTCTGACCTTGGATGGGCAAACGGGAGTGCCAATGCAGGTAGGAGACCGCGTGCGGATTACGCGGGCGGAAGAAAGATTGAAATTGATTCAGCCGCCGAACAAAACGTATTTTGAGATATTGCGGAGCAAGTTGAAGTGGGGAGAGGCGTAGGTTTCGATGACGGGGCGGCACGCCTCCAGGCAAAATCCTTTATCCATTTTGAGTTGAAGAATCGTTGCGGTTGAGGTCCTTTGCCCTGGCAAACTGCGCTGGGACTCAGCATGACAGCGTTCACACACGCCCGAGGCAAACGGCGCAATCGACACCTATCGACAGGAAAGGCCTCACCCCTGAAGAGGTGAGCTACAGAAACTCAGGACAGAATGTCGGTGCGGAGTAGGTCGTCTTGGGTTTCGCGGCGACGGATCAGAGTGGCGCGATTGCCGGAAACCAGGACTTCCGCGGGACGGCAGCGTCCGTTGTAATTCGAAGATTGCACCATGCCATAGGCGCCGGCGGCCCAGATCGCCACCAGATCGCCGGACGAAACTTCTCCCAACGGCCAATCCTGCAGAAAACAATCGCCGGTTTCGCACACTGGTCCGACGACATCGACGCGAGCGCGCGACTTTGCCGCGACGTTTTTGCTGTGGCTGACGCTGCTGATGGGATGCGGAGCGTCATACAGGATGGGGCGAGCGAGGTCGTTCATTGCGGCGTCAACAATGACAAAAGATTTGTGCGAATTCCGCTTGGTGTAAATCACGCGTGAAAGTAAAACTCCCGCCGGCGCGATGATGGAACGGCCCGGCTCAAGAAGCAGGCCAATACCGAGAGGCTTGATCATGCGAGAAATCATGCGTGCGTAGGCGGTGCGCGAGATCGGCCGCTCGTTGGTGTAACGAACACCCAGGCCGCCGCCGAAATCAAGATACTTCAGGGCAATGCCCTGCTTGTTCAAATCAAGAAGATAGCCGGCGAGAAGTTGCAACGCCTGCCGGAACGGCGCCAAATCGACAATTTGCGAGCCGATGTGGGCGCTGATTCCCTGCCAACGGATGCGTTTCGCGGAGCGCTGCGAAAGATACAGGGCGCGCGCTTCGGGCCAACTCAGTCCGAATTTGTGCTGGTGCAGACCAGTGGAGATGTGCGGATGCCCGCCCGCTTTCACGTCGGGATTAATTCGCAAGGATACCCCGGGGATAGAACGAGAGCGCGAAGCCTCTTCCAGGAGTATTTCCAGTTCAGGAGCAGACTCAATATTGAACTGCAGAATTCCCGGCGCGCTTTTAGCGGAGGGTTTGTAACGAAGGGCGGCACGGATTTCTTCACGCGTTTTGCCAACGCCGGAGAAAACGATGCGATTGCCGGGAACGCGAATGCGGCCGAGATGATCGAGTTCACCGGCAGAGACGATGTCGAAGCCGCAGCCACGCTGCGCGAGCAACTTCAAAATCGAAAGATTGCCATTGGCCTTGACGGCGAAGCAGACGCGATGCGGAACAGCCGAAAGCCCGTGCTCCAGTTCGTCAAAGGCATCCGCGATGGCGCGGCGGCTGTAAACGTACGTGGGGGTACCGAACCGATCCGCGATTTCCTGTAGCGAAAGACCTTCGCAAAAAACGCGGCGGCCCGCACGAGCATTCTTCCAGGCAAAATGCGGTGTGAATGTTGCTGGATCGACGTATCTGAGGTTGCGACGAGCCTGCCCCGGGTCGCTCATTTCACCTTCAAAATAACCAGAGTGCGATCATCGGAAAGCGGAGCGCTCTGAGAAAACCAGTCGACCTCGCGGAGAATTTGATCGGCAAGCTCAGCGGAAGTCAGTTCGTGGTGCTGCTCGATCAGGCGGCGAATGCGAGTGGTGCCAAAGAACTGGCCTTCACTGTTAGCGGTTTCGGCGATGCCGTCAGAATGAAAGACGAGGATATCACCGACATCGAGCGTGACGCCCCACTCATCGTATTGAACTTCTTCGAAGATGCCCAGGGGAAAGCCGGCGAGTTCGATGCGATCGCATTTTCCGCCTTTGTAGAGAAGCGGCTGCGACTGGCCGGCGTTGGCCACGCGCAGCTTCTGGCGGCCTTTTTGCCAGGTGGCGAAGCAAGCGGTCATGAAGCGGCCTTCAATGCGGCGTTCACCGATAACCTGATTCATCTGGCGAAGCATTTCGGCGGGCTGAAGCTTTTGCGGAGCGAGGCTGCGCATGATGCCGATAGCCACGGCGCCATAAAGAGCAGCGGCGGTTCCCTTCCCGCTGACATCGCCGAGCGCGATGCCCAATTGCTGAGGGCCGTAGCGGAGGAATTCGTAGAGGTCACCGCAAACCTCGCGGGCGGAAAGGTAGCGAGCGGCAACGTCGAGGCCGTAATCGCTGGTGGGCACGGGACGAAGCAGCGCGCCCTGAATGCGTTTGGCGGCCTGCAAGTCACGCTCCAGGCGAGCTTCTGCGTTAGCAACCTGCTCGTAGAGGCGCGCGTTTTCCAGAGAAACGGCAAGATTCGCGGCAAGGATGGAAAGCGTCTGAACGTGCTCCTCGGTGAAATAGTTGAGCTGAGGGCTTTCCAAATCGAGGACGCCGATAACTTTGCCCTTGTGCAGCATGGGAATGGCGAGCTCGGAGCGCGTCTCAGGATTCACCAGCAGGTAGCGGTCGTCGGCGGTGACGTCGGGAACGAGGACGGGTTCACGCAAGGTTGCGGCAGCGCCCACGATGCCTTCGCTGGCGGCCACGCGCAGCTTTCCCTGAACGCGCTGGCCGTGCTTGACGTCGAGGCGGTGGCGAAACACTTTTTGCTCTTCGTCGTACAGCATGATGCTGACGATCTGGTAGTCAATCACGCGTTTCACGAGCTCGGCGGCGCGGCGAAGAAGCTCCTCAACATCAAGAATCGAGCTGATCTCGCGGCTGACTTCCGTGAGGACCATGAGGGTTTCGCCCTGGGCGCGCTCTTTTTGGAACAGACGCGCATTCTCAATGGCGATGGCCAGGCGGCTGGCCAGCAGCGTCAGAATGTTCTGCTGATCCTTGGTGAAATAGTCAGGCTGGCGGCTCTGGATATCGAGGACACCAATGCACGTGCCGCGGAACATGAGAGGAACGGCCAGCTCCGAGCGGACCGTATCTATGGCATTGATGTAGCGCGGATCCTGAGAGACGTCGCCGACACGAACCGAGTGGCCGGTAGCGGCGGCGGTGCCGGTAATGCCCTGTCCAATAGGGACCCTGAGGTTCTCAGCCAAGCCAGGCGGATAACCAACGGCGAAGCGATGCCGCAGGCAATCGCCATCGCAATCGACCATAAGCACGCCAAAAAGTTCGTAGTCAATGTGACGCTTGATAAGCGCCGCGGCGTGGGCCAGTACCTCGTCGAGGTCGAGAGAAGCGTTCACCTCTTCGCCGATTTCCGTGAAAGTGGCCAGCACCTCGGCGGACATCTCGGGCGAAAGCGCGGCGGAATTCGATTGGGTTTTAGGGTCTGTGGCGTCCATGAACTCTATCTATTATAGCAGGCACCCCGGGGACGGTTTTCCACAAAGCGGAAACGCGCCGGGAACCTTCTGAACCCAGCGCGGCGGATGGCTGGGCTACTCGATCTTGGTCTTGCCGCGCGGGCCGAGACGAAGGACGGAGACGTCTGGAAGATTCCGGTACCGTTCGTCGTAGTCCAAGCCGTAGCCCACAACGAATTCGTTGGGGATCACGAAACCCACGTAATCGGCCTTCAAATCGGCGATGCGGCGCTCGATTTTGTCGAGCAGCACCGCGATACGCAGGTGCTTGGGGCGGCGCTCCTCAAAGAGCAACAACAAGTACTTCAGAGTGAGGCCGGTATCAAGAATGTCTTCGACGATCAGGACGGTCCGGCCCTCGATGCTGACGTCGAGATCCTTGATCAATTTAACTTCGCCGGTGGAATCGGTGCCTTTGCCATAGCTGGAAACTGCGATGAAGTCGAAAGAAACTTCGCCGCCGAGTTGCTGCGCGAGATCGGAGAGAAAAAACACCGAGCCTTTCAGGACCCCGATGAGATGAAGCGGATCGTTGGGAAGGTCACGGCGTATTTCGCGGGCCATCTGCTTGATGCGCTGTTTGATTCGAGCATTGGGAATGAGGACGTGCACGGCTTCGCCGGGGCGGTGACCGGGTTTTTCCTTGATGGAGCGTTTTCTTTTCTTGGGCAAGGCAAGCTACCCCTTTCGTTGTAGAGATGCGTCAGTCGGACCAATCGGCGATAAAAACATTGGTTTCGTGGGGAACTTTGCCATTGCGATTGGAAGCCCAGACGAGACGTTTGCCATCGGAAGTAAACATGGGAAAGCCATCAAAATCAGGATGGAAAGTGATGCGCTCCTGGCCGGTGCCGTCTTCATTGATGACGTACAGGTCAAAGTCGCGGCCGTTGTTGGGATCGGCTTGATTGGAAGCGAAGATGATGCGCTTGCCGTCGGGAAAGAAATACGGAGCGAAATTGGCGGCGCCATTGTGAGTGACCTGATGCTTGTTGGAGCCGTCGGCGTTCATCACCCAGATTTCCAGATTGCCGGGGCGGATCACGCCTTGCGCAAACAGGTCCTTGTAGTCCTTGATCTGCTCCGGCGTTTGCGGATGTTCGGCACGGTAGACAATTTTCTTGCCGTTGTAGGACCAAAAAGGGCCGCCATCGTAGCCGAGTTCGTGGGTGAGTTGCTTCACGTTGCGGCCGTCGGCGTCCATGGTGTAAATGTCCAGGTCGCCGTTGCGGGTGGACGTGAACACGATGTGCCCGCCGTCGCGGGTGATGGTAGCTTCGGCGTTGTAGCCCGCAGCGTGAGTGAGTTGCTGCAGGTCGGAGCCATCGGGCCTGGCGGTATAGATTTGATAGGTATTGTAGATGGGCCAGACGTAGCCGCGCGAATAGTCAGGCTTGGGCGGGCAATCGGCGCTGGCAGCATGGGTGGAAGAAAAAAGAATTTTGTCGCCAGAGGGGAAAAAATAGCTGCAGGTGGTGCGGCCCTTGCCAGTGCTGATCAGCTTGGGAGTTGCGGGCTTGCCGTCTGGGGTATCGACCGGCATGCTGTAGATCTGGTCGCAAGGAACGCCTTCACCCTGGTGTTGGAAGATGAGTTGCTTGTCGTCGGCGGAAAAGTAAGCTTCGGCGTTTTGCCCGCCAAAGGTTAGTTGACGCGCGTTCTTAAGGTGCTTCTGTTCCGGAGGCAGGAGAATTTGCGAAGTGGCAGGCTGCTGCGCGCGAGGTGAGGCGTGCGAGAGAAGGCTGAGGCCGACGGCAGCCAGCGAGGTGATAACGATGAGTCCCAAAAACTTTTCGTTCACGCCTTCTCCCGGTGTCTCGATCCGCTGACTGACAAAATGAAAAGCGCTAACTTGTTAGATGAAGCTTGCGAAAAGCAGATTCCTCGCTGCGCTCGGAATGACAAGTTCGCGTACTGCTCCTGAACAATGCAAAACATGCCAAGAAAAGCAAAGGCGCTACTTACGCTGCTCTAACTTGACGTCAACTTTCAATTCCTTGCCGTCACGAAGAACGGTGACCGGCACGACGTCGCCGACTCTACTGCGCCGCAAGGCATCAGTGAAATCGTAAAGGTTTTTGATGGGCTTGTCGCCAAATTGAATCAGCACATCTCCGGCTTTCAGTCCTGCTTTTGCGGCCGGAGAGCCGGGTTTGACGTCGGAAAACTTCACGCCGTTTTCCGTCTGGCCAAAGTCGGGAATCGAGCCGAAGTACGGCCCATATCCGCCGCCACCACTACTCACACCACTGTGAGGATTGTTTTCGGCAACGGCGACGAACGCGGGTTTATCGGGAGCAGAAGCAAGGTCCACCGCGGCGCTGGCCACCACATTCAAAAGACTGGCAGCGTCGGTGGGGTTGATCTTCTCCCAGGTGTCGGAGGGCTTGTGGTAGTCGGAATGCAGCCCAGAGAAGAAAAAGAGCACGGGAATACGCTTGGCGACAAAAGAGGTGTGATCGCTGGAGGCATAGCCACCTTGCGAAAATTCAAATTTCAGTTGAGACTCACCCTTGGCTTGAGCGAGGATTTTCTGGAACGAGGAACCGGTGCCGACACCGCCGATATAGATCTTGCCATCCTTGATGCGGCCAATCATGTCCATATTGAGCATAGCGACGGCCTTGTCGAGAGGTTTGGTGGGCTGTTTCACCCATTCGGCTGAGCCGAGCAGGCCGATCTCTTCCCCGGCAAAAGAGGCAAAGAGGATGCCGCGCTGCAGTTGACCCTTCAGCGGAGCGAGCAGGCGCGCGAGTTCGAGCAGGCCCGCAGTGCCAGAGGCGTTGTCGTCCGCACCCGGATGAATCTGTCCAATCTGCGAGGGAGCCAGAGAATCGAACGTTCCGCGGCCAAGATGATCGTAGTGCGCGCCGAGAATGACATATTCGTCGGTTTTTCCGGGCAGATACGCCAGGACATTGTTCACTTTTGCGTGAGTCGTCTCGATACCTACCGCCAGCGTAGCATTCATGGAATCGGGAAATGCGAAGGACGCGGGTTTCGTGGAGGTGTTGATCTGTTCCTGAATTTCTTTCAGCGATTTGCCAGCGGCCTGAAACCAGCTCTGCGCGACGGCATTTTTCACTTGGGCAAAAAGTATTCCGGTATTCTCCGGGCCGTTCACGCGGCCGAAGCGGGTGAGCAGGTCTTCTTCGCCATCGCCAAGTTTGCCGTTGAGAAGGATGAGCCCTTTCGCGCCGTGATTGCGCGCATTGATGGCCTTGGTGACGAGTTGCGCGTGCGGCGTCAATCCCTGATTGCCACTTTTTGCGGCGAATCCGCGGGGCTCAAAGCGGAGAACGACGACAATTTTGTCCTTCGCATCCAAGCCGGCGTAGTCGTCGTAAGAAAATTCCTCGGCGGTTGCGCCGTATCCGGCAAAAACCAGCGGAGCGGAAGCCGTTCCGGAAGAGGAAAAGCTGAATGGGACGTATTCCTGATTTAGCCTGAGCTCCGACTTGGCTTCGCCCTTCTGAATGAAAAGCTGATTCTTGCCTTTCAGTTTCGCGCCTGTGGTTACAGTGAACGACTGCAAAAAGCCGAGATCGCCGGCAGGTTCAAGGCCCAGACTCTTGTAGCGGGCCTGCAGCACATGTTCCGCACGGACCAAACCTCTGGTGCCATCGCCGCGGCCCTCCATATTTGGCTGAGTCAGAGTTTTGATGTCGTCGAGATAGCGCTGGGCATCCGCAGGAGCGACGGCCGTGGGCACCGCCCACGCGGCGGACACGACCAACAGCAGCAACACCTCAAGGATGATGCGGCCATTTACGAATGTTTTACGCATGCGGGAGGAGTCCCTTTCCCTGGAGCGACTTGTGTCTGCAAAAGTTTTTTTCCATCCTATGTGTTGCGTACGGAAGTGTCAATTCAGGGGAGAATGCTCCCGCTGATGGGAGGTGCAACATGAGCGAGACGAAGCCCTTGATGCCGGAGCCTTGGCTGCGCGGGACGTTGCGAGATGTGCCGGCGGTGCAACGAGGAGTGTTGCACGCGCTGGAATTGGCGCAGCAGGATCTGGAGAAATGGTGCCGGCCGTTGACGGAGGAGCAACTGAGGGCGCGGCCCGCAGGAGTGGCGCCGGTTGCGTTTCATCTGCGGCACATCGCGCGCAGCATGGATCGACTGCTGACGTATGCCGAAGGAGGGCAATTGGAAGAGTCGCAGGTCGCGGCACTGAAGAGCGAACTGGATGCCCAGGTACGCAGCGAGGACCTGTTTGCGGAACTGCAGAATGCGTTTGCGCGCAGCGCTCGGCGCGTGCGGGCGCTGACAACGGCTGACTTGGGCGCGGAGCGCGTGGTCGGTAAGAAACAATTGCCGACGACACTTGGCGGATTGCTGGTGCACGTGGCCGATCACACGCAGCGTCATGTGGGACAGGCAATCACCACCGCGAAAGTGGTCGCGGCGATGAAATGAGTGACGGCTTGGTTGGTAGAGGCGGTTTAGGCTGAGATTCTTCGGGCATCCTCATCGGATGTCCTCAGAATGACATGCGGGCGACTTTTGGCGCATAGCGCGGGTTTCGATATAATGCCCGGTCATCTTGGTTCGTAGCTGCGCGGAATAAGAAGTTTTCACCGGAGAAGACAGAAAGGCGGCCGCCTCAGAAGGCGACCGCTACAGAGGAGGACCGATCTAAAGATCGGCCACTACAAGGGTAAGAATTGATATGTATCCGTTGCTTAAAAGCACTTTTCTGATTATTTCGGCGTTGTTCCCGATCGTGAATCCGCTGGGGAGCGCGCCGCTGTTTCTTTCGATGACTCGCGATTACTCTGAGGAAGATCGAAAGCTGCTGTCGACGCGGATTGCCATCAATGGATTTTTTCTGCTCATCGCGTCGTACCTGACCGGCACGCATATCCTATCGTTTTTTGGAATCTCCATTCCCGTCGTGCAGGTGGGCGGAGGTTTGGTACTGGCATCGACAGGTTGGGCGATGCTGAAGCAGAAATCGAATGAAGACGAAACGAAGGAAGGCGTAAACCGGACGGTGGACCGGCAAGACCTGTTCGAGAAAGCGTTCTATCCGCTGACGTTGCCGTTGACGGTGGGGCCGGGATCGATTTCCGTTGCGATTACGTTGGGCGCAAACGAGCCACACTCCGATCACCTGATCCTGCTGTCGATCATCGGGGCGGTGATTGGTTCGCTGGTGATTTCAGCGAGCGTGTATCTTTGCTACGCCTTCGCAGACGGCCTGGCGCGAACACTGGGTTCCACGGCGATGAGCGTGATCATGAGGCTGTCGTCGTTTCTGCTGGTGTGCATCGGCGTGCAGATTATTTGGAATGGCGTATCGGCGCTGATGAAGACAATTCCGGGGCTGGCGCATTGACGATTCCAGCGTGGATGCGTGAGAGGAACGGTTGAGTTTGAGATTCTTCGAGCATCCTTTTCGGATGCTCTCAGAATGACAAATCGAAGTTACTTCCAGGAAGGCAATTCCCTGCTGCCAAGAAGCGCCTCAGCGCCCCAAGCCCCAAGATAAACAGATTGCGCGACTCCATGGCCCGAATAGGCACCCAGCACGATGGCATTGCGGCTTTGCGGGTGATATTCAAAAATGGGCTTCCATTCTTCGGCAATGCAGATTGGCCCACCCCAATGATGATTGAAGTTGACACCGCGCAACGCGGGATGGAAACCGTGAACACGTTTTTGCAGGAGCGCGAGCAGATCTTCGGGCTGGCCCTGCGTGACGTCAATGTCGGCGAGTTTGCGCCAATCACCAGGAAAGACCAGGCCGCTGCCGAAGATAACGCTGTCGCCGAGCGGCCTGCCCCACAGATAAGGTAGATCGACGGTGTAAAACGGCTTGCGCTCTGCCAAGCCAATTTCCGAGAGCACGGAAGAGCTGAGCGGTTCTGTGGCCACGGCGGGAGTGAAAGCAGGTTGTGCGCGTTCCTGAAGGTGGGTGAGTTCGAGCGAAAAAGCATTCGTAGCGAAGAGCGCCTGCTGAGCGGTGACGGCTCCGAGATTAGTGTGCAGTTCGATTTGTTGATGAAAGACGGCATCGTCGATGGCGGCGTGTTCGAAGAGTAGGCCTCCCAAGCGTTCCGCAGCGCGTGCGAGACCGCTGACCGTCTTGCCGGGATCGATGGTGCCGCCGGGGACCGCATTTGTGGCGCACAATTGGCCGGAATCGTCCCAGCGAATCGGGCCGTTCGGCAATGGGGCGGTGCGAGCGAGTTCGTAGACGCCGGGTAAGGAAAGATCGGCGTGAACATCGAGCGTTTTCAGAATGTTTTGGTAGCCCGCCAGAACATCACCGAGGCCGGGAAGATCGCCCGTGGCGGATTCGGCGAGCGCCACTCCGCCAGTGTGCCCACTGGAACCAGCGCCAAAAGACTCCGCTTCAAACAGAGCGACGGATTTTTGTGGAGCGAGATGTTTCAGCCATGCCGCCGCGGCCAGGCCCGTGAATCCGCCGCCAACGACGGCAAAATCGACGGAGCGCGGGAGTTCACGTTTTGTTGCGCAAAAATCGATAGACCAAGGGCGATTTCCCCAGTTTTTCATGGCCAGCCAGATCCTCTTCGAATCCTTGGCAGGCTAGCACACGAAGCAGAGGCTGCGCACGTTTCGGACTTCGGACAATGCCGCGCGCTTCGCGATTGAGTTCAAGGGGAAAGCTCGCTCAAGGACTCGTAGATGGGCGGGTCCTTTAGCAAAGTGGCAACGGTAATGGAAGCGAATGTGGCTCCCAGCATGGCAAGAAAGTAGTTGGAGCTCCCTGTGAGCTCGACGATCAGGATAATGCCGGTAATCGGAGCGCGAACGACCGCGCCAAAAAAGGCAGCCATGCCCACCAGCGCGAATTCCCTGGGTTGCAGTCCGGAAGCGTTGAACCAATGGCACCACACAATTCCAAACAGCAGGCCGGCCTGCGAGCCGATGGTAAGCAAGGGTGCGAAAAGTCCGCCGGGCGTGCGGGCGGCATAGGAAAGCGGGCTAATCACAAAGCGAAGAAGAAACGCAGCGACGAGTGTGGCGAAGACGGCATTGCCGGACAGAATGTGCTGCGTAATGCTGTCGCCGCCGCCGACCAGTTCGGGTAAAAACCAGGTGAGCACGCCGATCGCGACACCGATCAGCGCCGCGCGCCACGCAACACGAATCATGGTGAGTTTGCCGGTGAGGGCCAGAGCCGAGAGGATTGCGTGATTGTAGAGAACGCCCAGGAAACCAATGAGAATGCCAAAAACAACGTAGGCAGGGATGGAAGCGAATCCGGGAAAGTCGAGCGGCGCGATATGAAAATCGGGTGATTGTCCCAGGAAGACGCGGGCAAAGGAAATGGCGCCGGCGGAAGCCCCAATTGTGGCGATGGTGACATCCATATCGAAAGCGCCAACCAATTCCTCGAGGACAAAAACGGCGCCGGCGATCGGCGCATTGAAGGCGGTGGCTAAGCCTGCGCCGGCACCGGCCGCTAGGAGCGCCCGGCACTCATTTTCGTTACAACGGAAAATTTTAGCGATCAGATGACCGATGCTCGCGCCAATATGAACGGTGGGGCCTTCGCGGCCCAGTGCCAAGCCGCTTCCGATGGCCAGGATACCGCCGAAAAACTTGACCGGAGCGATGCGAGCTGGATCTCCCGACCAGCGGTGTTTCAGTTGGTTTTCGACATGAGGGATGCCGCTACCAGAGGATTCGGGGGAAAAGCGAGCAACCATCCAGGCGGCGACGCCCGCGGCAAGCGCGGTGCCAAACACAATGAGAAAGAAACCAGCAGTGCCGTATCCGTGCGCCCACTGAGCGATGCTGTTGCGCAACTCGTCGCCTCGCTGCAGGCCCAGCCGGAAGGCAGCGCCAACCAGACCGGCGATAACGCCGACAATGGACGAGAGGATGGCCAACCGCAGCGGACTGCGCCGGCCTTGCGCGGGATCGTACAGGAGATTTGGCTCACGCTTCATTCAGGGTGATTCCAGAATACAATCTTGCAGTGTTCGTCGAAGGTTGCGTAGTTCCGGGCTGACATCGCAATACTTTTGGACAAGCAAAGAAATTGTCCTTTGTAAAAAAGTGATTGCTAGAAGAGGGCAGTCGCTCGGCGGACCCAGGTCTTCCCTTTTGATTTGGCGATTTCCTCGACGTCTTTTACGTACGCAGCGGTCTGCGTGAGGACATGGTGAAGGTCGTTGCCAATGCTGATGAACGAAAAACCCTTGTCGAGAAATTCCCCGACGCGAGAGGTTCCAAAAAGAAAGAGTCCGAGGATGACATTATTCTTGCGCGCGGCGGCCATAAGCTTTTCCGTGGCGGCGCCGAGTTCGGGCGACGTGTACATGTGCGGAAACTCGTACTTCTCGTACAGCCCCATGGACATGCACAGGTCATTCTGACCGAGAAAGAGAATATCGACTCCGGGGACAGCCGCGATTTCGTCGATGTTTTTAATGCAGTCCGCGGTTTCGACCTGCAGCGCGACGATGACGTTGTTGTTGGCGCCGCCGGCATACCCGAGCAGCCCTTCGCGATTCATGCTGCGTTGCGGGAAGTAGACAGAGCGCGTACCGGCAGTGGGATAACGCGCGCAAGTGACTGCGGCGCGAGCTTCCTCGGCGCTGTTGATGTAGGGGACGAGAATTCCGTCGGCGCCGAGGTCGAGCGACTGCTGAATGCCCGGGCGGTCGCTGTAGCTGCCAACGCGCACGAGGGACTTTGCGCCGCCATTCGAGATACCGCTGAGCATCGCGGAAAGTTTCTCGTAGCCCATGGGGCCGTGTTGGGAATCGACAAGCAGCCAATCGTAGCCGCTGTGAGACAACTGCTCCGCGACGGTGGGGGAATGCGCGTTCAGGAAAATGCCAAGTTTGGGAGTTCCGGCGCGCAATTGTTTCTTGAATTCGGCGCCCGTGAGGCTGCCAGTTGCCATGAGACGTGCTCCTTATAAAAGATGAGATCGGACAGATTCGGGTAAGTGTACTAGAGAAGGCGAGGAGTGAGGAAATCAAAAAGGGAGACAGCGGGCGGCGAGTGGAACGGTGGTTGGCGCAGACTCCATGTGTCAGGTGCCAAGGGATTTCTTGTGGCCACAATCCGGGAAAGATTCGATGCAGCGATCATAGGTATTTGATGAGGACGACTTCGTTGCGGGATTCGTTGTAAACGAGTTCGTCGACCATTTGTTGGGTGAGCAGCAAGCCCAGACCGCCGGGACGAAGCCCCTTCTCTTCGCGGGCTTTCATGTGGGCCATAGGATCTTCTTCCGGGTTGCTCAAGGCGGCGTGTTTCAGATTGTGCAGATCGAAGCCGGGGCCAGGGTCGTCAAGCCGATACATCAGCATTTTTTTCGTGCGGATGAACGAGATACGCACTTTGAGATTGGGATCGAGACGCCCGCCCCATTCGATGGCGTTGTTCAGCAACTCACGGAAGGCATAGCCGACCTTCTCCGCGACATCAGCAGACAGGCCGGAGTCCAGGTGGGAAAGAAAGCTCTGCACGCGGTAGACGACGGATTGCTCGCAAGGAACGAGAAGTTCAACCCAATGAGGCTGCGCGGAAAGCACTTCGATCGGAGGAGCCGAGGGGGTGGAAGAGAGCGCATTGTCCACAGTGATGCGAAGCATTTCCGCGTCGAGTGGTTTTCTGAGGAACTGATAAACGTGCCCACGCATGGCGGTCAGCAAAGTGTCGGAAGTCTGGTCAGAGGTCATGACGATGATCTTGGGGATGTGCTTTTCTTCGTGAAGGCGCGCGAGAAGGCCGAGACCCGTCATTTTGGGCATCCAGATGTCCAGGAGCACGAGATCGAATTTCTTTTTTTGCATGGCCCGCAGCGCCGAGACGCCGTCAGAAGCGGTGGTGACCGTGTGGCCATTTTTTTTCAAAACGCCGCGAATCATCTGTCGAGTGGTGGCATCGTCGTCGGTCACGAGAATGTGGGACATCAATAGACTCCGAGGCACTGGGATAAGAGCTGGCCCAACAGCTTTCAGTTATGTTTTGCGGCGCGAACCGGATTTGCGCACCTTGCGACCCGGCGAGCGACGCGATTTTCTTGCGACAACTGGCTCCGATTTGGCACGGGCCGCAGCCGAAACAGGCTTGCCCGCAACCTCTTTCGCGTATCCTCTCAGTTTTTCCAGCAGCTTCGCAATCTCTTCCTGCAAGAGAGGGTACAGGCGCGCGGCTTGGCGTAAATCTGTTGCGCGACCGAGTGATTGCAGGGCTTCCGCGTGTTCGTGAGCGGGAGAGGGTCCGAAGATACTGACGGAACCCTTGAGGGCGTGCGCGGAAGTAGCGAGGGCGAGGCCGTCTTTCTTCTTAAGGGCACCACGAATGACGGCGAGACGTTTCGGCGTGTCGCGCAGGAAAGTCGCAATCATCTGACGCAGAAGTTTTCTGTCGCCACCGATGCGCTTCAGAAGATCGTCCAGACCACCCGGCTTGGGCAGCGCGATCGACGAAGCATCCGGCGGTATGCGCGAGGGATCACTGAGCAATGCCGTCAAAGTTTCCAAGTGGAAGGGCTTGCCGAGCACGGAATCAAAGCCGGCAGAGAGCAGCCGATCACGATCCTGAGGCGAGCTGTTGCCAGTAAGCGCGATAAGGATGGGAACCGGGGATGCAGAATCCTTGCGGATGGCGCCGACGACCTCAACTCCGGTAAGGCCGGGCATTTCCTCATCGAGGAGGATGACGTCGAAGGAGCCGCGGTGCGCTGCGTCCAGAGCATCTTTGCCATTCGAAACGGAAGTGACGTGGTGGCCGCTGCGCTCCAACTGGTAGGTGGTCAGTTTGCGAATGTCTTCGTGATCGTCAGCAAGGAGAACGCGCATCGATTTCCTCGGGAGCGCAGTCGGATTCTGCGAAGACACAGAGGCCCTCCGTTGCCCGGTACGCTCCGCGCGAGGGAGAGCTTTTACCGCAGCCAGGGGAAGACGAAACCAGAAGCGCGAACCCTTTTCGGGCAACGAGGCACAGCCGATGGTACCACCCCAGCGCTCGACGGTTATACGACAGAAGTACAAACCCAGCCCCGCCTTACCGGTGGCTCTCCTTCCCTTTCGAGAAAAGTCCGAAAATTTGCTCGGGTGTGATGTCGTGCGGCAAGCCAGGCCCCTCGTCATCAACATAGGCTTTGCAGAATCCCCCATCGAGCTCTGCGCCGACGGTTACGCATGATCCCGCAGGTGAATAGCGCAACGCGTTTTCAAGAAGATTCGCGAAGATGCGCTGTAGCCGCGACTCTTCGCCCATAACACGACACTGCTTGGGAGCGCTGGGCAAAGCGAGTTTCAGTCGCACATTATTGGCGGCGAATGGCGGTGATTGCGACTCTGCGACCCGGCGGGCAACGTGAAAGAGATCGGGAGAATTGTTGACGGATGTTTCGGCGTCGAGCGTGGCACGCAGGTCAGCGGAAAATGCCTGAAGAACTTCGCGAATCATGGCTTGCTGCTGGTCGCTGGCGCGGCGACCAAGGTCCAGAAATTCGGCGGTGCGCTGGGAAATAGGTTCACCGGCAACGCAGTCGAGAGCCACGCTCATCACGCTGAGAGGTTGGGAAAGATCATGAATAATGCAATGGAGGAGGATTTCTTTCTTCTGAATTTCGCGCAGCAGCTTTTCGTGCTCCAGCCTGGAGCTGCGGGCGGACTGCAGAATCTGCACGCGTTCCTGATACTGCGATCCGGGTGAGTAGATGGCAAGGATAGGCCGGCTCTCCAAAAGCAACGCCGTGGCCTGCAGCGGAATTTCCGCGCCGGAGGAGGATTTTTCAACCCATGCGCCGGAATCGAGGGAACCGGGCTGCGCGGCTCCCCAGAAGTTCACAGCCTCGCTGAGGAAGTTTTCGAGAAAGCGCGATTTTTCCGCCAGAGCCAGACGCTGCTGAGCCGTGGTGTCCGCACCCCAGAGCTGTGAAAGCCAGGCAGGAGGATCAGCCAAAAGAAAAAAGCGGCCATCCCCAAGATGCTCGAAGAGGGCGTAGCCCAGCTGGCGAAGGAATGGCTGGAGCGGGGAAGGCATGGTCAAGGAAGCATCTTCCTGGCGAGTTGCGAAAAAGCCTCGTCAACATTTTCGCCGGTCTTTGCGCTGCAGCGAAGGATGGTCCAGTTTCGCGCGGCAAGTTGCGACTCCATCGCGGGGTCCAGTTCCCAATCCTGAATGAGGTCGGCCTTGTTGATGACGAAAATAAAGGGGATTTCGCCTATTTCTTCGCGAACGCGCTGTTCCAGCTGGAAGGCTTTTTCCAGGGTATTGCGGCGAGTTCCATCGGCAACCAGAAGATAGCCGTGCGTCCCACGCAGGTAGGTCCAACGCATTTTCTGGAATTCATCTTCGCCGTAAAGATCCCAAAGAAGCAAAGAGATTTCGGAGCTGTTATGGCGCACAACCTTCTTGTCGATTTTGACGCCGACGGTGGTGTGGTAGGCATCAGAATAAATGCTTTCGACGTAGCGGCGAACCAGACTGGTTTTGCCGACGGCGAAGGAACCGAGCATGCAGATTTTTTTCTGAATCATGGTTGAGGGGCAGGAGAGGCGCTGACAACGAAAGTCACACTGCGATTGAACTGGCGATTTTCTTCCGTATCTTCGTTGCGCACTGGTTCCGCCGTGGCGACGCCCTTAGCATGCAAAGCGGAATCCGGGATGCCAAGCTGAATGAGTTCCGACGCGACGCGATCGGCACGGCGTTGGCTAAGAGATTGATTGGTTCCTTCGGCTCCGGTGGCGTCGCTGTGGCCAACCAGCGCCAGACGGAAGTTCTGATGAAGCGCAGCCGCAGAATTCTGCAGCGAGGTTAGTTTGGGAACCAAATTGCGAAGAGTCGAGCGCTCAGCGGAAGAAAGAGCCGCGGTCCCCACAGGGAACTTGATAATCACTCCCTGAACGTCACTTTTTGCTTGATCGAACGCCATCTGCTCCGGAGTGAAGCGGCCGAAGTCCACCGAGCGAAGGCCGGGAACCAGCAGAGCGCGTGTGCGGAGATCCTTGAGCCACGCAGCAGAAGGTTGACCAGCGAGGCGCAAGATGCCGTCTTTCACGTCGAGCGTAACGCCGTGCGGCGGTGCCAGCAGTTGGGTGGCGCGCTGCTGCAGGATGGCGTCATCGAGAGCGTAGTAGGCGCCCCAGTGGAATTCGGCTTTGGCGGGATCCAAGCCGGCGTTCTCGACAAACTGGCGAGGGTCCGGCGCGAGCGGGTCGCGGAGGCCACGGATGGAAAATCGCCCGTGCTCGCGACCGAAGGAAGTGACCACCAGTCCAGGTTGCTCGCGCAGAGTGTCGACCAGATTGTTCCAGCGGCGGTATTGCAACCAGCGCCAACCGAACAATCCGCCAACCAGCAGAAGCAGCATGCCGGCAGCAGCCCAGACATAGCCATAGCTTTTGCGTTTCGCGCCTTCTTTGTACTTATATTCGAGGCAACGGGCAAGTTCCTTGTTAACCGCGGAAAAAGGGGCGGTGTCTCCAGTAAAGCGGTCGAGCTGCGCGGAATACTCGCGATGAATATTTTCGAGCACCTCGGCCATGGTGTCGCGAAGCGCGCGAGGTGCAATGCCGCGAATAACGCAAGCCAGAATCGCGTAGGGGCCAGCTTCGACCCAAACATCCAGGTCGCCCACATTCAGGCGCTCAATTCCCTGTCCCGGCGCGGAGTTGAAGGAATCGCGAACGAAATCCTGAATGGCCGAGAGCATCCCAGAAACCAGGCTGGGATCTTGCATCGCGACGCTCGGAGCAACGGCGTGGCCGAGGGACAATCCGGTTTTCTTGTGGATGAGGAAAACCTGTTCAACGCGGAAAACCAGGCTGTGCAGCAGAACTACTTCCGTGAAGGTGCGGCCGGTGCGAAGAGCCTCCAGACGCCACTTGAGACCCTGCACGGATAGGCTCTGGTCCATAATCTGGTTAAACGAATCGAGGAAGGAACGAAGAGTTTCGAGAATGGAGCGGCGAATGGCCGGTCCCATCACCGGGAAAAGAGCATCGGCCAGTGTGGTGGGGTCCTTGCGAACGGATTCGCGCACCGCAGTTTCGATCGTAGGGGCCAGAGCTTCGCTGAGTGCGTCGCTGCCGCCCTGCTCGCGGCGCAACTGGATAGCTTCGGCGACCACCGAACTGACGTCCTCGGTGCGCGCCTCAGGATTCACAACGCGATGATGCAGCCGCTCCAGGGCTTCCTGTTCCGGAGCGAGGATCAGGTGGCGCAGCTCCTCAAGCGAACCCGTGCCGTTGGCCGAAGAGTCGTCGGGCTGGTCCTGAGGAACACGTTTTGTGGAAGCGTCAGCCATCGTCATTCGGCGTGAAAATTCCGATGGGCCGGGACAAGGCCGCAGGGAAAGCGCAGCCTACTTTTCCGGCAACTCCAGTTCGTCCTTCAGGCGTAGGGCGAGTTCGTTGAAGAGGTCGGCGAGCATGGCGCGATCCGTCTTGTCGTTGCGGAGTGTTTCGGCTTCGCTCTCCAGAGAGGCTTCCAGTTCTTCCTTGGATTTCTGGATCTGATTGCCAAGAGTTTTGGACTGCTCGAGGATGCGCGAGCGCAGGTCACCCTGAACGCTGGCGATCTGGTCTTCGAGCTGCGAGAGCTTCTTTTCCAGCGCTTTGGAATTGTCACGGGATTCGCGAGTAAGTTCCTTCAGGGCCTCGCCGCGCTCGGATTTCTCGGTTTTCAGGCGCTGGCCAAGGGATTCCATCTCTTCGCGGACATAGGACTCAAGAGAATCGAAACGCTTCTTAAGATCTTCGCGAAGCGCGTCGGAGGACTTGGTGAGGCGCTCCTCAAGCCGCGCGAAGCGCTTCTCATACTCCCGCATATTGGAACCAAAGAGGATGTCCCGGATTTTGTCGACGTTTGCGCCCTCGCGCAGCTCGCCATTGGCGGCGTTCTTTTCCTCTGGATCGGCAGACATGGCTTTACGAACTCCCTTCGTGCGTGCGTTCGGCTTCTTGGCCATGCGGGGACACTACTACGAGAGGAAGGTGTTGGGCAACACGGTCTTTTGACAGGTGGCGGAGTAACCGGGACGTGCACGATACCTTGACAAACGACAGAAAAAGAAAGTAAAAGAAAGAAAGCGAAAGAAGTCGAAAGTCGGGGGTTCTCGCTCGAATCCAGGCTCGAGCGCCTCAAGGGGGTGTGGGATGAAGTCAGCGAAGTGTTTTGCGGTAGCCCTTTTTCTTCTACTTGGAATGCTGATCATGGCACGGACGGCGACGGCGCAGTCTACCTATACAGCGCAGTTGACCGGTGTAGTGACCGACTCATCGGGCGGCGTGATACCGGGAGCGAAGGTGACGCTGGTGGATGAGGGAACGAATGTCCCGTCGACGCATGACACCGACGGGCGCGGCACGTATGTGTTCACGGGGATTCGCCCATCGACGTACACAATTCGCGTCGATGCGCCGAGCATGAACCCGCAGGAGCGCAAAGGAGTGATTCTGGCCGTAAGCCAGCAAGCCACCCTGGATTTCACGCTCGCCCCCAGAGGAGTGGCCGAGACTGTGACGGTGACGGAGCAGGCTCCGTTGCTGGATACGGGAAGCGCGACGCTTGGCACCGACGTGACCAACGAGTATGTGAAAGATATTCCGCTGATCAACCGCAGCATGTTTGGGCTGGTGTTCCTGGCGGGTGGTGTGACGGAAACGACCGGATCCGGCACGCAGGATTCATATCCATCAGGAACAAACTTTGTTTCCAACGGCCAGAGGAACGCGACGGCGGAAGTGCGGCTGGATGGAGCGCTGACCAGCGCGCCGGAACAGGGTGAAGGCGGCACGACGAACGTGTACTACCAGCCGTCGGTGGAAATCGTGCAGGAATTCAAGGTGGAGAACAACAGCTTCTCCGCGGAGTATGGGAACAACGGCGGGACAGTGGTGAACATGGTGCTGAAGTCGGGCACAAACAATTTTCACGGCAGCGGCTGGTGGTACGGCCAAAGATCCGCTCTCGACGCGAATGATTGGTTCAACAACGCGCAAAATATCCCCAAGCCAGACCACGTGCGCGACCAGTACGGATTCTCGCTGGGTGGCCCGATCAAGAAGCAAAAAACATTTTTCTTTATCGATCTGGAGCTAACGCGGCAGCACGACCCCGTAAACATGAATGGCACAGTGCCGACCGATGACGAACGCAATGGAATCTTCACCAATACGATGACGGCGGATCCCAATACCGGTGATCCCGTGCAGCAAACGATCTACAACCCTTACCAACTGTCGTGCGTTCCAAACCCGCCGCCAGCCACAGGATGTACGCAGACGCGGGCGCAGTTCGCTAACAATGTGATCGACCCGTCGCTCATCAATCCCATCGGCCAGGCGCTGCTGAAGCTCTATCCGGAACCGAATGTGCCTGCCGATCAATATGGTCTGAACAACTTCCGGACGTCGGTGCTGACCAACGCGCCGGGCTACCAGTTTGACGTGAAGATCGATCACAATTTCACGCAAAACCAGATGCTGGCGGTGCGCTACAGCCAATTGCACGGGGAGTATAACGTTCCATTTGTGCTGGGGAGCGGGGACTTTAATGATGGGTTCACATCTTCCACCAACGTCAAGAATATCGGTCTGGAATACAACTGGTCGTTGACACCAACCACACTGTGGACCAACCGTTTCGCAGTGGATCGCGTGGTGGCGCCGGTAAGCACTTCATTCAAGACGTCGAGTGGACAAGATTTGACGCTGGGGAGCGTAGGATTCCCTTCCATCCTGGAAAGCGCAAATGGACTGGACCGCATGCCAACCATCGCGCTGGATTCCACCAACGGATGGCTCTCGATGTACACGCAGTGCTGCACCGACACGAGTTTTGCGCACACGCTGTACAGCTACTCGTCCTCCGTTTCGCTGGTCAGAGGCCGCCAAACGTTCAAGTTCGGCTTTGAACAAAGACTATTTTTCAATAATTTCTGGCAGCCCAATTACCCGACAGGCTATTTCTCGTTTCCGGAATCGAATACCGCATCGGTAATTGGCGGAACAGATCCGACGCAGGGCAATTCCTTTGCGAGCCTGCTGCTGGGGTATGGAGCGGCAGAAGGTTCGAGCTACATCAATATTCTGCCGACCGTGGCGGACAAATCGATGGAGACTGCGTTTTATGTGCAGGACGACTGGAAGGTCAATTCGCGACTGACGATCAACCTGGGGCTGCGCTACGAGTGGAGTTCGCCATACACGGAGCGCTTCAATCACCAGCAGTACAGCGATTTCACGGGAGACACGGGTGTTTCCGTGGTGCTGCCGCAAGGTGTAAATCTGACTCCGACGCTCACCGCGTTGAAGGGCACGACACTATTCGTGAATCAAGGCGGCCTGGGCCGAAGCGTACCCACCGACCGCAACAACTTTGCGCCGCGCGCGGGATTTGCGTTTTCGCTCACCCCCACGACGGTAATCCGGGGCGGTGCGGGTATCTACTATGGTCTAAGCCCGGCAACCAACTATCAATATCCCGGGACGGCGTTCAGCGGGACTGACCCCGTGCTGTTTACCTTGGACAACTATCAAACGCAATACGCCACACTTTCCAATCCATTTCCGAATGGGTTGTCGCAACCGCAAGGGCAGGCTTATGGCAAGTTAGCCATGTGGGGCTACGACAATGGCAACAACCTTGGCACCGAAGAGGCTCGCAACGCCGATATCTATCAGTGGAACGTGGGCGTGCAGCACCTATTTCCCGGCGAGGTGACCATCGGGGTGGATTACTCGGCAAATCGCAGCACGCATCTGCCGTGGGGCGGATATTCCAGCACACGAAACCGCAACTATATTTCGTCGGACTTGCTGTCGCAGATCTCCGCGCAGCAGCATGCACTCGATCCCAATTGCGACGCAGACAGCTGCGTGAGCACGTACCTGTCGAACCCGGTACCGAATCCGTTCCTGCCCTTTTTCCAACAACCGGGCGGGATGTTCAACGAGCCGGCATCGGCATACAGCCAATCGACTGTCCCATTGATCAATTTGCTGCGGCCCTATCCGCAATTCAACGGAACGTTCCAGGGATTGCCAAACTTCGGCGCCGATTCCTGGTACAACTCGTTGCAGGTGCGTTTCGAGAAACGCATGAGCCACTACTTCAGCCTGGAAGGCAACTACACGTTTTCCAAGTCCACCGACGATTCTTCCGTTGGGTTCAACGCCTTCGTTGGCGGTTTGAACCTGGGCAATCCTCAGCAGCTCGATCGCCTGAAGAAGGAATGGGCAATCAGCGCGAATGATGCGCCGCAACGGCTGGTGCTGGCGGCAATTTTCCAATTGCCCGTAGGACGAGGCCGCTGGATCGGCAGCGACATGAATCGCATCCTTGACGGGATTGTCGGCGGATGGCAACTTTCGACGATTATCACTTATCAATCTGGCCAGCCGCTGCCCATTGGGATGTCGCAGCCTCGCCTGATGGATGGCAATCAACGGCCCGACGTCGTTTGCCCAGTGCTGCGTTCGGGAATCGGTTATCACCAGGCGGCAGCAAACGCATTGAATGGGGTTGGCAATCCTTCGATCTTCAATGCTGCGTGCTTTGCTGACCCGGGAGATCAGGTTCCGGGGAACGCGCCGCGATATTTCTCGGTTCTGCGAGGCGACAGCATTCACAATATGGATCTGTCGTTTCTGAAGGAATTCAAGATTCGCGAGAACATGCTGCTGCAGTTCCGCGGCGAGTTCTTCAACTTCACGAACACAGAACGATTTGCGTTCCCGGATCTGGGAGTTGGCAGCGCGACATTTGGCGAGGTCACTTCCACCGCGCCCGGAAGCACTCCGCGGCACACGCAGTTTGGTTTGCGATTCCAATTCTAAAAAGGCGGACAACCAAAATGCAGCGTCGCGACTTCATGAGGGCGGGATTGCTGGGAACTGCGGCCGCGTACGTTCCACCGCACAATTTCGACAAATACGATTTTGGCTCCGGTCCCGCCGTCCAGAATCGGCTGAACCAAGGCCCATTTCCGGCGGATGTGTATCCGAGCTGGAATGTGGTCATGGCGATAACGCCGTCCACAGAAGTTGTTCCGAACTACGGAATGGGGATGGTCACGTACCTCTGCGACGAGGTTGAGCTGCAGAAAGTACCCGGGAAGAGCCAGGAAGCGGCACTGGAAGCGCTGGCGAAGTTCTCGCTAGGCACCAAGTTGTACGTGCGCGTCAATTGGAAGGACGTGCAGAAAAAGCCGGGAAGCCTGGAGCTGAGCGAACTCTGGAAAACCTCGTTCGCCCTGGCCCGCCAGTACCAAAAGCGCATCGGTTTCCGAATCATGATCAGCAACCCGGATATCCCTGGCTATGCCCTTCCCGAATTCGTGCGCGAGAAAGTGCCGATGGTGAAGTTGGGATCGTGGCAGAAACGAGAGCGCGAAGAGCCGCGATGCGACCATCCCTATTTCCAGTCGGCGTTTCAGGAGCTGGTGGGGCTGCTTGCCGCGGAATACGACGGAAACGCCGACGTCGAGTATGTGGACACTTGCATGTACGGATTTTGGGGCGAGGGGCACACCTGGCCACTGGAGAAGAATCCGTATCCGGATTACACGACAGCGGAAAACACGTTCGTGAAAATGTATGACTGGCAAAACGCCCAATGGAAGAAGACGCCGCTGTTGACGAACACACAGCCGGATTTCAGCAAGGTGGGAAATTCGGAGTTGGTGGACCGTACGGTTCGTAGTGGCAACTGGCTGAGGACCGACACAATCTTCATTGAAAACGAGCAAATCGAGGAACTGAGCAACCGGCCCGCTTGGACAGCCGCATGCGTTGAAGTGGGGATATCGGATAATTCGGCGAAGAGCCTGCGCGTAGATGAAGGCGTCACGTATTCGGACAATGTGGTGTGGCACGCGCACGATGTCGGCGCCAATTATTTTTCACTGTGGAATTGGCACCGGATTTCCGCCGCGGGACTGGAAGCATATTATGCGGCTCATCCGACGGCGCTGGACAGTCTGGCGAAGTCGATGGGCTACCGAGTGCGGCCATCGTGGATTTGGACCTATGAGGAACGCGGCGAACCTGGGCTGATCATCGGATTCGTGAACGATGGCATTGCGGGCGTGCCCGGAGTTTTGCGGGTGACGATCGCTTCGGAATCGGGTCAGGCGCTTTGCACGGGCTCGCTCGATGCGGGATATCCGTTGCCGGGTCGTGTGCGGCAGGCGCAATTTCCTTTGCCAAAAGGAACGGTTTGGAAAGGACTGCGGCTGAAAGCGGAATTGGAAGTAAAAGGACAGCGCTATCCGGTTCGCTGGGCGTGCCAACAAAAATTGAATGCCGACGGCAGCCTGACGTTGCGCCCAACCAATGGTTTGAATGTTTCGGATGAAACGGGAGGGCTGGAATAGTGAGTGCCTCAGCCAAAAATGCGCGCATGAGACTTGGAATGATCAGCCTTGCCGGAGCCGTGGGCGGGCTGCTGCTTATTGCAGCATCGTTGCCCGGCCAAGTGGCAGAGAACCAAGCCAGTGGAAACTGGACGCACTACGTGCGCATTGGCGCGTATGGCTTGAAATCCAACAACGCCGAGTCGATCGTTCGTGATGCGCAAAAAGGCCATGTATTCGGCATCGAAGTGGACAATGACATTCCCGGCCGATACGAAAGTTTCCTGGACCCCACGGAAAAGCTGAAGGCGATTCACGACGTGGCGGCAGCGGCGCACGCGGCCGGAAACAAAGCCTTTGTCTATATCGCGGGAACCGAATGCATCACGGCGCACGGAGACAAGTCTGCGCATACGGTGATGAAGGATCACCCGGACTGGGTGCAGCGAAAGATTACCGGCGAACCGGCGGTGTTTACCGGCGGCGCGGCCTTCTGGATCAGGCCCGGGGACGAAGACGTCTGGATCAGTCCCTACGCGGCGGACTGGCGGAAGAAATACATGGAGCGTGTGCGACAGGTCGCAGGCACCGGCATCGACGGAATCTATGTGGATATTCCGTATTGGATGACGCACTTTGACGGCTGGGAAGATACCTGGGCGAGTTTCGATGATGCGACGGTAGCGGCGTTTAAAGCACAAACCGGCCTAAATGCAAAAAAGGATTTGAAGCTTGGCGATTTTCAGGATGCGAATTTTCGGAAGTGGATCGATTTCCGGATCGCAACGTTGACGGAATTCATGCGGGATATCCGTACGAATGCCCGCAGTGTGAACGCCAACATTATGGTGATTCCAGAGATTTATCCCGGGATCGAAGAAGAAGCGACACGGGTGGGCGCCGACGTCTACGAAATGTACGACGTGGTGGATGCGGTGGCACACGAGTACGAGTTCGGCAATGGCGAACATATGGCGTCGTCACGGACGCAGTTTGATTGGTTCATGTACCAGGTGGGAATGCTGACGTTCCGCGGCTTCGCGCAAGGCAAAGCGACGTGGATATTGAACTACTCCTGGGACGGAGACAAGGGAGTGGGCCCGCGCGAGCCGATGAAGAATCTGGCGATGTCTGAGGTAATTGCCGGGGCCAACTTCTGGGATGCCCCCGGGCACTCCATGGCGGGATCGAATGATCCGGCGACACGCGCGCAGATTTTTGACTGGATCGCCAAGAATGAGAAGACCTTTTACGACCCGCATATAGCGATGAATCCTGTGGGCGTGTATTTTTCGCCGAAGAGCCGGGATTACGATGTGAAGGAATATCTGCCGTCCTACCGAGGGACCGTCCTGATGTTAATTCAGGCGCATCGGGAGTTGCAGGTGGTCACGCCGCGAACTCTAGGACAATTTCACGGGCAGGCGCTGGTTCTTCCCGATGTGAGCGTGCTAAGCGAAGTGGAAAAAAACGAGTTGCGACAGTACAGCGAAAACGGCGGGCGTTTGCTGATCCTGGGGCGAAATGCGACGGGACTTAGCACGTCGGCAAAGATAGTGCACTATGTGGCGGACCCGGCGAAGGCTTACTACGCGGTAGCGCAGAACAATATTGCGGACGCCGCTAAAGCGGCTCCTGGCGAAATGCTGAACGCGATGATGCTCAAGAACGAAATTGAGATCGAAGCGCCTGGGACGGTGGCGGCAAACATGGCGCGCGTCGATGGCACGCCTCACGCTTACTTGGCGAATTTTGGCGGGCTGGTTCCCAGCAAAGTGGCAGTTCCCTCCCCTGTGACCGGCATCCGCGTGAAGATTCCCGCAGGGATGGGAGAATCGCTGGCATATCTTCCGTTCTTGGGTGAGCAGCAAATATTGCATGGAACGAAACAGGGCGACCACGTGGAATTCACGTTGCCAACGATGGAGCGGGGCGCCGCGATCTGGATTGTGAAAACGAATTAAGGAAAGAATGACAACAGCCATCACCGCTGGAAAAAGGAAAGGGCTCGAAGCTGTCGCCAACTCGCGTGGCGTGATCGCGGCGCTGGCAATTGACCAACGCGGCGCGATGCGCAGCTTGTTCGCCAAAGCAATGGGCGAGGATCCTGCCAGCGTGCCAGCTCAAATGCTGGTGACATTTAAGGAGGCGGTGAGCCGCATCCTGACGCCGCACGCGAGCGCAATCCTGCTGGATCCGGAATACGGCCTCCCAGCCGCGGAGCTGCGAGCAAAATCCGCGGGCCTGCTGCTGGCCTACGAGCAAACCGGCTACGACAAGCAGGTGTGGGGACGAGTGCCGCGGTTGTTGGAGGGCTGGACGGTAAGACGGCTAGTTGAGGTGGGCGCGGACAGCGTGAAACTGCTGCTGTATTACTCGACGTTGAGCTATGCCGAGATCAACTTCGCAAAACACGAATTTGTGAGACGGGTTGGAGCGGAATGTGCGGCCGCCGACGTGCCTTTCTTTCTGGAGCTGGTCAGCTACGGAGAGGGTCGCGAGGACGGCAGCGCTGAGTTTGCCGCAGTGAAGCCGGAAGTCGTTGCACGAAGCATGGAGGAGTTTTCCAAGCCGGAATATCGCGTGGACGTCTTGAACGTGGGAGTTCCGGTAAACATGAGTTTCGTGGAAGGTTCCCCCTCGGCCGGCAATGAAATTCTCTACAGTAGAGAAGAGGCAGTGGATTACTATCGGCGGGCGGCGGAACGAGCGCGGGTGCCGTTTATTTACTTGTCGCAGGGAGTGAGCAACGAGACATTTCAGTATGCCCTGGAACTGGCCGAGGAAGCTGAGGTCGACTTTTCCGGAGTGCTTTGCGGGCGCGCCACATGGAAAGACGGCGTTGCGGTTTTTGTGGACCGCGGTCTGACGGCTCTGGAAGACTGGCTGCACCGTGAAGGCGCGCAGAATATAGAAAACGTAAACAAACATCTGCGAGCGGCACAACCGTGGTTCGCGATGACCGAAGAACCGCATTTGGAGAAACGCTGACACCGTGGACGACGCGATGCAGGCTAACAATCGAACGAATCAGGCCAACACGACACAGCGAATCTTCCAGACGCTGCAAGAGAACCGCCGCGGCCACACAGTTGGTGTGTACTCCGTTTGTTCGGCAAATCGCTACGTGCTGGAAGCGGCGATATTGCAGGCGGTGCGGGACGATGCGCCGCTGCTGATCGAGTCCAGCTCGAACCAGGTGAATCAGTTCGGCGGGTACACCGGCCAGAATCCGGCGAGCTTTGCCGCGTTTGTGCGTGAAGTGGCAAGCAAGATGAATTTCCCAAGGGAGCGAGTGGTGCTGGGCGGCGACCATCTTGGCCCGCATGTGTGGCGAGCTGAATCCCCGGATAAGGCGATGGCGAAGGCGCGCGAACTGGTTCGCGATTGCGTGCGGGCAGGTTACTCGAAGATTCACCTGGACGCCAGCATGCACCTGGCCGGCGATCCCGTGGAAAAGAACAAATCGCTGGCGGATGAAATCGTCAGCGAGCGTGCCGCGGAATTGTGCGCGGTGGCCGAAGAAGCGCACCGTGAAATGCAGAGCAAATCACCCGCGCCCTTGTATGTGATCGGAACGGAGGTCCCCATTCCCGGTGGCGAGCAATTGGACACGGCCGCGCCGGAGACAACGCGCCCACAGGACCTGGCGCGAACGCTGCAGACCGCGCGTGATGCGTTTCAATCCATGCACCTGGAAGAAGCATGGGAGCGAGTTGTCGCCGTGGTTGTGCAGCCGGGCGTGGAGTTTGGCGACAGTAGCGTTTTTGCCTACGATCACGAGAAAGCAGCGGGGCTGGCGGAATTCGGCGAAAAACACTGGCAGGGCGTTTTCGAAGCGCACTCGACCGACTATCAAACGGCGGAAGCGCTGCGCGAAATGGTCAAGGACCATTTCGCGATCCTGAAGGTGGGGCCTTGGTTTACATTTGCGTTTCGCGAGGCCGTGTTCGCTTTAGCCATGGTCGAAGAGGAATGGCTCGGCTGGCGGAAAGGGGTCACGCGATCAGCCGTGCGCGAGGCTCTTGACCACGCGATGGTAGCGGATCCCACTCACTGGAAAAGTTACTACCACGGAGATGAGGCGGCGCTGCAATTTGCCAGGAAATATAGCTATAGCGACCGCTCGAGGTATTATTGGCCGCAACCCGCCGTTCAGCAGGCACTCCAGAGACTTTCCGATAATCTGACAAAGTATCCCGTGCCGCTTTCGTTGTTGAGCCAGTATTTGCCGAAACAGTGGGAAGAGATTCGATCCGGCAAATTGTCGAATGATCCGGCAAAGCTGATACACAGCCGGATACTGGAAGTCATTGACAACTACGCATACGCGTGTGGAATGAAAGCGGCGCGTCCATGATAAGGTGCTCGGGGTATTTGCGTGTGCAAAGTTGCGGGAGATGAACATTTCGATGCTGAGCGAAGAACGACGGCGGGAAATATTGGAACTGCTGCACTCTGACGGGCGAGTGTTGGTGAAGGACCTGGCAAAGCGGTTTCGAACTTCGCTGATCACAATTCGAAAGGATCTGGAGTCGCTGCACCACGACGGCCAACTGGAACGGACCCACGGCGGCGCGCTGCCACTGAAGATCGGGGCGTTGAAAGACCGCACGCTAGGCGAGAAGGAGCGGTTACACCGGCAGGACAAAATTCGCATAGCGGCGGCCGCGGCGCAGATGATCCGGCAAGGGCAGGTAATCATCCTGGATTCCGGTACGACAACAACCGCCATTGCCAAAGCGTGCCGCGCGTTCAAAAGCTTGACGATTATCACCAACGCAACGAATATTGCCGCGGAACTGGCGGATACCCCGGTGGAAGTGATTCTGACCGGTGGCGTGCTCCGCAAAAATTCTTTTTCGCTGGTCGGCCCGCTTGCGGAAGAGACTTTACGAAAAGTGAATGCCGATTTATTGTTTCTGGCCGTGGATGGATTCGATGTGCGCTACGGCCTGACGACGCCGAATTTGCTGGAGGCGCGAGTGAATCGAGCAATGGCGGAATCGGCGCGACGGACGGTGGTGGTTTGCGATTCAAGCAAATTTGGCCAACGCAGTCTCTCGCTGATCATGCCCACGTCCGCCGTGCATGAAACCATTACCGACAAAAATATCCCCAGGAACGATTGGAAGGCGCTCAAAGATGCCGATGTCGAAGTTCGACTGGTTTAGGGCAGCGACAAGGCAGCACATTGTTCAAGAAAGAAGATCATGACAAATAACTCCAGCTCCTACACGCAATCTCATACCTGGAAAGAAATCCTCTCCGAAGGCACGGTGTGGCAACAAGTGCTCGAGGAATTGAGCGGCAGCGCGGTGATCGATTCTATCCTGGCACACGGACACAAGCGCCGCGAATGGATCTTCGTGGGCTGCGGCACAAGCTACTACCTGGCGGAATCGGCGGCTTACTCGTGGACACTGCTTACCGGGCAGCCGGCACGCGCGCTACCGGGATCCGAGGTGCTGCTGTTTCCAAAAATCGTTCAGGCGGAGGGAGAGGAAATCCAGGCGGTCGTGATTTCGCGTTCAGGAAAAACGTCGGAGGCAGTGCGCGCGGCGGCCGCGTTGAGCAAGGACTTGAAAGTGCCGACGATTGGCATCACCTGCGCGGAAAACAGCGAGCTGGCAAAAGAGTGCGACATTACGATTGTGCTGGCGGCCGCGGACGAACAGAGCATGGTCATGACTCGCTCGTTCACCAGCATGCTGATCGCCCTGCAGTACCTGGCGGCCCGGCAAATGAAGAACGCGGAATTTATCGCCGATCTGTGGAAGATGGCAGAGGAATTTGCGCCGCGAATCGCCGCTATCGGCGACCAGATGCAGGAATTCGTCAGGACCCACAGTTTCGCGGACTATGTTTTCCTCGGGCAGGGCGCATGCCATGGGCTGGCGCGCGAGGCAGCGCTGAAAGTAATGGAGATGTCCTGTTCGTACAGCCAATTCTTTCACACACTGGAGTTTCGCCACGGCCCGAAAGCAATCGTGAGTCCGGAAACTTGCCTGACATTTCTCCTGGACGATGCGAACCAGGAAACCGAGGCGGAAGTGTTGGGCGAAATGAAAGAGATGGGCGGCGTGACGATCGCTATTTGCAATCGCGCGACGGACAAATTGCGGTGGGCGAGCGACTTGCTCGTGGAATACAACTTCGCGGGAAATGAATTGGCGCTTCTGGCGGCGTTTGTGGTTCCCTGCCAACTGTTCGGATTTTTCACTGGAATACAGAAGGGATTGAATCCCGACAGCCCGAAGAACCTGACGCGCGTTGTGATGCTGGACTAAGAGAGGAAATCAAGTGCCTACGTTTGACGTCAGTGTAATTGGTGAATTGAACCTGGACCTGATCCTTTACGGCTTGCCACCGGAGCTCATCCTGGAACACGAGCACCTTGCCAAGGACTTGAGCATTACGCTGGGCAGCTCGTCAGCGATTTTCGCGCACAATCTGGCGTCGCTGGGGAACAAGGTGAGTTTCAGCTCTTGCATCGGCAGCGATCCATTTGGCGAAATCTGCCTGCAACGGCTCGGCGACGGCGCTGTCGATTTGTCGCGCGTTCGGCGATTAAAGGGAAAGACGACCGGCTTGACGGTGATTTTGCCGCAGCGCAAGCAGCGATACATCCTGACGTACCCCGGCACGATGTACGACATGAGCATGCGCGAATTGGATCTCGCATATGTGTTCGACGCGAAGCACCTGCACGTGTCCTCTTATTTTCTGCACAAAGGCCTACGCGCGCAGATGATCGACATTTTTCGCAAAGCCAAGGAATCGGGACTCACTACTTCGCTGGATACCAACGACGATCCCGATGACCGGTGGTCCGGAGATATTCAACTATTGTTCAAGTATGTGGACATTTTGTTGCCGAATGAAAGAGAGGTTTGCAAACTGGCGCAAGTGGAAGACCTGGAACGAGCCGCGGAGATTCTGGCGCAAAAGGTGCCGGTGGTTGTGGTGAAACGTGGATCACAAGGCGCCATGGTGCGCGAAGGAAAACAAAAGTACCATGGATTTCCGCCAGTGGTCGACCCGGTTGACTCTGTCGGAGCGGGAGACAGTTTCGACGCGGGGTTCATCCACCAATTCATCCGCAAGGCGAAGGTGGAGGACTGCCTGAAATTTGGCAATGTCGCCGGGGCGCTTTCTGTCACACGCGCGGGGGGCACGGAAGCGTTTCGCGATGCGAAGCACCGGGAAGAGTTTATACGCAAGAATGCGCCGTCACTTGGGTCTTCGCCAAGAACTGTGCCAAGCGGCCTTCGATAGACGGGCTTACGGTTTCGGCGGCTGCACCGGCGTCGCTTCCAAGAGCAAGTGATCCGCGAAGTCCACCTGCAATTTTGCCGTGGGTCCAGCTACGGTTCCGAAGTCTTTCTGATCTTCATAATTGACGACGTGATAGGACTTTGCGTCGAGACCGCGGAGTTCGATTTCGCCGCTCCACGGTTGCGGCGCCGGCTGCTGGTTCTTTGCCGTGGCCGCAGCAGCGGGCGCGTAAAAGGCGTAGTAGAGGTGACCGTCCTTTTCGATCGCGTAGGCCTCCGGTGAATCGAAGCCGTAAACGTACAAATTCTTGAACGCGCCCTTGGACAGCATTTTCTCGTTATACAAAGAAATCCACTTCTTCCAGTGGGCTTCCTTCTCCGGATTCAGATAAACCGTTTTGAATTTCGGGCCGTAGTCGGGCCATGTGAATTTTGTTCCCAGCACACCGCCGGTACCGAGTGTGGAAGCAAAATCCTCGCCCTCGTCCAGTTCGTTATCCGTGAAGGTATTGCTGACGCGCGTCAGTTCGACGTGATCGCCATAGACCGCCGCGTGAGGCCCGAGCAGCGCTTTGTACATCTTGACGCGACGACGAACCTGGATGGAGCCGACAGGATCCGCGGTGACGGCTTGATCCATGAAGCGCAGCCAGGCGAGGCTCGGCGGCGTGCCGCAAGGACAACTCTGCGTAACGCTGTCCGGCTTGAGCGCGCGAGTGGTTTCGAAAATCGTGCGGTAAACGTCGCCCATGGCGTAAACGGAATCGGTGGGCGACTTGTGGTGGTGCTTGGGGTTGTAACAGAGCGGCGTGGCGTAAATATTGTCGAGCTTGTGGCCGTCGAAACCCCAATCGCGAATGAAACGCTCGGTCACCTGCTTGTAGTACGCCTGCACTTCAGGAAGAGCGGGACAAAGCGTGGCCAGATTGCGAGCCATGCGCGCAGGCTTGCCATGCTGATCGAGAATCAGCCAGTCAGGATGCTGCTTCACGACATCAGAGACGACATAGTTGCGGCCGCCATAAGCAAAGTGGCCATCTTCGACCGCCAGCGGCAGCCACCACAACTGCACCTTAATTCCCTGTTCGTGGAACTTGCGCACCATCTCTGGGATTGCGTCGCCGGCGAAAACGGGCTCGCGCGGTTTCCAGTCTCCATAATTGTTAAACCAGCCGTCATCCAGCGTAGCCCAGTGAATTCCCAACTCCTTCAGCTTGGGAATGGTGTCGAGCATTTGTTTTGCGGTTACGCCGAACTCGTAGCCCCAGCCGCACCAGCTGACCGCGTAGTTTTCGTCGTTGTTGGCCGGCTTCGGCAAGCCTTCCTTATCGATGACGCTGGACCACAAGCTAAGAGGTTCGTAGTAGTCGCCGGAATATACGGTAATAAACGTGCGTGGCGTGGAGAAAACTTCACCGGGCTTCAGCGTGGTATTTGCGGGGACTCGAACGCTGGCTTGAACCCGGCCATTGACAGTAGTCTGGACCGGGAGCGACAGTACGAGAGGCAGAGTTTCGATGTGGCCAATCGCTTCGCCTACATTTTTGCTCCAGAAAGCCACAACCGGAACGCCTCCGCCAGCGCTGCCCAGATCGTCTTTCGTCGCTACGGGAGCGCCGAAAGGATTTTCCTGGGAGAATTTCGCGGGAACCACGAAAATTTCGTCTTTGCCCCATTTCAGGCTGGAGCCTTGAAACGTCCACAGGGGAGCCGACGGCGAGGAAGAGTTTGCCGGAGCGGCGAAGCTGTGGCGTTGCAGCGTCACGGAATCCAGTGCGACATCTGACTTGCCACCGTTGCGGAGGCGGACGGAAAGCAGCGCCAGGTTGGGGAAAGAATCATAAACCTCGATGGTGGCTGTTTCTTCCAGATCGGTCCCGGGAATCTTGCCGGAAACATTGATCTGCTTGCCCAGATTTCCGAGTTTGCCGGTGGCGTCCTTCACTTCGGCGTTTGCCAAATCCAGTGTCAGGCCGGGAATTTCTTTTCCAGAGACGGAAATGGATTGCGCAGCATCCGGCGAATCGGAATCGAGAGAAAGCTTGGATTGGCTCTGACGCAGCGACGCAGTCAACGCCCCGTTTGGCAGCAACTGAAAGTCGGCCGCAGGCGTGTGAATGGCAATGGCAGCAGCTGAGCTTTGTACAGCAACGGCAGATTTTGCCGTCGGAGTCTGAGCCGACTTAGATGGCGCACTTTTCTGGCAACCCACGACATTCAGCAGAAACAGCCCGGTGAACGACACGAGTGCAGCGACAACTGCCGACGGGATTAAGCGGATCACGCGACGAGAGCGAGTTGAGAACCTGCGGTCACTTCGCATTTCCGGGCACTCCCTTGAATTGGGCAAACAATTTGGTCGCGTTTTTGTTGTAGACCTTTTGCAGAATACTGTCCGGCAACGCTAGTCCATAGATTTCCCAACGACCCTGACCGGGGTAACCCCAGTAAGGGAAATACTCGTCGGGCGTTTCGAGCCAGCGGAAATAGTTCGCGTACATACTATTTTCGGGTTCGCTATCGGTACCAAAGAGGATGCGGTCCTGATAGTCGTGGAAGAATTTCTGAGCGCGGCGGGGCTGGCGGCCCAGTTCAGCCTCGCGAGCGCCAAATTCGACAAGCATATTCGGGTATTTGTCGAGCCACGAGGAAACCGCGTCCAGATTCTCCGGCCAGTTGGCAACATGCAGGGCAATAAACTTGGTGTGCGGGTGTTTTTCAAACACGTGATTGCGCTGTGCGAGCAACGTTTCTTTACTGGGAAACTGCGGACCGTAGAAGCTCCAGGTCGGATTGGAATTCAGTTCTTCGTAGCGCTCGTTGTGATTGTCGATGGGAGTGAAGAAAGCCTCCGGGTCCGTCGTATGGATGGCCACAGGAATTCCCAGCTTGCCGCATTCTTCCCAGATGGGATCGAGCCGCGGATCATCGACGGGAATGAACTTCCCGGATTTATCCTTGGCGCCCAGGCCGAGATCCTTCAGCACTTTGACGCCACGCGCGCCGCGGCGAACAGCGTCGTCGAGCTGCGCGACGGATTCCGCGGCGAAGTTCGGGTCATCGATCTTGCTGTAGTCGATCTGCGTGAACACCATGAATCGGTCGGGATACGGCTTCACCATTTTGTCGATTACCGCTTGCAACTTATCTCCCCACAAGCCGGTGAGAATCACGATTTTCTGCACGTTGGCCGCGTCCATGCGGCGAATCACTTCGGCGGGCGGGATTTCTTCGCCGTTGATGCCGACAGCGTCGTTCACGTGATTATGGACATCGATAACCGGGAATTTGGCGCGAGGAACTTCGTGGACAGCGACGTGGAGCATGGGCTTGGGAGCGAAATCCTTCAGGAGCAATGTCATGCGCTTGCTCGCGTTCGGGTCAGCGGTATAGGTGATGGCTTGATCTTTAGGCGCTTCGACCTTAGAGGCCTGCTCCTTTGAAGCTTGCTCGTTAGTGGCTGGCTTGCACGCGGCCAAGCCAACGAGCACGGCGGCACACAGCAGAATACGAAGAATATTGGTACATTTCACAATTCGATTGGGAAACATAAGCAGGCGGCTCCTCCCGGAGGGATCCCTGGCAAAGCGACGGCGCAAAGACGGCCGCGGTTAACGCTTAGCCGCTTGAATTATAAGAGAAATAAAAAGAAACAAAAAGAAGATAATCGAAAGAAGCGTCAAAAGAGACCCAACAACACCAATTCGCGTCACAGTAGTTCTTTCGCAAATTTCTGGATCTTGCCGAGTCCGGCTGCAATTTCGTGCATGTCTTCCTCATCGCCCAGCAAAGCTGGTTGCGGGATCCAGATGGTTTCCCATGCTCCGCGGTGCGTAGCCGGGTAGTTGGCCTCCAGAAATGCATGGCGCTCCGTCGCTTGGGAACCGCAAAGACGCTTGCGATATTCGCCATTCTTAAAAACATCAAGCAGGTGGACTGGCGGGTAGCTGGCCTGGTTAGGAATGCCTTCGGCGATCATCGCTTCGATCAGGCGCTCAACGGAAACGCCCGCGAACTGCTTCGAATCGGCGTGAAAGATGTACGCATATTGCCCATTGCGGGTGCAAGGCGCACTAAGCTTCTGTGGAGTGATGCCGGGGATTTTGCCAAGTAAATCGTCGAGCAAGCGGGAGTTCTGATGACGGCGACGAGTTTGCGCATCAAGGCGCGTCAACTGTGCGCTGAGGATTGCCCCGTGCCATTCGCTGAGGCGATAATTCGAGCCATTGATGTAGTGGCTGTAGAACCACTCGCCGGGCATGCGGCCGCAATCGTGAACGCTGCGCGCCAGTCGCTCGAAGGCGTCATCATTGGTGATGATGATACCGCCTTCCCCCGCGGTCATCAGCTTGCTCGCTTGGAAGCTGAAGGTACCGGCGGTGCCAAACGCACCGATGCGCCGGCCATTCCACTCCGTCCCATGAGCATGGGCACTATCTTCGACTAGGGTGATTCCCTTTCGCTTTGCGAGCGCGCCAAGCGCATCAAGGTCCGCAGGATTGCCGCCCATATGTACCGCGATGATGGCTTTTGTTCGTGGAGTGATGGCGGCTTCCGCAAGTTGCGGATCCAGACAGTACGTTTCAGGAGAGACGTCGACGAAAACAGGCAGAGCACCGGCATACAAGACCGCGCTAGCCGTGGCGACAAACGTGAAATCAGGAACGATGACCTCGTCGCCCGAGCCAACGCCCAGGGCCGCCATGGTCACCTCGAGGGCGGCGGTTCCGTTAGTGACGGCAATTCCGTGCGTGGCGCCGTGAAAACGCGCGAACTCCTCTTCGAACTGCAGCGTTTTCGTTCCGGGAGTCCTCCACCAGACGCGGCTCTCCAGTACTTCCTGGAGCGCGTTGCGTTCTCGATCGTCAAACTGAGGCCAGACCGGAAACGCCTTGTGTTTGGCCTTCTTGCCACCCATCAACGCCAATTCCGCCATGCCGATTCTCCCCTGCAGGAATCAACAACCTCTGCAACCAAACGCGGTTCGCCACCGGATGAAAAATGAAAATCTCCGAGGAACTTGCTTGACATCCGAGTTTGCATGCAATATTGATTCGATTCAATAGAGAGTTTTTGGATTTACGGAGATTTCATGACAATTCGCAAACGGAGTTGGCGGCGCCCTGCGCTGCTCGCCGCAACTTTGTGTATTTCATGTGCCACCACAACAGCGCAAACGGTAAAGATCTATGTGTCCTCGAAGGCTGGAGATCGCCTGAGCGCAAAGCCGGACCTGCAATTCAGCGAAACAAAAGCGTCAGCAGGCAACACGTTTGAAATCAACGACGCGGCGGAATACCAGAAGATCGACGGGTTCGGCGCATCGATTATGGAAGCGGGGCTCATCACCCTGAATACTCTTCCAGCGGAAAAACAAGAAGCGGTGCTGCGGTCATTGTTCGACGTCAAAGAAGGCGCGGGCTATACGGCCATGAAGACGCCCATCGCCGGAACCGATTTCCAGTCGGCGGGACCGTGGTTCACGTATGACGACACCCCGGATGATGTGGGGCTGAAACATTTTTCCGTCGACCGTGACTTCGGGCCGAATGGTGTCGGCACGTTCATACTGAGAGCGCGCAAGTACGGGCAATTCGCTCTGCAGTCGCCCATGGACTATCCGCCGGACTGGATGCTGTTTGATGTAAAGAAGAATCAAGACATTCAGCCGAAATATTATCCAGTGCTGGCGAAGTACTACGTCCGCTACCTGCAGGAATACAAAAAGCGCGGGATCGTAATTGATTATTTGAGCTTGTTCAATGAACCGGAAAGCGTCTACACGAAGATCAAGTATCCGGAAATTCGCGTGCTCTTGCGCGACTATGTCGGGCCTGCGCTGCAGCAGTCCGGATTGACGACCAAAATCATGCTGAGTGAGGCGCCGGAGCGGCTTGAGGCGTACCAGCGCTATCCGGAGGTTTTGAAGGATCCCGAAGCGAGAAAATACGTCGCCGTTCTTGCGTATCACGGTTACGACTTCAAGCATTACGAGGAAATCGCAAAACTAAAGGCCGCTTATCCACAGCTGCCACTATGGATGGATGAGTTGTGCTACGCGTATGAAGCCGGATATCCCAAGGACAAGAAATTGCCGATCTATGATTTCGACGATGGAGACGTGTGGGGAAACATCATCTTCAGCGATCTGGAAGCGGGAACGTCTGCCTGGCTGTACTGGAATGCGATTCTGGACGAGACGGGAGGACCTTGGGCGGTCTCGCCAATTCACGGGAATCCCGATCCCAACGTGCAACATCCCGTGGTGATCATCAACAAGACGACGCATGAAATTACATACACCGGCACGTACTACTATCTGGCGCACTTCAGTAAATTTGTGCGGCCCGGCGCGGTGCGTGTGCAAACTTCGGGAAAGTCCGCGGGAGTGAGAGTGATGGTGTTTCGAACGCCGGAGAAGGGACACGTGGCGGAACTGTTGAACAGCGATGCGCGGGACGCAAAGGTGAACCTGGTGTCTGCAGGGAAAACGCTGCAACTGACATTAGCCGCGCGATCGATCACGACAGCTTCATGGTGAGTTCACAAATAATGCGCGACTGGGACGCTGCCGATCAGAAGACAGCCTGGATCGGCGGCTCGACAGCACGCTGCAAAACATATTCGCCTTGAAGATTGCCCGCTTTATCGAAGGAAAACGCGCCACTCACGCCAGAATAGTCGAAGCCGGATGCAAGGTAGTCGCGCACCCGGGCACGATTTGGTCCTGCGATGCGAACTGCCGCGGCCAGAAGGCGCACAGCATCGTAAATTTCCTTGGCGCCCACAGAAGGCTCAAGCCCAGTCTGCTGGCGGTAACGCTCGGCAAAATCCGAAGCGCGGTCCGTAGTCGGCGAAATGAGGGAAGCACTGAACCACGGTTGCGACGATTGGGGCGAGAACTGCGCGGCCTTACTGCATAGATAGATGACAGCCGATGGCGCTGTCTGGTGCGAAACGGAAAGCAACCTCGTCGCGGCTTCGGGACCAGTCCAGAGAACGATGGCGTCAGGCAACCTTGACTTGGGTGTGTCGGCGAGGGATGCCAAATCTGAAGTTGCCGGATTGAAGCCCATGCGTTCCGGCGCAGCGGCGTCAAGTGAATTCACAGCGCGCATGAACTCTTCGCTACCAACACGGCCATCGTGGTCGTCCTCGGCGATCAAGAGAACCTTCCGCAGATTCCTTCGTTGGTAGATGTCTGCGGCGATGAGCTTCGCCTGATCAGCATCACTGGGCCCGAGGCGAAAAATCCAGGGAATATTAATGCGGGTTGTGGTTGCGTCGCTGGAAAGCGTGAGGATCGGGATGGCAATCTTATTGGCGATCTGTTCGGCCTGGTGCGCGATGTTGCCATCGGCAGGAGTGATCAGCGCGATGGCTTGCTGCTGATCGATCAGGTCGACCATTTCGCTGCTGGCTTGCCCCCAACGCTCGCTTTCATCGCGAAATGCCAGCGCCAAGCGGCGGCTGGGCGTGCCCGTCGCGGAAGCAAACTCATCGTCGAGCGCCATCTGCGCAGCGGTCCGCAACGCGGTCCCTTGGGCGGCGCGCGCCCTACGCAGAGGTAGCAGGACGCCAATCGTCGTAACATCGCCGGGAAGATCCTTAGTGCTTCCGCGATCCGGGCCGCGATAAGCCACGTCGTCGCGATTCATCGAAGCATAAGGAGCCGGCGAACTTCGCGATTGGGCAGATACCGTCGCAGCAAGTAGAACAAAAGCAAAAAGAGATGCGAGGATTCTGCGAAACGCGAAGGCATAAAGCAGCCAAGATAGAGCGCAGCGCGTCGCCGCAAGGAAGTCACGCGACTTGGCTGCGAACCGAATCATGGTTACTCGCTTCCGCCGGATTTCGCGGCGAGCTGCTCTGGACGCGGCGCCTTCCAATAAACGAATTTGCCACCCTGCACGCGGACCATGGAGATTGGTGCGATGTTGTTCAGCGTGTAGTCAAATTGCGCGTGGCCGGCGACGCCTTGGTAGCCAGTCTTCTGGTAATCGCGAAATGCATCCATGATATTTCCGCGATTCAGCCCGGCCTTTTCGATGGACGCGATCAGCATGTTCATCCCGTCGTAGGCGTAGGCAGCGTACGCGTCGGGATCGGAATTGAATTGCGCGCGGTATTTCTTCTGAAATTCCAGCCACTTGGGTTCGCTGGAAGAAAGATCCAAGGCGCAAGTGGTGATGAGGCCCTCGGCGGCAGGCCCGGCGGTTTCCAGCAGCGTCGGATAATCCATGCGGCTGGAACCAAAGACCGGCTGCTTCATGCCCATCGAACGCATCTGCTTCAGGATGAGTCCTGCTTCGGCGGCTTCGCCCCAGATGACCACGCCATCAAGGTGCGCGTTTTGCAGCATGCGCAGTTGCGTGGAAAAGTCCGCGTCGCCCCGCAAAAATTTTACTTCCAACACCGGCACGTGCCCCATGCGCTTGGCTTCGTCAAAGAATTTCGACACGCCAATGCGCCCGTAGCGCGCCTGCAGCCGGATAACACCGATTCGCTTCAGCTTTTGCTGCTTGAAAATGTAGTCGGCCAAGGCATAGCCCTGCTGCCGATCGTCGGGAAAATTGTGAAGCAGCCAGGGAATACGAGTTTCAGTAACCGTGGGATCCGTCGTAGCTGTATCCATGATTGGGAATTCAAGCTTCAGGCTCACGCGCAACATGATATGTGTCGAGGCGGCATCGACAGAGCCGAGCACGGCGACAACGTGTTCGTCGAATACCATTTTTACGGCTTCGGTCGATGACGCGCCCCACTGAGCGGAATCATTGTGCACCTTCAGTTCGTAAGGACGGCCGCTGGACATTCCACTGACGCCATAGCCGCCTTTCGCATTGGCCTCGTCGATGGCCAGTTGCGCGCCGTGCAGCATGGCAAGGCCATAAGGGGATTCGGGATTGTTCTCGATAGGCCCGAGAAAGCCGATATTCACAGTTTTGGAGTGGAGGATTTCCCTGACGACACGGTCGCGGGCAGCTCCGTTGTAGGCCAGCGTGTCGTCGGTGAGGAACCATTCCTTGTAGGGCTTGGTAAATTTTCCGTACGGAACAGCTTCCACCGGCATATTGGCGTAACGCTGGGCTGAAGGCTCGGCCGCAGGAGTCTTTGGCGCGTCAGGGGACTGCGACCATGCGGCGGACGCCATCAATAGCGCGCACGGCAATAAACAGAGTCTTCCGTTACACCGCATAAGCGGTCTTCCCTTCCGCGTAGGCGTGACGCGAGCCCACGAATCCAATGATTCGCTCCAGCATCTTGGGACTGATCGCTTGCGCGGCATCGCACTTCGGCTTGGCCGCGCCCGGACGATCGCTGGCGATTTCGATCAGCAGGCCGTGGCAGCCGGATTCAATGGCGGCTCGGCTGGCAGGCTCTACCATCGACGCAATGCCGGTGGCGTGACTGGGATCAACAATGACAGGCAGAAACGTCTCTGCTTTCACTGCGGCGATCACGTTCAGATCCAGGATGAAGCGGGAGTACTCCCCGGAGGGATATGCCTTGATTCCTCGCTCGCAAAGTACGATTTGCAAATTCCCTTCCTTCGCAATGTACTCGGCCGCGCCCAGCCACTCGCAAAGACTGGCGGCCATGCCACGCTTCAGCAACACTGGCTTGCCGTAGCGGCCCACCTCGACCAGCAACGGATAATTCTGCATATTGCGGGAGCCGATCTGAAGCATGTCGGCGTATTCACCCACTTGCTCGACTAGTCGGGGGTCCATCACTTCGGTGACGACTGGCAAACCGGTTTCGCGGCCAACCTCCTGCAGAATCCTCAGGCCTTCGAGACCAAGTCCCTGGAAATCGTGTGGCGAGGTGCGCGGCTTGAATGCGCCGCCGCGCAGCATGTCTCCGCCGCTGGCCTTTACGGCGCGCGCGAGTTCCAGCGTTTGCGCATGACTCTCAACCGAACAGGGTCCGGCAATCACCACCGGCCGGTCGGCGCCGATAGCGACGGAGTCGACGTTTACAATTTGTGTCCCGGTGGTTCCGTAACCGAGAGACTCGTGGCTGCGGCTCACGATCGGACATATCCGCGAGAGATCACCTGAAGCAGCAGCTCCTGCGATATTCATGTTCTTCGACCTTCTTTCGAATCACTTCCGCTGCATGGCGGGCGTTGTGTTGGAATAGAGCGCCCGCCCGGGCCCAAGCCAGTTCCCTACTTCTTACTGGCGTCAAAAATTGCCATTGCTTCCATTTCGACGAGCAAATCTGGACGGCACAAAATCGCCTGGATGCCGGTGGAAGCCGGAAGCGGATCGAGTCCCTGTTCCTTGAAGAATTGCGTGCGAATTTCGTTGAACGCGGCATAATCGCGCTCGATGTCGCGCAGGTAGCAAGTAGTGCGGACCACGTCTTTCCAAGTGGCGCCTTCCACGGCGAGCAATTCCGTGATGTTGCGGTAGGTGCGCAGGGTCTGGAGGCGGAAATCACCTTCGTGAACGGTCTGCCCGTTCTCGTCGATGCTGGCGGTTCCGGAAATCAGCAGAATGGTGACGCCTTTGATGTCCAGACGAAGTCCGCGCGAAAACGAAGATGGCTTCGGATAGCGATACGCCTCGTTCAAAACGCGCGGCGCCACGATGGCCTTCTTCTGAACCGCGCCGGCCTCTCTTTCCTTGGATGGTTCAACGACTAGCGGTGTGCTGTTCATTTAGCTTTCCTTCCTTGTGTGATTGAGTTTTGGAATCGCGAGTGCCGTGGCTCAGCCCCTTGGCCGTGGCCACCCAAATGTCGTCGCCTTGAAATGCAAGGTTCAAGATGTAGTTGTGTGCGAGGGATGTGGGCGTTTCAATTTTTGTCACCTTTTTGTCCGGCGCAGTGATCATGATTTCACCGTGCACGCCATCGGCAGCCGGCCGATAGGTGATCCAGGTGTTCGTTTTGAAGTTCAGATAGCTCAGGCCTTTATCCGTGCAGGCCCACACATCATCGCCGCGGGATTGCGGCGCGTTGATGAAATCAGAAGCCAGGCCGCTATCGGTGGAGAGATAGTTGTGCCATTTGTGGCCGTCGTATCCGCTGAGGCCGAAATACGTGGAGGCCCAGACCATTTTTGTGTCGGGATTGTAGGCCACGTTACTGACGATGTCGTGGATCAGGCCTTGATCCTTGAAAAGCACGATTTCCATTTCACCGTCAGGATCGGTGTAGGGTTTCCAGTAGCCGCCCGCGATGTCGTACTCCAGCAGGCCGCCACCCCACACGGCGAAGAAAACTTTCTTCTCGGTGACGGCAATGCCGTAGGACCACGGTTCATGCATTGGCGCGGTGCGTTCACTGAAGATGGACCATTCGCCGGTTTGCGTATTCAGGCGGCTGATGCCCGCGGTGGTGGCGGCCCAAACAAATTCACCCTGAATGGCCACGGCATAAACGATGTCGTTGGCCAAACCGCTGGTCAGGTTAGTGTAATTGTGAAATTGACCGCCGGAGAGGCGGCTGAGCCCGCCGAAAGTAGAGAGCCAAACATCGCCGGTATTTTTGTCGACGGCGATGCCGGTGACGACGCGGTTTGCCAGGCCGTCTTCCGTCTTGTACACCTTCTGGATTTTTCCCTTTTCGATCAGCACCAGCCCGTTTTCTGTGCCGGCCCACACGCGATCGCCATCTACAACCACCTGAAATACCTTTTCATCCGGCATGCCATTGGCGGTCGTGTAGTTCTCCCAGTGCGTGTACAGCGCCGCATTCTGGGCGCGCGCCGGGATTACCAGCAGCGAAAGCATCGCGATCCTTGCCAGCCAGCCTTTCGCTTTAAGTGCGTTCATTTGCCCTTCTTCCTCATTCGCTTCCCTACCCTATCGGCGCCGCATACGAATTGCGCTAGAGCGTTTTCAGAAATTCGATCAGATCGTTCAACTCCTCTTTCGACATGTCGGACGTCACGCCGTGTTTGTCGGCGGGATTGTAGACGGTCCAAAGTTCCTCGAGCGAAAGCGCTTCTGCGCTGTGCAGATAGGGCGGCCGCTGATATACGCGATCGAGCTGGGGAACATCGAGAAGACCCGATGTGTCGTACTTGGTGGCCGTGCCCACGTCAAAACTGGACTTGGCGGTGTAGTGAGTCGCGGCGGGATGGCAGGTGTCGCAGCTTTTCTTGTAGAAGATGGCCTTGCCGCGCTCCTGGGAGGAGGATAGTTCACCATTGGCTGCCAGATGGCGGTTTGGTGGCAGCGGAATGGACTTGATGAACGCCACGAGGTCAGCGAGTTCTTCCTTGTTGAATCCTTCCGAGTGGAAAAGGAATTTGGCGATTCGCGGGCCGCACTGCGTTTCGAGGTCTGGATTGTGGCCGTTCCATTTGAAAGGCGCGGTCTCCGAGATGCCGCGCAGCGTGCGATTGGCCACACGATCGCGGCCCAGTTGCGGAGTTTCCAAGTTCCAGGCAACGCCATCGATGTGATTGTCAGGATGGCAGGTGACGCAGGCAAATTGTCCCTGAAAACAGAATCGCGCGGAGTGAAACAGTTTCTCGCCGCGACGCAGCTGCGAAGACTCTTTCGGGCCACCGAGACGAATCGTTCCACGAACGCGCATGTTCGGGATGTCGACGATGGTCAGGCTGTCGTCCAAACGATTCACGACATACGCCGATGAACCGTTTGGCGCCATCACCACCGCAGTGGGATTCGGTCCGGTGGGAATCCGCCGCTGCACGATTTCGCGGGACGAGTCGAGGCGATTGGCTAGCTGAGCTGCAGGAACTTCGCTGAGCCGCTTCTGCAATTTTGCCGTATCGATTACGGAAACAACGTCGGCTTCGGAAGAAGTGACCAGTGCGCGGCGTCCATCAGGAGTGAACGCGACACCGTTGGTGCCGGCGTAGTAGTAATCGATATCGTCGAGAAGGACCTGCGTGGTTTCGGGAGACGTGTGTGGTGCGGAACCGGCGGCAATTGCCGGACGAACCACGGCCATCCCGTGAGTGAGCATCCACCCGTCGGCTACCTGAACGAGCGGATTCAGGTTCTTCGGACGCATGAACGGAACCAGCAAATAGCCGCCCTGTGCGGCGGGGGACTCCGCGATATGGCGAAGCTCCAAAACGCCGGGAATTTCAATGCGTTCGGCAACGCTTTGGCTGTGTGTGTCGATGACAACGAGTTCCGAGACAGGCGACTGATCCGGGCGCCCAAGAAGACCGAGGAGATTGGCGACGTAGACAAATCGTCCATCGCGCGACAGCGTCACCTGATGCGGAGAGCGCCAAGACGCCAGGCGCTTGCGCTCGGTTCCGGTGTGGAGTTCGATGACCGAAATGTCGTTGCTGATGCTATTAGCGACGTACAAGAATTTCCCCGCGCGGTCCGTCGTTAGACCGATCGGCCCCCACCCCGTGGGAAGCGCGCGCAGCACTTTGAAGGATGCAGCGTCAATTTCCGTGACTGTGTCGCTCCATTCGTTTGTAACGTACAGCTTTTGGCCATCCGGCGAGACAGCGACATCCTTTGGCCTGTGGCCTACATTCGCTCTGCGGGTGACGCGCTGAGAACGCAGATCGACGCTGAGCAGCGAATCATCATCTTCGCAAACCACGTAGAGCTTGCTGCCGTCCGGGGAGATCTTGGCTTCGATCGGGCTTAGATAGTGATCCTGCATCTGCTCCGATGAAGATTTGTCCTGTGCGCGAGTGGCACGAGGATTTATGAGCAACGCTATGACAAGACTGGCGACGATGGCCACCGGCTGGGGCATCCGGTAAATTGCCCGTCTTCTGCGGCCGCAGCTCACGGTTTGCCACCTTTGCCTGCCGCTGACTCGCCCTCGCGAGGCTCGGTGACGTGCAGAATCTGATCGGCTTTCACGTGCTGCAAAGTTTGCATCGTGCCGCTGGGCCAACGAATGGTGAGCACGTCCACGTCAGTGTGCGAACCCAGGCCAAAGTGCGGGCGAGGATCGTTCTGCGAGAGGTACCCAGACTGCGGGCAATTTTCGACCGTTTGACGCAGATCGCCCGCTACGGCTTCGAGGCGCGCGCCAAACCCATCACGGTTGCTTTTGGTCCCGGTCAGCTTGAGTGTTAGCCAGTGATTTCGGGCGCTCGCCGCGGGCGGATTGGCGTGCAGCAGAATTCCTTTTCCGCCAAGCACAACGATGAAGGCATCCATCCAGCCGTCGTTGTCGTAATCGGCGAAAGCCGCGCCGCGCCCAACTTTTTTCTCTTTGAAGTACGGCCCAGCGTCCTCGGAAACATCGGTAAATGTGCCATTGCCATTGTTGCGGAGTAGCAGGTCTTCCATCGGCACAAGCCAGTGCAGGCCGCCGTTCACGACGAACAAATCTTTCCAGCCATCGTTATCAAAATCGAACGAGGCGTCGCCCCACCCCACGTATTGACCAGACATGTGAGCGACGCCAGACTCGGCGGTGGTGTCAGTGAAGAATTTCTCGGCGGCGGAATTGCGGAATAGCCGGTGATAGCGCATGTCGGAAACAAAAATGTCGAGCGCGCCGTCATTGTCGTAGTCGGTGAAGATCGGGCCCATGGCGGAAGGCGTGTCGCCGTTGGTGCCGTAAGCCACGTTTTGTTCCAAGGCGACGTTAGTGAACGTTCCGTCGTGGTTGTTATGGTACAGGTAGCTCTCCATCTGGTCGTTCGCCACGTAAATGTCGGGCCAGCCATCGTTGTCGAAATCGCCGATAGCCACACCCATGGCGCGTCCGACAGGATTCGCCACGCCGGCGCGTTCGGACACATCGGTAAAGGTTCCGTCCCCGTTATTGTGGAAAAGGCGGTTCCCCTCGCCTTCATAGTCCAGCGGGCCCGCGAAGGCATCGGCGGTGTAGTACAGCCGCTTGGCGTGCGGATCAAACTTCAAATAGTTGCCGACAAAAAGGTCCAGGCGGCCATCGCGATCGTAATCGACGAACGCGGCGCCAACCCCAAAATGATTGTTCTGCACGCCGGCCTTTTCGGTTACGTCGGTGAAGGTGCCATCGCCATTGTTGTGATACAGAATCGCGGAGCCCCAGTTGGTGATGTACAGATCTTCGTAGCCATCGTTATCGTAATCACCGGCCGTGACACCCATGGCAAAGCCTTTGCCCGGAACGCCGGCCTGTGCGGTCACATCGGTGAACGTGCCATCGCCGTTGTTGCGATAAAGGTGGTTGGTGGCCTCTTTGCCGTCGACTTTCGAGTGATCGGTCACGCCGTCCAGGTATCTTCCGCTTAGAACGTAGAGATCCAGCAAGCCGTCGTTGTTGTAGTCGAACCACACGCACCCGGAGCCGGTGGCTTCGAGAATAGAACTGAGTTTCTGTTCGCCAAACGAATGTTGGAACTGAATGTGGGATTTTTCGGTAACGTTTTCGTAGGAGGGATAGCGGCTGGCCTGGCCGGACACCGTGCTTGCGTGATCCGCGGGCCTTTGCGCTTGAGCCGGCGCCAACCACGCGAGCAAGAGCATTACAGCCGCGCTCGATACGATCTGCGAAAGACGGATCACCTTAGTTTGTTTTTGCGGAAGCATTTTCAGTTTTATCCAGATGCGTTGGTGTATCGAATCTCTTCAGCGTCATGGGCCAACGATTTTCCGGGGCCAACGCTTTATCGCCGTGACAACCGGCGCAGCCTCGCTGTTCGCCGGGACGGGCCCAAATCCAGCTTTTTTCGGCGATAATCAACTTGCCATCGGCGTCGAGAAGCTCAAACCGAACCGGCTGGTTCGCGGGCACTTCCACGTAGAAGGAACCATCTTTTTCGACCGGGGCCTGACCCAAAATAAAATCCTGATTCTCTCCAGAGCGGCGCGTGACCACACGAACCTGGGCAATTGCAGACGCGACGCGGCCATTCGGCGCATCGGCCGAAGAATAGCTGTCCAACGAAATGAAGTAGCCGAACTTCGAATCGGGATTCAGCGTGCTCCAGAACTTCTTGGGCACAGCATGCGCCGCAAGCGCGACAGCCTGAATGCTGGAGAGATGCGCATCGCTATATATGACCGGGCCAAGCACCTGCTTCTGCAAATCGAAGGAATACAACGCGAATTTCTGGGGTGCGCCGGAACTTTGGCTTTGCTGGCGAGAAACGATCAGTTGGTTCTGGAAGTAGGGTCGCGGCGAAAGATAGCCGGCTCCCGAGGACTCGATCTCGTTCTCCGCAAGCGCGCCGCGTTGAATTTCGGTCAGTTCCCCGCCGGTCTCCGAAGGATGAACCGCCGTGCTGATATAGATGATGGAGCCATCCTCTAATTCTTGCGCATCTTCGCGTACGATCGATGGTTGGTGCTCGCAGCGGAAGGCATCCATCGCCGCGCCGTCAGGCCGCAGGGTATAGAACAAACGCGGCGCTGAACCCTGCGGGTTGGAAGAAGACAGAGGCCACGAAGCGGACGCGAGAACCCGTCCGTCGCGAAGCACTGTTTCGAACCACCAGTCTCCCGGCGAGAACGTAATCGGGTGGACGTTGGATCCTTCACTATTCGCTACAGCCAGGTGGGATGCCAGGCTGCCGTCCTTTTCTTCAAGCACGGTGAACACAAGTTCGTCGCCAGGCAAATACCCCGGGCGCAGGCAATCTTCGGCGCACCGAGTCACCTGTCGCTGGTGCGACCCGTCAGCGTCCATCTCCCAAACTTGCCATTTGTCCCCGCGCGCCTTTTGTCCGGAAAAAAGGATCCTGGCGGCGTTGAAGTCTACTTGCGGGTCGGCCGCCGCGAAAAACTCCGGCGTGAGATCCACGGGAACGGCGTGATTCGTCTGCGAGTGCAGACGGACGATACGACTGCCCTCGGGGAACCTTTGCGCGCCGCCGCGGTCAGAGTAGGCAGCAGCCTGCACAAAGACAATGTCCGGCCGCGCGGCTTTCGCGACACTCGACCCGGCGGTGGAAGATGGCTTGGTGTCGGAAGCAAACGCAACCGCGCAGATGGTCAGGAGAATTGCCGCGGTAACTCGAACGTGAACAAGGACATTTTGTTGGCCCGCTTGCACAGTTGTCGACCCGGTTCGGCCTGAAGTTGGCCGATCTTCTTTGCAGCGTCTGCTGGAAAGAGCACAAAGACGCCACCCTCGACTTTTGGTGTTCACCCCAAATGGTGTGGCGTGTTTTCTGTAACTTCTCGCTTGTTACAACCAATAAAACCCAAAAGACAGGGTGGAACAATAGTGCAAATCAATTACGTAGCAGTGTAGTGATGCACGTCACGCGGGTATGTGACGCAGCGCACGGTTTTCCCTTCCTTCCCTCGCAAATCCTTTTTCTCTAATTGTTAACATCTTGTGATTTGCGTCACAGCTCTCTGTGTCTCGAGTGGTGGTGTCTTTCACCTCCGGTCGTCTACCTTGTATCTGGAGTTGTGCGTTCTCCAACTAGGAGTTCCCATGGACACTCTCCCGGCAGGCACACTCGCATCCGAAGAACGCGTTTTCATTGACAAGGAAGTTAACAGCCACCGCGGCAGGCCCGGCGCCCTGCTGAGCGTGCTGGAAGCCGTCCAGCAGCGCCATCCGCAGAATTATCTGCCGATGGAAACGCTGCGCTACATTGCCACCAAAACGGCGACGAATCCCTCGCGTATCTACGGTGTTGTGACGTTTTATGCGCTGTTCAATCTGCAGCCGCAGGGCGAAAACACGATTTGCATTTGCCGAGGGACGGCCTGCCACACGCGTGGATCGCGGGGCCTGCTGCAGAGTGTCCAATTGGACCTGGGACTGTCGATGGATGAGGATAGCGGGGCCAATGATGGCAACACCGCCGACAAGATGGTGCTGACCACCGCCGACAACAAGTTTACGGTGCGCACGGTGGCTTGTTTCGGGCAATGCGCGCTGGCCCCGGTTGTGGAAGTGAACCATCGCATCTGCGGGCACGTTTCGGAACGCACTCTGCAACGCGAAATCCAGACAATTCGGTCGGGAGAATAACTATGCCTCGAATCCTAGATATAGGGGCGTTCAATGCAGTGCGCGAGGCGGGGCTGGCTAAGCTAACGCCTTCCGTCCCGCGCGTGGCGATTGGCATGGGGACGTGCGGGCGGGGCAACGGCGCCGAAGGACTGTACCAGGCCTTTGCCGAAGCGGTGGAACGCAGTGGCATGAACGTGGTGCTGGCGCAAGTGGGTTGCTTTGGAGCGTGCTACCAGGAACCGTTGGTGAACGTTCGGGTGCCGGGAAGTCCGCTACTGATGCTGAAGCGAGTGCAAGCGAACGACGCGAGCCGCATTCTTCACGACATGCACAGCGGCAGAATCAATCCGGAATTGATTTTCTGCAAGATCGAAGAGTGGGACCACATCACCGGCCGGCTGAAATACGGGCAGGGCTATCCGCAAGTCCCTATGTGGGACGACAAACCCTTTTTCAAAGGGCAGAAGAAGATCGTGCTGCGGAATTGCGGGATCATCAATCCCGACGACATTGAAGAATACATCGCCGTGGGCGGATACCAGGCACTCTACAAGGTGCTGATCGATGGGCGTCCGGAAAACGTAATCGAGCAAATCAAAGCGTCGAAGCTGCGCGGACGCGGCGGCGCCGGCTATCTTACCGGCAACAAGTGGGAATTTCTGGCCAAGGCCAAAACAGAACCAAAGTACATCATCTGCAACGCCGACGAAGGTGATCCCGGCGCGTACATGAATCGCAACGAAATCGAGAGCGATCCGCACTCGCTTTTGGAAGGAATGATTATCGGCGGCTACGTGATGGGCGCGACGGAGGGAATCATTTACGTGCGCGCGGAGTACCCCTTGGCGGTCCACCGGCTGAATCGCGCCATCGAACAAGCCAGAGAATACGGCATGCTGGGCGAAAACATCCTGGGGCGCGGTTTCAAGTTCGACATCGCGTTGGTGGAAGGCGCGGGCGCGTTTGTCTGCGGGGAAGAGACGGCGCTGATTGCCTCTCTGGAAGGCGAAGCGGGACGACCGCGGCCGAGGCCTCCGTTCCCCGCGCAAAAGGGTCTGTGGGGCAAACCGACGAACATCAACAACGTGGAGACCTGGTACAACATCGCGCCCATCGTGATGCGCGGTCCTGCCTGGTTCACGGAAACGGGTAGCCCGAAGAGCGCCGGCACCAAGGTATTTTCGCTGGTGGGAAAAGTGAAGAGCACCGGCTTGGTGGAAATGCCGCTCGGCACATCCTTGAAGACGTTTGTATACGACATCGGCGAAGGCGCGGCAGGCGGGCGCACCGTGAAAGCAGTGCAAACCGGCGGTCCTTCGGGAGGATGCATCCCGCACGAGATGTTCGACACGCCCGTAGACTATGAAAACTTGGCGCAGCTTGGCTCCATCATGGGTTCGGGCGGCATGGTGGTGATGGATGAAGACAACTGCATGGTGGATGTTGCCAGGTACTTCATCGAATTCACTCATTCCGAATCGTGCGGCAAGTGCATTCCGTGCCGCGTGGGACTGAACAAGTGCCTGCGAATCCTGAACCGCGTGACCGAAGGAGCCGGCCGCACGCAACACCTGGAATTGCTGGACGAATTGGGCCGTTATATCCGCGAGTGCTCGTTGTGCGGACTGGGGCAGACCGCTCCGAACCCTGTGCTGACCACGTTACGGCATTTCCGGAATGAATTTGAGGACCATATCCTTGCGCACCGCTGCCCGGCAGGAGTGTGCGAGGAATTGGCGCTGTCTCCTTGCGAAAACAGTTGTCCGCTGCACATGAACATTCCGCGATACCTGCAGCTTTACAAAGAAGGTCGGCTGCAGGAGGCGTTCCTGTCTGTAATTATGGACAATCCCCTGCCCTCTTCCACCGGACGCGTGTGCCAGCACCCGTGCGACAGCCGTTGCCGCCGCCAGGCGCTTGACCAGGCCGTGAACATGCGCGAAGTACACCGCTACATTGCCGATACCATTTTTGAATCCGAGAATTACGAAGAGATGGTGCAGACAATCCTGGCGCGAAAGCTCGAGCCAACCGGCAGAAAAGTGGCAATTGTCGGCGCTGGACCTGCCGGACTCACGGCGGCGTTTTACCTGGCCATGCTGGGCCACGACGTCACCGTCTACGACGGCAAATCAGAAGCGGGAGGCATGCTGCGATTTGCGCTTCCAGAATACCGGCTACCAAAGGGCAGTTTGCGGCGCGAGATTGAGCTGATTGAACGTCTGGGCGTGAAATTCGTCCTGAATACGCGCGTGGGCTTCGACCTTCCATTGAACGAGTTGGACGACCGTTTCGACATGATCTTCCTGGCCATCGGAACCTGGAAGGAATCGTGGGTCTACCAACCCGGAACGGAGTTGGCAGGCGTATATCCCGCGTTGAACTTCCTGGAAGCCGTGGCTAGCGGCGAAGACGTACCCATCGGCCGGAAAGTGGTGATCATCGGCGGCGGCAACGCAGCCATCGACTCCGCACGCACCGCGCTTCGCAAAGGATCGGAAGTAACCGTGTATTACCGGCGCGAGCGCAAGGATATGCCGGCGATTGAAGAAGAAACCGAAGCGGCGCGGGAGGAAGGGGCGAAGTTTGTGTTCCTGGCCGCTCCGCATCGTGTGATTGGCGACAACAAGGGCCACGTCAAAGGCATTGAAATTGTGAAGACGCGGCTGGGCGAGTACGACACATCAGGCCGCAGAAAACCGGTGCTGACCGATGAGATCCAGCGGATCGAGTGTACCTCAGTAGTCTTCGCGATCGGCGAAGGCGTCGACATGGATTTCGTGCGCGCGTCGGGGCTGACCATGAAAGAGAGCGGCACGATCGACGTGAACCGCTACTCGCTGGAAACCAGCCGCGCGCGTTTCTATGCCGGCGGAGACCTGGTGACCGGGGCGTCAAATGTGTCCAACGCGATGGCTTCCGGTAAGCAGGCGGCCCGTAGCATCGACCGGCAACTCATGGAGACGGACCGCTGGAGCAGTTTGTTTCCGGAAGTTACCTACAGTAACCAACCACCGTCGGAACCGAGCCCTCACCGCCGCCACACCGGACTGGTGATTGCCGCCGGCCCGCGCGCGCACTCCTACGAAGAGGTCGTGACCGGATTGACCCAGGACGATGCGCATGACGAAGCGTGCCGCTGCTTGCGATGCGACGTCAAGACAGTGAACGTGAGCTGAGAAGGAGCGAGCCTTGACAGCGAAAAAGTTATCTATACGGATTGACGGGCAATTGATCAGCGCTCTGGAAGGCCAGACCATTCTGGACGCGGCCATCGCCAACGGCAAATCCATACCGACTCTGTGCGCGTTTGCCGGGCTCAGCCCGGTGGGGGCTTGCCGGATCTGCCTGGTAGAAGTTTCAGGCAGCGACCGCTTGTTCCCCGCCTGCACCACGCCGATCCAGGACGGCATGTCGGTTACAACCAATTCGCCGAAGCTGACGCGGTACCGGCGTATGTCCGTGGAACTGCTGCTGATCGAACGCAATCACGTCTGCGCGGTGTGCGTCTCGAACGGGCATTGCGAACTGCAATCCATGGCCACGGCGATGGGCATCGACACCGTCGGTTTCGCCTACAACTATCCGCACTTGCGCGTGGATCAATCGCACCCCCGGTACGTGCTGGACCACAACCGATGCATTCTCTGTACCCGCTGCGTCCGTGTCTGCGCGGAGTTGGAAGGCGCGCATGTGTGGGAACTGGTCTCGCGCGGAATTCACGCTCACATCGTCAGCGACATGAATGAGCCGTGGGGCAAGTCAACGAACTGCACCAATTGCGGCAAGTGCGTGCAGGTCTGCCCGACCGGAGCTTTGGCGGAAAAGGGCTGGGCGGTGGAGCAAATGGTGAAGAATCCCGGCGTGGTTACTTCTCTGGTGGAAAAGAGAGGGGTGACGGTATGAAAAAAGTGAAAGTGGCAACCGTATGGCTCGATGGATGTTCGGGCTGCCACATGTCGCTGCTGGATATGGATGCGGCCGTCATTCCCCTGGGGCGAAAAATCGATCTGGTCTATGGACCCTTGGTGGACGCGCAGGAATTCCCCGAAGGAGTGGACGTTACGCTGGTGGAGGGCGCGGTCAGTTCACAGGACGACCTGGACAAGCTGCAGAAGATTCGGCAGCGTACCCAGGTGCTGATTTCGCTGGGAGATTGCGCGGTCACAGGAAACGTTCCGGCAATGAGGAACTTTCTGCCCACCAACAAGCTGCTGCAGCAGGTGTACGTGGAAGGGTCGGACGAAAACAAGGTAATCCCCAAGGACGGAGTTCCCACACTGCTGAAGCACGCTCGCCCGTTACGCGAATACGTCAAAGTGGATTATTTCCTTCCCGGCTGCCCGCCGCCCTCGAAGGCCATTCTGAACGCCATCAACGATCTGTTAGAAGGACGAAAGCCAGCGGCAAATCCGAACGTGAAATTCGGATAAGGAGCTTGCAATGAAGCGCATCACAATCGAGCCCGTGACACGCATCGAAGGCCACGCGAAGATCACCATTCAACTGGACGACCAGGGACACGTGGCGGGTACGGAATTTCATGTCACCCAGGTGCGCGGATTCGAGAAGTTCACCGAAGGCCGCCCGTTCTACGAGATGCCCGGGATTACGGCGCGCATCTGCGGAATCTGCCCAATCAGCCACTTGCTGGCATCATCGAAGGCCTGCGACGCCATCATGGCCGTGCGCGTGCCGCCGGCCGCCAAGAAGCTTCGGGAATTGGTGCATTTTGCGCAGATCGTGCAATCGCATGCCCTGAGTTTCTTCTACCTGTCAGCCCCGGATTTCCTTCTTGGCATGGATTCCGACCCTGCCGCCCGAAACGTTCTTGGCGTAATTGCAAGCCATCCGGAATTGGCGCGCGACGGAATCGACCTGCGTAAATTCGGACTGCAAGTGGTGGAAGGCTTGGCGCAAGAACGAGTGCATCCGGCATGGATCGTGCCCGGAGGCGTGGCCACACCGTTGGCGGCACACACGCGAGAACATATTCTTGCTGAGCTTCCCAAGGCCAAAGCGATCGCCGAGCACACCATTCAGTTCTTCAAGGGTGCGTTGGACAATCACAAGGAAGAGATCGAGTTCTTTGGCTCCTTCCCCAGCATGTATGAAGGCCTGGTGGACGCGAAAGGCAGGCTGCAACTGTACGACGGCAATCTGCGCTTCCGCAAGGCAAGTGGCGAAATTGCTGAGGACCAGATTGAGCCCGACGCCTACCGCGAATGGATTGGCGAGGCCAGCCTGCGCGACTCGTATCTGAAAGCCCCCTATTTTAAGCCGCAGGGATTCCCTGCTGGTGTCTACCGCGTAGGCCCGCTGGGACGCTTGAACACTGCCGATAGCTGTGGGACGCCCAAGGCGGATCAGGAGCTAAAGGAATTTCGCCAACGGTTCGGAACCGTGGCACACAGCGCGTTCCTGTATCATTACGCGCGGCTGATTGAAGTGATTTACGCGCTGGAACGTATGGAAGCGCTGCTGGACGACCCGCGGATTCTCGAGACACATGTGCGCGCGGTTGCGGGCGTAAACGTGAACGAAGGCGTGGGAATCATCGAAGCGCCGCGAGGCACGCTGATTCATCACTACAAAGTGGATGAAAATGGCGCCATCACCTGGGCCAACCTGATTGTGGCCACGGGTCACAACAATCTAGCGATTGGCAAAAGCGTGCAGCAAGTCAGCGAGCATTTCATCGACGGGAACAAGCTCAGTGAAGGGATGATTAACCGTGTATCGGCGGTGGTGCGGGCTTACGATCCGTGCTTGAGCTGCTCGACGCACGCCAACGGCTTGCTAGCCATGAACATCCGCCTGATTGATTGTGAAGGCAAGCTGCTAGACGAACTGCACACCGACTGATCAAACTATCCGGAAGAGGCCGCGGATTCGCGAACCACTCCCGCATCTCCGCGTTCGCGTGCCAAATACTGGTCGTAAATCCACTTGTAGGTCTGCTCCAGCCCCACGCGTAGCGGCGTGCTTGGCTCCCAATGCAGGTATTTCTGGATCAAAGTGTTATCGCTGTTACGGCCATTCACGCCCTTCGGCGCGCTGAGGTCGTAGGTCCGCTTTAGCTTGATTCCAGCAATCTCCTCCGCCATGTCCACCAATTGATTGATGGTCACGGCTTCGCTTGAGCCCAGATTGATGGGTTCCACAATTTCCGAGTCCATGATTAGGTTTACGCCCTTGATGCAATCGTCGATGTACATGAAGCTGCGGGTCTGCGTGCCGCTTCCCCAGATCTCGATATCGTGCTTACCGGACAGTTTAGCTTCAATCACTTTTCGGCAGATCGCCGCGGGGGCTTTCTCGCGGCCGCCGTACCAGGTGCCCCAGGGGCCATAAACATTGTGGAACCGCGCCACCCGTGTGGTTAGCCCATAATCTTGGCGGAAATGGCGGCACATGCGCTCGGAAAAAAGTTTTTCCCAGCCATAACCGTCTTCGGCCAGTGCGGGATAGGCATCTTCCTCTTTCAACGAGGGGGCTTCAAACGTTTTCTGTTTATCGGCATTGTAGACGCACGCGGAAGAAGAATAAAAATATCGCTGCACGCCGAATTTCTGTGCGGCCTGCAGCATGTGCGTATTGATCAGGACGGAAAGCATACACAGGGCCTTGTTGTGCTCGATGAAGCCCATGCCACCCATGTTCGCCGCGAAATTGTAGATGGCTGCAGCTCCATCGGTGGCTAGTTCACAGTTGTGTAGAAGGTTCAGATCGAGGGAGTGGTTCTCGACGTCGTCAAACCGCTGGTACCAGTCGTCCAGTGGTTTGATGTCGATCGCGCGAATGCGCTTGTGACCCGCTCGGCGAAGATGCGATACCATCGCCCCGCCAATGAATCCACCCGCTCCTGTCACTGTGATCAAATCCGACGTGTTGCGATGCATAGCGCTTACCCTCGTTTATCTATAAAGCTGCTGTACCACACAGTGACCAAGATAGCGCGGACTCAGGGTCAGGCAGTCTGTGGCCGGTATTATTCTATCCCGGCGACCCAAGCCGGCAACTACGGTAGTTACTTCATTATTGCAGCTCGATGAGTGCCAGGCCTTGTGGTTGCAGCGTTAGGGACAAGGCGCCGTCTTTGATTGCGCGGCTCGAAGAGCCTGGAAGCGCGGCGGCTTGGCGAAGCTCCTGCCGCTGCGCCCGTGTGGGGGATTGCGGCCGGCCCATCTTTTCATAGGCGGGCAACGGCGACCCGTGGTCGCGGTCGATAACCGTGATGGTTGCGACGTGTTTTCCTTTTAAGTTGCTGAAATGCAGCACGAAATTCTTCGCCGACCCACTCTCGTCCGGAGGGAAAATATTCCAGAGCGCCACGATCAATGAACCGTTCGCCTTGCGCGTCACCAGCACGGAATCATCCTTAGCTTCCAGCCGCGCATCGCCCAAACGGTGGAGTAGCGCGAAAGCGTTGAACGCAGGCTTCGGGATGTTACCGGCCGCAAAAAGTCCGAATCCGCCGTAAAAGGGCTGTTTCGCCACGCCCTGCTCCTCGAACACATCAGAAAATGTCCAGTAGCTCATGATGTTCACCAGGCCGTCGCACTGGCGAATCGTGTCCGCCATCCACGGCCCCATGTAGGCGGTGTCCGTCACGGCAGGCTCGTTGGCATAGCTGGCGTTGAATTCGCTCCAGATCAGCGGAATCCCGGGCTTGGCGGAGGATTGGATCTGGTCGTGGACTTTCTTCACTGCGCGACAAACCATGCGCTCGCGGGGAATACTTTCGTTGGTGCCGAATACATCTTTGGAAGAATCGTTGCCGTAAACGTGCGTGGAAACGAAATCGAGCGGAACGTTTTCCGTTGCAGCGTGAGCGATCATGCGATCCACCCAAGCCGCTTGCGCAGTGGACGGCCCACCAACGCGCAACTTGGCGCTTACTTCTTTCAACGCGCGCACGGTGTGGTCATACAACTGAAAGTAGGCGGCTTCCTTGGGATCTCCTGCCCAGAAGTCGATGTTGGGTTCGTTCCACACTTCGAAATACCATTTGGCAACCTCGTCTTCGCCGTATCGGTCCACCAGATGCCGCGCAAATTGCTCGATCAGCGCATCCCATTTGGCGTAATCCTTCGGCGGCGCCACGTTCTGTTTGTACCAGAAGGCGTGAAGCGCGTTGGGATCCGAGGTGAGTTTCTTGGGCATGAAACTCAACTCGACGAACGGCTTCACGCCATTCGCAAGCAGTCCATCGTAAATCTGGTCGACATACGAAAAATTGTAGATGGCATGACCGTTAGCGTCCTCATCGTAAACACCCACTTCATCATGGAAGATGGCGTGGAAGCGCACATACTGGAAATCCGTGATGCGTTTCGTTTCGCGCAGATCGGTGCGATAACTTTCCCGCAGACTCAAGATTGCTCGGCCGGAACCGAACATTTGTTCCCAGAAATGCGGAAACGGATGAGCAGGAGCGCCAGCATCGATTTCGATTGTGTCAGGGGAACGAGGCGCCTGCGCCCTTACAGCAGTGCTGAGCATTCCAAACGCGAATAAAGAAACAACAATTACAAAGAAAACCATTGAACGAGAACGAGACATGGTGCGGCTCTCCGCTGGAAACGAACGATTGATTTTTTGTTCTATTGTCACTACGCCAGCCAGTCTAGCAGAGGCAGCAGGTGTTCCACGGATAATTCATCCTGCTTTCGGCGAGCAGGCATATGCGCTCACGGGATGGGAAGAAGAAGTCGAGCCTTGCAACCCCGGCGGTCCGTTCTGTTTTCCAGCGTCAAGGAACCGCCATGCGCCTCGGCAATCTGCCTGCTGAGGACGAGGCCGATTCCCGAGCCACCGGGCTTGGTGGTAAAAAACGGAACGAAAAGGTTGGTAGTGTTCGAAAGTCCGGGACCCTCATCGAGGATTTGCAGTTCCAGATTCGAAGTGGTGCGATACCACTCAATGCGCACTCTGCCTTTGGTTTCTGAAGCAGCATCCGCCGCGTTGCGGATCAAGTTGATCAGCAGCTGTTCCAGCTGATCGCGGTCGGCCTGAATGGTCGCAGCGGGTCCGCCGCCAAGTTCCAAAGCAACTCGGCGTTCCAACGCAGCCACGCGACGCACCAACTCGCCGAACTCAACGGAGGCCAGCGACGGCTGCGGCAAGCGGGCCAGCTGCGTATATGCCGACATGAATCGTCCGAGGGCCTCGGTGCGCGAGCGGATGATGGCCAGCCCCTGGCGCAGATCATCGAATATCGAGCCGTCCTGTTCCGTGCTCTGGTCGCGCGCACTCTCGGCGCGTTGCAGACCAGTTTCCAGGCTCTGCGCAACGGACTGGATCGGAGCCAAGGAGTTGTTCAGTTCGTGGCCGAGCACGCGAATCAGACGCTGCCAGGCCTGGCGCTCCTCTTCGCGAAGAGCGCGGCTCAGGTCCGTCAAAACAACCAGGTGGTGAGGCGAGCCACCTTGGTGGAATGATCCGCGGCGCATACCCCATCGTCCTGCGCCACCGGGGAAGCTCAATTCCATGGTTCGCGCCGGCTCGCCTTCCAGGCATACGGCCAGGCCCAGGTCGGAAGCAGAAAGGCCAAGGGTGCGCTCCGCGGGACGCGACAGCAGGCGTTCGCCGGCGCGGTTGACGAGTTTCAATTCGTTCTGGTTGTTGAACGTGAACACCGCTACATCGATTTCTTCCATCGCGGTTCGCAGCAGAGCGGTGGCTTCCAGGGCGCCAAGCCGCTGCTCGCGCAACGTCTCGCTCAGGGTGTTGACTTCGATCATCACTTCGCCCATGGCATCGTCCATGCGCGCGCCGCGCCCGCGCAACGAGAAATCTTCTTCGCGCATAGCGGCAAGCAAATTGGCCAGCGTTTGTAGGGAGAAGATGACGCGGTGCTGCAGGGAAATGGCAAAGCCCAGCCACAATCCGAAGAGCAAGAGGGTCACTGTCCACGCGGTTTGCGAGCTGTACGGACCGAACCACAGCAGGCCCAAGGCTACCAATGTGCCTGGAAGTCCGGTTGCGATTGCTAGAAGCTGAATTCGCCGTTCGTATGTAAGCGGTTTCATTCCAAACCGAATTTTTCGAGTCGGCGGTAGAGCGCACTCCTGCTGAGGCCTAGCGCGTTGGCAGCCTGGCTGACGTTCCCGCCGTGCCTGGCCAGCATACGCTGGATCAGATGTTTTTCAACTTCTTCGAGGTTCATCTCCTCCAGCCGAGGGGTGCCGCTGGGATGCGTGGCACGCAAACCCAGATCGATGCTGCGAATCAGCGGGCCGGCCGAAAGCAGCACGGCGCGTTCGATGGCGTGATCCAGCTCGCGCACGTTTCCCGGCCAGGGGTGTTCGCGGAGGGACTGCATCGCGGCGGGATCGAAGCCGGAGATCTTCTTTCGGTAGCGTTCGGTATACACGCGCAAGAAGTGATGAGCCAGCAACTCGATATCGCGCTGGCGGTCGCGCAAGTTCGGCAGACGGATCTCGATGGTGTTCAGCCGAAACAGCAAATCTTCGCGAAATCGGCCGGCGGCAACCTCTGCTCCCACATCCACATTGGTGGCGGCAAGCACGCGGACGTTGACGCGGCGCGTGTGCGACGAACCTACACGCTCGAATTCACCCGTTTCCAGCACGCGCAGCAACTTGGACTGAAGATTCAGAGGCACGTTTGCGATTTCATCCAGAAATAGCGTGCCGCCGTCGGCGAATTCGAAACGCCCAATACGATCCGTGCGCGCATCCGTGAACGCGCCTTTCATGTGGCCGAACAGCTCGCTTTCAAACACGCCTTCCGACAAACCACCAGCATTCACGGTGACCATAGGACGGCTGGCGCGTTCCGACAATGCGTGCAGTGTCCGCGCAACAACTTCTTTACCCGTGCCGTGCTCTCCGGTGATCAGAACGTTGGCATCAGACGGCCCGATACGCGCAATCAGATTCAGAACCGGCTGCATGGATTCCGATTCCGCGATCAGCGTGGGGCGAGATTCCACGCTCAGCAGGCGATTCTCCGCCTCCAGGCGCGTAGCGCGCCGCAAAGCCTGCCGCAGATCGATCTGCGTCCGCAAAATGCTCAGCAGGCGCGCGTTTTCCCAGGGCTTCTGCAGAAAATCTCGAGCGCCCAGACGCATGGCTTCTACGGCCAGTTCCAGGCTGCTCCACGCAGTCATCACAATTACCGGTAGCGTGCTGTCCACCTTCTGAATGGCGGTGAGCAGATCCAACCCTTCCCTGCCCGAAGTGGTGTCGCGCGTGTAGTTCAGGTCCATCAAGACGGCATCGAATTCGCGGGCTTCGATGGCTACCAGCGCTTCCGCGGGAGACGAGGCGGCGTAGGTTTCGTATCCTTCGTTCTTCAACAGCAAACGCAAGGACTCGCGAATGTCTTGTTGGTCGTCGGCTAAAAGAATGCGATGGCGATGTGCGGTGTCAATTTTCATAGAGATCGGATGTGGTGGACAGTTTACCGTGCTTTCCACGGGAGCAGGCCAGGTTTGCAGTGAGCTTCGCCGCTTGACCAATGTGCCGTCGACGGAATGCGCGCTGGGATACCAAACCTATTCGTACCTCAGCGCGACCATCGGATCAACCTTCGTCGCGCGCCGCGCCGGAAAGTAACAAGCCAGAAACGCGACAACCAGCAGAAAAATCGACGCGACCGCCATGACCCGCCAATCGCCAGGTTGCACGCCAAACAGCGCCCCAGCGATGGCTCGGCCAAGGACGAAGGCCCCCACGATCCCGATCGCCGTGCCCACAGCGGCCAGACGCGTTCCTTCGCGCAGAACCATGCCGAACACAGAGGTGGCATTCGCGCCCAGAGCCATGCGGATTCCCATCTCGTGCGTCCGTTGCGAAACGGAAAACGCAATCAGGCCATAAATGCCGACGGAAGCAAGCGCCAACGCGAGCACGGCAAAAACTCCTACAACCGTCATCATGAAGCGCTGCGTCGCCAGCGAACGCGAAAGGATTTGCTCCATGGAAAGCAGATGCCCCACGGGAACACTGGAATCGGTTGCGCGAATCGTTCTGTCGACGGTCGCGGCCAGAGCAAGCGGGTCCCCGGTCGTGCGCACCAGAACATGCGTTGCAAACCACACGTCGTAGCCAAGGATCAGACTGAACTTCGTCTGTGCACTGGGCAGGAAGATCGTCGGCGGCACGGAGTCGCCGACAAACGGTTTAACGTTGGCAACAACGCCCACCACGCGGCGTGCCGCATCGCCACCCTCCAACCTTACGGTCGAGGTGAAGGGATCTCTACCCTTAAGCAGCTTCCGCACGAAGGCTTCGTTCACAATCGCAACGGGCTCCGAGCTTTCGCCGTCGAAAGCCGCAAAGTCGCGCCCATCCCGCACCGCCACGCCCAGGGTTCGAAAGTATTCCGGCGTGACCACGCGAAAATCTGTCGATTCCGACGCGCCATTCACGGACGCGCTGGCATTTCCACCCCGTTCCAAAGGCTGGCCGGAGGAGACCATTGCCGCGTCTTGCACACCAGGCAGCTGTTTCAGGCGTGATGTCAGTTCGTTGTAGTAGGAGGTGAGCTCAGCGGTGGAATGAATCCGCGTTCCCGTTAGCCAGATTTCCGCCGACAGCAAGTGGTTCGTCTGGAACCCTGGATTCACCTGCAGAAGATTCAGAAACGATTGACCAAGCAGAGCCGCTCCGATCAGCAACATAAGCGAAAGAGCGAATTCCGAAATGACCAGCGCTGCGCGGAATCGCCCGCCACGACGGCTCCCCGAACTTTGCGCGGCGTTTTCCTTCAGCATGGTGCTGACGTCGGTTTTTGACGCTTGCAATGCGGGAACTATGCCGGCCAGCGCCCCTGAAATGATGGTGATGCCCAGCGCGAACAGAAACGCCCATCCATCGACGCGAATCTCCGTGGCGCGTGGCAATTGAAGGGGAGCGAACCGCACCAAACCCGCCGCGACAATTTGTGCGACGAACAGTCCCGCGACACCTCCAACAGCCGCGAGCAGCAAACTTTCGGACAGGAATTGGCGGACGAGAGTACCGCGGTCGGCCCCGAGCGCGGAACGCAAAGCCACCTCTTTGGTGCGGCCGGAGGCTCGCGCAAGCAATAGATTGGAAATATTGGCGCAGGCGATGAGAAGAACGAAGGATACAGCGCCCAACAAAATCCACAAATAAGTGCTGACATCCGCAGCGAGCACATTTTGTATCGAGCTGAGCCCGAGGACCTGCTTGCGACCTTCGCCGTCGAACCGGTCCGTTTGAAACGAAGGGGTAAGCGCATCAAGCTGCGCCGCCACTTGTTGCATCGTAAAGCCCGGCTTCACCCGCGCAACGACCTCCAGATTCTCGCCAGAGCCAACAGAATCGGCCACCGGGGCGAGCGTGGCCCACAGATCGATCCGCTGCAAATCACCGAAAGCCGGAGGAACCAGGTCTAACTGCACGTCGGCCGCTGGCGGTGGCATAACGCCGATCACCCGGTAAGCGCCGTCGTTAAGATGAATGGTCTTGCCCAATACCGAGGGGTCGCTGCCGAACTGCTGCGCCCATAGCGTGTGGCTGAGTATAACTACGCGGGCGGACGGGTCGCGATCCTCTTCCGCGCTGAAATCGCGCCCCAACAACGGATGGACACCCAGCGCCGAAAAATAGTCCGACGAAACGTGAAGCGCGCTGACGCGTTGCGTTCCGCTATCGGAGGAAAGATTCAGGCCAACGTGCGTGAAGGCCGCGATAGCAGCGGGCCATTCGCTGTGCTCTTGCACGTAACGGAATTGCGGATAGGTGAACGAATCGCCGCTCAGTTCGCCTTGATATTTCCGAACCACCTCAACCACTTGGTGAGCTTCAGGAACGGCCAGCGGGCGGATTAAAACGCCGTAGATTACGCTGAAGGTTGCGGTGCTTGCGCCGATCCCCAGCGCCAGCGTCAGCACGGCGACGAACGTGAAGGCCGGGCTCTGGCGCAGGAAACGAACCGCGGATCGCAAGTCTCGCAATACGGTCGCCATGGCCCCTTCCTATTCGTAGCGCAGCGCGACAAGAGGATCGACTCGCGTGGCGCGATACGCGGGAATCAAACACGCCAGTAGCGCAACACCGAGCAGTAGCAACAGCACCGCGCCAAAAGTGACGGGATCGCTTGGGCTGACTCCCACCAGCAGGCTGGCAATTGCGCGCGCGCCAGCGAACGAGATCAGCAATCCGACGGCAACGCCAACAGCAATCATCACCAGGCTGCGGGACAATACCATTTTCAAAACGTCCCTGCGCTCGGCGCCTAACGCCATGCGAATGCCGATCTCATGAGTACGCTGTGCGGCGGCGTAAGACACCACGCTGTACACGCCCACCACCGCCAGCACCAATCCCAGCAAGCCCATGGTGCCGCTTAATTGCGCGCCCAATCGGAAGAACATATATCCGTTAAGTCCCTGCAGGTCCTGATTCATGGTTTTCACGGTGACAGGAAGGCCCGGCGCAAGTTCGCGAATCGTATTAGCGATCTGCAGTTCCAGGTTTTCCGGCGGCACGGAAGTGCGCACCTGGATGTTGCGCAGAGAAATGTACTCCTGGCTGAGAGGCACGTAAAAGAAAGGCATGGCATCTTCGACGATTCCCTTGTACTTGCCATCTTGTACGATCCCGATGACTTCGACATCTGTAAACTTGTGCTCCCTATCTTTACTCTTGAATCTCCGGCCGAGCGCGTCTTCGTTGGGCCAGAACTTCTTCGCCATGGTCTCGTTAATCACCGCCACATGCGGAGCATTTTCATTGTCGGCGTCGGTGAATAGCCGTCCACGCTTCAAAGGAATCCGCATCGTTTCGAAATAGCTGGGAGTCACCATGTTGTCGAAAACGTTGGGTGGCACCTGCCCGGGCTCGAGCGGATGGTCCACGGGAATCACCTGGTCTGAGGCGCTGATCAGTCCCATGGGAATGGAAAACGCCTGCGTGACCGACACAACGCCGGGCAGCGCGCGAATACGCTCTTCCGCGCTGCGATAAAATTCCTTACCTTGAGGGTCCTGGTAGCCAATTTCGTGAATGTCCATGGAGACGTTAATGATGTGGTCGGGATCAAAACCCAGATAGAGTTTCTCCGCCTTGCCAAGGCTACGCACAAACAATCCCGCCACCACAAGAAGCAGCAATGAACCCGCCAGTTGCGCCACCACCAGCGTACTGCGCATGAAATTCCGCTTGCGCCCTTCGGAAGCGCCGCGGCCGCCTTCGCGCAACACGCTGTTCACGTCTGTCTTCGTCAAAGGCAGCGCCGGCACCACGCCGACGACCACCGCAGCCAGCAGGACCACCACCGCCGTCAAAAAGAAAACGCGCGCGTCCGGCTGAAAATTGAATTCGACCGGCAAATCCGTGCCTAAGGGCAACGAACTGAGGAATCCCGACGCCCACCATCCGAGCAGCAGTCCGCCGCCACCTCCAAGAATAGCGAGCAACAAACTCTCCGTCATGCTTTGCCGCACCAGCCGTCCCAATCCTGCGCCAACCGCGGTTCGAATCGCCATTTCGCGCTGCCTCGTGGTGGCGCGCACCAATAAAATGTTGGCAATGTTGAAGCACGCGACCAACAGCACCATGACCGCAAGCGCGGTAAAGGCCAGAGAAACTTTCGGAACCGTGCCATCCGGATCAGGTTCCGGGCGAGCGAGCCGCTCCGGGAACACGCTGAACTTAATTCCCTTGTCGGTCTCTGGATGTTGCTCGGCCAGGCGGTGCGCCACCAGTTGCAGCGCGGCGGTGGCTTGCTTGATGTCCACGCCAGGCTTCAACCGCCCTTTCAACTCCAGCGAGCGCTCTTCGCGGTGCGTCCACGTCTCCGCCGCGGATGTATTTCCGCCCAGACCTGCGTCAGCGCTCAGGGGAATGTAAGCGTCCATATTCAGGAACGAATACATGCCCGGAAAACCTTTTGGAGTAACCCCGATAATCGTTACCGGGTGTCCGTCCATCTGCACTTGCTTGCCGATGATGCTTTTGTCGCCGCCAAAACGCTTTTGCCAGTAGGCATATCCGAGCACAACAACCGGATCTGCGCCGGGCGTTTGTCCTTCCGAAGGAAGAATCAAGCGCCCCAGAAAAGGCTGAATTCCCGCAACCGTAAAATAATTCCCGGTTACGCGACTGATGACGCAGTGGTCGCCCTTGCCGTCCACGGTGAGTCCGACCAACGAAACGCGGTATGCCAGGACGTCGCTGAAGACGTCAGAGGCCTGGCTTCGAATATCCAGGTAATCTGGATACGAGAACGGCTGATAATCCAGACTGCCTTCCTGCTGCGCGCCCAACACCGTAATCTGCTCCGGCTGCGGCACGGGCATCGGACGAAGAAGCAGGCCGTTAATCACGCTGAACACGGTGGTGTTCACGCCAATGCCGAGCGCCAGCGTAAGTACAGCAACCGCGGTGAAGCCGGGAGATTTTGCCAGCATGCGAAGCGCGTAGCGCAAATCCTGAACAATTCCCATGGTGAAGTCTCCTTGGCGAAGATTGAGCTTTAGGTCGTGGCCGAACCAAAGGAACGTTACTGGGCCGAGCCCGCAACCGTGGTGGGCGTTTCAGTAACCACCCAACCATCGCGCAGGTTGATGATGCGATTGCCGTACGAAGCGTTTTTCTCCGAGTGCGTCACCTGAATGATAGTGGTGCCCGCATCGTTGAGCCGCTTGAACAACTCCATGATTTCTTCACCCTGGGCAGAGTGAAGATTGCCGGTTGGCTCGTCAGCAAGAATCAGTTTGGGATTCTGGATTACGGCGCGCGCCACGCCGACCAGTTGTTGCTGTCCGCCAGAGAGCTGATTAGGGAACAGATCTTTCTTGCCCACAATGTTGAAACGGTCGAGCGCGTCGCAAACCAGGCTGGAGCGTTCTTTGTGGGGAATATTTTTGTAAGAGAGAGGCACTTCAAGATTTTCGTACACGGTAAGCGTGTCGATGAGATGGTAGCTCTGAAACACGAAACCGATGTTGTATTTGTGCAGCTCGTTGCGCTGCTTCACGCTGAGTTTGTGAACCGGTTGCTCGCCGAAGAAGTACTCGCCCGTCCAAGCGCCATCGAGCATTCCGATAATGCTGAGCAAAGTGGACTTCCCTGCCCCGGACGGTCCCATGATGGTGACGAATTCCCCGGGTTGGATGTCCAGGTTGATGCGCCGCAAGACGAAGAATTTCTGCCCCCCAGCTTCGAAGGCTTTCTCCAGATTTTTCAACTGAATCAGAGGCTGCACGTTTGCTCCTTTTTATTCATAACGAAGGGCGATCACCGGGTCGACGCGGGCGGCGCGGCGCGCCGGCACATAACAGGCCGCCAGCGCCACAAGCGATAACAAGACGGCGACGGCCGCGAACGTAAGTGGATCAGCGGCATCGACGCCGTACAAAAAGCTTTTGATCAATCGCGTCAGCCCAAACGCGGCAACCAGTCCGATCGCGATTCCTATCAACACCAATTTCCCGCCATCTTCCAGGACAAGACGCAGAATATCGTGCGATTTCGCGCCCAACGCCATGCGAACGCCAATTTCATTCGCACGTTGGCCAACAACGTAGGAAATCACGCCGTAAATTCCGATGCTGGCGAGCAGCAGCGCCAGGCCGGCAAACGTTCCCAGCAGGATCATCGAGAATCGACGCGGCGCCAGCGAATCGGAAATGACCTGCTCCATCGTTTGCGCGCCAAAGAGTACCTGTTCGCCGCTCATTTCCGCATTGGCGCGTCGTATCGAAGCGTAGAGATCGGGTACCGCGCCCGTGGAACGCACCACCGCCTGGCCTCCCGAAGGAACCAGGCCGATGAATGCGTCGGGCATCTGCATGCATGGAATGTAGAGTTGTGCGCGCAGCGATTCGGTGTCGTCCGAGTCCAGTCCCCACTGCTTCACGTGGCCCACCAACCCTACGATTTCAGCAGGCTGATCGAAGCGGTCGATATGGATGCGCTTGCCGACGGGATTTTCGTTTGGAAAATATTTTTGCGCGAAAACGTCGTCGACGGCAATCACCAGCGGCGAGTGCTCGTTATCCTGCGGTGTGAAGAATCTTCCCTGTCGCAACGGGATGCCCATCACGCGGAGATAATCCGGCTCGACGATGTAGTTGAGCGCCCAGTTCATGTCGTTTTGGCTGGTGGGTTTTGGCTGGCCCTCCAGCCAAAACAGTTGCTCATCATCGTCGACCAACGGCACTGCGCCCCAGGTTTGCGATATGCCCGCTACGCCGGGAAGTGCTGCCATCCTGCGGTCAAATTCGCGAAAGGAAGCGCGAACTGCGTCGGGTTTGGCGTTCATCAGGGAGGGAGGCAGCGAGAGTCCAAACGTCATGGCGTTGTGTGCATCAAAACCGGGATCGGTTCTCCACAAGCGCGACAAGCTCCGCACCATCAGCCCTGCGCCGATGAGCAACACCAGCGCCAGCGCCACTTCGGCAACGACGAATACGGCTTGCGCGCCATGACGGGAAGCGGTTGTGCCACGCCCGCCCTGCTTTAAGGTTTCGGTCAGGTTGGTGCGTGACGTTTTGAACGCCGGTGCGAGCCCAAACAGTATTCCGGCGAGTAACGAAATTCCGAAGGTGAAGAGCAAAACGCGCGCATCGAGCCCGACTTGCTCCGTACGCGGCAAAGCCTGCGGCAACACTCCCAGAGCGGAACGCGTGCCCCAAACTGCCAGAAGCAAGCCCAGCGCTCCGCCAATCATCGAAATCAAAATGCACTCGGTGAGCAACTGGCGAATCACGCGGCTCCGCGGAGCGCCCAGCGCGGTGCGCACGGCAAATTCGCGGGCTCTGCCGGTCGAGCGCGCCAGCAGCAGATTGGCCACGTTGACGCACGCGATCAAAAGCACAAATCCAACCGCGGCGAACAGCATCAGCAGTGTTGGTTGGATTCCGCCGAGCATTGACCGGCGAATGGGTACAAGTTTGGCGCTGATTCCCTTGTCGGCATCAGGATAAGCCGCCGCCAGGCTACTTGTAACGCCGTCCATATCCGCTTGCGCTTGCTGAATCGTGACGCCCGGTTTCAGACGGCCCATGCCATGAATTCCCAAGCCAGCTTCCCGATGATTCAGCAGAGGATTGCTCCACTGCCCGAGCGGCACGAACACTTCCCGATTGTCGGAAAACGAGGGAACCGCAATGTGAAAACTGGCCGGAATAACACCCACAACGACGTAGCTCTTTCCGTCGAGGTTGATGGCTTTCCCGAGAATATCCTCCCTCGCACCGAACTTGCGACGCCACAAGCCTTCCGCAAGCATAGCGATGGGCGCCGCTCCGATCTCGTCTTCACCGGAAACGAAGGTGCGCCCGACGAGAGGCTTTACGCCCAGCATCGGGAAAGTATCTGAGGAGACGAATTCTCCTTTCACTTGTTGAGCTTCGCCGGCACCGGTCAAACTGAAGGCATAGCTGCGAAAGGCGGCAACAGAAGAGAGCGTGCGATTTTCTTTTTGCCAGTCACGAAAATTGGGATACGAGATGGAGCCGTACTCAAAATTTGGCTTGCTCTCGCTGAGCGTGACTAACTGGTCGGCCTGCGAGAAAGGCAGAGGATTCAGCAACACTCCGTTAATCACGGAAAACAGCGCGGTGTTCGCACCGATGCCCAGAGCCAGCGTCAGCACCGCAATTGCCGTGAAACCAGGATTTTTCCTCAGCATCCTGAGGCCATAGCGGATGTCTTGCAGAAAGCTGTGCAATTGCGGCCCCTCAGTTCTCAATTACACCGCGGCGTGAGCTTCCTGGGTTTCTTCCACCACGCGTCCGTCAAACAAGCGGATGGTGCGTTCGGCGAAGTGAGCGTAGCGCTCGTCGTGCGTCACCATGCAAATGGTGGCGCCATTGCGGTGCAGGTCGCGGAGCAATTCCATGACCGCCTCGCCATTGCGCGAGTCCAGGTTTCCGGTGGGCTCATCGGCCATCAGGATCAGTGGATCGCCAACCAATGCTCTGGCCACGGCCACGCGCTGTTGCTGACCGCCGGAAAGTTGCGAGGGGTAGTGGCGCATGCGGTGAGCCATGCCGACGCGTTCGAGGGCATGCTCCACCTTCTGCTTGCGCTCCGCCGAACTGGTGCCGCGATAGGTGAGTGGCAACTCAACGTTCTCGTAAACCGTGAGGTCGCCAATCAGGTTGAACGCCTGGAAAATGAAGCCAATCTCGCGATTACGGATGCGGGTGCGTTCGCTGGCGGTGAGATTCGCCACTGGCTGCCCGTTCAGCAGGTACTTCCCTTCCGTGGGCGAGTCCAGCAAGCCCAGAATCGACAATAGAGTGGACTTGCCGCAGCCGGATGGCCCGGAGATCGAGACGTACTGCCCTCGATGAATCTCCAGGTGAATCTCTTCCAGCGCGTGAGTTTCCACCTCGTCCGTCAGGAACACCTTCTTGACGCCTTCCATCTTGATCAGCACATTATTTGTGTCAGTCATTTGTTCTCCTAAGTTCGGGATTCATGAGATCGTTCAAAGCCAACCAGAAACGCACCTCGCCGTTGCAACATTTGCATCCAATCCAACGAATGGGCCCGACAGCCACACCTCTGTACCCTGATATACGACACAGACCACCGCAAAAGTTCCCCGCTATTGAGCGCAACATTATTCATACCTTAGCGCCACCATCGGATCGATCCGAGTCGCCCGCCGCGCAGGTATCCAGCAACCAACCAGCGCAACAGCAATAATTACCAGCGCCACGAGCATCGTGATCGGCACATCGAAAGGATTGACACCGAACAGCAACGAGCCAATCAACCGCCCCAGGAAAAAAGCGGCAACGATTCCGCCAGCCAAGCCCAGAAATACCGGCATCATTCCCTGACGCATCACCATATTGCGCAGCCGGTCATCCGGCGCGCCCAGCGCTTTGCGAATTCCCAGTTCGTGACGCCGCTGCTCGACCGAGTACGCCACCACTCCGAATATTCCCAGAGACGCCAAAAGGAGCGCCGATAACGCGAAAATCAGCGCCAGGGACATCTGGAATCGCCGCGCGCTGACGGACTTCGCCACCAGCTGACTCATCGGCCGCAGCGCCACAATGGGCACCTCCGGGTCGACCTTCCGAATCACGGAACGCATCGCGGCAGCCACGCTCGAAGGATCCGTGGCGGTGCGCACAACAATCGACGCCGACTGCGGTCCGTCCGGCGTAGCACCGGCGAATCTGCCGGGCGTGTATACCATCAAAAGCGGCGACTCGTCGAGGCTGACGGTGCGAATATCGCCGGCCACCCCGATCACTTCGCTGTTTTGCGGCGGACCCCAAGCGGTAACACAGATCTTGCCGATGGGATTCTGATTCGGCCAGAAGCGGTCGGCAAGGCCTTGCGAGACGATGACCACGTGCCGAGTTCGATCGCTCTCGGTAAACTCTCGACCGGCGCTCAGAGGAATGCCCATCGTTTCGAAATAGTCGGGACCAACAACACGGTAATTCGCGATCGGCGATTTCTGGCCGGTTTCTTCCGCGCCGGGCAGGCTCACCCCTGTCACGGAACCTTGGCCCTGAAGAGGAAGAATACTGACCCACGACGCCGCGACGACTCCAGGAAGCGCGCGAACGCCGGCCACAGACTGGTCGTAGAAATGCAGTCGCGCAGCGGGCTTGTCGTAGCTCAGCGGCGGCAAGTTTACATCGGCAGCCAGAACGCGCTCGGCCGTGAATCCGGCGTTCACGTTTAGAACTTGCCGAAGACTCGATGCCAGCAAGCCCGCGACGATCAGCAGCACGGCGCATAGGCCCACTTCCAAGCCAATCAGCGCCTGGCGCAAACGGCGTGTGCCATGGCTCTCCGTCGTCGACGTGCTCCCGGCCTTCAAAGTCTCCTGTGCATTTGCGTAGGCGATCCGCCAGGCAGGCAGCACTCCAAAGAGTACCGCCGTGGCCAGCGAGAGGATCAAGCCAAACAGAAGCACGCGCCCATCCAAGTGGACTTCGTCAAGCCGCGGCAAGTCCGCGGGAGCCGCGTGCAACAACCAAGGAACGCCCAGGCTGGCAAGCCAGATACCCAGCGCGCCGCCCACCACGCCCAGAAGCAAGCTCTCGATTAGAAGTTGGCGCAACAGTTGGATTGGGCTTGCTCCCAAACTGATGCGGATTGCCGCTTCGCGCATGCGTCCGGGAACCCGTGCCAAAAGCAAATTTGCCAGATTCGCGCACACGATCAGGAGCACTGCGCCCACCGCAAAAAGCAAAAGGAACAATCCGCGCCGCGCCGGACCCACCACTTCGGATTCCAACGGAGCCATCGTCGCCGCCAGGCCGACGCCTTCATTCGCCTGTTTGGCGATTTGCGCCTGCACAACGTTCAATTCTGCCAGCGCCGCACCTGGATCGACACCAGGCTTGAGCCGCGCGATTGCCGCGAAATCAAATTCACCAATCAGATCTTGCTCGTACGGCAGCTCTCCATTCAGAGGCTGGAAGAAATCAGGGTGTTCCGGGAAACCAACCAGCTCGCCAACCTGTTTCGGAAAGTGAAAGGAATCCGGCAGGATGCCGACCACGTGGAACGGAGCCCCATCCAGCTTGATGGTTTTGCCGAGCAGTGATTTGTCAGCCTGGAAGTGGCTGCGCCAAAACCCGGCGGTCAGGACAATCACCTGGCCGCGACCCGGCTCATCTTCGTCGATCACGAACCCGCGCCCCAACTCCGGCTGCACGCCCAGAACGTCGAAGAGGTTTGCGGAAGCTCGGACGCCATGAAGCTGCTGGGCGTCGCCCATGCCAGAGAGAACAACGCTCGACGACTCGGCTATCGCGATGCTCTCAAACGAACGGCATTCCTTCTGCCAAATTCGAAAATCCGGAATATTCGCAGCCAGTGTGGGATAGAACTTGGCCATCTGTGGAACGATTTCCCGCAGCAGATACAGTTGTTGCGGCTGACGATAGGCGAGCGGCTTCAGCAGCACGCTGTTCACAACGCTGAAAATCGCCGTGTTCGCACCAATCCCCAGGGCCAGAATGGCGATAGCCAGCACGGTGAATCCGGGATTCTTACCCAGGATTCTCACGCCATAGCGCAGGTCTCGCCAGATGGTCTTCAGCATCATTCGTACCTCAACGCGACCATGGGGTCGATGCGCGTGGCGCGTCGCGTGGGAGCGTACGCCGCGAAAGCCGCAACCGCCGTCAGCGACAGAAGCGCGATCCCGACACTGGCGATTCCGAAGGCTTGCACGCCAAACAACAATGAATCGATCAGTTTGCCCAGTGCGTAGGCCAACGGAATACCGATGAGAATCCCGATGCCGGTGAGCTGCGCAACGTCCTTCAGAACCATCCAGCCAACGCGCTTGGGTTCCGCGCCGAGCGCCATGCGCACGCCAATTTCCCGGGTACGCTGCGTGACGCTGAAGGCTAACAGCGCGTAAATTCCCATGGCGGCAAGCAAAGCAGCCAGGCTTCCGAAGGTCAGCGCCAGAAATGCGACCAGCTTGCTCGATGAAAGCTGCTGATCGATCTGTTCTTCAAACGATTTCGCGCCAAAAATCGGCAAACTGGAATCCAGTTCGGCGACGACGCTGCGAACCGAACTGGCGAGAGCCACCGGATCGCCTGAGGTCCGCACATAATAGGTGAGCGAAGTGACTGCCTTTCCCTGTGTGTAAGGGATATAGAAAAACGGTTTGAGCTGCTCTTTTACGCCGGAATGGTGGCTGTCTTTGACGATTCCGACGATTTCCATATCCAGCGGATCCTTTCCACCGCCAATTTTCATGTGCTTTCCCAGTACATCGGCTTTGGGGAAGAATTGTTTGGCCATGGATTCATTGACGATGACTACTTTCGCACCTTCGTGGGAATCCTGGCGCCCGAATTCACGGCCTGCCAACAGCGGTATGCCCATATTCGAAAAGTGTCCGGGGCTAACCGCGTTCCAGTTAACGTGGCGGGTGCCGGCCAGGTCGGCTGGCTCACCTTCAACGGTGACGTTGGAACCTCGGTCGCTATCGGCAATCAGCGGCTCTTCCGTTGCGCTAAGGGACAAAACGCCCGGCAGCGCCGCAATCTTATCTTCCAGCTGATGAAAGAACCCGAAGCTGCGCACCTGATCGTAGCCGTTGAAACTTGGCGCGACGGAAAACTGCAGCACATGAGCTTGGCGCAATCCTAAATCCACATGCTGCAGATTGTAGAGGCTGCGTACAAATCCCCACGCGCCGGTAACCATCAGTAGAGTCAACGCCACTTGAGAAATCACCAGTATCTTGCGCAAGCGTGTGTGTTTCAGGCTGGAAGAAAGAGCTCCGCCTTGTTCCTTCAGCGTGGACGCCAGTTGTACTCGCGTTGCGCTCAACGCCGGCGCCACGCCAAACAAGATACCGCAAAGCAGCGCCAGGCCCACAGTGAACAGCAACACCGGAATATTCAGGGAACTCGTGAGGCCATCGATCATTTGATCGGTCGACGCAAAATGCACCAGGGTGCTGCTCATCCATTGCGCGATAAGAAGCCCAAGCGCCGCGCCGCCAAACGAAAGCAGGCAAGATTCAACCAGCAGTTGGCGGATCAGCCTGCCACGGCTGGCGCCCAGAGAAATTCGCAGGCTAATCTCTTTCTGCCGCGAAACGCCGCGCGCCGTCAACAGCCCCGCAACGTTGGCGCAGGTGATAAATAGCACCAGGCCGACCATGCCCATCAGCGTTAGGAGTTGCGGCCGAGTATCGTTCTCAAGAATCGGCCGGCCGCGAGCGCCATCCCGTAGCACGAGTTGTTTCGCTTCGAATTCCTTCTTCTCTTGCGCGTTCAATCCCGTGTTCAGCGGCAGTTCGTTCTCCAGCAACGCGTGATACGTTGGTGCCAGCGCCGCCGTAGCCTGCGTTGCGGAAATTCCAGGCTTCAGGCGGGCCAACACTTTTACCCAATAGTCCTTATGGTCGTTCAGCCCGTCCCAATTGGGAGTAATTACCGGCTTCATGGTAATTGGCACGTAAACATCGGGAACCAGGCCGAGCTGGACGCCATCGAAGCCGGGCTGCACTACCCCAACGACGGTCATCAAGCGGTTATTCACCATCACACTCTGGTTGAGAACGCCGGGATCGCCGCCAAAATGCTTCTGCCAATAGCCATTTCCGAGCACCACCACGGGATTGCCGCCGGGTGCGACCGTGTCGGACGGCGAGAGTAAACGGCCGATAACGGCATGAACGCCAAGCGTGTCGAAGTAATTCCCAGAAACGAGTTCCGCGTTGGCACGTTCGGTTTGCCCGCGCAAGGCCACGCTGACCGGAAAATCAGCTTTGGCTGCAACTCCCGCGAACACTTTGTTCTGATCGCGCAGGTCGACATACATCGGATAGGAGAACGACTCCGACCCGTCCACTTCATCGGACTCGATATGCCCACTTCGTACCCCTGGGGCATACAGCAGCACCAATTCCTCCGGGTGAGGCACGGGCAGTCGCTGCAGCAATACCTGGCGGAGAACGGAAAAAATTCCAGTGTTCGCGCCGATACCGAGCGCCAGCGTAAGCACAGCCACGGCAGTGAAGCCGGGATTCTTCCCCAGCATTCGCAGCCCGTAGCGGATGTCCTGCCAAAGCGTCTGCATCAAGGTCTCCTACTCATAGCGCAATGCCACCATGGGATCGACGCGGGTTGCTCGCCGCGCCGGGATGTAGCATGCCACCAGCGCGACTAACATCAATAACGCTGCAACCCCGAGATAGGTTAGCGGATCGTGCGTGCTGACCCCGAAAAGAATGCTGGCCATCAACCGCGTCAGCGCAAATGCCGCCACCAGACCGATGCCCACGCCAAGCAGTGCCATCGTGCCCGCCTCGCGCAGCACCATGATCAGCACGTTGCCTCTTCCTGCGCCCAAAGCCATGCGAATTCCGATCTCCTGGGTGCGTTGCGCGGCGATGTAGGAAATCACGCCGTAAATCCCGACGGCGGAGAGTATTACTGCGAGCGCCGCAAACACGCCAAGCAGCACCATGACGAAACGCTTCGCCGAGAGCGATTCCGAAATTATGGAGCTCATAGTTTCTGGGCCATAAACGACGATGTCGCTATTCACGCCTTGCACCGCGTTGGTAATCGAACCAATTAGAGCAAGCGGCGAACCCTCGGTCCGAATGACGGCGGCAGTGCCGTGCTCAAGAAGCGAAAAAATGCCGTCGGGGAGTTGTGAGATCGGGGAATAAGATTGCGCCTGGATTGCACCTGGAGGGTCATTGTCCAATCCCCACTGCTTGACGTGGCCAACAACTCCGACGACTTCGGCGGTCATGTTCAGAATTCCCAGATTCACGTGCTTACCGATGGGATCCTGGCCGGCGAAGTACAACTTGGCAAACTGGTCGTCGATCACCATGACTGCGGGCGAACCCTCGCCGTCTGATTCGGTCAGAAACCGCCCGCGCTTCAGCGGAGTCTTCATGACCTTTAGATAATCCGGTTGCGTGAAATAGAAGAGCGAGGCTTTCATCTCGCTCTGCGAAGCAGGCTTGGGCTCTCCTTCCAACCACAAAGGAAGGTCCGAATCACCTTGCATGGGGGTCGACCCGACGGACAGCGAAACGGATTGCACGCCCGGAATTGCCGCCAGGGCATCGTGAATTTGCCGAAATGCAGCACGGGTGGCCGCAGGCGTAGCGCCCAATGGTTTGGAGGACGCAAAACTGACCCGCACGACATTGTTCGGGTCAAATCCCGGATCGGTATTCCAGAGTTTTCCCAAACTGCGAATCATCAAGCCGGCGCCAACCAGCAGCACCAGCGCCATGGCCATTTCCACTGCAACGAAAATACTTTGCGTGCGGTGCCGAGTGCCGCTTCCTCCGCGCCCGCCTTCTTTAAGTGTTTCGTGAATGTCGGTTCGGTAAGCCCTGAGAGCGGGCACTAACCCAAACAAAATTCCTGCCAACAGAGAAACCGCCATGGCGAAAAGCAGCACGCGTCCATCAATATGAACGTCCTCGGCGCGCGGCAGCGCCTCGGGCAGCACTTTGATTGCCGCCCGCGTGCCCCACGCCGCGATCAGCACTCCCAACCCGCCGCCAGCCAGCGCCAACAGGATGCTTTCGGTCAAAAGTTGGCGAACCACGCGACCCGGGCTTGCACCCATCGCCGTCCGAATAGCGAATTCCCTGGTTCTGCCCGTCGAGCGCGCCAGAAGTAGATTCGCGACATTGGCGCAGGCGATTAGCAGTACGAAGCCGACCGCAGCCAGCAGCACCAACAGAAACGGCCGAATATCTCCAACCACATCCTCTTTAAGGGCTAAAACATTGATACCTGAGTTCTTGTCAATGTCCGGGTAGGCTTCGGCCAGATGAGCCGCAACCGCCTGCATGTCCAGAGTCGCCTGCTGCAACGTAACTCCTGGCTTCAACCTGCCTACTACATCCATTCCCATGCCGGTGTGCCGATCGCGGAACAAAGGGTCGTTCCACTGGCCAATCGGCGTAAACACTTCGGCGTCATCATGGAAATTGCCATTACCGCTGATGAACTGAAAGTGCGCGGGAAGGACACCGACAAGTGTGTACAGCGTTCCGTTCAAGTTGAGCGACTTGCCGACCGCGTCCGGAGAGGATGCGAACTTGCGCTTCCACAAACCGTCGCTGATGACCGCTACCGGCGCGGCGCCCACCTGGTCTTCCTGTTCGGTGAAAAAGCGGCCAACGCTGGGCTTCACTCCAAGGATCGGAAAAAACTCGGCCGAAACCATGTTCGCACTGAGCCGTTGCGCGTCGCCGATGCCCGAAAGGTTATAATTCTCTCCGCGGAACGCTGCTATAGCGGAGAAGGAATGATTGTCGCGGCGCCAGTCCAAAAAATTCAGATAGGAAACGGAAGCGCGCGTGAACTCCGGAGTCCGCGTATACATCGACACCAACCGGTCGGGCTCTGCAAACGGCAGCGGATTCAGTAATACTCCGTTGACGATCGAAAACAGCGCGGTGTTCGCGCCAATGCCCAGCGCCAGCGTCAGTACGACCACCGCCGTGAATCCGGGATTTTTTCCCAACATGCGAAGCCCGTAGCGAATGTCCTGCCAAAGCGTCTGCATCAAGTTCTCCTATTCGTAACTCAGTGCAACCATCGGGTCGATGCGGGTGGCGTGCAGGACCGGCGAACTGAATACTTTCATGATCGATAGTGGTACTTGAATGTCAGCTTTCTTCGAGCCATTCGTGCCGACAAAGCCCGGCGGAGTAACGCCAATCACCGTAAAGCGATGGCCGTTCAACATCAGAGTGCGGTTGATGATTGAAGGGTCCATCCCGAAGCGGCGCTTCCAGAACTCGTGGCTGATCACCGCAACGGGCGAGGTGATGGATTCGTGGTCGTCCGCTTCGCCGATCAAGCGGCCAAGCAGAGGTTGCACGCCGAGCACCTCAAAATAGTTTCCGGAAACAAGCTCTCCGTGAACGTGTTCGCCGCCCTCTCCATACGTCAGTTCGATTTCATCCTTGCACTCGTCGTCCATGTCGGTCAGCACAACTTCCTTTTCCGCCACGTTCAGATTCATCGGATACGAAAAGGAAAGGCTGGCTGGCGAGTCGGAGTCGCGCGTGGCAATCACCATCAACTGTCCCGCATCACGCACCTGCATATTGCGCCGGTGCGCGGATCTGTTGAGCAGAGAGACCGCCAGGCCGGTGCCGAGGCCAAGCGCAATGGTCAGGAGAATCGCCAAGGCTGCGAGCCCGGGATTTTTCGCCATACTACTCAGTCCGAAGCGTAGGTCTTGCCAAATCGTTTGCTTCATCATTCGTACCTCAACGCCACCATCGGATCGACACGCGCCGCCCGGCGTCCTGGAATCCAACAAGCCGCCAGAGACACCAGAATCAGGATGAGAGCGACGCCCGCGAACGTTGCCGGATCTGTCGCGCTCACCCCAAAAAGTTGGGATTGCAACCAGCGAGTTAAGACCAGCGAGCCCAGAATTCCGGCGCCGACGCCGAGAACACCAGTGATCACGCCTTGTTTCAGAACCATCCCCAAAACCGTTCCTCGAGAAGCGCCCAGTGCCATGCGCACGCCAATTTCGCGAGTGCGCTGCGCAACGGTGTAGGCCGTCAGGCCGTAAATTCCCGCCATTGCCAGCAACAGAGCCGTGGCGGAAAAAATGCCCACCAGCAGCAGGCTGAAGCGCCGCGCTCCCAGAGATGCGGCAAAGGTATTTGAAAAGGTGCTGAAGCGGGGCGGCACGTCGGGATCCAGGCTGCGAACGATTTCACGCGCGGAAGAAAAGACGGCGTCAGGCTTGCCGGGAGCGAGCATGACAATCGTGAAGCGCTGAGCCGCGGTTGGCCGCTGGCGGTAGTCGACGTAGATGGTGGGACGCGGCGCGGATTCCAGACTGCGGTCGCGCATGTCACCGACGACTCCGACGATGGTCAACAGCCGCGGATCGCCATCCATATTTCCGAATTCCACGGTTTGGCCAATCGGATTCTGATTCGGCCATTTCTCGTCCGCCAGCGATTTGCTGACAACCGCGACATGCTGCGAATCTTTCGTGTCGCGCGCGTCGAACAATCTGCCACTCAGCAGCGGAATCCCCAGGGTACTGAAAAAGCCTTGCGAAGCGACGCAGTAGTCGGCTTCGCCCAAGTGGGCTTGATCTTTGAAGATTTCGTCGAAGAATTTTGAGAACTCGGCAAGCAAGGCAGGGTCTTTATCCAGATTCCCATTCACAACGCGCCGGATCAGCTCCTGCGTGCGCGGTGAAATCTGCGCCGGGTTCATGACCACGTAGGCGCCGTCAGCTCGGCCTCCCTCGGTGAGCGGCAATACATTGGTGCCGCCGACTTCCTGTACGCCAGGTATATTGCGCAGCCGCGCGATCACTTCATTCAGGAACTGGACTCGTTGAGCCTTCGTAGGATCGTCGGGGAGCGCCAACTCCATCGTCAGCACTCCTTCGGTGCGAAAGCCCGGATCAACCGACAGCACGCGCAACAGGCTCCGACCCAGAAGCCCTGCGCCAACAAGCAGCACGAGAGTGGTGGCCAGCTGACCGGCGATGATCAGGCGACCCAGCCTCTGTTTTCCTAGCGACCCTGATTGCCGCTGATTGCCTTCGTTCAATGCTGCGCGAGGATCCCCGGCCGTGGCGCGCACAGCACTGAAAATTCCCAATCCAATCGCCACCAGAAACACGACGGCCAGGGAAAACAGCAGTACCGGCACATTCACGCCTACTTCTTCTACTCGCGGCAGATTTCCTGGCGCGATAGCCAGCAATCCGTTTAATCCCCACACCGCCGCAAGCACGCCAAGCGCGCCTCCGATTGTGGAAAGCAAAAATGCTTCTGTCAGGAACTGGCGAATCAGCCTGCTACGCCTAGCGCCCAGCGCCGCTCGAATGGATAGTTCCCTTTCGCGCGCCGCCGCCTGGGCCAGCATCAGATTCACCACGTTGGCGCACGCGATCAGCAGAAGAAAACCAGACGCGCCAAACAGAATGATCAGTGCCGGGCGAACATTGCTGGTCATCGCCTCGCGAAGCGGTTCCATTGCCACGCCGACCATGGCTGTATCGTTGCCGAATTGTTGCTTCAGGCGTTGGGCAATGCCGGTAAGTTCGGCGCGCGAGGCGCTGACGGATGTGCCCTCCCGCAGCCTGGCAATCACGTTCCAGTTGTGCGCCGAACGGCTGGGAAGGGTGGGCATGATTTCGCGAGCAATCCAGATGTCGGTGTTATCAGGGAAGCGGAATCCGGCGGGCAACACCCCAATAACCGAAGCGGCCTGCCCCTCAAGCTTCAAATGAACCGAAGAGAAGTCTTGATTGCCACCGAGAGACTGCTTCCAGTAGGCGTAGCTGACTAGCGCGGTCGCTGGCGCATTGTTGCGCTGCTCTTCGGGGGCGAAGCCGCGCCCAATCGCCGGATTCACTCCCATCACCGAGAAAAAATCGTGCGACACGTGGGCGACCATCGTGCGGCTCGGCTCCTTGCCTCCGGAAACCGATTCCAAACTGTTGTTGTACTCCGCGATTCCCTGCAGCGAGTGATTCTGGGAGTGCATGTCAGCGAAATTCGGGTCCGCGAAATTCATGCGGTGGCCTTCGTCGCTCATTTCCCACAGATGAACGATTTGCTCGGGATGGCTATAAGGAAGCGGCCGCAGCAGCACGCCGTAAATCACGCTGAAGATCGCGGTGGTCGCGCCGACGCCAAGCGCCAGCGTCAGGACGGTAACGACTGTGAAGCCAGGATTCTTGGCCAGCATCCGCAAACCGTAGCGTACGTCTTGCCAGAACGCGTGCATTCGCTCCCCCAACTCTCCAGTTCCGACTCTGTGCTTCAAACTGCGCTACACACCCGTCAACAGGCTTACTTCAGGCGGATCCGATCGTAGTTATCCCACTGCGACATGTCCGACAGAATTACGCGGTCTCCCACCTGCAATCCGTCCAGAATTTCCACGGTATTCACTGAACTGCGGCCCAGCTTTACGTTGGTGCGAACCGCCTCCGAACCGTCGGGCGTCAGTTTGAACAAGCTGATGGTACTTTGCGAAGCGCCGTGAACCGGCCTCCCCACATACATCACGTTCTTCAAATTCTCCAGCTCTACGGTCCCATCCACGCTCAAGTCCGCTCTTGCGCCCGGCGGAAGAGGATCATCAATGGTCACATCCACCGTCACCGTGCCGTTGATTACGGACGGGTCGACGCGCGCCACGTGCCCGTTCACGATTCCGTTGCGCGTGTCGATGGTCGCTTTTTGGAGCGGCAGCACGTCTTTGGCTTGCGTCTCTGCAATCTTGATTTCTGCCTTCAACACCTTGGGATCAGCCACACGCGCCAAGTTTGTGCCCGGGGTCACGTGCTGGCCTACTTCCACTGGCACCAACTGCAACACACCATCGATGCCCGCGCGAACGTGCAAGGCATCTACCTGGCTCTTTTTCAGTTGGTACAGGGCTTTCTGTTCGTCGATCTTTGCTTGCTGCGCAGCCAACCGTGCCTTCGCGGAATCCGCCGCAACTTTGGTGCGCTCGCCCTCGAGCTGCACACGAATCGCAAGCTGCTGTTCCTTAACGCGAGACAAACGCTCCGTAACATCCGCCGCAAGACCTTCCGCCACCAGTTTCGCGTCCACTTCGTGCTGGATTTTGGCTTGTTCGTAATCGCTGCGCACGCCGGCTTCGATGGCCTTTTGGTTCATCAAATCGCTGTCAACTTGCACTTTCAGGTTGGCGTAGTCTGCTTCCGCGCCTTTCACTTGAAATTCCGCGTCGAGCGCTTCCCGCTGCAAGGTTGGGTCACTCAATTCCATAATCACGGAACCTGGTTTCACGGCGGCTCCCGGCCGCAGTACCCAGCGATCCACCCGCGAATCTGTTTGTGCCGGGATCCACCGGATGTCTTCGGGAACCAGGGTGCCAAGGCCGCGCACGTCGCGCAGCATCGGGCCGCGCTTCACCTCATCGGACCAAACCGTGGCGCGATCGACAGACGGAGCGGCGGGGCGCAGGCGCGTCAATCCAAAGCTGACGCCGCCAATAAAAAGGACAGCGATACCACCAAGGATGATTCGGCGAATCAGCTTGGCGCGGGCGTTAGAAGGTCGGGCGATATCCATGATTTAAGTTTCTCCGTTCATTGCAATCGCAAGATGGGTACCTTTGTGAGGCCTCGCGGAACCGTTTTTGTTTCAAGTACTTACAAAGAGAATCAACGATTCAATTGCTCAAAGACGACCGCTAATGGGATTCCCCGTCCCAGTATCGGACAGGAAATCAGCCGGTTCCAGGCGCCCTCACGAATAAGAAACGACGCTGCCCGGGCAAATGTTTACTCGGCCAAGTCGACTGTTCTGCAACTCCGTCAGCGAAAATCGGCTGTTGCGGCTAATTTCTGCTACGGTAGTCGATGCATGCGTGGCCATGCCTTCCACCTTCGAGAAGCTATTCTTCTGGTAGTATCTGCCGCGCTTTCCGCCGCGGCGCTTGCTCAGCAGCCAGCACCTTCTACGGGCGCGCAGGCGCCACAACCTGCCTCGAAGAAATCCCTGGGCAATGAAGCTTGCGCAAAATGCCACGCCGAGATTTACAAAAGCTACTCCTCGACGGCCATGGCGCAGGCCAGCGGACAAGCCATGCAAGGCTTGCTTCCGGGAGACTTCGTCCACGCGCCCTCCCGAGTGCACTATCGCGTGTACGCTGAAGACGGCAAAGCCTGGATGAGCTTTGACCGCCCAAGCGACAACCACGTCCAGGGAAAAAAGGAGTTGCTCTATTTCATCGGCACGGGCCACCGCGGCCGAACATATCTTTTCTCGCAAGACGATTTTGTGTTTGAAGCGCCGATCAACTGGTATGGCCAGCAGCATCTTTGGGACATGGCGCCCGCGTACCAAAAAGACCGTGAAATCCCGATGAATCTTCCGGCGGTATCCTCTTGCCTGGCATGCCACACCAGCAATTCCCAGCCGCCGCTACCCGGAACAGAAAATCGCTACGAGCAACCGCTGTTTGCACACGCCGGGGTGACTTGCGAGCGGTGTCACGGGGAAGGCACGGCGCACGTGGAGTCGGACGGCGGCTCAATTGTGAACCCAGCGAAGCTGTCGGCCGAGCGGCGCGACGCCATCTGCATGGGATGCCATTTCGAGGGGCGCGTTGCCATCCAGCAGCCGGGACGTTCCTTGGCGGATTTTCAAGCCGGAGACAAGCTTTCAGACTTCGTCCACTATTTCGTTTTGACCGGCAACACCGACGACAGGATTGGCGCACTCAGCCAGACCGAAGCGCTGTCGCAGAGTGTCTGCAAACGAAAATCGGGTGACAAGATGGCTTGCATCAGCTGCCACGAGCCGCACTTCACGCCTCCGAAAGAGCAAGCGGCCGCCTACTATCGCGCCAAATGCCTGGCGTGCCATGGCGAACGATTTGGGGCCAAGCACAAAAACAAAAAGCCCGACTGCCGCGTATGCCATATGCCGGCGTCTTCTACTTCAGACATCGCACACACACAGGCCACCGACCACCGTATTCTGCGCAAGCCGCAATCGGCCGCGCCGAGTGCACAGCCGCAGACGGAGCAGCGTTTGCTGCCATTTCCTGCGGATTCCGGAGTGCCGAGCGCCCGCGATCTGGGCTTGGCGTGGGAATCGCTGGCGCAGCAAGGAGTAAGAAACGCCGACGCGCAAGCGGATCAATGGCTGCGCAAGGCGGTTCTGGAAGCGCCGAACGATGCGGGCGTGCAGGCGGCGCTGGGCTACGAAGAGCAGAAGCGCGGGCTCACTCAACAAGCGCGTGAACACTACTTGCGCGCGCTGGAAATTGATCCGATGTCGAACGAGGCGGCGTTGAATCTTGGCGTGATTGAAGCGCAGGCCGGCAATGCCGATCGCGCTATAAAACTTTGGCAAGGTCCGTTTGATCGCATTCCAGGCAGAAGCGAAGTGGGCATGAATCTTGCGCTGCTGTATTGCGCCGCCGGCAAAATGGAGAAAGCTCGCGCCACCATCACGCAAGTGCTGAAGTTCAATCCGGATCTGACGCCGGCCAGGAATTTGCAGCGCCAACTGAACGCCGACCCCGCTACCTGCGGAACCCGCTAGATGGAATTCTCAACGCCAGGTATCCTGCTGCTTCCGCCAATCTTCAAATTCCGCAAATTGCTTTAGAAGGGCTTTCGCGGGAAGTCGGTGTCGCCTGGTGTGATACAGGCGGGGAGGCCGTTCCTGATAGAGGTAGTCGCGGCATAATGCAACGGAGAACGATGCGCTCGTAGTGGTGGCGGGGCGAAAACGCTCGACGCCCGGATCGAATGTGGATACTGTGCCCCACTGAGTGCGGTATTCCGCCATCATTTTTTTCTTGCATGCGATTTCCGGCTGGCTGAGTTGCCATTTCATAACTCCGGTACCTTCCAAGCCAGCCGCGGCGACACCCAGAGCACCATCGCGGAACCGCTGCAGGACGGCGTTCCCCTGCTGATCGAGCCAGTACATTGGGAATTCAAAGCGCTTCAGCGAAAGAGCGGTGGCAACGTGCATGGCGATGAAACTGCACGCGTCGTGGTCGATGTGCGCGCCTTCATACGTGTGCGAGACGATCGCGTCGGGCGAAAACGATCGCGCAATCGCGCGGAGAGAAGTCGCGGCGGCCGGGAGATCCTCGTACACGTGCATGTCGCCGAAGTGGGACCCGTCGGGCGCGGTAATCCATTTGGACGAACAGTTAGGAACGTGACTGAGCCCGCGCGCAGCCTCTTGAAATCGCAGTTCGGTGTAGGCCTTCAAACTCCCGTACTTGCGCTCAAGCCCATAACCAGCGGGAGTTCCGTCGGTCGCAAATACCACCAGCGATCCCGGAAATCTTTGAAGCAGACCACCGCAGGCGAGCGTCTCATCATCAGGATGAGCCACAAAAATCAGCGGTCGGTGAAAAGGTTGGCCTGGCATCGGGTGCAGGCTAGGCTAATCGATGTGCCGCGCCAATGGAAGATAGCCGCTGCGCTGGCCGCCGAACTCGGCTGATCCTACCGCGTTAAGGACGACCATTCGCAATGGGTAAGAGCGCTACAAATAATATCGCGTTTTTTTGCATGTGTTCATTCCAGACGACTTAGCGCGCTTCCAACTTCTTCAGAATGAACACTTATGCAAGTGTTCATTCTGCACGGGTTACGAGGTGGCTCGTTGGCGTCACTTTCGAGCGAGGTGGCTCGGGCATAAAAACCCGCGTGCTGGAGCCTTTCGCTCGTGGCTCCGCCTTTCCATGATTCACACTTACTACTTATAACCACTAAGTAATAGTGTGTCAAGCGAAAAGTGTGGCGCTGATGGGTATTTCGTGGGAATGCTGTTCGAACGCGGATATGAGGCTGAACCTGACTCTAAACCCGATCACCCTTGATGGACCAAATCCAAAGGGCGCGGCACCCAACGCCTTCCACCCACGAAGCTGTTCGTCACCCGCCGGGTCCGTTCTCTGCTAGAATCCCGCCATGAACCGACGCACACTATTACAATCGTTGCCCGTAGCCGCACTGTTGCCCTCGGCCGCGTGGCCCATCAACAGCACTGAACCAAACGCAAACGAGGCGAACTCCATGCCCTCTACTTCTACGGTTTATGAACTGCGCATTTACCACGCCAACGAAGGCAAGCTCGACGAGCTGTTGCGGCGTTTCCGAGATCACACCATCGCGCTGTTCACCAAGCACAACATGAAAAGCCTCGCCTACTGGACTGCTACCGACGATCCTCTGAAAGCCAACACCCTGGTCTACATCCTCGAGCATCCCAGCCGGGAAGCCGCCACCGCCAATTGGCAAGCCTTCCGCGACGACCCTGAATGGCAATCGGTGCGCGACAAGTCCGAGGCCAACGGGAAACTCGTCGACCATATCGACTCCACTTACCTCGTGCTCACCGACTTCTCCCCTCCCCTGCGCTAGTGCCGCTGGCGTAGTGCTGCGGCACCGCCGCTAAGGGAGATGAAATGATCGGCGCGATCGCGGGCGACATCATCGGATCTGTTTACGAGTGGCAGAACATCAAGACCAAGCAGTTCGATCTGTTCCGCCCGGATTGCTGCTTCACCGACGACACAGTCCTGACGGTTGCGTTAGCCGAATCGATCTTGACGCAAACCGATTATGCTTCGCTGATGAAGGCTTACTACCGGCGGTATCCCGGCGCAGGGTATGGAGGCCTTTTTCACCTGTGGGCGCAGGCTCACGACAGCGAACCTTACAATAGTTGGGGCAACGGCGCGGCGATGCGAATCAGTGCGGTGGGATTTGCGTTCAACACGCTGGACGAGGTGCTGCTGCGGGCGGCGAAATATACTGCCGTGACGCACAATCACACAGAGGGAATTAGGGGCGCGCAAGCCACGGCAGCCGCGATCTTCCTGGCGAGAACAGGAAGTACCAAGGCGGACATCAAGCAATATACGACGGAAAACTTTCATTACAATTTATCGCGCAGTGTCGACGAGATTCGACCAAGCTACCGGTTCAATGAGTCGTGCCAAGGGACGGTTCCTGAGGCGATTGTGTGCTTTCTGGAAGCAACGTCTTTTGAAGACGCAATCCGAAACGCGATTTCACTTGGAGGAGATAGCGACACATTAGCCTGCATTACGGGTGGGATTGCCCAGGCGCACTATGGCGTGCCAGCGGCCATCGCGGAACGTGCCGTGTCGATCCTCGACCCTGATCTTGCAGACGTAACCGCTCGATTCATGTCAGCCTACTGCCCGCCGACAACCCCGCAAAATCCGAGCGTCTGACCATTACGCAAACGTCGCATCTCTCCCCAGCGAGGCCCCGCCGATGGGTCCGCTCCCAATTTAATTGACACCGGCATGGCTCGAAAGAGTGAGATGCACCGAAGCGGGGAACCCGGGGGACAGAACGGGACGTTCCCGTTTCTGTTGAAAGCATGGGGACCGACGAAGGTTCACTTCTTTTCGGTTGAAAATGGTGCGCCCAAGGGGACGATTTTAGAACTTTCCTCGCTGAGTTCGTGCCAAATGTGCAACTGTTTGAAATCCCTAGCGAATTGAGCTGGTAAGCGCTCACCACCCCGTTGCCCTCCCGATTCAGCGGGGCGAACACCCCAGCTGGCCTAGCCGTGCGGGGAGGAATTAGCGCTTGTCAGACATTCGCGGAGTCGCGCAGGAACGGGACTGTGCCGATGGCCAGGGCAGCTCCCGGAATCACGACCCATCCGAGGCCTATTCGCAACAGAAAGCTCACTTGGTCGTGTTCTCCAAAACGTGGAACATTCGAGGCTATCGCGAGAATGGCCGGCAGGAAGAAAACTGCCAGGTGAAGCGCCAAAGGGAAAATTCCCGAAAAGAAACGGGTAGCCCTGCTGCCCCCGGCGCGGCGCGACCACCAGGCTCCCAGTGCGCCAAACACCAGATATGATAGCAGCCAAGGAGCCATAAGCAGCACAGGCGCTTTCGGATTGACCCAGATCGCTGGAGGGACCAAACGTGTCATGGCGAGCAGCAGAATAAACGAGCAGAAAAGCATACTCACACCAGGCACCCATAGGGTCTTGGCGGTTGGGCTCATCGTTTCCTCCTCCGCATGGCGAATCTCGCGCGCAAGCAAATTCCAGTCTGTGCCACCCTCGATTGGTTCTACCCGGTTCTGGGGCAAAATGGCTTTCTCTGCCCTGGCCGCGCACTGGTCTTCCAGATGTTCGGCGAGTTCGGTGAGGATCTCCTCTTCCCGTTCGTGGCGAAGTCCGAGCGGGCCGAGGCGTGCGCGGAGGTATTGGCGCCAGTCAGGCATGCGACACTCCCGCGAGACGATTCAGGGCCTTGAAAAATATTCGCCACTCGGCTCGCATCGGAGCGAGCTGCTTCCGCCCGGTCGTGGTCAGCCGGTAGCAGCGGCGCTTCCTCCCGTTGGTAGTAGTCTCCCACGCCCCTTTAATCCATCCACGCTTCTCCATGCGGTAGAGCAACGGGTAGAGAGAGGCAAGGGTGAAGTGGAGCAGGCCATCGGTCTGCTGCTCTATGCTTCGGGCAATCTCGTAGCCGTGTAAGGACTGCCCTTTAAGCACAGCCAGAACCGCCAGCTCGGCGCTACCCCGCTTGATCGAGTTCGTTATTGCCACCATTGTATTCCTGTATATAGCAATCCTATATATAATGTCAAAGAGAATCTGTGAAAGAGTGCTCTCAGCGCAACTGAGGGGGGAGTGAAAAGGGGGCGTTGATGCAAAATACTTCCTGCCGCAGGTGACCCCAAGGTGACCCGACATCCGCGGAAGACCTGCCCTTTTTCGACTGTACGTAAATCGCCAGTGTTTATGCGGGGAAA
>CAWGXB010000042.1:0-109819 GCA_963826335.1 Candidatus Acidiferrales bacterium | reverse complement strand
TGACAGGGCAGCGTTCTAACCAACTGAACTACGTCCCCAACCTGGAAGGAACAACTTAGCGAAAGTCCTGCAAACAAGGCGTTTGCAAGTCTCTGATTCAGCGCGCTTTCTTTTGGGCGCTTCAAACGGTAGCAGCTGTCCCTGCAAACCGGCCACAAAAGCTCGCACGTTCCTGCAAGATTTATACTAGCACAGACGCCGCAAGACGCGAAACCGAGCCGAAAGACTCCGCGAAAGAAAGCCAGAAATCCGAATAAAGACCGGGGGCGTGAAGCCAAGTGCTTTAGGGCTGGCCCGGAGCTGGGGCGCGACGCGGGAGATTCGGTGTTAATTTCGGGGAGATAAACTCCTGGAAGATATTGGCGAGTGCGGTTTCGCCAAGCCGGATGAGCGCGTTCGAAAACACTAACCCGACGCCGTTGCGATCCTGCGCTGGATAGTAGAGATTTGAGATTCCGCCGGCGGCAAGATTTCCAAGGATGCTGGAGTAATTCGCCTGCCATTTCCCATTGTCGCCTTTGCAGATCACAGAGTTTGCCAGGGCATAGAAGATCCGCGATGGCTTGCCGCCCGTCCCCTTATAGAAATAGGGAGCGGCGCGATTCCGCGATTTCCGACAAGAACTACACATTCACAATAGTTGGGGAAGAGAATTTGGCGGGCCGCCGTTGCTTTATGGTTGAAGCCAAACCAAAGCGAACGGACAAGTACCTGTTCGAAGGGAAATTGTGGATCGATGCGCAGGATTTTGGAATCGCGAAAATTTCGGGACATCCCGCGTCAAAGCTGTCGTTTTGGATCAACCGTGCGGAATTCGTGCGCCAGTTCCAGAGGATTGATGGTTTTTGGCTGCCGTATCGGGATGAGACGATCGTCGACATCAGGGTTCATGGCAGAAGGGAATTCCGCATCGAGCATGAGCAATACGTGATCAATGCGACCGACGATGTCAGGCCCCAGCAACAGGAGTAGGGAGACAAGCTAGAACTGGACCAGCGGTGTTAGCTGGTCCCGCCCGCGATTGATTGATGGTTGCCGACCGTCTTGCGTAATAAGCTTCGCTTAATTTGCAGACAGCGCGACTCAGAGGTGCTGGTAATTCGAGTTTTGTGTGGCAACGTTCAGTTGCTTGCTGACTCCGTCGATCACCATGCTGGAAACGTGGTTCGGGCCATTCGGCATCTTGCTGAAGTGAACGGTGAGGTTCATGGCGTCTTTGGGATCGTCTATGTAGGAAGCAACTTGATCCTGCAGGAGCCCCTTCTGGGCTTTGTCGAAGATCAGGGGCATGGATTCTCCCTGTTTTAGGTAGTTCCTGATAACCAGCTTCACGGCGTTGGGATTCTCTGGCACCGAACCCATCGTGACATTTCCTTGTTGATAGGCCTGCTGCAGCAGGTCCTTGTCTGGAGGAATGTACTGCTGCGCGAGGGCTTTCATCTGGTCCGCGTACTCTTCTTTTTTCTTCTCGACGACGTGTCTCTTCAAGCGGCCGCCGCTTTCCTGAGGTTGAGCCGGAGCATCGAGCGAAGTCTTTTGCGGCTTGCCGTCGGGCCCGAGGCGCACCTGGAAGTGCTCCTGCTTTTTCTGTTCACCTTTCAAGCTGATGATGACCTGCTCCACCCAGGTGTATTGCGCGAGGGCCTGCTTGTTCTGTGCCATCGCCTGCTTGATTTCCGCGAGGCGCTGCTGGAGTTCCCGGCTCTGTGCCTTCACGGGGTGAATGAAGGTCACAGCAAGCAGGAGAACGAATGCGACCAATAGCGCGCTCGTTACGATACGACTGTTCCTTCATGTATGTCCTTTCGTCGAGTTCCGAGAATCTCGCCGGCACTATTGCTTGGGCGGGAAATTCTTTAACAACTTCTTCATGGCGTTGTCTAGATTCTTTTGCTTCTTGTCCTGGTTTGCGCCGGGATCAAGTGTCTTGCTGGCGCGGCCAGTCCAGACGAGTTGTTTGGTAGAGGGATCGTACATGTCGAGCACCAATGTGCCGGTGGCGATCGTCGATTGTTGGGCAGAAGCCATGCCCCCACCCCAGCGGAAGCCACCCGTGCCGTAGGCATTCCACTGCTTCTCTGTGCTGATGGAGGCCTGATAGCCAATCAGGAGATCAGCCTTGTCGCCATCGGTCTTGGTGAGGCCTTTTGCTGCCAGTTGGCTGTCAACGGCCTGCTTGATCTGTGCGTCGACGATCTGATTGGGATACGTCGCCCCCTCGATCGTGACCCACTTGTAGGTGTGGTATTTCGAGAAGTCCACACCAGGCATGGCATTGGTGGATACATCCTGAGCGGGTGCCAGCGCGCACGCCGCGAGAAGCAAGGTGAGCGCGATTCCCAGTTTTGTAACCGTGTTACGAATTTCCTGCTGCATTGTTTGTCTCCTTATCGAAGTCGAGCTTTGAGGATCTGGTGCGTGCCCCTAGGTGCTACTTTCCTGGGTCCGAGACACAACGAAAACCCAGGTGATTCGTTCCAGTGGTGATTTCACCCTTACCGCGCGTGCCTACCATGTAGCGCGAGCAGTACTGATCGGTACAAAGGAAAGAACCGCCGCGATGGACCTTCTTTTTTTCGTTGGGTTCGGCCGGGTCGAATGGGGAATCGGGTCCTTTGGGATTACGAGCCACTCCGCCTGCCTGAGCGAGTTGGTAGTAGTAGTCAGGACGATACCAGTCGGTGGTCCACTGCCAGACATTACCGGCCATATCGTAGAGCCCATATCCGTTGGGCGCGAACTGGGCTACCGGCGACAAGCCGACGAATCCGTCCGTGCCTGCGTCTTTGTCGGGGAAATGCCCTTGATAAGTGTTTGCCATCCACTTTCCATTTGGATTGAACTTTTCACCCCAAACAAATGGCTTGCCCGCGAGACCACCCCGAGCGGCAAATTCCCACTCGGCTTCGGTAGGAAGGCGCTTGTGGGCCCATTTCGCGTAGGCCTCTGCGTCTGGGAAAGCAACTTGGACGACAGGATAGTTTTCTTTTCCCTTAATGGAACTCTGGGGTCCCGTGGGATGTCGCCAGTTCGCGCCCTTGACGTAACTCCACCATTGAAAGTGATTGTCCAGAGTGACGGCATGAGCCGGAGGAGAAAATACCACGCCGCCGGCGTATAGATTTTCTGGCGGAGCACCGGGGAAGTCCTCGGGCGAGGGCGCTTTCTCGGCGATGGTCACATAGCCGGTGGCTTTGACGAACTCGGCAAACTGGGCGTTGGTGACATCCGTTTTATCCATGAAGAAGCCATCCACATAGACCCGGTGGATGGGCCGGGAATCCGTGGTGGCTTTCATACCGACCATATCCATTCCCGGGGGGTCCTGTGCGCCCATGGAGAACTCGCCTCCGGGGATCCACGCCATGCCTTTTGGGGCGTGGGAAGGTGGGGGCTGACGGTTGGGGACAGTCGGGCCAAACGCGACGCCGGAGTTCGCAGAAGAGCTAGCGCCGTGGCTGAGCGGTGAGAAATAGTGAATTGCAGTCAGACATAGCGCCACGGCGACGAACACTTGTGCGCAAGTTCGAAGACGGCGACCGCACTTCATGCAGACCCCTCTCAATTCCCGTTTCAACAGGGGCGAGGATACGCCACGCGACAGCCGGGGGAGAATTGTCAAAACTAACAGTCGGGACCCGTGGGGTGTTTGGGAGGGTTTGGCTGCGGCAAGGAGGGCGCGGGCAGGATTGTGACGTACGTCACAGGCTCGTCCCGGGGAGTGCTTATAAGTTGTGCTAGAGTGTAACTGTATGGCTGAGACCTCGGCCAAAGGATGGCGTCAACTCTAAGACCGCCCACGGAGTTACGCAACACGCAGTTCACCTCTGAGGTCAGAAATAACTGACGTGCAAGTTGCGGTTGGTGTCCGCTTTCTACCCATACGCGGAGTCCCTCTCAGGAGGTTCCTGAGACGAACCTTATGACCGTTCAGTCGTTGAAGGTGCGCAAGCACGAGAAGGTACCAAGCTTCCTTTGGTCCCAAGCGTCCAGATGGACCGCCGCTATTGCTGGAAGGTTGCGGCTAGTCTCGGGTCCCCCCAGGAAAGCGAGATTTGCTTTCTGGCCGGGAGCGCTGTTTACAATCGTGGCCCTCAAAGCGGGCCTTTCGCTGGCGCTGAAACCAGACTCTTTCCTGGTTACCTATCTGGGAGTGCCATATTTCCTTCTGTTGCTTTTGGCGACGGGATTTGCCATCCGTAATGCAATCGAGAGCACACTGGGGAGCCGGAAGTTCTGGGTGCTGCTGGCAATCGGTTACGGGCTGTGGGTATTGGATCAGTGGATTTTCTTGTATTACGAGATTGGCCGGCACAGTGAGGTGCCCGACAATTCGATTGCAGATGCGGTGCTGTTTCTGCATGTGGTCCTGCTGATGTGTGCGATCGCGACGTTTCCCCATCGAAATGTATCCGAGCGCAAGCTATATCCCGCGGTTCTAAACACCACTCTGCTCGTGATTTTCTGGGGCTTTCTGTACGTCTACGGCGTCTTCCCGCACCAGTTGTATCCGAACGCAACCAGCTACGCCCTGGGATTTGATGTTCTGTACACGCTGGAGAATTGGACGCTAATTTTGGCGGTGGGATTCTTGAGCGTCCGCGCCCGGCTGCCCTGGAAGTCCGTCTACCTTCATTTGTTAGGTGCGTCGACATTGTACGCGTTGAGTTCGGTGGCGGCCAATCTTGCGATCGACACAGGAGGGTATGTCAGCGGGAAGTTGTATGGCGTGGGACTGACCGCCGCGGTTTGCTGGTTTATATGGGTACCGCTGCGGGCCAGGCAGCTAGAGGGAAGCGAACGGAGAGAGACGCAAAGCGATAGCAGTCGGAGCTCCAAGGCGTCGGCGTGGGCGATGGTTGTGGTTGTGCTGATCTCGATTCCCATTGTGTGGGAGTTGCTGAGAGGAGATGGCTCGAATGGTATGCGTAAGTTTCGCATCCTGGTGGCAATCGCCGCGATTGTTTGCCTGGCTAGTGCCGCGTTCATCAAGGAATACCTGGGAAAGAGCGAATTGGCTGCGAGCCTGAGTTCCGCGAACGGACGGCTTCACCTGGCAATGGAATTCGGCAAAGCGGTGGGATGGGAATGGGACATTAAGAAGCAGAGGCTTTCCTGGTTTGGTGACCTGAAAACGAATTTTGGAATTGATTCCGCGACACATGTGGCGAGCGCGGACGCGTTTTTTGACCGGTACATACACGCGGAGGATCGAGAGCGGGTTTCGGAAGCCGTGGGCGGGGCCAAGAGAACTCATGGGCTGTACGAGGGGGAGTTCCGCGTGGTTTGGCCGGACGGAACGACGCGGTGTGTGACGGCAAAGGGCGAATTTCAGTATTCCGCGAAGGGCGAGCCCGAGCGAATGCTGGGGATGGCAGTGGACATCACGGAGCAAAAACAACTGCAGACGGAGCTGCGGGAGAGCCAGGAGCGAATCATTTCGATTGTGGCGTCGGCGATGGACGCAATTGTCACCGTCGACGATGAGCACAGGATCGTGCTGTTCAACGGCGCCGCCGAAAGGATGTTCGGTTGCCCGAAAGAGAGCGCGGTTGGCGATCCGATTGAACGTTTCATTCCACTGCGATTCCGCGAACAGCACAACGCGAACATCCACCACTTTGGGGAAATCGGCAGCAACAGCCGAACCATGGCCAGGATGGGCGCGTTGTGGGCAATGAGGACGAATGGCGAGGAATTCCCAATTGAGGCCTCCATTTCGCAGAGCAACATTTCCGGAAAATTATCGTTTACGGTGATCATTCGCGACGTCACGGAACAAAAGCGCACGGAGCAAGTTCTGCGAAAGAGCGAGGAACGGTTCCGGCTATTCATGAGCCATAGTCCCGCGGTGGCGTGGATGAAAGATAAGCAGGGCCGTTATATCTACATGAACGAGACGTATCTGACGCATTTCGGTGTGCGGCTGGAAGACCGGTGGGGCAAGACGGACTTCGACGTCTATCCGCGCGCGATTGCCGAACAGTTTCGAGAGAACGATGAGACAGCCCTCGCTCTCGGCCACCCGATAGAAGTGACGGAAGACTCGATATCTCCCGACGGAGAACCTTGCACCTGGATAGCGTACAAGTTCCCGTTCGAAGACACCTCGGGCGAGATCTTTGTGGGGGGAATTGGGATCGATATCACCGAGCGAAAAAAGGCCCGGGAAGCCCTGCAGGCGCTGACTGGCCGGCTGATCGATGCTCAAGAGGAAGAACGAGCGCGCATCTCGCGGGAGCTGCACGACGATTTCAGCCAGCGACTGGCACTGCTGGGCATCGGGCTGGGACAACTGTGGAAGAAACTGCCGGCTGGAGCAATGGAGGAGCGGGAAAGCGTGCTGCAGATGCTGAAGGGAACTAAGGAGTTGTCGTCAGACCTGCATAGTCTGTCGCATGAGCTGCACTCCAGTAGACTGGAACATGTGGGGCTGGTATCGGCGCTGCATGGGCTTTGCCGCGAAATGAGTGACAAGTACAAGATTGAAATTCGTTTCAGCGATTCCGATCTTCCCCCGGACTTGCCGAAAGATGTAGGGCTGTGTCTGTTTCGGGTAACGCAAGAGGCTCTTGGGAACGTTGTGAAACACAGTAAAGCCGAAAGCGCACAGGTCGCGGTCGGAGCGGATGAGGAGTGTATCAGGCTGCGTGTTTCGGACGCTGGCAAAGGTTTTGACCCTGCCCATCAGAACGCGCACGCTGGAATTGGACTGGTCGGAATGAGGGAGAGGCTCCGGCTTGTCGGGGGTACGCTGGTAGTTAAGTCGGAACCCGGAAGGGGAACAGAAATTTTTGCGGAAGTGCCGCTGCCCGCCTTCGAAAAAGAAGACCAAGCGAGAATAAAGACTGTGGGGCTAGAGTCTTGAGACGCCCACGCATACTGCTGGCCGACGACCACCAAATGTTGGTGGATGCGCTGAAGAAGGTTGTGGAACCGCAGTGCGAGGTTGTGGGCACGGCAAGCGACGGACGAGCGTTGCTGGAAGCCGCGGCCCGATTGCGACCCGAAGTGGTGGTGCTGGATATTGCCATGCCACTGCTAAACGGTCTGGATGCCGCCAGGCATCTGAAACGGACTATGCCCAAGGTTAAGCTAGTCTTCATGACGATGAATGAAGAGCCTGACTTGGTGGGGGAGGCTTTTCGGGCGGGAGCTTCGGCGTTTCTGTTGAAACAGGGAGCGGCGTTTGAGCTAACGGAGGCGATTGAACAAGTCTTGAAGGGCGGATCTTACGTAACGCCCAGTGCCGCAGAGGGGCAGGCAAGGATCTCCTTACGGGACCCCAAAGCCCAGGAACGTGTTGCCGAACCCACACCGAGGCAGCGCGAAGTGATTCAATTGTTAGCAGAAGGGCACTCGATGAAAGAGGTAGCCTCCACGCTAAAAATCACAAAGCGCACGGTCGCGGCTCACAAGTACGCGGTAATGGAGCTTTTGCAGTTGAAGACCAACGCCGATTTGGTGCAGTACGCCATTAAGCACAGGATTATCAGTATCTAATCCCGCAAAGCATTTTCCTTGCAAAGTTGGTAGTTCTACCAATAGTCAACCAAGAGAATTAGGAGCACCTTGATTGCAGGATTTGGCCGCGAGCCTGTGAATTCTGCTCCCGGCAGCAGATTTGTCTGCAGAATAAAGTGGCGGCGAATCTGGTAATTGCGAGTGGAAATGGCGAAAAGCTCAGAGGCGGGCTGATGACGGGCAAGCGTGTGCTAGTGGCGGACGATCTCACTCCGGTGCTGAGTGCCGTCGCTAAAATACTGGGAAAATCATTCGATGTCGTTGGCATGGTGAACAACGGGAAAACGGCTTTGGATTCTACCCTGGCGTTGAAACCCGACTTGGTGATCCTGGACATTTCGATGCCGGGAATGAGTGGAATCGAGGTCGCGAAAGAGCTGCGGCGATGCGAAAGCTGCGCGAAAATCATATTCCTTACGGTTCACCAGGATCCAGACATTTTGGCGACTTGCCTGGCTGCGGGAGGGAAGGGTTACGTGGTGAAAGTGCTGATGGATACGGACTTGATTCCCGCGATGAATGAAGCACTGGCCGACCGGGTGTTTGTGTCGCGTTTTTCCTACCCAGCGGATGTTTCGGACACCTAATCACAACCGGAATTGTGCACAAGTGGCGGAGTGTATTTGGATGGGCCGGGCTGTCACTTTTGACGATTCCGCCCGGACATGCTTAAGGCGAGCATAAGGCGTTTGCGAAGGTCCACCGTTCTGCGTGGCCGCTGCGTTAAGCGGATTTGTCGCACACTGTAGCCGGTTCGTCTTCGTGTTACGTAGCGGATGAATAAGAAGCGTCGTGCGCGGTAAGACGGCCGCAGAAAGATAGAGAAACTTGAATAGAACAATCATACGGAAGTTGGCGGTTTTAACGTGCACCTTGACGATGGCGTTCGTTTACGAAGCGCAGTCGCAAGAGCAGGCGAGTGCGACTCCGCAGTCCACCGCCGGTTCCGCGCAAGCAAAACCGAAAACAAAGCCGGATGCCGAGGAGCCTGAAGCTGGCACCACCGAAGCTACGGAAGCCCTGCAAAAGGCCACTCAGAATCCGGTCGCCAGCCTCATCAGCGTTCCCATTCAGAACAACAACAACTTTGGAATCAATCCTGGTTACCGCAATCAGGATGTGTTGAATATCCAGCCGGTGATACCGATCGGTATTTCGAAAGACTGGAACTTGCTGGTTCGTTGGATTGCGCCCATCGTGTACCAGCCCATTCCCAACCAGCCATCAGCTCCGGAAACGGGTGTCTATGGCCTTGGAGACATGGTGCCCACGTTTTTCATCTCACCAAAGAAACCCGGGAAGTTAATTTGGGGCGTGGGTCCCGTCTTCCAGCTGCCCACGGCAACGAGCAACTATTTGGGACAAGGTAAGCTGGGAATCGGGCCGTCCATCGTCGTGCTTACGCAACCTGGCCATTGGACTCTCGGCGTGCTGGCAAACAATATCTGGTCAGTGGCTGGTTCGGGCAGCCGTCCGGATGTGAATCAATTCTTGCTGCAGTACTTCATCAACTACAACCTGAAAAAAGGGTGGTTCATCACCTGGCAGCCTACGCTGACGGCCAACTGGGAAGCTCCCAGTGGCAGCCAGTGGGTGGTGCCGTTTGGCGGCGGAATCGGTCGAATCATGAAGCTTGGGTACCAGCCCGTGTCGCTGACCGCGCAGTTTTATGGCAACGCTGTCCATCCCCTTGGAACGCCTGCCTGGACGATGCGCCTACAGATCGCGTTTCTGTTCCCCAAGCTGACCGAGGAACAGAAGAAGATGATGTTGGAGAAGAAGCTAAAAGAGATGGAACAACAGCCGCCTCAGACGAAATAGTCGCTGGCAAGCGGCGGAAGGGGTGGTTGGCGCTGTCGTGCCCGTACTGTCATTTTTAACAATAACAAACCCCTGTCATTAGGGTCAGTATTCGGCCTACTGGAAGTCCGCGAAACTTTGTGCGGCCCTGAAGTTGGCTCATTTGCTTTCGTTTGGAGACAAAGAAGGGGAGGAAGTCAATGAAGTGGACCCGGAAAATCAGCGTTACTTTGGCGACGGTAGCGGCGCTGTTTGCCGCTGGAGTACCCAATGCCAAAGGGCAAGAGAAGAAACCCAACATCATCGTGATTATGGGCGACGATATCGGCATGTGGAACATCGGCGCCTACCATCGCGGTTTGATGGCAGGCAAGACGCCGAATCTCGACAAGATGGCCAAGGAAGGAATGCTGTTCACCGACTATTACGCCGAGGCAAGCTGCACGGCGGGTCGAGCGAACTTCATTACCGGGGAATTGCCGATTCGCACGGGCATGACCACGGTCGGCCAGGCTGGCGCAAAAATCGGTATACCCGCCGAAGCGGTGACCACCGCCACGGTACTGAAGTCGATGGGCTATGCCACCGGGCAGTTTGGCAAGAATCACCTCGGCGATTTGAATGAGTTTCTGCCGTGCGTACACGGCTTCGACGAATTCTTTGGCTATTTGTATCACCTGGATGCGATGGAAGATCCGGCGCATCCTAACTATCCGCAGAACCTGTTGAACGTGGTTGGCCCGCGCAACATGGTGCATTGTTGGGCCACAGACAAGGATGACGCAACCGATATGCCCAGGTGGGGCAAGATCGGGAAACAGAAAATTGAGGACGCCGGTCCCCTATATCCCAAGCGCATGGAGACCGTGGATGACGAGATCCGCGACCTGTCCATCAAGTTCATCGAAAAAGCGAAGAGCGACAACAAGCCGTTCTTCGTTTGGCTGAACCCGACGCGCATGCACATCGTGACGCACCTTTCCCCGAAGTATGAAGCGCTGCGCAACTCGGAAAATGGCTGGTCGGAAGAAGAAGCCGGCATGGCGCAACTGGACGACGACGTCGGCCTCGTGATGGAAAAGCTCAAGGCCATCGGCGAGGACGAAAACACCATCGTGGTATTCACCACCGACAACGGCACGGAAGTCTTTACCTGGCCAGATGGCGGTCAAACACCGTTTGCGCAGTCCAAGGGCACCGTCCTCGAGGGTGGCTTCCGTGTTCCGTGCATACTGCGCTGGCCCGGCCACGTACCGGCCGACTCCGTGCAGAACGGAATCTTCTCCGGGATGGACTGGCTGCCCACGTTCGTTGCCGCAGCCGGCAATCCGAACATCACCGAAGAGTTGCTAAAAGGCAAGACGATCGGCGACCGGACGTACAGAAACCACCTGGACGGTTATAACCAGATGGCCGCGATCACGGGCAAAGGGCCATCCGCGCGTCACGAAATTTTCTACCTTGGAGAGAGCACGGTTGGCGCGGTGCGGATTGACGACTACAAATTCCGCTTCATCGACCAACCGCAGGGTTGGCTGGGCGAGAAGACCCATCCGGACGTTCCCTACATCACCAATCTGCGCCTCGATCCATTCGAGCGTACGGGTTGGCCCAGCAACGGAACGAAAGACGGAGCGCAGCAATACTTTGATTGGTTCAAATACCAATTCTGGCGCTTCGTGTTCGTCCAACAGATTATGGGCAAGGAAATCCAAACCTTCCTGGATTACCCGCCGATGCAGCGGGGAGCGAGCTTCAACCTTGACGCAATCAAGGCGGAAATGGCGAAGCGGATGGCCGAGGCAGAAGCAGCAGCCAAAGGCCCCAGCAATTAACAGGAACGAAGTTAAGGAGGGCGGCTCGTAAGGACTGCCCTCCTAAAACCGCGCAGCAAAGCCGCCGATTCACACGGCTTTGAATTTTTATATCTAGACAAGGAGCACGAAATGAATTGGTTTTATAGGGCGGTAAAAGTGACGCTGTTGATCCTGACGTTGAGCGTGTGGTTTATCACGCCCCGTGTGAACGCTCAAACACAAACAGCGACCAAGACGACCTCGCCTGAACCGAAGGACAACCTGGACTCCGACGAGGGATGGCACGTGGGTATCACCCCGTATATTTGGTTCGCCGGTATACATGGAACGGTCGGCGCGCTGGACCACGAGGCGAGCGTGCATGCGAGCTTCGGAGACATCTTCAACTACCTCAACATCGGCGCGATGGCCACGGTCGAACCTCGCTACAACCGCATTGTCATGCCGGTTGATTTCCTGTGGATGAAATTGTCCGACCAGAAAGGACTGCCCTTTGATGAAGGTGCGACGTCCGTCAAAGCGAAAATGACCGAAACACTTATAACGCCAAAAATCGGGTATCGATTCGTGGATGCGAAGAAGGTGAAAGTCGATGCGCTGTTCGGATTCCGCTACTGGCACGTAGGAACCAACTTCACGCTGCAGCCGACGCAGATCGCTAACGGGATTTCGCAGTCGGCCAATTGGGCCGACGGCCTCGGGGGAGGAAGAATTGAATTGGGGCTGACGCCCAAGATTTCCGCCATCGTCACGGGCGATGCCGGCGGAGGCTCGGCGAAATTGGACTATCAGGTCGCGGGTCTGCTCGGCTACAACATCAACCGCAGGCTCGCAATTGTGGTTGGGTATCGTTACCTCGCGGTGGACTATCGCCCCAATGATAAGGCGGGCTTCATTTACGATGTAGCTATGCCGGGCGTAGTTGCCGGTTTGACCATCAAGATCAAGTAATTGCAGCTACGTTTAGGAAAAGCGCCAAAGGTGGATTTAGGGTCAGAGCGCGCGGCCGGTTCTGTGGCACTTCGACGGATCACTAGATGATGCGAGTGCGCAGCATTTCATTGGAGTGCGTGTTTCTGTTTTGTCTCGCGTGTCTTCCGTTGCGCGCACAAAGCGTTCAATTCCTGCCGGAAGTGGATGCACACCTGAAGCTGAATTCCAATTTTCGGGCTTACCTGGAGGCCAAGGACGACAGGGATGGGGGCGACCCAACGCAATTTGCGATTGGTCCCAGCATTCAGCTGTACTTGAAGCCGTTGATCAAGCTCAAAGAAGTTACGAAGTTTGATCTGGACGACACAAAATCGAGGTTTTTGGTTCTGGAAACCGGATACCGGTACATCACGGCACCCGATGCGCCTCCCGAAAATCGCATGTTGACGGCTGCGACCTTGAATTTCCCGTTTGTTGCCGGATTTCACCTATCCGACCGAAACCGCGCGGACCTGGACTGGAAGAACGGGGAATTCACGTGGCGGTATCGAAACAAATTGACGATCGATCGAACCCTTGCGGTCTATTCCTACCACTTGATCCCATACGTAGCAGCCGAACCGTATTATGAAAGCCAGTACGGAAAATGGAGCACTACCGCTCTTTATGCGGGTTCGTTGTTTCCGGTTGGAAAGCATGTCCAATTCAACGCCTATTACGAACACGAAAACAACACCGGGAAACACCCAAACCAACAGGTGAACGCGGTGGGTCTGGCTATGTATGTGTATTTTTCCGTGGCGAAGTAGCGAACCTTGCGGTTCCGGCCGCCGGATAATGGCTGGTACTTTTGACAATTACCCTTTGCTGCGTCCGATGCCAACATCATGACATGTATAGTTTGCGGATGCCACCGAACGGGTCGCCAGCGTTCGGTTTTGTGGCGAAACGGGGAGATTCGACGGGCCGAGGGAGTCACCTGCCGACCGCAAATGGAGCATTTGTCCCGATACCACGGTTTGTTTAATCTATTGGAGGACTGAAACGATGTTTACGATCGGGCAACGGCGGGATTCACGAGCTATCTCGAAGCTCATCCCTGCGCTCTTCTTACTCACACTGCTGTTCACTCCTGCCGCTGTGCGGGCTCAGCAGTCCGACGAGTTCGATGAGTACAAAATCCGGTTCGATGCCGGGTGGTTTTACTCCTACCCTTCCGGAACTATACGGGCGCAGGGCGATACCTATCCAGTGGATTTGACCAAGGACCTAAACTTCAACAACTACTCCACGTTCGCGGGCAAGGTTGACTGGAAGTTTACGCACAAGAACCACTTGTATGTAGTCATCGTTCCATTCTGGACTTCCCACACGGCAACGCTTAGCCGCGACATCGTCTGGGATGGTAATCCCATCAGCGCAGGTGCGGTCGTCCAGAGCCAGCTTCACGCATTCGAAGTTGCTCCGGGCTACCAATACGACATCATCCGCCGCAGGCGCGGTCATCTGGGGATTGCGGTCCAGGTGGATCTTTTCCATACCTACGCTAAAATCGCCGCTGCCGCGCAAGTTATCGGCGATGGAACACATCAGGCCGCTGTCTCCGCCAGCAACACGCTCTGGGCTCCCATCCCGGTTGCCGGCCCACAATTTCGTTTGTACCTGACGAACTCGCCGCGGGTCTTTATCGATGGCAACGTTTATGGAATGTATCTGTTCGGCTACGGAAACTTTGTGTCATCTGCCGGGGATATCGGCGTGACCCTGACAAAGCACGTAAGTATGAACGCCGGCTACCAGCTGGGGACTCGTTTAAACGTCCATGGAACACCTGACCGCCTTGGTCTTGATCTAACGCAGAAGGGTCCAGTGGTGGGCTTGGAATTTTCATTCTAGGTGTCAGGGAAGTAGGGAACGTGGTTCGAGGGCTCGCGGCCTTGCCGGCATTGGGGTTTATGCTGGTATGCTTCTGTTCGTTGAGCAACGCGGCGGACTCCACGCCCGCAAGAGTACAACAGACGACCGCGACTCCCGGAAAAGATGAGCCAAAATCGACGGCGTCGCTGGAATTGCCGATTACCCTCCGGCGTCATGTAGGCGATCTTGAGGAGATGAAGAAAAGGCACGAGATTCGTGTTCTTGTCGTGCCCAGCCATTCCGGTTTTTTCTACGATCGAGGCATTCCGCACGGGATCTTCTATGAAGCGTTCAATGAATTTCAGCGCTTCGCGAACCAGAAGCTGAGAACCAGCAACCTGAAAATCAATGTCACGTTTATACCGGTGAGGCTGGAGCAGTTGGAATCCGCTTTGCTGGAAGGCGTTGGCGACGTCGTGGGCTACGGGGTAATTGTTACTCCGGAGCGAGAAAAGGTGGTTCTGTTTACAAATCCCATCGACAGTGATGTGAAGCAGGTGTTGGTGACGGGACCGAAGGCGCCGGCGATAACAAAGCTCGAGGAATTAAGCGGGAAGGAGGTGTACGTCAACCCGCTGACGGTGTACTACGAGAACCTGCAGCGTGTGAGCAAAGAGTTTGAGAAAGCAGGGAAGCCACCGATCGTAGTGAAAGCTGCCGACCCGAACCTGACGGATGAGGATTTACTTGAGATGGTGAACGCCGGCCTGATTCCGGCGACAGTGACGATAAACCTGCGGGCGGAATTCTGGTCAAAGATCCTGCCGCACTTGACGCTTCATCCGGACATGGTCTTAAAGGAAGAAGGGCAATTGGCTTTTGCCACCCGCAAGGACAGCCCCGAATTAAGACAACTCCTCGACGAATTCGTGCAGGGGCACCAACTGGGCACGAGTTTCGGGAACACGGTGCTGCGGCGCTACCTGCAGAATACCGAGTGGGTGCAAGACGCGACCTCGCCGGACGAAATGAGGAAATTCGAGGAGTACGTTCGTTATTTCCAGAAATACGCGGCGGAATATGACTTTGACTATCTGATGCTGGTCGCCCAGGGCTACCAGGAATCGGGACTGGATCAAAACCGCAAGAATCCCAGTGGTGCGGTGGGCATTATGCAGGTGATCCCCAAGTATGCGGCGGCTTCTCCGATCAACATTTCCGACGTGGGCATAGCGGAAAACAACATCGAAGCTGGCGCGAAGATGCTGCACAACATTGCGGAAACGTATTTCCACGACGACAAACTCGACGTTACGAATAAGACGTTAATGGTATTCGCGTCGTACAACGCGGGCCCCAATGCAGTTGTGCGCCTGCGCCAGAAAGCAGCGAGCGAGGGCCTAGATGCCAACCAATGGTTCGGGAATGTGGAACTGGTGGCGGCCAGGGACATTGGGCAACAAACGGTGCAATACGTCAGCAATGTGTACAAATATTACGTGGCCTACAAACTGACGTTGGAAGAGGCCAGGGCACCAAAGTGATTCTGCCAGAGGAAAGCAAAGAACCCGCACCAGCCAGGGCTTCACGAGACGAGGAGTTTTTTATGCGACGCACGACGATTTGTTTGGGAGTTTGTGTACTGATTTGCGCAGTCTGTTCCGGGGCGTGGGCGCAGGACCCCGGGTGGCCGCGAAGGCTGGTGAAACCGGGTGGCACATTGCTCATGTATCAGCCGCAGGTGGATGACTGGCAGAATTTCACAGACATCAAGTGGCGAGAGGCGTTTCAGCTTACGCCCAATGGTGGAACGCAAATTGTGGGAGCGGCAAGCTTCGAAGCTACCACCGAGGTAGACACCGACAGTCATACGGTTCTGCTGTTCAATATCAATGTGACGAATACATATTTCCCGGGACAGGATCCGGCCGTAACGCCGCAATATGACCAACTGTTCCGGTCGTTTGTGCCGCTAACGCTGAATGCGTCTCTGGACCGGCTGGTGGCGTACTTGCCTAAGCCGCAATCGGTGAAGAGCGTTAATTTAAGGAACGACCCGCCGTTTGTCTTTGTCAGCTATACACCGGCGATTCTTCTAGGCGTAGACGGCGAACCGGTGCTGTCGGACATTCCCAAGACCGATTTGAAGTTTGTGGTCAACACGGTGTGGCCGTTGTTCTTTGATAAATCCACTTCGCAATACTACTTGTTGGTGAACAACATCTGGCTGGCTGCCGGCGATCTGCATGGGCCGTGGTCCCGGGTGACAAAACTATCCAAAGCGTTCGACAAGCTACCCGACTCTGGGAAATTCGCCAGGGCGAAGAAGGCGGTTCCGCCTCCCGCAGTGTCCAACGCGATCATCCCTCAGGTGTGTTACAGCACGGTTCCGGCAGAAGTGATTCTGTTCGATGGGCAGCCTACGTACACGCCGATTCCGGGAACGCAACTGGTTTACGCCAATAATACGGATAGTCCAGTGTTCGTCTATGGCGCGACGCAAACATTTTATTACTTGGCCGCAGGCCGTTGGTTTAGCGCGCCAAGCCTGACCGGGCCGTGGACTTTTGCATCGCTGAACCTGCCGGCGGACTTTGCGAATATTCCATTATCCAGTCCCGCGAGCGCGATACTTTCTTCCGTGCCCGGGACAACAGAGGCAAAGGACGCGGTGCTAATCGCACAAATCCCCACAACGATGCTGCTGAATCCGACGACGGCGGCAGCCCAGGCGAAAGTGATGTATACGGGAGAGCCGCAATTCGCGCCCATCGAAGGCACGACGCTTCAATACGCGACAAATACACCGGACAAAGTGATTCAGGTGGGAGACCTGTATTATCTGTGTTTGCAGGGGGTGTGGTTTATGTCCGCGAGCGCACTTGGTCCGTGGACGACCGCCAGTTCGGTGCCGCAAGTGATTTATACCATCCCTCCCAGTTCGCCCGTATACAACGTCACGTATGTCACCCAGGTGACGACTTCCAGCGGCTACGTGCAGTCCAGCTATACGGCGGGCTACATGGGTGCATTTGTCATGGGAGCGGCAGTTGGCGCGATCGTGACCAGCGGCACCGGCTACTACTATCCTCCATACATTGGCTATCCGGCGTATGGCTACCCGGTGTACCACCCTTATGCCACGCCGTACGGAGTGTACGGAGCTTATGGCAGCACTGCTTACTACCACACGGGAACTGGAGCCTACGGGGTGTCGCAGACGGCGTACGGCCCTTATGGCTCAGCGACGCGCACCGCATCCTACAACCCATACACGGGAACATCGACACGCACAGCATCGACCTCCACGGCGTATGGCAAACAAAGTGTGGGCCAAGCGTATAACCCGTACACGGGGTCATATGGCGCAACGCACCAGGGATCGAGCCCCACGGCGCAGTGGGGGCAATCGTACGTGTCGCAGGGAAACAAATCCGCCAGTACTCAGCACTATTCAACTGCAAATGGCACGGTGGCTTCGGCCCAAGGGTCACAGGGCGGAAAAGGCTATGCGACATCAAGCGCCTACGGAAATACCTACGCAGGCAAGAATTCGAGTGGCGATATGTACGCGGGGCACGACGGGAATGTGTACCAAAACACCGGTTCCGGATGGCAGAAATCCAACGGGAGCGGGGGCTGGACGGATGTGAACACCAGCCAGGAAGACAAGCAGAATTACGAACAGCAACACCCGAATAGTCAGGCTACTGCCCAGCAGGACAAGTCGAGCTACGAGCAGCAACATCCAGACAGCCAAGCCAATACCCAACAGGATAAACAGACGATGAGCCAGGATCGTTCCTCCGGCAGTTTCTCGTCGCAGAATCTCGACGCCGATAAGCAAAGCCGGGAAAGCGGATCGGCACAGAGTAATCGTTGGGGATCGTCGGGAGGTGGTTGGGGTGGCGGTAGTCATAGTATGGGTGGATACGGCGGTGGAGGGCGAAGTTGGGGCGGGGGCGGAGGTTGGCGAAGGTAGTGGGACGGCCGACGGCGATCTTGGCCGCGCGATAGATCTTCCGCTTTGAATCGAGAGCCGCTTCTAAGGTGAGGCCGGTTCCCGTACAATCGAGCATATTTACATAGAGGTGTATTCCTATGCGTAGAGATGGCAAGAGAATCTGGTTGGTGGTGGCCGCGGTGTCGGGGCTGGCCGTTTTGGCGATGTCACTTCTCGCCCAGTCGAGCAACTCGGTCGTCGTCGCAGGACAATCGGGTTCAGCAAGGGTCATTCAGGTTTCTGGGCGCAACTATGTGGCGGTTGAAGATCTGGCACGACTCGTAAATGGTTCCATCAGCTTTAGCGGGAATCAGATCGTGCTGACGCTACCGGGAACCGCAACGGGCGGCTCTGCGCCAGCCGCTGCCCCCACTGGTTTCTCCAAAGATTTCATTACCGCCGGGATCGAAGCGATGGCTCAGATTCGTGAGTGGCACGCCGCACTGAGAAACGCCATACAGAGAGGAGTGCCACTCGGCGACGACTGGCTCTCGGCTTATCGCAACCAAGCACAACAGGCTGTGCGGCTCGCTGGGGTGGCAGCAAGCACGCCCGCGGACCAAAACACAGTTCCGTTCCTGAACAACGAGTTCAGCACAATGCGCGCTTTGACGGACAAGTATCTGCAAATGACAAAGTCCATGACGTATATCGATCCCAACTCGCTGGACAACGATCCTTTGGATCAGAAGCTGCGAGCTTGTGGACATTCGCTGGCTTCGATGGCCACGGCGAACCAGTTCGTCGACGACGGTTCGTGCCAGTGATGCGCGTGCGCCGCTGGAGCGCCACGTCGCACAGCTGATGTGTGCGGTGTACCAGTTTGCCTAATCGTGATAATTTGACTCGCTGTTCGCGGAATGCGTTAGATTGACTGCAGCGCGACGAGAGGCGCCCAGCCGATGAACATAATGAACTACCCGTTCCCAGTGGCGGGGATCTCCTTGGTGTTGCTTTGGCTGTCGGCGCGGGTGGGTGCGTCTATCCGAAGAAAGCGAATCCTTAGGGAAGAGGAACACGAAGATTTTAACGTGGTGGTGGCCGCCACGCTGACGCTGCTTGGCCTGATCATCGGGTTCAGCTTTTCTATGGCCGTCAGCCGCTACGATCTGCGCAAGAACTATGAGGAAGCAGAGGCTAACGCGATTGGCACGGAATATGTGCGGGCAGATTTGCTGCCTGCTGCCGACGCTGAGAGAGTGCGGTTGCTGCTGCGTCAGTACCTCGATGAGCGCGTGATGTTCTATCGAACTCGAAATTACGACGAACTTCAGAACATCAATGCCGTCACCTCTCAACTGCAGATTAATCTTTGGAATACCGTGAAAACTCCGGCCGATGCGAACCCGACACCTGTCATGGCGCTGGCCGTTTCAGGGATGAACGATGTATTGAACTCGCAGGGCTACACGCAAGCCGCGTGGTGGAATCGCATTCCGATTGCGGCGTGGGGCCTGATGGTTGCCATTGCAATCTGCTGCAACGTGCTAATCGGTTACGGCGCGCTGCAAGCTGAAGCGAAATCCCTACGATTGATCATACTACCGCTGGTCGTTGCGATTTCGTTTCTGCTGATCGCGGACATTGATAGTCCGCGTTCCGGAGTGATACACGTCGCTCCGCAAAACCTGATAAGCCTCGCTCAATCCATCAATCCGCACTAGCCTTACACTGCACCTTCATTCTTCCTGCACGGGATTATTATTTCGCGGAGCCTCCCGGCGATTTGGGCGGAGCTTCCTCAATGATGGGCAGGTTTGCCGCAATCTGGAGATCGACTACTAGCTGAATCTGATTCTCCAACTGGAAAAAGCGGACAACGAGAACGGTGGGCAGAGCTTTCTTGAACAGATCGTAATATTTCTTGCGCAGAGCCTGGCGCTGGTCGTCGAGTTCCAAGGCCCCATGCGCCAGTTGGTCGGCTTTCGCGTCGGTCATAGTCATAAAATTCTTGGCATAGTCCTGAATGAGCGCGAGCTTCTGGTCCCCGAGCTTGGTCTGTTCCGCGTCGTACTGGTTATAGAGCGGCCAAAAGGCGGCAGCCTGGCTCTCGGTAAGCTGCATCGATTCCTTGATCAGCGTACGCTTGGAGGCTTTCAGGTCTGAGCGCAACAGTTGGATATAGGCCTGGGTATTCAGTTCTTTGCTTTCCGCGGGATCCTGGAGCTGTTTTTCCTGGGCGAAAGCAGAACAGGAGAGGATTAAAGCGGCAGCAGCGATGATTGCGAATCGGATTCTCATGAGCAGGCTCCTAAAAGTCTCGAACTATTGCAGACGCGGCGCAGGGCCATTTTGAGCGGGAACGGGTAGAGTGACGGATTGCTGTAGGGTGAAGTCCAGTTGCGCTTCCGCGGGAATCTGCACCTGATTGCCTCGCTGGACGGCGGAGAGAAACACACCAGAGAGCGCGCCAATGGCCGCGCCCTCTCCAGCATTTCCGGCAAGAGCGCCGATGCCGGCACCGAGGCCTGCTCCACCGAGCGTGCGACGTGCGGTGCGACCGCTGGAGCTTTTGCCATCGGAGGAGTAATCGTCGGTGGTGATGCCAATGGCGGTGCCGTTGATCACAATCTGGGTCAGTTGGAGACTGATTTTGGATTTGCCGAACAAGCGGCGCGCCGATGAGACGTCCACGACCTGGCCGTAAACCGTGGTGCCTTGCCGGGCCACAACGTATCCTTGGGCGGCCAGGTTCGTGGCCAGCGTGGCCGTAAAGATCTGTCCTTTCTGGGCTGTGCTGGTATCGAGAGTTTCGGACATGCGCACCAGCACGAATGTTCCCGTCGGTACCGTGATCTCCAGTGGAACAGGTGGAGCGCTGGCGGCGGCCTGCTGACTGGCGGACGGGATCGGGCCGAAGGTCAGAGTCGCGACCTGCGCCAGAGGATAGGACTTGCTGGAGCCATCCGGTCCCAGGAACTGAATGGCATCGTTGTTTCGCCCCATAAAGACGCCGTAAATGACCTGACCGCTGTTCAGCGTGAGGGTGTCGGCCGAGCAAAAACAGGCCAATCCAAGGCACAAGCCGAGAAACACCGCAAACTTCCTTTGCATAGTTACACTCCTGCCGTTCGGTTGCAGATCAACGCCGCAAGGATGCGACAGTTTGCGATGGGCGGGGAATTGTCAAAACTAACAGTCTGTGGTGGAGCTGGGGTGGGTGACGAGCCGAGTCCCGATTCGAAACGCCGCGCCCGTTTCGGAATTGGCCTGCCCCGCTGCTTTACCGGCAACCTGCAAACCCGGGTTGTCGTCGTTCCCACGGCGACGCCACTCCGTCGTCGGCCGCCAAGCTTTTGGGTTCGAGGCTTGTCGGCGGCGGCACCGGATACCGCGCACCTCCCGGTCTAATCGCGAATTGTCGCAGGCGTCTGACTTAAAGCGAGCGCAAGCGAAAAGCACTGCTGCGACGATCCGATTCTGTTGATGCCGAACAAATCTTGAATTCCTGAGTGATTTTCGCTACTTGACAGTGAGCGTCGGCTGCGTTTAAAACGTTTGAACCAATTGCAGTGGGCTACTTGGCTGGTATGCGAATGAATTTTCATAAGCGTTCTCCGCGTTTCCTGTTCTTGCTTGTTTCTACGGCTACAGTGGTCGGCGTTAGCGGTGTGAGTTTTGGATGGTCTACGGGGCCTCAGAAGCAAGACGCATCCGCGGATTCGTCGTCAGGCATTGGGCGGCAGACGTTTGAAGCGGTCTGCGCAAGTTGCCACGGCTTAGACGGACGCGGAGGCGAACGTGGGCCCGACATTGCCACCCGCCCGGACGTTTTGCGCCTGAGCGACCGTGACCTTTTGCAGATTCTGCGCGATGGCATTCCCTCCGGCGGAATGCCTGCATTCGGTTCACTCGGCCGCTCCAAACTTTCAGCGCTGCTCGAGCATCTGCGCACACTACAAGGGAAGGGAAGCGCGGCGGCGATTCCGGGCGATCCGCAAAAAGGCCAGAGTCTCTTTTTTGGGACAGCGCGATGTTCGGAATGTCACATGGTTCACGGTGAAGGTGGTTTTCTTTCCTCGGACCTTTCCGCCTACGCCGGGAACCTTGCGCCGTCCGAAATCCGCGGCGCCATTACCAACCCCGGCGGCTCATCGGGACCGCGCACGCTGGTTACCGCGACTCTGCGCGACGGACAAGTGATGGAAGGCGTCGTGCGCAACGAAGACAATTTTTCGCTGCAACTGCAGTCGGTCGATGGCGCGTTTCATCTGCTGAAGAAGTCCGATATCGCGAAAATCGAGCCGCATGCCAAGCCGTTGATGCCAGCCGACTACGGATCAACGCTCACTCCGGCCCAACTCGACGATTTGGTCGGTTTTTTGATGACCGTGGCCCGGCAAACAAAATCGCAAATTTCCGTCACACCCGAAAGCGAGGACGATTGAGTTGCAGCCTCATCGAAGTTATTCACAACGAAATTCATCAATGAAAAGATACGGCTTGTGCCTGGCCATGCTGCTTCTGCAGGCCACCGCTATTGTTGGCCAGCAGTCAGCTGCACCGAAACGGCAATTCCAGCTTAAAGAGGAATCCCCGCAATTCTGGAAACTCATTTCGCGTGATGCAAAGCTCGACCTTGTTGCCAGTGGATTTGGTTTTACCGAAGGACCTGTCTGGGATCCTGGCGGATTCCTGTATATCAGCGACGAAGAACTCAACAAGATTTTTCGCGTTTACCTTGACGGCCGCAAGGAAGTTCTGGTGCCACTGGGCGATCCTGACGGCAACACTTACGACCAGCAGCATCGGCTGATTGATTGCGCCAGTGTGCTGCGCGCGATCATCCGCATCACGCCCGACGGAAAATATACAATTCTTGCCGATCGCTTCGAAGGGAAACAATTCAATAGTCCCAACGACGTGGTTCTGGGCCCCGATGGCGCGCTGTACTTCACCGATCCGACTCTCGACTTGCCGAAGGGAGAAAAGCAGGAACTTTCGTATCAGGGAGTGTTCCGGCTCGACGCCAGCGGTAAAGTCACTTTGCTGACCAAGGAACTGAGCCAACCGAACGGCTTGGCTTTTTCTGCCGACGGCAAGAAGTTTTACGTCGACGACAGCCAGCAACGAAACATTCGCGTGTACGATTTTCGCGCCGATGGCACGATCGCTAACAGCCGCATCTTCGGCGAGGAGCCCGGAGGCAGGGGCGATGGCGTTCCCGACGGAATGAAGGTAGATCGCGATGGAAATGTCTATGTCACGGGTCCCCAGGGAATCTGGATATGGGACGCCGCTGGGCATCACCTGGGCACAATCGTGATGCCCGAACAGCCGGCGAATCTTGCCTGGGGAGATTCCGATCTCGGGACGCTGTACATTACCGCGACTACTTCGGTGTACAAACTTCGAACCGCGGCACACGGGTTTGTGCCGTACTTGTCTGACAAGCACTAAATTGCCCCGAGTTAGCAGACCGGTCTGGAGCTAGCTTGTTGATTCGTGATAGAAGATTTGCTTGAGTTTCCCTAACGCCATTTTATTGTTTTGCGCCGGAGCGCTTGGCGGGGCCATGAACGCGGTGGCCGGTGGTGGAAGTTTTGTGTGCTTCCCGACTCTGCTGTTCACCGGAGTTCCACCGATCCCCGCGAATGCCACCAACACGCTATCGCTGTGGGTTGGGACGGCTGTCAGCGGGGGCGCTTATCGCCGGCATTTAAATCTTCCTCGCCGCATACTGCTTCCCCTCGTCATTATGAGTCTTGTGGGAGGCCTGGCAGGAGCTGTGCTCTTGATCAGAACGCCGGCGCACACTTTTCTTCGCGTCATTCCATGGTTGATGCTCGCCGCCACATTGCTGTTCGCGTATGGCCGCCATCTTACAGGGCGCCTCTCCGCCGGCATTTCGCACCGAGCCAGCAGCACTGCTATTGCGGGAGCATCGTTGTTTGAGTTGCTGGTTGCCATCTACGGAGGCTATTTCGGCGGCGGAATCGGCATCATGAATCTTGCCATGTTCGCCGCGATGGGCATGACGGACATCCACGAGATGAACGCGCTGAAAATTGTTTTGGTTGCGGTAATCAACGGAGTGGCAGCGGTTACCTTCATCGCCGCGGGCTCAATCGTTTGGCCGCAGGCGCTGGTGATGATCGTCGGGGCAGGCTTGGGCGGCTATTCCGCGGCACATTATGCGCAGAAACTGCCGCAATCGCTGATCCGAGCTACGGTAATTGTCCTTGGAACAGGAATGACGATTTACTTTTTTCTGGAAGCCTACTTCTAGTCCAACGCGTCGAACGGTAATCCCCGGATCGAAGCATCCAGCAATTGAATCGTGTGCACGACCGGAATTCTGTGGTTAATTTTGCGCAACGATGCCTGCAGCTGCAAGATGCAACCGGGATTCCCAGTTGCCACAACCTCCGCGTTCAACGGGGCAATCAGCCGCGCCTTGCGATCGCCGAGTTCTGCAGCAGCATCGGGCTGCACCAGATTATAGATTCCCGCGGAACCACAGCAGATCGGCGACTCCGGAATTTCCATCAATTGCAGCCCCGGAATTTGCGCCAGAAGAGCCCGCGGTTGCACACGAACACCCTGGGCATGTTGTAAATGACAGGAATCATGGAAGGCCACGCGCACGCGAAGCCCTTTACGTTCCGCTCGAGGCGACTGCTCCGCCAGAATCTCGCTGATGTCTTTGCATTTGGCCGCAAAGTGCTTGGCCTTCTCGGCATAAGCAGCGTCATCACGAAGCAGGTGGGCATATTCCTTGACGTTGGAACCGCAACCCGCGGCGTTGATGACAACGGTCTCGACATGTGCCCGTTCGAAAACGTCAATCGTGTTTCGCGCCAACTCTTGGGCGCGTTCTGCTTCTCCTGCATGCACGAACAGTGCCCCGCAGCAAGACTGTTCCTCGGGAGCAACTACTTCGTATCCTTCTGCCGCAAGAACGCGCGCGGTCGCGGCGTTCACATGCGAGAAAAATGTGCGTTGCACGCATCCCAGCAGCAGTCCGACGCGTTTGCGTCTTTCGCCCTGCGCCGGCGTTACCGCCGCCACTTTCTCTGCAGGCATCACTTCTGGGAGCAAGCTGTCCATCGCTTCCACAGGTTTCGGCAGTAGCTTGAACCACCCGACTGCCCGCAGAGCCGATTGCAGGCCTGTCTTTTGATAAGCCAGCAGCGGCCATCGCAGGAATTTCAATCGCTCGGGTTTTGTAAAGGTCTCGAACAGAAATCGTCGATGAACTTTGTCTGCCGCTGGCCGCTGGTAGTTGCGCTCAATCTGAGCCCGCGTCGCTTCGATAAGCTTTCCGTAATCGACACCGCTCGGGCAGGCCGGCATGCACGCCACGCAGCCAAGGCACGAATCGAAATGGCGTACCCAGTTTTCGTTCATTTCCGCCGCGCCTTCGAGGGCCATCTTCATTAGATAGATTCGCCCACGCGGCGAATCCATCTCTTGTCCCCACAACGCATAGGTAGGACAAACCGGCAGGCAGAAACCGCAATGCACACACTTCTCGATGATTTCTTGCGCTGGTGGATGATGCGTGTCAAACGCGGAAGGCAAATTCGCTAGTTTGTTCTCGCTGGCCATTCGATCAGATTCCCCCAACGAATCGCCCAGGATTCAGGGTGTGTTTTGGATCGAGTTGCTGTTTGACGGCCCGCATTAGTGGAAGAGCGTCGCCAAGGTTGCCCCATGCGTCGAGCCATGCGAGAGCCGTTGGCCGATGCAAAATAATGAGCGATCCTCCCTGAGCTTCCACTTTGGCGCGCAATTGCCCAACGCTTGCCGACAACCGATCGGGCTCGCCATGCAACCGCAGAGTGCCGATCCCGGTCGCCTGCACGAGCATCTGCCACTGTACTTTTTGCGAGTCAGCAATTTGCGCCAAATCTCCGGCCAAGGTTGCGATTTCCGACGGCAGGATGCCGATCTTCAAAATCACAGCGCCGGCCGCCGAACTGCAAAGTTCCTGCCGCGCCATCCATACGGATTCGGCTGCTTGTTCGGTGGGCATAGGTGCAAGCAAGTTGCGTAGTTGAGATTCTTGCGCTTGGATGCCAGCTTCGGTGGCTTCAAACAGAATGTTGGCGGTTGGCTGACCACCACCGACACAACGAATCTGCGACGCTGTGTGCGCCAACTTCGAATCCTGAATGGCGAGCACCTGCTGCTGCATGGATTGAAAGCTCGGTGCTGAAAAGGAGAAGCTTCTCGATGCGTGTGGCAGCGGGTGTACGCGAAAGACTGCGCGGGTAATAACTCCCAGTGTTCCAAGCGCACCAGTCGCCAACTTGGGAAGATCATATCCAGCAACGTTCTTCACAACCTTGCCACCGCTGCTGGCCAACGTTCCGTCGGGGAGGGCGAGAGTAATGCCAATAATAAGGTCGCGCAGAGCACCGAAGCGTAGCCGCAACGTGCCGCTATCATTGGTGGAAAGCAAACCGCCAATGGTTGAGCGATCGGGCCACAAGCAATCACATGCAAGCCGCTGTCCATGCTGCGCCAGCCTGTCCTGGAGCGCCTGCATGGTGCAACCAGCTTGAACGGTCACTGTCAGATCGGCCCATGCGTGCTCCAGAATTCGGTCGAGACATGCGGTCGAGAGAATCACTTCGCCTTTCGTCGGCGCGTTTCCCCAACCCAGTTTTGTGCCGCCGCCTCGAGGGATAACGCCAACGCCCGCTTCGTTCGCGCAGGAGAGCAGGGAAGCCAGTTGCTCCTCGTTTTCGGGCTCCGCAACAAATTGTGGCTGCACGCCGCAGACTGAGTCGCTGGCGGTAGCGGCTCGCAAATTCTGCGAACCTACAGCCGCGCGAAGCCTTTCCTCGATAGCGCGAGTCTTCAGCATAATTCTGGCAACAGTCTCATCGGTCTGCCACTCAAAACCGCTCTGCGATTCCGGCAGATTCCAGGGGATGGGGCACGTATTCGCCCGGTTTCTCGCCGCACATTCGCGGGGTAGGGAAAATCTTCGTCGGGTTGGAAAGTTGAAGCGGATCGAACGCACACCGCACTCGCTGCATGGTAATAAGGTCCGGTTCGCTGAACATTTTCGACATCATCCTCTTCTTGTCTTCGCCTACCCCATGCTCGCCGGTAATCGATCCGCCGGCCGCAAGGCACAATTCCAGGATGCGGTACGAGAGCGCTTCCGCAGCTTCTTCCTGCCCCGCGACATGCCGGTCGTAAAGTACCAGTGGATGCAGATTTCCGTCGCCGGCGTGGAAGACGTTGGCGACACGAAGTCCGGTCTCAGCGCTGAGCCGCGCAATTTCACTCATGACCTGCGGCAAAGCAGTTCTGGGGATGACGCCATCCTGCACGATGTAGTTCGGTGAGATGCGCCCCATCGCCGCGAATGCCGCTTTGCGGCCCTTCCACACCAGGGCGCGCTCTGCGTCCGTCTGCGCAACGCGTATTTCCGACGCGCCATTCTTCTCGCAAATTTCGGCGACACTTTGCATCAACGCTTCAACTTCTGCGATTGGCCCGTCAAGCTCTACAAGCAGAAGCGCACCGCAATCTGGATAGTTCGCATGCACGGCAGCTTCCGCCGCCTGAATCGCCAGGTTATCCATCATCTCGATAGCTGCGGGAAGCATTCCCGCGGCAATGATGTCGCTGACCGCCGCGCCTGCCTCGTTGGTGCTCGGGAACGCCGCCAGCAGCGTGCGAATGCATTCGGGCCGCTTTACAATTCGCAGCGTTATCTTTGTTGCGACTCCTAGCGTGCCTTCGGATCCCACAAATACGCCACTCAAGTCGTATCCGGGAGTGTCGAGAGTTTTGCCGCCCAAATGCACCAGCGATCCGTCGGGCAGGACCACCTCCAGTCCCAGCACATGTGTCGTTGTGAATCCATATTTCAGGCAGTGCGCCCCGCCGGAATTCTCCGCCACGTTTCCGCCGATGCTGCAAACCGATTGCGACGAAGGATCCGGCGCATAGAAATATTCGCGCGGCTGCACGCGGGCGGTCACGTCCAGATTGATCACTCCTGGTTCAACCACCACGCGGGCATTCGCCAGGTCCACTTCCAGGATGCGATTCATGCGTGCGAGGCTGATGACAATTCCGTTTCCAACCGGCAGCGCGCCGCCACTCAAACCCGTTCCGGAGCCTCTGGCTACAAATGGGATGCGTTCGCGGTGGCAGATCCGCACGATTCCCTGAACCTGTTCGGTATTCGCAGGCAGGAGCACGGCCAGCGGCATTACGCGAAAGTTAGTCAATCCATCGCATTCGTAGGTGTGCAACTCTTCGGGTGAAGAGAGCAAGCCGCGTTCGCCAACGATGGCCTGAAATTGCCGCAAAAGGTCGCGATTCATTGTGTCGCTCGCTGAAAAACCGCAGCCGCTGAAGAAAGCGGCAAAGTTACAACCCACGTTAACGCGCCGCCGACTCACACACAATAGGTATGCGTTAAGAGCAGGGAAATGGCGTCAATGGACCACGAGTTTTGTAAACGGGAACACGTACGCCTGCAAGAAAACGAGCACTCCCACCAGACAAGCCAGGGCGATGCTGTGAAGAAAGACATAGCGCAAGATGTTTCCTTCGTGGCCATACCATTCCGTGGCAGTGCTGGCGACGACGATGCTCTGCGCATCGATCATTTTGCCCATTACGCCGCCACAGCTGTTCGCCGCGGCCATCAAGGTTGGTGAAACACCGACCTGCGCGGCGGAGATTTTCTGCAAGCTGCCAAAGAGCACGTTGGAAGAAGTATCCGAGCCTGTGAGTGCCACGCCGAGCCAGCCTAGCAGCGTACCAAAAAAAGGATAAAACATTCCGGTGCGCGCAAAGGCCAGCCCCATCGTCGCGTCCAGTCCTGAGTAGCGGGTCATAAAGCCAATGGCCATCATGGCGGAAATTGTGATCAGCGAGAAGCGCACCTTGTAGAGGGTCCTCCCGTATTGCCTCAGCATCTGCATTGGCCCAAAACCCATCACCAGCCCCGCGATGATAGATGCAAAGAAGATGCCGCTACCGGAGGCAGACAGCCAGTTCAGATTGAACAGGGCCGGCTCGGGCGTGGGCGTGGCGACCACGGGAGGCACGCGCAAAATCAGATTATGCAGGCCCGCGACCGGAACCTTGAAGATGGAAATTTTGTCGAGGGACCCTTTGATGCTGGGCAGCCCCCACAAAAAAACCGTCACGCTCAGAATCAACCACGGAACCCAAGCCCTGATCACTTCACTTTTGCTGTAGCCATGCTGGCCACGCGCCGCCCGTTCTGATTCGTGACCTGTGAAGCCCCAAATTCTTTTGGGATGCCACAAAAACAGCAGAAGAACCACTGCCGCCATAGAACACACTGCGGCAACCACGTCCACGAGCCATGGCCCATGAAAATTCGACATCAAATATTGCGGAATGGCGAAGAAGACCCCCGCGACGAGAATCGCCGGCCAAACCTCCAGCATTCCGTCGAATCCACAAAAGGTCCACAACAGCCAGAAGGGCACCAGCACCGAAAAGAACGGCAAAATTCTGCCCGCCATCCCGCTGAGCTTCAAAAGATCCAAACCCGTCACGGCTTGCAATGCGACCAGAGGTGTTCCCAATGCGCCGTATGCTACCGGCGCAGTGTTGGCGATTAGCGACAAACCCGAGGCCTGCAGCGGTTTGAATCCCAAACCAATCAGAATGGCGGCAGTGACCGCGACTGGCGTTCCAAATCCTGCCGCGCCTTCAAAAAAAGCTCCGAAGGAAAACGCGATTAGCAACAGCTGCAGGCGGCGATCCTGCGTTATGCCCATTAAGCTTTCTTGCAGGACTTTGAACCGCCCAGTCGCACAATTCATGTCGTACATGAAGATGACATTCAGAACGATCCATCCGATGGGAAACGCGCCGTAGGCCAAGCCAAATACAGCGGCTCGCGCACCCATTCCGACGGGCATATGGAACACTTTGATGGCAATCAACAGAGAGGTTGCCAATCCCAGCAGGGCCGCCCAATGCGCTTTCAAATGCAACAGTGCCAGCGCCCCCAGAAGGACGATCACGGGAATCGCGGCAACAAGCGTCGAAAGCCACCAGTGGCCGAGCGGGTCGTACACTTGCGTCCACGTCATGATCAGTCCTCCGAAGGGAGTGACCTGGCTGCGTTACTCAATCGTTCTTGCCAGCCGCCGAGGTAAGAGGTAGCGGCATTGTGCCACATTTGACGCAAATTCACGCCCAGCCGGACGTGGAACCCCATCTCTCTTATAAGGGCGTCTCGGGGGGTGCTAACCCCCCGCTCGTGCCATCGGGACAGCAGCCCTCTCCGCTCACTAGTCCTAAAGTAACGTCTAGAATCCTCGCACCTTGTTCAATATCCGTATCTTGCAGAAATCGCAGTACTTTCGTACCAAACCTACTAGGATTGGCAGTCCCTTTGCACCAATCCGGGCATGACCCCGCACGGTGACTCTTTCAAGGAGACCTCATGAAGAAGCAACAGGGTTTCTCGCTTATCGAACTGCTGATCGTCGTGGCGATTATCCTTATCATTGCGGCCATTGCCATCCCGAATTTGCTGAAGGCGCGCATTTCGGCGAACGAGTCTTCTGCAGTCGGCTCGATACGCACCCTGACGACGGCGAATATTCAATATGCGGCGCAATGTTCGGACACCGGATTCCCGGTGGCCTTAGTGAATCTGGGCCCTGGTCCCGGAGACTGCACGGGCGCGGGGATCATTGATGAAGTTCTGACGACTGGCGTGAAGAGTGGCTACAATTTCACTTACACGCCTGGCGCGCCCGACGGCGCCGGGATCATCTCCACCTACAACATTCTGGCGCTTCCGATTACCCAGTCTGTAACCGGACAGCGAGCGTTCTGCTCAATGCAAGACGGCGTGATTCACTACCACGATGCCGGCGGCGCATGCGACTCGAGCGTCAATGGCGACCCAGCTCTGGAATAATCGGGAAGATTTTTGATGTGCAAGGGGAGAGCCTTCGGGTTCTCCCCTTTTTCTTTTCTGCCGGCGAAAACTTGTCGCCAAGTGGAAGCTGCCAGCGGATTGCGTTAGCGAACTGGATTCTGCGCTATCATCGGCGATGCTATAGCAACGCCGGCCGTGGATGTAGCCAGTTCACGCAGAAGGACACAATGATGAAGAAGCTGCGCAGCCAGGAATGGTATGGGCGAGAGGGTCGCGATGGTTTCGTCTACAGAAGCTGGATGAAGAACCAGGGCTGGCCGCCCGACCTGTTCGATGGCCGGCCGGTAATCGGTATCTGCAATACCTGGTCGGAGCTGACTCCGTGCAACGCGCATTTTCGCGAGCTTGCGGAATTTGTGAAGCGTGGCGTGTGGGAAGCGGGCGGTTTTCCCTTGGAGTTTCCCGTCATGTCACTGGGAGAGACGCAATTGCGTCCGACCGCCATGCTGTTCCGCAACCTGGCCAGCATGGATGTGGAGGAATCCATCCGCGGCAATCCCATGGATGGAGTGGTTCTGCTGATGGGCTGCGACAAGACCACGCCATCGTTGTTGATGGGATCCGCTTCCTGCGATCTACCAACCATTGGTCTTTCGGGCGGGCCCATGCTTTCCGGAAAATTCCATGGGCACGATTTAGGATCGGGAACCGGCTTGTGGCAAATGACCGATCAACTCCGCGCGGGAAAGATGAAGCTGGACGAGTATGTGGAAGCGGAGAGCTGCATGCACCGATCCAAGGGGCATTGCATGACCATGGGTACGGCGTCGACCATGGCCAGCATGGTCGAAGCGCTGGGCATGAGCTTGCCCGGCAATGCGGCCATCCCCGCGGTCGATGCACGCCGCAGTACGCTCGCGCAGATGACCGGCCGGCGAATTGTTCAGATGGTGCACGAGGACCTTTGCATCTCGCGGATCCTGACGCGCGAAGCGTTCGAAAACGCAATCCTCGCTAACGCCGCGATTGGTGGTTCCACGAATGCGGTGATCCACTTGATTGCGATTGCAGGGCGTATCGGCGTCCCCTTGTGTCTCGACGATTTCGATCGCTTAGGCTCTTCTCTGCCATGCCTCGTCGATATCCAGCCTTCGGGTAAATATCTGATGGAGGATTTTTTCTATGCCGGAGGATTGCCTGCGGTGCTGCGCGAGTTAGGCGAGGCTCGGGTCTTGCGCCGGAATGCGCTGACGGCGAACGGCCAGCCAATCTGGAAGAATGTTGCCGAGGCCAGTTGCTGGAATCGCGACGTGATTCATGGCTTTGCGGAGCCCTTCAAAGCGAGCTCGGGAATCGCCGTCCTGCACGGTAATTTGGCTCCGAACGGCGCTGTGATTAAGCCGTCAGCTGCGAGCCCGCAACTCTTGCAGCATCGCGGGCGAGCCGTGGTGTTCGAGACGATTGAAGAATTCCACGCACGGATCAATGACGAGGATTTGGACATTGATGAAACTTGCGTGATGGTGCTCAAGAATTGTGGTCCGCGCGGTTATCCGGGCATGGCGGAAGTGGGCAACATGATGCTGCCTGCCAAACTGCTGCGAAAAGGCGTCAGCGATATGGTCCGTATATCGGACGCCCGTATGAGCGGCACCGCCTACGGAACGGTGATTTTGCACATTGCGCCCGAAGCCGCGGCCGGTGGTCCACTTGCGTTGGTGTACTCTGGCGACATGATTACTCTCGACGTACCCAAACGGCTGCTGCGCTTAGAGGTGGACGACAAAACACTCTGTGAACGCCGCGAAAAGTGGACGCCTCCGCCGGTTCCGGACCGTGGCTGGCTGAAGCTATATACTGAACACGTTCTGCAAGCGGATCAGGGAGCAGATCTCGATTTCCTGGTGGGCCGCAGCGGTTCAAAAGTAGCACGCGACTCACATTGATTGCATCTCGAAGGGATTCAGGCTCTGCGGCCCACGCCGCGCCTACCAGATTGCCTTGAGCTTGGTCGCAATTTCTTCGGCTTGCTGCCGGGAGGAAATGCCGTCGAACTTCTGAGAACCAGGCGCGTTTTCAGAAGGTACTCGGTGCCTTCGGGCGCGGGCGTTTCTTTCTTCACTTCCTTAAGCAGCGCTTCAAAGGCGAGTTTTGCCAATTCCGATTGAGGCATTTGAACTGTGGTAAGCGGCGGAGTCAAAAACTCCGCCATGCGAATATCGTCGAACCCGATAACGGACAATTCCTGCGGCACCTTGATGCCAAGCTCGAATGCTTCGCGCATAACGCCAATCGCGGTCATATCGTTGGAGCAGAGAATGGCTGTGGGGCGTTCGCGAAGCTCGAAAATGTTTTGAAGGGCCTGCTTTCCTCCCTCCAACCGATGGTCTCCTTCGACGACAAAATCCGGATTGATCGGCAGGCCGATCTCACGCATCGAGGTTTCAAATGCCTCTTTGCGCGCAACCGCGGATTTAAGCGTGAGGGGCCCGGCTATGAATCCGATCTTTTCATGGCGCAATGCCGCCAAATGCTGCACGGCCTGGCGAATTCCGTCGGCATAGTCCACCCGAATGTTACTGACGCGAGGGGCTTTCGGACCGATATCAACGAACACCAGGGGCAAGTTCCGGAAACGCAGGTGCTCCAACAAATATTCTTCCATTCCGAAAGTGAGGATAGCCACTCCGTCCACTCTGCCCTCAATCATTCTGCGGACTGCGAGTTCCATGCGTTTGGGGTCGTGAATCGTCGAGGTCAGCAAAATTTCATAACATTGCTCCACGGCCAAGGTCTCAAATGTCTGAACAATTTCGGGGAAAAAGGGATTCGTGATTTCGGAAACGATCAATCCAAAAACGTGGCTGCGACCAGATACCAGCGCGCGTGCCTGCCGGTTGGGGTAATAGCCAAGTTCTTCGATGGCTTTCCAGACGCGTTTTGCTAACTGGGAATCTACGCTGGCCACCTGGTTGATCGTGCGGGAAACCGTTGCCGTCGATACCTTAGCTCGCCGGGCGACATCGCGAATGTCCACATATCCTCATTTGCGGAAGAGAATATTCTGAGCGAAGTATACGCTATCCAGAGTTTTATCAAATCAGAATTGGCCCGGCGCAATTCGAGCGGCAAAGCTATTGCAATGGCGCGAATAGCTTGGTAAACGTTTACATGATTCGGCGGTGATGGTGTTCAGCGCGGAATGTTGAGGGAACTGGCAAATACCGGTTCCACGGAGCAAATTCAAATTCCATGACAATTGTGGCTGGCGTTGATTTCGGAACGTTGAGCGTGCGCGTTTCCGTTGTAGACAGTGAACGAGGGCTGCTGGCGACCGCGCTTGCGGAATACCCGTTGCACCGCAAGCGCGAAGATCCGGAATACGCGACGCAGTCCCATGACGACCAGATGCGCGCGTTGGCGACTGCTACACGCGAGGCAATCGGAAAAGCGCAGATCTCCGGGGATCAGGTACAGGCGCTTGCGGTCGACACCACCGGCTCTTCCGTTATCCCTGTCGGGAAAAATCTCCAGCCACTTGATGAATATTATCTTTGGTGCGATCACCGGGCCAAGGCGGAAGCAGCAGAAATAACGGAAGCGGCGCATCGTGAAGGGCTGCAAGCGATTCAGTGGTGCGGCGGAGTGTATTCGTCAGAATGGGGCTTTTCGAAGCTGTTGCATTGGCTGCGTCACAATCCGGAGAAGCGCGCCCAATTCGATTCCGCGTTCGAGCATTGCGATATGGCGGCAGCCACGCTTTGCGGAATCACTGATGCGCGCAAGGTAAAACGCAGCGTTTGTGCGATGGGGCATAAGTGGTTGTGGAATCCGGAATTGGGCGGTCTGCCTTCAGAGGAATTTCTCGTTAAAGTCGATCCCTTGCTTGCAGGCGTGAGAGAAAAACTCCAGGGCGAGTATGCGACTTCGGATCAGATCGCGGGCCGGCTCTCCGCATTCTGGGCCGAGAAGTTGGGATTGAAGGCGGGCATCCCGATACCGGTGGGAGCGTTCGACGCGCATTGGGATGCCATCGGAGCAGGCTGCCGCACCGAAGATATGGTCAACGTGGTTGGTACTTCCACGTGCATCATTGGCATCACGCCGGCAGTCAACCTTGTTCCGGGAGTTTGTGGAATCGTTCAGGGAAGCGTGCATCCAAAGAGGACCGGCATTGAAGCTGGGCTGTCGGCTGTAGGAGACATATTCAACGCCATCGCCAGACGTGCGGGAACAGATGTTGCGCAGTTGAGCCAGGGTCTCGAGAAGTATCGCGCGGGGCAAACCGGGCTTCTGCGCATGAGTTGGGACAACGGAGACCGAACCGTGTTGGTGAATCCCAATTTACGAGGAATCACGTTGGGCTGGAATTTGCAGAGTACCGCGCAGGACGAATTCTTTGCCGCGATCGAAGGCACCGCGTTCCACACACGAATCATTTTGGATCGAATGGCCGAGCATGGCGTGCATATTAAACGCGTAATCAATGCCGGCGGCATTCCGCAGAAAAACAATGTATTGAATCAGGTTTATGCCAACGTCATGGGGAAACCGGTTCTCGTGCCAAGTAAGAGCGTGGTCAGTTTAGGCTCCGCAATTTTTGCTTTCCTCGCGGCGGGCACTTTCAAAACGGTGGAAGAGGCTCAGGACAAGATCTGCCCGGAGCACGCCGTTTTTTCGCCTGAGGCCGAAGCCCAAACAACTTATAGCGCGCTGTATCCGCTCTACCAAAAGATGTACTTCGGGTTTGGGCAACCGCAGTATGGGAGATTTGGCGACGTCCTGCCCTCATTGATCAATCTCGCTCAGAATGCTCGCCCAGCTTAGTAACGAGTGCGGCGCGCGGGAGGTTCGCATGATAAATAAATCCCAAATATCGCGACGGGAATTTGTTGGCTCCGCGTCTGCTACAGCAGCAATGGCGGCACTCCCATTGCAAAACCTCTTGGGCGGCCTGGGCGCATGCGGCTCGGCCGCGTCGGATGCTGATTGGAAAAACGAAGGCGTGCTTTTTGTAGATAAATCCCCGTATGCCAAGCTGCACAACATCCCGGTGCATGCTGTAACGATCACGCAAGGATTTTGGGGCTCGCGACGCGAGATCAACGTCGACAAAAGTATTCCATCGATGGAGAAACTACTCGAAGCCAATGGGCGCATGAACAACTATTTGCGGCTAGTGGGGAAAAGCGATGCCCGGCAGGAAGGGCCGGTGTACTCGGATTCCGATGTGTACAAATGGCTGGAAGCGGTAGGGTTCGCGTTACAGTCCGGGGATCGTCCGGAGTTGCGCGCGCAGGCGGACAAGATCATTAAGGAAGTAGTCGCGGTGCAGGAATCAAGCGGGTACCTGAACACCTACTATGTCGAAGACCGCGCCAAGCAGCGCATGGAGCCCAACACGCAGCGCGTTGGCCACGAACTCTACAATCTTGGCCACATGATTCAAGGCGCGATCGCGTTCTATCGCGCGACGGGTGGCCGCACATTGCTGGATGCCAGCATTCGCTTCGTTGACAACTACCTGCTTTCGAATTTCGGGCCGGGAGCCGATAAGAAGCCAATTTTCTCAGGTCATCCTGAAATTGAACTGGCACTCATCGAGTTGTACCGCACGACGGCCGACAAGCGTTACCTGACATTGGCCGGGTACATTTTGCAAGGCGATGATCGCATCAAGTTCAACCAGGACGCGTATGTTTATCACTTTTGCGGTAAGCCATTCACTTCGCGCACGCACCTCGAAGGTCATGCGGTGCGCGCCATGTATGCCTGTTGCGGCGCCACTGACTACTACATTGAGACGGGCGACGAATCTTATCTGAAAACTCTCAACGTACTTTGGAATGATTTGGTAACTAGCCAGATGTACGTCACCGGCGGCGTTGGAGCGCGTAGCGACGGAGAGGCCTTCGGCGATTCTTTCGAGCTTCCGAATTTCACAGCTTACGGCGAAAGTTGCGCGGCCATTGGCAATATGATGTGGAACTGGCGACTGCTGACGGCCACGGCCGATGCGAAATATGCCGATGTGATCGAGCGCGCTTTATACAATGGCATTAATTCGGGGATGTCGCTGGACGGCACGCTTTACTGTTATCGGAATCCACTGGGGTTCGATCCTTCGGGTGGCGATCGCATACGCAATCCGTGGTACGACACCACATGCTGTCCCCCGAATCTGGAGCGCACCTTCGCCTCTTTGCCTGGCTACTTTTACAGCACCAGCAAGGATGGACTTTATTTGCACCTGTACGAAAATTCGCAGCTTGATTGGCATCTGGAAGAGGGAACTGGCCTCAAGGTCGTTCAGAAGACGAAATATCCCTGGGATGGCTCGGCGGAAATTACAGTTGCGCCCGCGAAGCCCACGGAATTTACGTTTTACCTGCGCATTCCCGGCTGGTCGGATGGCACTCAGGTAACTATCAATGGGCAAGCCGTCTCGGGAACAACGGCGGGCCAGTATCTACCGTTGCGCCGTCGCTGGTCATCAGGCGACACGATTGGTGTGAAGTTCAATATGACGCCGCAAGTAATCGAGGCCAACACGCGAGTAGTGGATGACTATGGACGCGCGGCAGTTCAGCGCGGACCGCTGGTCTACTGTCTGGAGCAGTTGGATCAGTCTGATGGCGTGCGGTTGTATGACGTCTCGCTGGATTTGCGCCAAAAGGGCTCCTCGCAGTTTCATGAACAATTTCAAAGTGATTTGCTCGGTGGAATCGTAGTGTTAACGCACTCCGGGGCAGCCATGGCGAGAGCTACTTCAGACAACAAGCTTTACTATTCGTACTCACCGAAACCAATCGAGGTTCGCCCGGTGGAACTCAAGTTCATCCCCTACTATGCGTGGGCGAATCGCGAGCCTACGCCGATGCAGGTGTGGACCCCGGTGTTGCGCGCGTAACGAAATTGCGATCCGCACATCCTGTTTGATGCTACGCACCCCATTGCACAACGGTGTAGGAACGTGCCGGCACTTCGAACTTCGTGTGGCCTCCGGATGTCGTCGGCTTTGCGAAGTCGGTTGGAACCACGCGCTTGGGGGAATCGAAACTGTTGAAGGCCTTCAAATCGCTTCCGGTCAGAACAGTTGAAGTAAGCACGCGAACGGGTGGAGCGTCTTCCCAGACGACGTCAACTCCGTGAGCATTTGAAAGATCACGATTCAGGATGAACAGAGACACGTTGCCATTTTCTTTTGAGAAAGTCCCGATTACATCCAGATAAGGTACCGTCCCGATTCCAGCAACCTCGTATGTGGGAGATTCCGAGAGTAAATTCAGCACCGACCCTCGCGCCATCTGGAGGCCCCAGCTGTACGGATAGTAGATCGTCTGGCGGAACAGGCCATTGCGATTGGTCATGATCGGCGCGATGACATTCACAAGTTGCGCCAGGCATGCCAATTTCACCCTGTCGGCATTTCGCAACAGTGTGTTAATAATCCCACCGACGAGCAACGCGTCTTCCAGGTTGTAAATCTCTTCCAGCAGATGCGGAGCTTCTTGCCGGCGGCCGTTGACAGCGTCTCCGGTTCGCGCACGGTACCACACGTTCCACTCGTCAAAAGAGAGCCACAGCTTCTTTGGAGAGCGTTGGTGGCCACGCACCAGATCGCAAACCGCAACTGTCTCGGCAATCTGGCGGTCCATGGTGAGATTCATGGCGAGATACTTCGCGCTGTCAGTGCCGGTTTCTTCCTGTGTGTTTCCGATGTAGCGATGCAGAGAGAGTCCGTCCACGTAGTCGTAACACTGTTCCAACACCTCGCGATCCCATTCGAGATAAGTCGGCATGAGCGGACCGCTTGAGCCGCAAGCAATCAGTTTCAGCGACGAGTCGACATAGCGCATCTGCCGCGCCGCGTCCGCCGCCTTCAACCCATACTCAGTCGCGGTCATATGCCCGATTTGCCAGGGACCATCCATCTCATTGCCCAGGCACCAGTGCTGCACTTTGTACGGCTCGGCAATGCCATTCTTGCGTCGCAGATCGCTCCAGCGCGTACCTTTTTCGATGTTGCAATATTCCACCAGGGCCGCAGCCTGTTCGGGCGTCCCGGTTCCCAGATTCAGGCCCATCAGAGGCTGTGTGCCCACGGCCTTGCACCACATCATGAATTCATCGGTCCCGAATTGATTGGTGTTGATTGAGTTCCAAGCCTTGTCGAGAACTGTTGGCCGCTCCTGTTTTGGCCCGATGCCGTCAAGCCAGTTGTAACCGGACACAAAATTACCGCCCGGATAACGGATAATCGGCACTCCCAGCGCGCGGACTTCCGCGATAACATCTTTCCGGAAGCCGCTGGAGTCCGAGAGCTTTGAATCCGGATCGTAGATACCTTCGTAGATCGCGCGGCCTAAATGTTCCAGGAAAGATCCGAAGAGGTTGCGATCGATGGGAGCGATGGTGCGTCGTGTATCGACGTACACGCGCGCGGCGGTCGCGGCATTCGAGGCAGCACTTTGCGCGGGCAAGATTCGGCCAAGAAGCAATTCTGCGGAACAGCCTGCTCCCACCGCCAGAGATTGCTGCAGAAAACGCCGACGTTGCATGGCAAGCATAAAAGCCTCCTGCTAGGTAAGCTTAGGCAAACTTTGCAGGCAGCATAGCACAAGGAATCAAGGCGCCCGTAAACGCTTACTTTCCCGCGCCCGCCTGACCGAGACTCCGCCGTGGTTCCGCCAGGCAGTTCCACCGGAACTCCGGTGCGAATTAAGATTCTCCGCAGGCCCGGCCCTCTGGATGACGCCGAAAAGGTGATCATGCGCACGCACTGTGAGATTGGTTACAACACGCTCTCCCGTGTTCCATTCCTGCTTGAGGCCGCCGATATCGTCCTCGCCCACCATGAGTTCTTCGATGGTTCGGGCTATCCACGTGGCTTGCGCGGTGAACAGATTCCTATCGGGGCACGCATCATCTCCATCGCCAATGCTCTCGACGCCATGCTAAGCGACTGGCCCTATCGCAAGGCACTTCCGATGTCTCGCGCGCGCGAGGAAATTCGCCGCTGTGGTGGCGCGCAATTCGATCCCAAGATTGTGGAGGTGTTTCTCTCCATTCCCGAAAACCACTGGATTGAACTGCGCGAAAACCTCGGCTTACCTTTTCGCCTCACTCACATGCGGAATTTGTCGATGAGTTGACGCCTGATTCTGAAAGAGTCCGAAGCCTAAACCACCACAGCCGCAGAACGGAAGCACCTCAACGTCTATTCGCTTGCCGTCAAACTGGTGGAGATATTCGGCTGGCACGCGGTCCGTTTTGTTTGGCTTTCAGACTTTGTCCGATGCTCAACTCTCAGCGAGATTCGGCCGCAGGTTTTCTGATTGAAGATGAGGTATTCACCGGGTTCTGCGGCTCCAAGTTCTTGAATACGCGCCTCTGCGCCATCGAGAGTCATCGTCGCCTCTAGCCAAACGTATTCGCTCTTTTTCATCCTGAAGATATCGAATTGTGGAATCATGAAAGTCCTCTAGTCCGAAATTGAGTGCGTCGCTCTGAAGTGCGCCGGGGGAGGAAGTTAGAATCTATACGGTTCGACCAAAAACCCGACAAGTAACGCTCTTTCTCACCGTCCATTACGACATACTAAGAATCCTCGAAGGGTTTGCGCTGTTCACTTTTGTACAATGTCGCGGAGATTCTTGTGGCAGGTAAAACTTAAAGTGGGCCACGCGTCGCGCAAGGTCGCCGTAAAGCGAGCAGTCTTTAGTATTCTCATGACTCTTAGGACTTGTTGGAGTTCAGCTTCAGGCTGTCGATGCCGTGCCGGTGAGCACGAGAGTTCAATAGTGAACAGATAGATAAATCGCTGCTATAATGTGCGCAAATGCCGCCCAAAGCTGCACCTGCGAAGGTCCCTGCGTCCTTCAAAAAAATGGATTCAGCAATCCCTGTTTTCGATGTGAAATTGTTTCTCGACTCGGCAGGTCTGGGAAGAAAGGTAGTCAAGTTTAGAGGAAAAGAAACCGTCTTCACGCAGGGCGATCTCGCGAAGCAGGTTATGTACATTCAGGAAGGCGGTGCGAAGCTCACGATGGTTAATGAGTCCGGCAAAGCAGCGGTTGTGGCAATCCTTGGACCGGGCGATTTTCTTGGCGAAGGGTGCCTTGCAGGCCAGTCCAATTACCTGGTGACCGCAACCACGATATCATCTACCAGTGTGCTGGTCATTGAGAGAGACGAAATGATTCGCGCGCTTCATGAGGAACACGAGTTCTCAGACCGCTTCATCGCTTATATGCTTGCGCGAAACATCCGAGTCGAGGAGGACTTGATAGACCAGCTTTTCAACTCCAGCGAAAAGCGACTGGCGCGCACTCTGCTCCTGCTCGCGCGCTATGGCGCACCGGGCCATCCTCGCAAAGCGCTTCCCAAAGTATCGCAAGAGATGCTGGCGGAGATGATTGGGACAACGCGGTCCCGGGTCAATTTTTTCATGAACAAATTCCGGAAACTGGGCTTCATCCAATACAATGGCGAGATTCAAGTCCACGATTCCCTCCTCAGTGTTGTCCTGCACGAATAAGTAGCTTTCCAGCTTTCCTGCAAGTGCGCTGAAATGTTGATGAGCTGTTCCTCAGGCGCCAGCCTGACGGAATCTGGCAACGCCCAATGATGTTTCCTCAGTTGGGACGTGGATTGTATGCGGTTAGATCGAGGTGAGATGGCCGGGGGTTGGGGGATGAACCACGGTGCAGGCCCCCACAGGCCTCCACCGTGAAGTCAGCCGCGGCCACAAAGAATCTTAAGGGAGCGCACCGTGCGTAGCTGTCACAAACGTAACACAAGCGCGTTCGTTGTCGATGGCTCGGAAGTGTCCAATTGTAGACAGACATGATTTCCGCGGAAGGATACAGTTCTGTCCAACCTCAACCATGAGTCTGCGACCTTCCTTGACCTGACCGTTAGTAATGTCGCAGACTCCCTTTTTCCGATTACGAGCGATTGGTCGTTCGACCTACTTTGTTCTGTCGACGCTGGTTGCCCCAAACAAACATGGGCAGTGAATTCTTTTTCACGCTGATCTTCAAACGCCTTTATCATTTTGTCCAATGATCTGCCCACAGGCGGACCAGAAGGTTGCAACACCCAGTTGCACTGCGAGCAACCGAAGCCCTGAAATTTCTGGTTCTCAATCCACACCAGCTTGCGCGCCAATCCCGCACACCCTTCTTCATTTGCGAGCAGAACAGCTTCGTTATTTGGGACAGGTGGGACGCCCCCATCAAACGCAGTCTATCTCGCCTGACCGATTTCGGGCATTAACACTAAGTGACGGACTTGTCTGTTTGAGAGGTTTGGACGTAGGCCGCCCGTGCGGCGGAGACTGCTCCCCTACCTGTTCCAAATCTGTCCCCTGGTCCAATGGACAGGTAAAGGTGAAGGTATTAGCGTATATATAGGAAAAGCAAGTCATGACTGACGACATTTCGGAACTCTACACACTGCAATTACTCCCGGCCGAGATTCGCAAAGACCACGGTGGGGCTTCATTTATCGCGGTTGAGGTGCAGGCAACGCAAATCAGCGGCGAGAAGGGTCTACGCGCGTTCTTCTCTAATATGGATGAATTCATGGATCGACTTGGACCCATGCTCTGCTTGGACGCATATCGCTGGCGACAAATCGAGAATTTGCTCAACCAGCAAGGCATCGTGAGCGTCGCCGGAAGTGACGCTGAACTGGCATTTACTGAAGGAGAGTTGAGGGAGTTGGGCCTAAAGGAAGTCGATTTGCTTCGTGCGGCCTGAGGCGCCGAAAATCGCGGCAGTGAGATGGCATCTCAATCACAACCTGCGTTCGCCAAACACTTTAATTTCCGGTATGTCGCTGCCCTCATTAACGAGGGCATCTGTAAAATCTGCGGATGCCTGTCGGCTTCGGCGTAGACCAATCTCTGCTCGATAAAGTTGTTTCTACTCGCCGACATTGCTCATCGGTTTCATGCGAAGCACATGAGAACCCCTCCCCTCAAGCTTTAGATGACTTCACCCGGAACAAAAGGAGGCCCCTTCGCACACAAAATCCCGTAGTTAACAATCTGGTTTGTGGTATCTGTAGCACTAGAGTTTAGGTTCGGCAGACGTGGACAATAAAACCCTCAAATGGGTTCTGGGGAACTTAGTCTTTCTCTTGCCGTTCTTTTTTCTCTCGAAAGGCCGTGTCCGATTAGCCGCTAGCACGCGGACACGGCATCAACTGTACAATTAAGAACAGACTGACTCCCCGCATCCTGCTAGTGTTCACGCGTGTTTGAAGAATTCGACATTTTCCGAGTTTGCGGCGACGATCAACCTTTTTGGGTGGACACAGTCCCATCTCTCGATCGCGCACAAGCACGAGTTGAAGAACTCGGTGTAACACATCCGGGCGAATACCTGGTCTACTGTCACGGGAATGGTGAGCAAATCTCGATGACGGCGGGGGAGCGGGCCCAGGACTGAACAACATCTGCCCTGGTGCCGGTTGCCTCGATCACGAGATGGCCGGCGTTTTTTCCTCGTTTCTTTCGAGGCAGGCACAGAGAAGAACCGCTGGGGTTAGCCTTTGGTACAAGTACCATTGCTCTCTTACACCCCGATGGTAGCATTGCGACATTGGACCTCCCGGCCCTGAGGAGATAGATGTGCCAGACACCCTCGTGCACCGGAAGGAAGATCGTGTGCCTTTGAAAATGTTTGTGAACCTTAGTAGTTCAGATAATCCCTCCTTCGAAATCGCTTCCACCATCGACATCAGCTGTCACGGTGCCCGAGTTGTGACCAGAAAGAATTGGCAGCCCCATGAACAGGTGTCGATTCGATCGATCCGCGGAAATCTCAAATCTCTTGGCCGCGTGGCCCATTGTCAACCGTATACAGACGAGCGCTTTGTGATCGGAATCGAGATCTATTCTCCAGGCGACTGGACAGCACACGACATGACGAAAGCGACTTAATCAGAATAAAAGCGCCAGCCATCTCGTGAATCGAGACAACTGGCGCTTTTCTTGTCGACAATTCGAAGCTCAAGAGCCGTGGCCTCCAAAGGGCCGCGGCTCTTTTTCTATTTGTACTGATCGGTTTTCAGGAATCTGGAGCCGACTCCCGGATTTGCACCGGGGACCTAGCGATTACGAATCGCTCGCTCTACTAGCTGAGCTAAGTCGGCTAAACAACCTTCAGCCATTCTTCGATCTTTGCCAGTGCTGCGCGAGAGCCTTCGCCTGGCACTGACGTGTATATGTCCATCGTAAGCGATACCGATGAATGACGCAATATTGCCTGGGTCACCTTTGCCGGAACGCCACACGACTGCAGGTTCGTCGCCAGCCCTCGGCGATATGCGTGCCAACCTTTCCATTCTACCGGTTGCTTAATCTCCCAGGAGTAGTCTCCGAAGGCTGGCACGATGACTCGGCGCGCCAAGTTCGCCAGATTCAATGGCACTGCCCTGGGCTCGCCTGCAAAGATGTATTGGTGATCTTGGCCGTTGACCCTGCCCGGGTGTTCATTCAAGGCCTTCTGCAACAGCGGCAGCACAGGTACGCTGGCCTCGCTGCTCTCTGTCTTTGGCTGGTTGATCACAGTACGCCAGACCGATCGCCTGACCTTGAGCGATGTGCCGTCAAAATCTGCCCAGCGTAATCCGCTTCTCCGACGACCTCATACCGGTGAACGCTGCCACCATGATCACTGTGAATGCCAACTTATTCTTTCCGACAGCTGCAAGGTGATTCTCGATGTCGGACATTGTGTACGCCGGCCCCCTGAACTTGGCGGAACGACCAGGGGCGCTGACGTCGCGCACTGGGTTCTCGCCATCGATAAAGCCCTCTCGCTTAGCGTGCTTGAATACACCTGACAGGAATGATTTGATCCTGAGGAGGGAAGTGTGGCCGACGCCGGTGATCTCACGCAACAACCGCTGACCATGGACCGTACGGAAATCCCGCAGCCGGATGTCTCCAAGGCGGGACCTCAAGTGCACACGTAAGATGTCGTTGTAGTCTTTGTACGTCGAGGGCCGCAATTCTTTCTGGACATGCGGCAGATAGTAATCATCGATGAACTGCAAGACAGACATGCTGGATTCTGCCTGCACTTCACCTGTGTTCAGAGGCTAAAGGATTTTGTCGGCTAGCAGCTCGACGCTGCGCTTGGTGGGGTAATCATCAGTCGACGCCAGCTTGACGGCGCGCTGAACATTCTGACGCTTGCCTTCTACGATCTGCCATTCACGATAGCGCAGAACCCAGAAACCGCGGCGCTTAAAAATATATCCGCGCTGCACGGTTCACCTCTTTTGTGCTCCACTTTGTGCTCTGCTCTATGATAACACAGGAGTTAAGCGTCAAGAGGTGCTGTCTCGTAATCGGCAGGTCGAGAGTTCAACTCTCTCCCTCGGCTCCATTTTGTCCTTCCGAATCAGTAGTTTACCGACTTCCTTCCTTCGGTCGATTCTCGATTCGTTGCATGGGCGTTGCATCTTAGCTCATATTTGCGTCCGTTTTCCTATTGAGGCCAATCCATTCTGGGGAACCTAGTGAGCGGTTCGTGATATTTGTCCACCGAGGAGTCGAGCGTCCATCGGGAGCCTGCGGGTCGGTGTAGTTCGGTGAGTTAAGTTGTGTGTTTCTGGAATAGGCCCTTTGTTTGCAAGGCGCGAGAATGTGTTCCTAAGTGTTGCGCGTCTGCCAGTTCCGCCAGTTCCTGCCCCGGGGCTATTCGGCGGCAGTTCGACAGAGTCGGGTGTTGTAAGTCTTTGGCACCGGGGCATTCGCTACAGATCATCTGTGCGGGGGGCGATCAGTGATGATCGCCCCTACCGCGTCACTTTAGAAAATCCGTAGCGGTTGACACGCCGTATCTTCCTGGGATATGTAAGCGGCAGTAGATGCGCCTGTCGTTTCCTTTCAAATGCCTCTTGTTGGAACCCTCGAGGATACAGGCGTGTTCAACGGAGTCCGTCCCTCACCCCAATGTGAGGGTGGAGGATTTAATCATGCTCACTCCGCCGCTCGCCCTCGCCTTAGTTCATTTTGTGCGGTCACGTTACCGGTCAAATGCTTACGCCTTGATTCTCGGTGCTGTGGGTCTCTTTGTGACTGGCTGCTCGAGTTTCACCATTGTCGCGCCCCCGAACGGAGCTACTTCCGTCACCTCTCCGGTGGCTGCGAACGTGACTTGGAACGACAGCGGGATGAGCTCGATTCATTTTACCGTCGACAGTGTCGACCAAACTTCAGCTTTCGCCATCACCAACCTCTCTAATGGCGGCAGTGCGACAGCGAGTCTCCCACTCTCTCTGGGCAGTCACACTTTGGTAGTCGCGGGTGACTATTATTTTGCTGGAACCATACACACAAGTGCTTCCTCCACCTTTACTGTGATCGGCCCGTTCTTCACGTTGAGCCCCAGCCCTAACCCATTGACGCTGGCACCCGGCGCCACGGGGACGCTCACAATTGGCGTGAACAAAGGTGGCGGATTCAACGGGCCCGTGACAGTCACCTTCAGCGGCCTTCCGCCCGGTGTTAGCGCGAATCCTTCGTCTCTTACCATTGCCGCTACGAGCGGGAGCGGTCAAACGATGCTGACGGCTACGTCTGCAACGGCGACGGGTCAATTCCCTGTAGGTGTGAGCGGTAGTTCTGGAACGCTTACAAACCAACAGTCTTTTACTTTGACCATCGCATGGCCAACTCCGAACATCAGCTCAGTTAACACCAAAATACAGCCTAGAGGCAGCACTGTCGCAGTGACCGGCACAAACTTCGCGGCAACTTGTGCAAATGATGCCGTCAGTGTTGGGGGTGTGAACAATTTCCCTCCGGCGCCACCTTGCACACCAGCATCCTTCAATTATCAGGTGCCCCAGCAGGCTGCCTATGGTGCTACGCAACTGACGGTAAGCAGCCATGGTCAGATCAGCAATTCTATGCCAGTCACTGTGGCCCGTACACCAGGGCAGTTCACAGAAATTACAAGCAATATCGAGGGTCAAACATCAAACCAGATGTGCTCGCCAGGGGGAACCGTGAAGATGAGTATCTGTGCGGGCGTCAATTGTTCCGTGCCTACCGATCCGTTCACGGCAACGTTCAATCGAACCGCAGGGGGTGCGCAGATAGGTCAGCCAATGGGCTTTCACAAAAACAGCACGAACGTATCGGGTATTGGAGGCGCAGGCTTCAGTTTGTGCAGCATCGGAGCGGTCCTGGATGCAGACGCAACCTCCTTCTCACCTCAGGCGATGGGAATTCAGTTTCTTGATTTAAGCACCGGACATCTCTTCCCTCAGGGCGGACCCTACACATTCAACTACGGCACACCGAGTGGGAGTGCTTCCTACGTACCGCGAATCTTCCGGAGTCCCGATGGCACTATTCTGATCGTCGTAACCGCTTCGACGATTGGACCCAGCCAGCTGACGGCCGCAGTGTTTGACCAGATCAACCCGGGTAGCCCCGATGTATCCTGTCAATCAACAAACGTTTCCAGCAGCTTTTCGGCCTCGATCACGGCAAGCAACCAGATCAGCGCCACATTGGCAGGCACTTCCTGCACAATTACGATCCACTAGTAGGGTGAATGACGCGACGCGAAAGGTGAGTGTCACCAACGCCAGCGTAAAAATTCTCGCTATCTTGCGGCTGGCAAAGGGCGTGAGCAGCTTTTCCACTAAACACGGACCATCTTCCAACCCACACGACAGACACTTAGTTTTCAGGGTGAGGTGCCATTTTGGTTCATGATGGACCGTCTTGGGCGATGGCACAATCCGCCACATGGACATGGACGCCAAACTTATAAAGAGCTCGCCACCAGGAATAGCAGGGCTCAATTCCGTTGCATATTCCGTTGCACATTTGACTACCGGGCAGGCCCAGGAGAGCACGAATCAGGCCAAACGCTCGATGCTAAAAACAAAAGCGATGGCGAAGAACGGTTCATTTCGTAATCGGCAGGTCGAGAGTTCAACTCTCTCCCTCGGCTCCAACGTTTTCTCAATCTGCGCGAAATCAAATCAGTTGAACTTGTGATTTCTGAGCCGCCGAAATCTCCTGAACATAGCCTCAGCAACTCTCTCGAGCAGCGATTCGCTTCACAAATCGACGACGACGTCACTGACTGGTTGTGAGCAGCAAATCAGGACGTTGCCACCGGCCGGATTGTCGAGCGGCTGCGGATCGTAGGCAACCGCTCCTGAAACCAAACCACTCTCACAGTTGTGACAAACACCGGTTCGACACGCCCAGCGAACCGGAACATCACAGGCCTCGGCCATTTCGAGGATGCTGGTGTAGCGCGACGCGTCCCAGTGCGCGGAAATGCCACTACGCGCGAACGATATCAGCGGGCCAGTGCTTGCGTCACCGCCGGGCATATGCGGAGCGTGGGTCGTTGCGTCGACCACGCCAGGAGTCATGGACTCGCCGCCGTTGAAGATCTCGATGTAAATGCGTTGAGGCGCCACACCTAAACCCGTGAGAGCCTCTTTCATGTCGGCCATGAATTGCGTTGGGCCACAAAGGTAGACATCAGCGTCTGGCGGCAGTCCGAGTTCACCGAAGGCCGATTGCGAGAAGCGACCGGTGGCGTTGAAATCCTCACCCATTTTATCGATTGAATCCGGCCTGGTGTAACAGACGTAGCTGCGGCTGTTGGTGAGCTCGCGCAGGAGGCGGCGCACTTCGGCGGCAAACGGATGATACTGTCCATTACGGGCTGTGTGCAACCACATGATCTGACGTGTGGAGGCCGCCGCGGCAAGTGCGTGCAGCATTGCCAGAACGGGTGTCGCGCCGATTCCGGCACTGAGCAGTACGATTGGCCGGTCTGCCGGTTGCAGAACAAAACTTCCGCGCGGCGAGCTGACGTCGAGGCGGTCGCCCACGGCGAGATGTTCGCTCAGGTACTTTCCCGCCGCACCATTCGGCTCGATCTTCACGCTAATTCGATAACGCTCGGTTGAGAGCGGACCTGAGAGCGAATAGCTGCGAAACAACGTAGGGCCGCCGGCGGTGGGCTTAAGACGAACGACGACGTACTGACCTGGCAGAGCCACGGCAAGCGGCTGGCGGTCAGCGCTCCTCATCGATAACGAGAGAACGTCCGCGGACTCGCGATCAATTGAGGTGACGACGAGCGACTGAAATCCTGGCGAGGCCGGATGAGAGGCCGCGGCAGGCGCCAGTCCCGCGTTTCCCGTTTCCGCTCCGTTTTGTTGACTCTGGAGCAGCGCTTCAAACGAGCTGCGCCATCCGTGCGAAAGCGCTTCGATCCGCAACGCGCGCTGGAGACGATCGCGTGCGTGATCGGGCAAATAGAGCAGGGCATTGATCTCAGCAATGGTCATGCGCTCTGCCGCTTCCCCCACCTTCACGATTTCGTCGCCGGTAGCCAACTCACCTTCGCGGAGAACGCGGAAATAGAAACCCGGGCGTCCGCTGGATGTGAGCAACGACGCCATTCGCGGTTCGTTCATCCGAATGCCGACGCGAAAGCAGGTCACGCGGGGTTGAGTGACCTCGAAAAGCGCGGTTCCGATTTGATAGCGGTCGCCGATGCATACGACATCATCGGGCAACCCTTCGACTGTGAAGTTCTCGCCAAACTGTCCGTTGACAAAATCAGTCCTGTTCAACCGCTGCTGCCAATAGCTATAGGATTCGATCTGATAAACGAAGACGGCTCGGTGCTCGCCTCCATGCCCGGCCAAGTCGCCTTGACCGTCTCCCTGAAGATTCAATCGGCCGACACGACAAAGACCAAGCACCGGTTGCTTCCAGACCCCGGTGTGTACCGTACGCCCCTTCCACGCGACGTCGCGCGGAAGTCCAACGTTCACTGATAGTAGCCGAGCCATACGATTAGGATACTTCCCGCAAGAATATTTCTATCGTCAATCTGTTTCATCGCGATTTCCGCACCCTCAGCGCGGCCCCACGCGGTCTGCTGAACCCGTTGCGCCACGCGGCCTGTCATGCCTTTCTATTTTGCAGTTTGCTCAGCGCGCTTGCTCTGTTAAGGTGTCGTTCAAGACGCTTCCTGAGAGACCTGCGCGCGTGAAATGTGCGCGCCTTAACAGCGCTCACCGTTAAGCCAAGACGCTCGGCGGTCTCGGCGCTGCTCAGGCCTTGGTACTCCCTGTGAAACACAACGATTCTGAGGTTCTCGCGAAGCCCGGCAATGGCTTGCCGCACTGTGGCCCGGCGTTCGTTTTCGCAAAGGATCTCTTCCGGCGTAGGTCTGCCGTCGGCAATCTCTGCGCCAGCATCAGCTAGTGCAGCATCCACGCAATTTTCGTGAAGCGGTTGTCGCGCGCGGCGTCGGCGCAACTGCATCAACGATTCATTGATGACGATGCGGGTGAGCCAGGTTGAGAACGTGGAGTCTCCGCGGAATCTCTGCAGGCTGACGAGTACCCGCTGAAAGGCGCGCTGCACGACATCTTCGGCATCTTGTGGATTGCGAAGGATGCGCAAGGCGGTGCAATAGGCTTTGCGCTGATAGAGCTTGTACAATTCTCCGAAGGCGTCGTTGTGTCCGGACTTAGCCATAGCGACGAGCGAGAGTTCGTCGCCTATGCCCTGAGTACCGGAGGCCAGGGGCAGGCTTCTGGCCGCATTTCCTCTGGTTTGAAGCTCGCATACCAACATAACTTCCCCCTTTTGTTCTCCGGGCTACCAACGCCCGACGTGAGCGCCACCGTCCACGTGAAGTACTTCGCCTGTGACTTGACGTGCGTTGGACAAATACAGAACGGCGTCGACGATGTCGCTGACTTCGGCGAAGCTTCCCATCGGCTGCAGCGTTTTGAGATCTTCTTTGGGGCTATCTTTGTGCAGTGGCGTATCCACGACGCCCGGTGCAACCGCATTGAAGCGGATACCTTGCTTGGCGTATTCAATCGCCAGATGGCGGATAACGGTGTTCAGGCCGCCTTTCGTGATCATGGAAACAGAGCCGTTTACACCGGCGATGGGGTTATCGGCGAGGGCGGCAGAGATCGATATCACGCAGCCCGATTGTTGCTTCAGCATCTGCTTCACCACGAGCTGCGTCATGTGGAGGAATCCCAGAAGGTTGACGGAAACGAGCGCGTTGAAGTCATCCGTCGAGAATTCCGTGAAAGGCTTGGTGATAAAGATCCCGGCGTTGTTCACCAGAACATCGACGGTTCCGAAATGAGTGACCGCGGCTTCCACGCTTTTCGCGGCGGTCGCCTGATCGCGAATATCGCCATCGACGACTACCAAATCCGGGGTAGACCGCAATGATTCACTGGCTCGAAGCGACGTTGCGACGACACCATAGCCGCTCTTCAGGAAGCCATCGACCAGCCCCGCGCCAATGCCTTGCTGCGCTCCCGTAACGATTGCCGTTTTGTTCTTTGCCATATCGCTTTCCCTCAATCACGCCTTGAATACGGGTAATTAAGCCAGAGGAACGGCAAGGAAACAATTGAACGAAGGTATTGGTAATACCTTCGTATCGGGCTGCGGGGCGAGTACGGAAAAATGCATCCTTCCTTCCTCGTGGTTATCAAACGCTTAACGAAAAGGGGCGGCGGCCACGCCCGCAGCAGGTAAGCAGTGGAGCAATGCTCGCGTCGAAGCAACGACGTTTAATGCCAAAGTATGGCCGATACCATCGTCTGATTGTTTCGCTTCTGCGCTTTTGTTCTTATCGACACGCCGTTTGAAAATGAAAGCTGGATGGAAGGGGAACTCGTTATGCCACTAGGGACTTCAAACGCCACTGCACCTGCTCGACACTTGCGCACCACAGCAAAGCTGCCAAGCGCCTGAAGGAGCTGGGCATTGAACTTCCGTCGCCACCGACACCATTTGGCTCATATGCGGAAGCCGTACGCAGTGGCAATTTGTTGTTCGTGAGCGGAATGCTGCCGACCGAAGGACACACCGCGAAATTCGTGGGTCGAGCCGGTGCCGAATTCGATGTGGAAACAGGCCGCCAGGCCGCTCGTCTCGCGGCGCTGAATGGCCTGGCGGTTGCGCGCCAATATCTTGGCTCGCTCGACCGAATCACGCGCCTCGTGCGGCTCGGCGTGTCTCTGGCCACCACGGAAGATTGCCGCGAGCACCCAAAAGTCGCCGACGGTGCTTCGGACTTGCTACAAGAGATTTTTGGCAGGGGCAAAAACCCTTGCCGGCTCATCAACGGTGTGGTGAGTCTGCCTCTCGGCACGCCCGTGGCGCTCGAATTGATTTTCGAAGTGGCTTAAGAAAGCCACATTGTAGAATCCCAGAAGAAGCACATCTTCGAATCGTGAAGATCCGATCAGACTTTTGACAAGACCAGGCCGAGCTTGCCGGCCATGTTCACCAGATGAGGCAGAGAATCGGCCTTCATCTTTTGCATAACCTTGCCTCGATGAGCCTTAACGGTGATCTCGCTGATGCCAAGCTCGCCGCCAACCTGTTTGTTCAATAGGCCGGCGACGACCAACGCCAGTACCTCTCGTTCGCGGGGAGAAAGGCAGGAGTAGCGGCTTCGGAGTTCCTTGATTTCCGCCTGCTGGCTGGCAGCAACCCGGCTGCGTTCGAGAGCCTGCCGGATGGCGCCAAGGAGCACATCATCATTAAATGGTTTCGTGAGGAATTCGACAGCGCCCGCTTTCATGGCCTGCACTGTCTTTGGCACATCGCCGTGCCCGGTGATGAAGATGATCGGCACGTCGGGATGTTCGACCGCAACACGTTTCTGCAGTTCGAGGCCATTCAAGCCAGGCATAGAAATATCGAGCAGCAGGCAACTGGGAACAGGCGCCCGGGGATGGGAGAGAAAGCGCTGGGCCGAAGAGAAGGTTTCCGGCTGCCAACCCGCGGATCGGATCAGCAATTCCAGGGACTCTCGTACGGAAATATCGTCGTCTACAACAAAGACAATCGACGTGGCGTTGGGCATGGACAATGACTCCAATTCATGACCTGACGTCCCCGTCAAATTCATTCATCATACTCCTCAAGACGCGGTATTGCGGCAGTTTTCAATCCAAACCGAGCGCTGTATTCAGTGCACCAAGGAGAGCGGTGTCGCTGAACGGTTTGAGAAGGAATCCGACAGCGCCTTGTTCTAACGCTCGCCTACGAACTGTCTCGTCTTTTCTGGCGGTGATGAAGATGATCGGAATCTTGTGCCCCCGAACTTTAAGTTCTTGCTGGAGATCAAGTCCGGTCATTCCCGGCATGACGATGTCCGAAACCAGACATTTCATCTGTCCAACGATACCTGATGTGAGGAACTCCTCTGCGGATGAGAAGACTTTACTACAAAAGCCAAACTCGCCCAGTAAGTCCGGCAGCGACTCGCGAACAGACTCATCATCATCGACAACGGCCACCAATGGACGTTGAAAAGCGCTCCCCTCGTCTAGCGGCTTCATGAAGCAAGAATGCGACTGCCGATGTGGCGCGTCTATTGGACTTAAGTATTGGTGCCACACGGAATAGAAAACAAAAACGTTGCCCCAGGACCTTCGTTGCGGATTGCCCAAAGCCGCCCTCGATGGCTCTCCATGATCGAGCGGCTGACGGAGAGTCCGATTCCCATGCCATCTGCTTTCGTCGAATAGAAGGGTTCGAACAGTTTCTCTTCGGTTTGGGAGTCAAATCCCACTCCCGAATCTTTTACACTCAGGCACACCTCGCCGCTGTGATCGAGGGCGGTTTTGACCATCAATTTGCGCGGACGATCATTAATCGTGCTCATGGCGTCCGAGCCATTGCGTATCAGATTCAGAATTACTTGCTGAACCTGAATGCGATCGCCTAAGACAGACGGCAGTTCAGTGGCAAGATCGGTCTGCAGGATGACGCTGTTTCGCTGCAGATCGCCGACCGAAAGCGCAATCACTTCCTTGGCTGCTTCACTGAGGTCAAACGGCTCATAGGACACGGTCTTTTTGCTGAAGAGTGCTCGCAGCCGTGTAATCACCTCTGACGCGCGGTTACCATCGCGAATCGTTCGTTTTGCGGTTTCGCGCGCGCCTTCGAGATTCGGAGGATTGGCATCCAGCATCCGAACGCAGGTGCTGGCGTTGGTGACAATGCCCGACAGCGGCTGATTGACCTCATGCGCGATTGCGGCGGTCAAAGCACTTAAAGCAGTGGCCCGCGCGACTTGGGCGAGTTCCGATCGCGCCTTGTTGAGCGCTTCCTGGGCAATCCGGCGAGCCTCTTCGTTCAGGTGCAGTTGCTTCTCCTTTTCCTTGCGATCGGCAACCTCCCTCTTGAGTTCTTCATTGGCGGCGGCAAGTTCCGCGGTTCGTTCTGCGACCCGGTGATCGAGCGCACTCAGCAGGTTTGCCTCTTGTAGGCCGATGGCGGCCTGATTGGCCGCTACGCTCAAAACCAGCCTCTCGGTCTGTTGTGGGAAATGCGATCGGCGGGAACCAGCAATGAGAAGTCCGAGCTCACCACGGAGCCCCATCTGCAGGGGAACGAGCACAATGTCGTGTCCTCCAAGAACAATCCTTGCGACCGCGGGCAGTTCTTGAGGGTTAACTCCCAACCATGGCTGGAGTTGCACACCGATCTCTTGAGGACCGGGTTTCGGCATCCACGTCGGATCAACCCGCATCGCCTCGGTACGGCCGGCCTCGCTCGAATCCCGTAGGCGCGCATAAATGAAATCCAGGCTCAGCATACTCATGAGAGCGTCGAGCAAATTGCCGACAATGTGCGATGGAGAGCCGCCGGTCCACATGGCCGGAAGCGCGAGGACGCTCACCAAATCATTAATGCAGTGCCGAAGAAGTCTAATCTCTTCCGTGGAACTTGCGGGTTGGACGGCCATTTCAGCTTCCTGCTGAGGTTGATGTGCCGCGCCCGGTTCGTCGTTCGCTGAACTCGCGAAGGAATTCACCCGGAGGTACGAAGAACGGATTTCGTTGCAGGATGCCGCCAATGATGATCATCGGATGGGTGCGCATGATGTCGATCACGGTGGCGCCACCAAATTGCCCGAGATGGTAAGTGCAAATCACTGCGTCGTCGTGATGTTCCCACACATGATTTACTCGTGATTCGAATTCGATCAGATCGTTTGTGTAGGACTGCCCTTCAGCAGCCCAGTCCATCCGGCAAACAATGCGGCTCAGCGGAAATCCTCCCGTGGCATTACCACTGGCGATTTGTTCGAATGCATGCAGCATTCGATTCTTGTCGAAGCGGCCCTCGCGAAGGTACGTTTCGCTATTCGTTCGGAGTTCGAGCTGTCCGGTGCGCTCTGCCTCCGAAGCGTCGATCCCCTCGGCGATTAGACGCTCCAAGTGCTGGCTGCGCTGGCCCGGATTGACGACATGAACGGCCTTGTGGCCGCATGTGAACCCATCCTTAATGAAGGGAAGCAGTACGCGATACTCTTCCTCTTCGCTGTGAAAGAAGGCACAAACGTGACGGGTCTCGGCGAGCTGTGAACCCGCAAAAGAAATAGGAGCCGTGGTCTTCATGACCCGATCCCTCCTTAAGGCGGAATCCACCTAAAAGGTGGGCCTACACACTATCGCGGTCAGGGAGATTGTTCAACCGCTACGGAGAATAGGACCCTGTGCGAGAGGCTGGCACCGCGAGGCACGCAATATCCCACTGGTTCCATACTGTACCTAGGTATTGGCGATACCTTCGTCCAATTGTCCGAGGCCCCGGCGGCTGATTTGATGACGGCTATTGCCGCCGCAGTGTCGAAAATCGTGCGGCCAACATTAAGGAGAAAGTACATGAAGATTTTGATGGTGTTAACTTCCCATGATCAGCTCGGCAATACTGGACGCAAGACCGGCTTCTGGCTGGAGGAGTTCGCCGCTCCGTACTTCGTGTTCCGGGACGCTGGCGTCGATTTGACTCTGGCTTCGCCAAAGGGAGGGCAGCCCCCGGTGGATCCAAAAAGCGATTTGCCGGAGAACCAGACTGAGGCAATGACGCGCTTCAAGAGAGACGAGAGGGCGCAGAGAGAGCTTTCTCAGACGGTCAAGCTCGCCGATGTGAAGGCCGAAGATTTTGACACCGTTTTCTATGTCGGCGGCCACGGACCGATGTGGGATCTGGCGGAAAGCCCCGTTTCCATCGCGCTGCTGGAATCTTTTTATAACTCGGGCAAACCGATTGCGCTCGTGTGCCATTCTCCAGGTGTTCTTCGGCACGTGAGCTACAAAGGCGAGCCACTTGTGAAAGGCAAGCGGGTAACGGGCTTTACGAATGGCGAGGAAGAAGCAGTCAAACTGACGAAAGTCGTGCCGTTCCTGGTGGAGGACGAGCTCACGCGGCTAGGCGCCCACTTTGAGAAGCTGGCAGACTGGCAGCCATTTTCCATTATTGACGGGCGACTTATTACTGGCCAGAATCCCGCGTCGTCCACGTCAGCAGCCAAGACTCTACTCAACCTGGTCGGTCAGAAGGCGGCTACCGCCTCTTAGTTACTATGGTACGAGGTTCAAACAAACTTGCGGAGTACGCTGCAACGGTTCAAATACCGTTGCAGCGGAAACGAGAAGCGGTTTCGTCAGAATTCGAGCTAGCAGCCCTGCCGCAGTATAACGAGACAGGAGAGCATCTTCTGACAGATATCAGCAATAGAGAGCAGGTTCGGGGAGCTGTGGTCCTGGAAGCTTTGCTGTAATTGCCGTATGGATTCATCGGGTATGCGCGCGGGCGCGTTTTCTTCGTCTGCGATCCAAGCGGCAAGGTGCGTGAGTTCATCGCTATATTCGTTTAGAAAATGGTCCAACACCTGATTTTGGAGCGGGGTCAATTCGGAGCTGATCTCCGGTCGCCCACGATGTGAGAGAAGGCTGAGTTCCAGCAGATAGATCGAGCGCAGCGCCGGCTGAGATTTCTGAATCCGATCACACTCGGCAACATCTTCCTGGCGCCGACGGCGAAACTGAAACTCAAACCGCGCGGCATCCGTCTGTGATTCCAGAGCGGCGAAGTTGTCGTTGATCTGAGTGCGGAGACGGCTGAATTGCGAAACGGCAACAGCTTTGTCGCGCACCACCGGACAAACTCCGAGTTGCGCGAGCATGCGCACGTTCCGGACCAACAGTTTCTGCAGCTGCTCCGCATCGCTCTTCGTGCCGAAGCGGTCGAAGATAAAGCCCATGACGAGAATGCCCAATATCACGCCACATACCCTATCGCGCGCGATGGTGAGGTCCGTCTGGATCCGGAAATCCTGCAGGTTGATGAAGTAAAAGGCGAGAACCAGCTGCACGCCAAAAAAGGAAAGCCGCGGACTGGAGGTGGCGAACCAAGCGGCGATCGCGGTCCCCGCCGCAAAGAAGAGCGCAAACCCGAAGATGCTGTCGATGCCGGGTAGGATCAGCGTCTGCGCCGAAATCCCCAACAGCAGTCCTCCGACAACAAATCCGGCAAGACGAAGAAACTGCGCCTGAAGCGAAGTGCCCGTAGTGCTGAGCGCAGTAACGACGCAAGTAAGGACGCTGATGCTGATGCCGGGCCAATCGAGGGCATTGTAGAGGACGTAGCAAATAGTAGCAGCCAGGCCTCCGGCAAAGGCGAAGCGAAGATATTCGGGGTTCTGGAATGCATCGGGCAGAAACAGCGTGCGCCACCAGCCCCGTCCTGGCACATTCTGGGAACCGTCGACGATCTCACCCGGTTGAAATATTTCGGTCATGAGTGCAACGATTCGTTCCATCTCTTGAAGCATGGGGAAGCTAGAGGACGGCGGACCCTCCAGCACGGAATGAGAGGCGGAAATAGCCCCCGACTCGCGCAGTTGCGTTCGGATCGCTGCGAGCCGCTGAGAAAGAGCGCGAAAGCGAATCACGTCGCCGTCGCTGGGCTCTGGGAGAGTGCGCTGGAGATTCGCGGCAAGACCAATCAGCCGGCCCGCCAGCGAAATCAGGGCGCTGCGTTGCGCGCGGTCAGTTGGGTGCAGGCCTTGGCGCTGCAACGTGGCTCTAAGTCGGCCAGTGCCGATCATCTGGTATTGGAGAACTCTGGCGAAGACCGACTGCGGTATGGGACGGAGGCTGGCAACGCTGTCCGCTACCTGCTGCACCGCGAGCAATAAATCGTCGACAAAGGTGATGAGCGGATCGGAACGATCGAAGATGCGGTATAGCGCTTCGGTTGCCACCGTGACGCCAGCACCTACGGCGATTATCAAGACAAGCCAGAGCGTGCCCTCTACCTGGAGCTGGCTGGGCAAGTAGCGGTCCCATAACGGAAGGGCAACACCAATCGGAATGGCGAAAGCCGCCGCGGCTATGTAGTTCGTGGTCGTGCGTATGACGAAAAAGATTAGGTAGAGGCTTGCGACTACCCAGAAGAAATGAGTGATGGGGAAACCGCGGAACAGCATCATCCCGAGCAGGGTGTAGAGAGTCGCAACGACGAATGCAAGCACAACTGCTCGCCCACCGCGCCAGGTTGCGGCGAGATTTTCGCGAGCCAGGAGAATTGAAAATAAACCCGCCAAGGCCGCGTTCGGGATGCGGAAGGTGACGACTACGAGCATGACCAGCGTGGCCGCGATGGTCATGCGGACGACCGTGTTCACACGTCCTGGATACGGAGCAACTTCCCATCGCATGAACTCGCGAAACCAAAACCAAGAGACAGTTCTGCCGGCTGGCTGGCGACGGAGTTGCGTGGCTTGGGTGGCCATATCAGGGCTTCCGTTTGTATCCGCGGATAACGACTACGGCAGATTCCCCGAGACGAATGACATCAGCGGGCGGCGACTGAATGCGAATGCGGACGGGGTAGCGGCTAGCCAGGTGTACCCAGCTCAAAGTGCGTTGCACGTCGGGCAGGCCGGAGGTGATGCGGCCCAGGATGGAGGGATCGGGTGTAACACCGTAGCCGATGCTCTCGACGACGCCCGTAAAGCGCAATCCGGAATCAGACATAACGTAGACGTCAGCCGTCATACCGGGCCGGACGTGCTTGAGCTGGGTCTCGCGGAAATTCGCAAGCACCCACCAGACGCGAGTGTCGATTAGCGTGAAAATCTCTTGACCCACGTGAGCATAAGCGCCCTCGGAAATGACGAGGCTGGTTACACGTGCGTCGAATGGAGCGTAGACGCGGCACTGATCGTAGTTGTATTGGGCGTTGGCGATTGCAGCGGCTCGCCCCTGCCTTTGGGCAACGAGCGGATCGAGGGTGAGTACGCTGGACTGCGATTGGTGGAGCTGTGCGGTACTCTGCTCTGCCGAGGCCTGTGCCCCTGCCAGGGCGGCCAGCACGGAATTAAGGTGGGCGCGATTGAGAGCCAATTGCGATTCGGCTTCGTGCACGGATTGCGCACTGGCTCGTTCTGACGTACGCGCCTGATCTACCTGGTCGACGGTGACGAATTGCTTGGCGAGCAGAGGCTCGACGCGGCGCAGGTTATTTTGGGCGTATGCCCACTCGGCCTTAGCGCGATCGAGCGCAGCCTCAGAGTGGGCGACATCCGCCTCCGCCTCGCGGATCGAGGCTTGTGCCCGGTCGACGTTGGCGGTGGCGCTGCGGGTTGCCGCCCCGGACGCGGTGACGGCGTGCACTTCGGCCTGAATGCGCCGCTGTTCGTCGACGATCTGGCCTTCAAGAGCCACCTGGTCTGACACGGCGCGATCAAGGGCGTACTTGTAAGGTCGATCATCGATTTCGAAAAGCAGATCGCCCTGTTTCACGTGCTGGTTGTCGGCGACGTTCAGGTGCAGTATGGGCCCTTCGACAACCGGGGCGATTCCGATGTAGTTGGCAAAGATTTCGGCGTCATCGGTCTGGGGGTGCCACGTTGTCGCCAAGTAGACAGCAATTAAGCCGACCATCGCCAGCAGAACCATGACAGGGGTGAAGACGCGCCCGTACCAGCGAAGTTTTGCAATGCGATGGTCTTGCTCAGGTTGGACTGTGTCTTGATTCGGCATTGCGTTTACCTAACCGTAGAACACCAGCCACAACACGCACGCGAGGAAGACCGCCATGCTCAGATACAAGAGCACAGGCGCAGCCAGGTGTTGGGCGATAACAGTGCGAGCGATCAGGGCGCGTGCGCCGGTCGCTAGTACCAGACCACCGACGGAGCAGAAGATCCACGCGGGGAAAAAAGAGCCGAAGATGCTGTATTCGGGCGCGTGCGAACAACCGGCTAACATCAGCGCCGCCAGAGATAAACCGGGGAGGGGGCGAAGTGCGGTCATTCGGCGCCGATCGCGGTCGGTCGATTCGGTATTCATGTCAGGCGCCGCGCTTATCCCGGGCATAGGGCGATCACTAAAGAGGCTCTGTCTCAGGTTTCGATTGAGCCACAGAGTGAAGGGCGAATCTATTGGACTAAGGTATCGATCGATACCTTTGCATCCGAAGCACGTTGGCGGGTGTTTGGCGAGCAATCGATACGTTCGTCCAATAGACTCAACTGCGCACTTCTGCCTTAATGGCTACCGAGCACGAAAGAATCCTTTTCCAGTTCGGTATGCCCGGGCAAGGTGCGTAATTTTTGCGGCGGCGCCTCTACGAGAGGGCGTGGTTATCGATCGCCGACGTGATGCCGGGAATGAACCGGAAGAAGTCTCGATTGACCGAACGCAACGCATCATTGAATGTTCTATTTTTGTCGCTGCTTCTCGCCTTCTCCGCGGCGCGAACTCAGGCGCAATGTTCCGGTAAAGTGTCTTCCCCTGCGGCTGCCGCCGACTGCGCCGCCAGCGAAACTCCTCGCGAGGGAACGGCGGTTCTCGATCCAGTTCACCCCTACACCCTGGCAGAGCTAATCGACGTTGCCGAGCATCACAATCCCAGTACACGCACTATCTGGGAGCGCGCAAAACAGAAAGCCCGTGAACTCGGTTTGGCGAAGAGCGCTTATTATCCTGAGTTAGAGGGGTTGGCTGTTTTTGGCGACGAGCGATTGGTAAATCCATTCCCGAAGCCGCTCGCTCCTCGCGGCTACGTAATGGTCGAGGTACCCATCGTCCAGCCTGAAGTCACGCTGCAATACCTCATCTTCGACTTCGGCAAACGCGAGGCGAGCGTGGACTCGGCAAAAGCGGAGAAGCTTGTCGCGGGTGCAGACGTCATTCAGGTTAATCAAGCGCTGGCGTTTCGCGTCGCCAGTGCGTATTACCAGCTGGTGACCGCACAGGAAAGATTGCAGGCGGCGCAGGACACGCTGCGAACTGCACAGACCACGCAGGATGCGGCGGAAAACAGACTGAACAACGGGCTTGCAACTCTTCCCGATGTTCTGAACGCCCGCGCGGAAACCTCACAGGCCGTGTTCGATGAGGAATCTGCGGATGGGGACGAAAAGATTGCGCGCGTCACGCTGACTGAAGCGGTTGGAGCTGATCCGTCTCCCAACATCGTGATCGACAGCCAGAGGAGCGCGCCGCTACCTGCCAGCCTCACAATGTCCATCGATGCGCTGATCGATCGCGCGATGAAGGATCGTCCCGATCTCATAGCGCAAACTCTGCGAATCCGCTCCGCCGAGGCTCAAATTCGTGCAGCTAAGGCCGAGTACAAACCGCAGATCGTTTTGTCAGGATCGGTTGCGCAGACCTCCATCTGGCCCACGGCAGATTACGGCCAACTGGGTCCCGCGAGCGAGCCGACCTGGTCCGCCCGTCTCGGCATCCGGTGGCGCATCTTTGACGGAGGTGCTCGCAAGAACGAACTGTTGATCGCCGAATCGAAACGCCGGGAAGCAGAGGATGAGCTCACGGCGCAGCATGATCAGACGACGCGCGAGGTGTGGACCGCCTACATAGGATTCCGGACAGCTTTGCGAAAGCACGACGCCGCTGTGGCACTTCTGGAGTCCGCCCATGCCTCTTACTCGGCATCGCTCGAGGCGTATAAATATGGGGTCAAGAACCTGGTCGATGTGGTTACCGCAGAGAAGCAACTGGCCCAAGCTCGACTATCCAGTGTGTCCGCGCGATCAGAACTATTTCTGGAGGCCGTCAACCTGGAATTCGCCACCGGAAATCTGCTGAGAAATCAACCGCCGGCGACAAGACTCCAATCGCAGGACCCACTTCCATGATCTCGCTCAAGGTGCGATTGCAGAGCGAGTCCCAGCTTGCTCGCGAAGTCCGGCGGCTGTCACGGGCCAGCCTGCCAAGTGATTCGGCTGATCTGGCCAGATATCTCATCGGGAAAACCATCGTGCGCAAGTCTGGGCGAAACAGAATTAGCGGTCGCATCGTCGAGACAGAGGCTTACCCACCGGGCGATCGAAGTGGGCATGCGTATCGTGGACGAACGGCCGGAAACCAATCGCTATTTCTGGGCAGGGGATTTGCTTATGTGTACTTCGTCTATGGAACGTCGTACATGCTCAATGTGACGGCTGAAGAGGCGGGTGTCGGCGCAGGAGTGCTGTTGCGCGCCATTGAGCCGCTTGAAGGGATTGAGGTAATGAAACGGGTCCGTAAAACAGAGAAAATTCTAGATTTGGCGAGAGGTCCGGGACGGCTTGCCGCTGCGTTGCAAATCGACAAGCGGCTGGACGGAGTGGACCTGTGTGCCGACGGCCCGCTTTGGCTTGGAAGCGCGGTTCGAAAGATTGCGCGCATTCGCACAGCTGTGCGCATCGGCATTACGCATGAGGTAGGACGGCGACTACGTTTCTTTGAGGTGGGCAGCCCGTTCGTCAGCGGCCCTCGTAAGGTAATTAGGAGTTGCTAGGCTTGCTTCGACTCGATTGAAATACTCAGCTAGTAGTCTTCTTGAGGCCGGCGGCCGTACAGGCTTCGGGCAGACTTTGGCATGCGGGCAGCCCGATAGGTGTCCAGCTCTGTGCTGGTGATTATGTACTGGCTTTCCGGAGGATGGTTGGAGTGGGCGGCCAGTTCGGCCTGCAGTCGCTCCGAGCAAATGGCGGGCGCGTCCTGGTAGCTAGCGCGATGCGAAACGAAGGCCTCGTTGGCGATATTGAAGGTGAACTCACGATCCTCGCCTTCTCCGCGAACATGAAACGTGTACTCGCGGGAGAGTGGCATGGCCTGGAAGCCAACGTACTGCACGATGACGTTGCTCACTTTGCGCCTGGAACGAACACGCGAGCTGCATGGGTCGGAGCTGGCGCCACAACAGCTTTCACCCGCTTCGCGCGCCTGCGCTTCGGTGGAACTCCGTCAGCCGGTTCGACCACCATCAGGCTGGTGACGAACTTCTTGATTCCGTGAGCGTCGAAGTCGATCGTTGTGCGCTCGGAACTCGATTCGGTGATGACTCCACATCCGTATTGGAAATGCTTGATGTACTGGCCTGCTTCGAGAATTGCCAAGATATCCTCCCAATCGTATGAACAAAATTTGCCGTCTGCCTCGCTCTCGCAAGACAGTAAGCCATGAAAATCTGTGCGCTACCCAGCAACCGCGGAAAATCCGTCCGCGCAGCTAGTAATTCCGGCGTCCGTTTCCGCCAGACCGGCCGCCCGAATAGCCACCACGGCCGCCGCGATCGCCTCCGCCGCCACGGCCTTCCTGCGGACGCGCTTCGTTCACTTGCAGCGCCCGGCCTTCCACATCCAAGCCGTTCAGTTCGCCGATGGCCTTGGTAGCGTCGTCGCCGGAGCCGAGTTCCACGAATCCGAAACCGCGTGAGCGGCCGGTTTCGCGATCGGTGATAACGCGAGCCGAAGACACCTGATAGCCTTTCGCAACAAAAAGCTGTTGCAGGCTTTCATCGGTCATTCCGAAGGAGAGATTCCCAACATAGAGTTTTGTCATACGATTTTCCTTTTACCTGTCTCTTTCCACGTTCCCGGAAGTGCTGGAACAGATTGTTTTGCCGTACACCGCAAAATCGTCTTTCTCCTGCAATCGTGAGAACGAAGAATCCTTCAGAGAGCGAACTCGAGCTCGCCCCGCGTGTGCCTGCGATTTGTGCAACTGCTCGAAACGATAAATGGTTTCCTTGTAATTTTCGCGATTTCCGGATTTGCGCTCAGGAAGCAACGGCTGAGGCCATTTTGTGGAAGGTGGAGTTGGCGACCATGTAGGTGTGGATGCGCAATGCGCCGTCGATCACGTCGCTCAGCAACTTGGTGACTTGCGCGAAAGCAGCGTGCTCGTATTTTTCGGCGTCGTCACTATTTTCCCAGAAACTGTAGGCATAGACTTCTTTGCCGCTCTGCGAGAAGAGGGTGAACTCGTCGAGGAAACCCTGCTGCTTGCGGAGCAGGGGAATAACCTCGTTTTCCATTTTCTTGATGAATTCCCCGGCGCATTCCGCTTTCAGGCGCATGGAGACTTTGCGAGCGAACATAGGCCTCTCCCTCGTTTCCAGACCAAGGGCGTAATTCAGGCGTTGCGACGGGTCTGGGAGACCTGAAGGCAGCCTTGATCGCAGGATCAGTATGGCTTACTTTACAGGTCTTGTCAAGCGTGTTACCGAACGGTACGATGTACTTTACCTGCTAAGTGAATCCAGGAGGGTCTGTGGACGTTTGTTTTGTGATTCAGCAAAGATTGAAAGAACTGGGCCTGGAACAACGCGATCTGGCCGTCGCGGCCCAGGTCACGGAATCCTACATTTCGCAATTGCTCACACGAAAGAAGGCGCCGCCGTCCGCCGACCGCACCGATCTATACGACAAGATGAATGCTTTTTTGAAACTGCCCCATGGCCAGCTTTCGGCGATGGTACAGGAACAACAGCGCGAAGAACTGAAGAAGAAGGTTGTCGATCCACCGGCGCCGCTGTTCAAAAATGTCCGCGAACTCATCATCCGGAAATGCGCCGCAGAAAAACAAAAGCAGGTGCGGGATATTTTCGAGAAACAGGCTTTTGGCGAGCTGGAACGGCTGATCACGCAGAAACTTGTGGACGTTACTAAGGGCGTTGCGAAAGACGAGTTGAATAACGAGGCTTGGCTGCGCATCGTTGCAAAGTTGAGCGGGCGTTCCTACCAGGAGATGCGCGCGATCATTCTGGAATTTCTCGATACGGACGTGTTCAATATCTCTCCCGAGCATTGCGCGGCCTTCCTGGATCCGCTGATCGATTCCTGGAACATCGATTTGGAAAGCTTCGCGATGGAAATCGTGCTGAACCGGCGGTTGGCTTCCAAGCAACTGATGGAATTCCGTTTCGTGGAAACGGATTCTGCCGCACCCGCTGAAGAGGAGCCGGGATTCAAGGAATTTCTTCACGATTCAGCGATGAGCGGCGGCGCTACCGCCGAAGAACTGGAATTTCTGGCGAATTTGAGATTTGGCGGCATGCGGCCGACGCCGTTGTACTACTACCGCGAATTGCAGAGCCTGCGGGACCCCCTGCATTTTCTTGAAAGCACCGGCGCCACAATGCATAAGCGCCGTGAAGTGGGCGACGCCGAGAAGAACAGGCAAGTGGAATCGCGAAAAAGCGCTGTCAGGCGATGGGCCAAAAACAAGCGAGGCGTCCGAAAGAATGGCAAGCCGAGATAGCCCGGGGGCAAGTCTTAGGTAGATACACACACAACTCTTTTGCCGGCCGCGACTTAATTAAGCGCATTCCCCAATAGTGTGGTATAGTTCTTGTGCGCTTAATCCCGCGGCAGTGTTGTGCGGTTCCTCCGGTTCCATAAGTGATCTGAGCATACCCGCCTCCGTATCCTCCGTACGTTTTCAGCGTAATTCAAACTAAGACTGGCGAACACTTCGCCCGGCCTGTCAGCTTTCTGCACACGCCCTGCGAGTGTCGTCGCCAGTAAGAAAGCAAAATGCAAAATTTTTCAGAACTTCCGATTTCTACGTACCTGAAGGAGCGACTGTCCGCAGCTCGCTTCTCAGTACCCACGCCGGTTCAAGCCGCGGCGATACCCCAGGCGCTTGAGGGCAAGGACGTGCTGGCAACCGCGCAAACCGGAACTGGCAAAACCTTGGCGTTCCTTATCCCGGTAATTGAAAGACTGCTCAAGCAGGAAAAGCCGGGGCTAGCCGCTCTGGTTCTGGTTCCAACGCGCGAACTTGCGATGCAAGTGGTTGAGCAATACAACGCGCTGCGCGGCAAGCAGTTGCTGCCCGCGGCCCTGGTGGTCGGCGGATTGGCCGAAGCGCAGCAATTGCGCGCCATCCGCAACGGAGCCAGCGTCATCGTTGCGACTCCTGGCCGGCTTCAGGATTATCTGGACCGCAAGCTAGTTCAGTTTCGCAGCCTGCAAGTGCTGGTTCTTGACGAAGCAGACCGCATGCTGGACATGGGTTTTCTCCCGGCGATTCGCAGAATTGCCTCGGTGCTGCCAAAAGAGCGCCAGACCATGTGCTTTTCCGCGACGATGGAAGGCGATATGACTCACCTTGTCAAGGAGTACACGCGAAACCCGGTGCGTCTCTCCTTCGGCTCGACACTCAAGCCTTCGGAAAACGTGCGACTTCAGGCATTTGAAGTTTCTCCCGATGATAAACAGCAGCTCCTTCGGCACCTTCTCAGTAAAGAAAGCGGCCGATGCCTGGTGTTCTCTCGCACGAAACGTGGCACGGAACGCATTGCCAAAGCGCTGAATCGCGATGGCATCGCCGCGGCCACAATCCACGGCGACCGCTCGCAATCGCAACGCACAACCGCACTGACAGGTTTCCAACAGGGCCGCGTTCGGGTGCTGGTAGCCACCGACCTCGCTTCGCGCGGAATTCACGTCCAGGATATCGCTCACGTCATCAACTACGATCTGCCGGATGTGGCGGAGAACTTCATTCACCGCGTCGGCCGCACCGGTCGCGCCGGCAAGCAGGGAATCGCTTCCACGCTCTTTGTGAAAGAGCAGCGGTCCGATCTCTTCCAACTGGAGCGCACGCTCGGCATCCGAATTGAAAAGATGCGGGCGGACGGCATTCCTGCGGCGGAATCCCGTGATCGCAATCGAGCTCACGTTGGTCGCATTGGGTCGGCGCCACGCGCGCGTATGATGCAACTTCCCGGCGAAGTCCTGCAGGGGCAGATGCAGAGCCAGAACTAATTCGATACCGTTCGGCCTGGAGCCAATCTCCTGGCCGAAGCAACCTATTGCATACGACAAGTTGTTTTGCGGGCGTTGCTCAATCGAACTCATAGTGAGCATCGTTGCGATGAACGGATTCCGAGACTTGCCCGGTAGTGTATACTGGAGAAGTTCAGAGCCTGAATTGAAACTCTTCGTACACTCGAGGGCATCGGGACAACCGGAGTCCTGTTCGCGCAAAGCGGCCTGATCGAACTACGGCTGCAATCCACACATCGTGCTGGCCGTTTTTCACGTAACGCCCGTGTGTTTTCACATGGTATCAGCGGCCTTGTATTCAGTATCGACCAGTCAATTCTGGCAGTGGGGTTGAGGGGAGAAACCATTGTCGCAGGACATTCAGGAAAAACACGATCACGTTCGCAACCTCACAGCTTTGGGTAAAGAGCGCGGTTATTTGCTTGCCGAGGAAGTGAACGACTTTCTGGCAGCTGAGGAACACACGTCGGAAGAAATAGATAGCGTGCTTTCGGCTTTTGAGAGCGATGGCATCGAAGTCTATGAAGACGCTTCCGCCGCCAAGGCCGCGCGCGGTCTCCCTGAAGTTGCGGAATCCAGCGAACCAGTGCTGCGCTACGACACTGCTCGCGTTGAAGACAACGCCATCGAACAGGTCGTCTCTCCTCCAGAAAAGAATAGCGATCCTGTCAGGACATATTTGCGAGAGATGGCTTTGGTGCCGTTGTTGACCCGCGAACGCGAAGTGTCCATCGCTAAGCGTATGGAACGTGGTCACAAGCTGGTACTAAAAACCATTTCGCGGTCTCCGCTGGTGTTAAAGGAACTGATCTCTATCGGCGAGGAGCTTCGCGCCGACGCGCGACCAATCAAGACCATCATTCATTTTTACGAAGAGGAACTGACCGCGGAAAAAATGGAAGACAAGAAGCGGCACGTTCTGCGGATTATTGACAAGGTGGAAAAACTTCGCGCCCTGGAGTTGAAGCAAGTGGCGCGGCTCGAAGCCACGCCAAAGGGCAATAAACGGGAATATTTGCGGGCACGGGGCCGTTTGGCTCGAACAAAAGTGGAAATGTCGTTGCTGGTGCGCTCCGTCGATTTTCAAGAGCGGGAAAGAAAGCGCCTGATCGATATCATGCGCCATACCGTTGAAAGGCTGCACGCCCTTGAGCGCGAGACGGCACGCCTGGAACGCCGCGTAACCGCCGCGCGTGGAGATGCCGCCGTGGAGGCGCGCAAGGAATTGCGATTGTGCCGTGCGCAGCGAAACGCGATCAAGGAAGCAAGTGAAGTCGAATTGAGCAGTCTAAAGCACACGCTGACCCTGATTCTGCGGGGCGAGGCCGAAGCCCAGCAGGCGAAAAGGGAACTGACCGAGGCAAACCTTCGGCTAGTGGTGTCCATCGCGAAGAAATACACCAACCGCGGGCTGCAGTTCCTGGATTTAATTCAGGAGGGCAACATCGGATTGATGCGGGGAACCGATAAGTTTGAATGGCGACGTGGCTACAAGTTTTCCACCTACGCCACCTGGTGGATTCGCCAAGCCATCACGCGCGCGATCGCGGACCATGCGCGAACCATTCGCGTGCCGGTGCACATGGTTGAGATGATCAACAAGCAAATGCGCACCAGCCGGCAACTCGTTCAGGAACTCGGTCGCGAGCCCACCGCGGAAGAGATCGCGAAACGCATGGATATTTCCGTCGAACAGGTTCGCAAAGCCAAGAAAATCGCGCAAGTGCCCATTTCCTTCGAGACGCCCGTTGGCGAGGATGAAGACGCGCACTTGAGCGACTTCGTCGAGGATAAGGGAGTAATCTCACCATCCGACGCCGCCATCAACTTGAACATGAAGGAACAGATGGCCACGATGCTGAAGACTCTTACACCTCGCGAAGAGCGAATCATCAAGATGCGATTTGGGATTGAGGACGGAAACGAGCATACCCTCGAGGAAGTCGGCAAGACATTTGCCGTAACGCGCGAGCGCATTCGCCAGATTGAAGCCAAAGCGCTGCGGAAGCTGCGGCAGCCATCGCGTTCCAGGAAGTTCCGGGTATTTCTGGAAGGAGCATTCTAGGAATCAAGGAGAATAGGAATGAAGAGTTTATTTGTGGGCAATCTCAGTTTTCAAACCACCGAAGGCGAATTGATGGCGCTGTTTAGTCAATTTGGGCAGGTCACCAGGGCCAACGTGGTGATGGATCGGGAAACCGGCCGCGCTCGGGGCTTTGCTTTTGTGGAAATGCCCAACGATGATGAGGCTGCAAAGGCCATCGCCGGCCTCGACGGAAAATCAGTCGGCGGTCGCAATCTGAAGGTAAACGAAGCTCGTCCTAAGACTGCGACACGCACGCCGAGAACCGGCGGCGGTGGAGGCCGGGACAGATTTTCGAACGAAGATTACCGCGAAGCTGCACGGCAGCCGCGCGAACCCCGGTGGTGAATCTCGGCAAGTGCTGAGCCTGCGGGAGCGTTCATAACAACATTAAGGAGACGCGATGACGATCACATTCCAGAAGCGCCAAAAGGAAATGAAGAGGCAGGAAAAACAACGCGAGAAGGCAGCCCGGCGCGAACAAAAGAAGCTCGCCAAGCGTGCGGAAAAAGAAGCGGCCATCGAAAACGCAAACGGGAACTCAGACGTGGTCGTGGACCAGGTCGGTAATTCCGAACCCCAAGGCTAAGATGGCGAGCCGGGATTCCGTTCGACACAACTAGCATTTCCAATTCGCTGCGTGTCCCTGCGTGCACGGAACCCACCGCGGCCGCTATTCCCTTCGCACTGCCCCAATTGACACAACCTGCATTCCTTAGCCCGTAGTATATCGGGCCAGACCGCGCGAATTCCCTGCACCTGCCAGCCCTTTCTATAGCTCACGATCGCCAATCCCACTGCCGGTGAGGCGTATATTTTTTTGTTGTCATGGGGGCCAGGAAGTGGCATTGTCACACCGCCAGACTTCCGAGTTCTTTTACCCCACGAAATCGGACCTGCCGGCGGCAACAGTGACCCAGGTGCGCGGACGAAGGGCGATGAAAAGCAGCAACGGGAAGGGAAGAACGGCATCCAGGCAGTTCCGGGCAGACTTGCTTTTGAAACTTGAATTGACCAGCAATCCCGAAGCACTTTGCCTGGTGCGCGCGACCCTAGAGCGGGCGGCGGAGGCTCTGAATTTTCACTCGGCGGAAAGGCGTGCCATCGTCCGGTCTGTGGATGAAGCCCTCGCGAATGTTATGCGACACGCGTACGAAGGGAAGAGCGGCATGCCGATTTCTGTGACGTTCCGCCGGCTCTACGGGCAGAATCAACCGCAGAGCAACGCCGGACTCGAGGTTTTGCTGGAAGACAAAGGGGTCGCGCTGAATCCCGCAAAACTGCGAGGGCGCCCGCTTGAGGACCTTAGGCCGGGGGGCTTGGGCCTCCACTTCATGCGACACAGCATGGACGAAGTGGAATTCAGCCGGAAACATGGAAAGAATCAGCTTCGTATGGTGAAATATCTGGCCATACCCAAGACCGAGTCGGGGTCTGAAGGAGAATAGACAAGTGCAGATTGATGCCCGTGAATCACAAGGTGGAACAATTCTGGATCTCTCGGGTGATATTGACCTCGCCCATTCCCCCGCAATGCGCAAGGCGCTCCTGGGAGAGATCAAGGAGAAGCGCACTCCCAAAGTGTTTTTGAACTTGAAGAATGTCCGCTACATTGACAGTTCCGGGATTGCCTCTTTGGTAGAAGGCCTGAAGGCCTCCAGGGAGATCGGTTCAAGGCTGATTCTGTACAGTCTAAGCAACACGGTTCGCGAAGTTATGCAGCTTTCCCGCCTGCAGAAGATCTTCGAGATTTATGAAAATGAAGAGCAGGCGCTTTCCTCCTGACATGCTATTATCTTCCCACTTTTAGGACGACAGGCGCTCGTGGACTTCCTTCAAGCAACTGGCTCTGCCTTCACTAACGGTCTGGCATATCTTGGGTCTCTGGCGACCCTTGCCGGGCGAGCCGCGTATTTCACTTTCATTGGACCATTCCAGGGCAAACCCTTGCGCTTCCAACGCGCCGTTGGTCAAGCGATGGAAGCGGGCGTACGCGCATTGCCCATTCTTTCGCTGATCACTTTTTTCATCGGCTTAATCCTGGCCTTGCAGGCTGCCTACGAACTGCGTCGCTTCGGTGCGATGAGCTATGTGGCCAGCGCTGTGGCCCTTTCCATGACGCGTGAACTCGGCCCATTGATTACCGCGGTGATTGTCATCGGTCGCTCGGGTTCCGCCTTTGCCGCCGAACTCGGAACGATGAAAGTCACGGAAGAGATCGACGCGCTGGAAACCATGGCGATCAACCCCGTCAGCTTTCTGGTTGCCCCGAAATTTATGGCCATGGTTCTGATGCTGCCATGTCTGACTATTTGGGCAAACTTCATGGGCATCCTGGGTGGCTCCCTGTTTGGCGTCGCTCAGGCCGATTTCACGTTCCAGCGATACCTCACCGCCTCCCTCGATGCGCTTTACATGCGTGACGTCGTCACCGGCTTAATCAAAAGCTTCATGTTCGGAATTACCATCACGGCGGTAGGCTGCCACGAAGGCTTGGCCACCGGTGGTGGCGCGGAGCAAGTGGGTCGTTCAACCACGCGGGCCGTGGTGATGTCGATCTTTCTGGTGATTCTGGTGGACCTGGTCTTTACCATGTTGTTCTACTTCCTGGGAGAACACTAAGCCGTATGCCGGAACCATTCGAACGGTCTGACGAGGAACACGTCCCCGACGGACCAATGATCTCGCTGCGCGATTTGCGCGTCAGTTACGACGGACGCGAGATCCTCCACGGAATCAACTTTGATGTGCAACGCGGCGAGACGCTGGTGATTCTGGGTGGATCTGGCTCGGGAAAGAGCACCTTGCTGCGCACCCTGGTCGGCTTGGAAATACCCAGTTCGGGTGAAGTCTGGATCCGGGGCAAGAATTTCGTGGCAATTTCCGACGCCGAACGAGACGAAATTCGTAAAAAGCTGGGAATGTCGTTCCAAGGCGGCGCGTTATTCGGCTCGATGACCGTGGGAGAGAACGTGGCGCTTCCCCTGCGTGAACACACAAAACTTGAAGAACCCACGGTTGAGATCATGGTGCGCCTGAAGCTGGACCAGGTCGGTTTGTCGGGCTTCGAAGATTTTCTGCCATCGCAATTAAGCGGCGGCATGAAAAAGCGCGCCGCGGTGGCTCGTGCTCTGGCTATGGATCCCGAGATTCTCTTTTTCGATGAGCCGTCGGCGGGACTCGACCCCATCATCGCGGCGGGCATCGATCAGCTGATTTTAGAGTTGAAAAAGGCGTTCCACATGACGATTATCGTCGTCACCCACGAACTGGCCAGTGCGTTTCTAATCGCCGACCGAATGGTGTTGATCAACAAGGGAGATTTGGTCGCGAGCGGCACCGTTGCCGAGATGCAAAACAGCAAACATCCCAGGGTGCGCCAGTTCCTGGATCGTGTCCCTGAACCCGCGGTGGCGCAAGAACTCGACTATTTGCAGATGCTGACGGAGCCCTCATCGAAAACAGGCGAGGGACGACAGGGGAAGAGCAGGTAAAGATGGAATCAAAACGCGAACAGGTGTGGGTCGGTCTGTTTGTCATCATTGCGGCGACGCTGCTGATCGTGACCGTGTTTGTGCTCACCGGCGCATTCGCAGGATCCGCGAAGATCCTTCATACGCGATTCCACAATGCAGCGGGACTGGAACCCGGAGCGACTGTTCGCTATGAGGGCGGTCCGAAGATTGGCCGTGTAGAGAAGATCGAGATCGATCCGAATGATCCTGCGCTTATGGATATGCAATTTAGCGTGAACAGCGATCTCCCGATCAAAACCGACAGCCACGTCGCGATTCTGAGTTTCAGCCCGCTGGGCGACAATCACCTCGAAGTCAAAGCGGGCACTCCCAGCGCACCGCGCGCCGCTTCCGGTGCGTTCCTCCCGTCCGACCCGTACGTGGGATTCAATGACCTGACGGCTCAAATCAACCAGCTGGCTCCACAGGCAAAGGAATTGCTAACCAACCTCAACGAACGGGTGGTCCAGTTGAAGGTTACGGTCGACCGTATTAACGACCTGCTGAACGACCGCAATCGTGAAAATGTGTCCGCATCGTTGGCTGAATTGCATGGCATGTTGGCTGAGAATCGGCCTGAGATTCGCAGCACTCTCAAGAATGTAAACGCGGCAAGCGCAAAAATAGGGCCGCTACTGGATAAACTGCATACCACCATCGATCAGACCCAGGGAACACTGAAAAAAGTGGATGGCTTGATCGACGATAACCGTGAGGATGTCCGCGCGTCGGTCATCAAGCTGCGCCAATCTCTCGACAATATTTCCGCGCTGACGGCTCAGCTGCAGCAGATGTTGGACAATAACGACGACAACATCGATCAGATTCTGAACAATTTGCGGATCATTACGGAAAACCTGAAAACGTTCAGCTATACCATCAAAACCCACCCGTCGAGTTTGATTGTTCCGAGCAAAGTGCCAGATCGTAAGCCGGGAGAGAAGCCATGAGAATCGCATCATTCCGATCCGGTAGGACACGCAGCTTGGCGCAGGCCGCGCCATCCTCCGTACCTTTGTCAGCCGGTACGCTGTCCATTCTTGCGATTGCACTCCTTGTAGCTGGCTGCGGCAGTGCCAGGCCAATCAAGTACTACCAACTGACCTATGCCACGACTGCTCCTCCGCCCTCTCCCGACGCCATCAACACGACGCTCATGGTACGATCGTTCGAGGCGTCGCATCTTTATCTTAGCGACCAGATTGTCTACGGGTTCGATTCCCCGGAAATGGGCGTGTATCAGAGCCAGCGGTGGGCCGAGCCTCCGGTGGAGATGCTTCAGGACGCGCTGGTTCGCGGTTTGCGGTCCACGGGTAGATTTCGCGCCGTCTACACCATACGATCCGACATGGGTGGTCAGTACATTCTGGGCGGTCATTTGTATGACTTTAAGGAAGTGGACGGCAGCGCGATTGTCGCTCGGTTGAACTATGAGGTTCGCCTGCGCGACCGCAAATCCGGCACCACGGTCTGGAGTCACATGTACACCCACGACGAACCAGCGTCGGAGAAAACTGTCTCCGCAATCGCGGTCGCCATGGACAAGAACGTCCAACGCAGCGTCCAGGAAGTGCAAAACGGGCTCGAGGAATATTTTCGAGCCAACCCACCGAAATAAGCTGGCTTCCAGTCTAGCTGTTGAATCTCTCAGCTGCTATGTTGTGTTTTGCATCTAGGTTTTACTTCGCGCTAACGTCCTTCTTTTGTTCAGCTTGCTCCGATATGTCCGGAATATCCTCTGCGGCATGTTGCGAAAACCAGCGATTCCTAGCTTGGATTTTTCTGAGCTGAGCTTTGTCTTTCCTTCTAAACCTCTGCATCTCTCGCTGTGTCACGCACTTAGGTGCTCGCGGGAATCTATTCGCGCTTTGGCATCGCAGTTGCCCTATAGCAGTGTGGAAAATGAGTTCAAAGAAGTCTGGGAGGCAGGGGTCATGACAGTTATTCTGATGCTTACGATGTTTGTTGTTTTCCTCACCATCGACTATTTTATGCGCCAAGGAAAAGTAACGACGACGGTGGAAGCGCAAGAGGCTGGCGTTCAGAAGGCGCCGCGCACGTTGCCGACGATCGTTAGCGGTTTTGAGTTGCCAGGAAATCGGCGGTATCACCAGGGGCACACCTGGGCACTGCAAGAGAGCCCGACTCTGGTGCGCGTGGGGATGGATGATTTTGGTGCGCGTCTGGCTGGAAAGATCGATGAAATCACGCTGCCCAAGAGGGGCCAGTGGCTCCGCCAAGGACAGAAGTTCGCCACCTTGCACCGCGACGGTCAGTCGGTAGATCTAATTTCGCCAGTCGAAGGGGAAGTGACGAATGTGAATGAGGCATTGGCAGCGAACGTCTCCCTCAGCAATTCAGATCCCTACGGAGAAGGCTGGTTCGTGTCCGTGATCGCGCCCGATTTGCAGGTCAGCTTCCGAAACTTGCTCAACGGAAGCCTCGCACGCAAGTGGATGGCGGAAGCAGCTACCCAGTTGCAGGCTAGAGTTCCCGCGCTGGCGGGGGCGGTTGCTCAAGATGGCGGCCTGGCAATGCATGACCTGACGGCGCAGTTGCCAACAGAGAAATGGGAACAGATTACGAAAGAGTTCTTTCTGACATAGCCTGACTACCCCCCAAATAGCGTGAATCGCCGAGGCCCCGATCGATACAGGTCGGGGCCTCGGTGCATTTGGTGGTCTCACCAAAACCTTGAAAGATAGCAGCGATCGTCTATCCGCCACCCGACGTGATGGCTGTCACCGCCGAGAGTGACCCAATTCACGGGGCACTGCCGAGAAATTCATCATAATAGGCGTGGGTCCAGCCACACCCAGCGGAAGAATTCAGCACGGGTGCGTGGCCCTGTGGAAGTTCTCTACGGTCTCTGGACACGCCTCTCGGCTCGAACTTGATGTCCAGAATGGCACATCGCACGCTCACCGGCGTCGCGCCCTGCCATGTCCCACGCCAACTCGCTCCTGGCCACCGTGAAGCGCAAAAGGGCAATCCTCGGTACCCTCGCACTGGTTCTACCGCCGAGTAAGTTCGCTCCAGGGAGCAGTCATGAGTAAGGGCATCCTCTACGATGCAACCGTTTGCATCGGCTGCAAATTGTGTGAGAAGGCATGCGCAGAGCGCAATGGTCTGCCTTACGACGACGCGATTGCAGGCGAGGAGAAGCAATCGGAACATAAGTTTACCGTCGTCCAGACCAAGGGCGACAAGTTCATGCGCCACCTGTGCATGAATTGTGCGGATCCCACCTGCGCTTCCGTCTGTCCCGTGGGAGCTTTCACGAAAACAGCTGAAGGACCTGTGACCTATGCGGGCTCAAAATGCATCGGTTGCCGGTATTGCATGCTGGCATGTCCCTTCGTGGTGCCCAAGTACGAATGGCAAAAGACCTTCCCGCTGGTGCGCAAGTGCGACATGTGCGGAGACCGTGTCGTAAAAGGGTTGCAAACCGCCTGCGCCGAAGCCTGTCCGACCGGAGCAACGAAATTCGGCGAACGCGAAGATTTGATTGCCGAGGCGCAGCAGCGCTTGCGTGAGAATCCCGATAAATACGTCAAGAAAATTTATGGCCTGAACGAGGTTGGCGGAACCTCAGTGCTGCTGCTTTCCAGCATACCGTTCGAGGAATTCGGCTACCGCGCCGACCTGGTTACGGAACCCATGCCCCTGCTCACCTATCGCGTGCTGACGCATGTTCCGGATCTGGTTGCCCTCGGCTCGGTCTTACTCGGCGGGATCTGGTGGATCAGCAACCGCCGCGTCGAAGTCGCTGCCGCAGAGCGTGCCGAGCAACCCGCGCGTCCTGCGCCCAAGAAATGAGGACGGAGACAACATGCAAAAGCCCAAGGTGACCTTCTGGAAGTTGGTTCTGGTTGCGATACTGATCCCCGGTTTGTACTCGCTGCTGTTTCGCTTCACCCACGGCCTGGGCGCGTCCACAAATCTCAACGACGAGTTTCCTTGGGGACTTTGGGTCGGTTTCAAATTGTTCTCCGTGGCGCTCGCGGGCGGCGGCTTCACTCTGGCCGCCGTGGTCTATATCTTCAACTTGCAGCGCTATCGGCCCGTTCTTCGTCCCATGATTCTCACCGCGTTTCTGGGCTACTCCATGTTTATCGCCTCGTTGATCATGGATCTGGGCCGGCCATATCGCGTTTGGCATCCCCTGGTTATGTGGAATCACCGCTCGGTGATGTTTGAAATCGCCTGGTGCGTGATGTTGTACACCACCGTGCTGTGCCTGGAATTTCTGCCCGTGATTTTGGAACGCCTGGGTTGGAAGCGGCAACTGGAGTGGATGCACACCATCATGATTCCGCTCGTCATTGCCGGAGTAATTCTCTCCACCTTGCATCAGTCTTCACTCGGAAGCCTGTACCTGATCGTGCCGGGAAAGCTCTATCCGCTGTGGTACTCCCCGCTGGAACCCGTGTTCTTCTTCATTTCCGCGCTATGCGCCGGTTTAGCCATGACCATCTTCGAGTCCTGGCATGCGGACAAAGCCTTTCACCAGCGCCTGGCACTTCCGCTCTTGACGGGCCTGGGCCGCGTCTTGGCGGTCTTGCTTGCGTTCTATCTCACGTTAAGAGCCGTCGACCTGGCGCGAAGCGACTCCCTTCGGTTGTTGCTGCGGCCGCGTTCGGAAACGTACTTATTCGGTCTGGAGATTCTCTTTTTGGCTGTGCCGATGGTGTTGTTGTTCCGTCACCGCATCCACAAAGACCGCACTTGGCTCTATTTTTGCTCCATCCTGACGCTTCTGGGTTTTATAACCAACCGCATGAATGTAGCCATCACCGGCATGCTGGCCTCCTCGGGCCAGAACTACTTCCCCAAGTGGACAGAAATTTCCATCACCCTTGCCATCATCGCGTCTGGCTTTCTGGTCTTCGCGCTGGCCGTGAAATACCTGCCGGTATTCCAGAATGGCAAGTCCTACGAGGCAATCTCCGAACCGGCAAAAGTAGTAGCGGCAGTTCCGGAGCTTATTGATGTTAGTTCGTGAAGCAGCAGCCCTTCGCCGCCTTTGGGCAAGAATCTCGGGGAGCCTGAGTTCCAAGCTTCTTGTGGTTCTAGTCTCGTCCATGGCCATTGTATTCGGCGTCCTCGGCTATTTGAATATTCAGCTCCATCGAAAGCATCTGGAACGAACCACACTGGCCGACGCCGCTCGCGTCAGCAATGTCATCAAGCGAAATACTTCCTACTACATGTTGCGCAACCAGCGCGACGGCCTGTACCACATCATTACGGAATTGGCGCAAGAACCGGGAATGGTGCGCATCCGCATCATCAATGACCGTGGACGCATCAGTTTCTCCTCTGACCCCTCGGAGATGAACAAACTCGTCGACGAGCAAATGAACGTGCACGACACTCTCCCAGCCGGCGTGCCCTGGTTCCAGGTGGCAAATAAGGGGCAAAGTTTTCGCACCTATCGCATGCCGAATGGAGAGCGGGCACTCGGCGTGATCAACCCGATTGAGAATTCACCTTCCTGTTCCTCGGCGGAATGCCACGCGCATCCGGCGGAAGTAAAAACGCTGGGCGTGCTGGACACAAACATCTCCCTCGCGCCAACGGACCAGAGTGTGGCGGAGAGCACCAGCAAGATGCTGCTGTACACGGTGCTCGCGGTTTTCGGCGTGGCCATCCTGACCACCGCTTTTGTGCGTCGATTGTTGCAGGGTCCTCTTACCGCGCTTACCGTAGGAACGCACCGCCTGGGTTCCGGTGATCTTGGCTACCAGATCAAAGTGCATTCCCGCGGCGAATTTGAGGATCTGGCCAGTTCGTTCAACACCATGAGTCACCAGTTACTCGACGCACACCAGGAAATCAATGCCTGGACGCGCACGCTGGAAGAGCGCGTTGACGAAAAAACGCGTCAGTTGAAAGACGCGCAGGAAGAAATGTTGCGCGTCGAACGCATGGCGTCGATTGGGAAACTTGCGGCCGTCGTGGCGCACGAAATCAACAATCCACTAGCCGGAATACTCACGTACGCGAAGTTGCTGAAGAAGCGGCTGGCGCGTGAAACCGTCGTCAACCAGGAAAACATTGGGATGCTGGACCTCGTGGAATCGGAAAGCCGGCGCTGCGGAGAGATCGTCAAGAATTTGATGACCTTTGCCCGCCCCACTTCCATGAATCGCGAGCCTGCGGACCTGAATGCCATTATCGACCGCTGCGTTCGCCTGGTGCAGCACCAGTTGCAACTGAAAAACATTGAATTGCACCAGGAGCTGACCGCGGACATGCCGCACGTGCGCTGCGACGCCGGACAAATCGAACAAGTGATCCTGGCGCTGGTGATGAACGCGATCGACGCCATGACAAATGGCGGGAATCTGACGTTGTGTTCGCGGAAGCTCGAAAATACCGGCCAAGTGCAGGTCGAAGTGCGTGACGACGGCGTCGGCATGCCCAAAGACGTTCTCGGCAAAATGTTTGAGCCGTTTTTCACCACCAAAGAACACGGGCGCGGCTTGGGTCTGGGGCTGGCCATCAGCCGAAATATTGTCGATCGTCACGCGGGCAAGATCGCGGTGTCGTCCGTACCCGGCCACGGCACCACGTTCACGATTACTTTGCCACTGCAATCCAATCTCGTGCACTCCGCCACGCCGGCCGGTGCTTCGGTCAAGGAGTAAAGTTATGGCTCTTAAAGCGAATTTGTTGGTCGTCGACGACGAGTTGATCGTAAGAGACTCGCTCGATAAATGGTTCCGCGAAGAAGGCTATGAAGTGACCGTCGCGGAAAATGCGCATGACGCGCTGGGGAAAATGGCCGCGCAAAAGTTCGACCTGTCTCTTGTAGACATCAAAATGCCGGGAACGGATGGCGTTGAGCTGCAGCGCCGCATGCACGAGATCGATCCCGAAATGCTGGTGATCATTATGACGGGTTACGCCTCGGTCGAAACCGCGGTCGCGGCGTTGAAGAACGGCGCGTATGACTATGTCTCGAAGCCCTTCGATCCCGACGACATCGCGCATACCGTGCACAACGCCTTAACACACAAGCGCGTTGAGCAAGAGAATGCGCGCCTGCGAGAGACGGTGGCCTCGACCACCCGGCCACAGGAAATTGTGGGGCAGAGCCCCGCGATGGTGCGCGTGTTTGAAGCCATCCAGACCGTTGGTCCCACCGATGCCACGGTGCTGATCACCGGTGAGAGCGGCACCGGCAAGGAATTGTGTGCCCGCGCGATTCACGCCGCAAGCCCGCGGCACTACAACCCGCTGGTGGTGATCCATTGCGGCGCTTTGGCTGAAACGCTGCTGGAAAGCGAACTGTTTGGCCATGAAAAAGGCGCGTTCACCGGCGCGCAATACCGCAAGAAGGGAAGCTTCGAGGTTGCGGATGGTGGAACTGTGTTTCTGGATGAAATCGGGGACATCAGCCTGAAAACGCAAACAGATCTGCTGCGCGTTTTGCAGGAGCGCGAGATTACGCGCGTTGGGAGCACGCACCCGATTCACGTGGATTTCCGGTGCATTGCCGCCACCAATAAAGACGTGGAGCAACTCGTCAAAGACGGGCGCTTTCGGCCGGACCTGTTCTACCGCCTGAACGTATTTCAGATCCAACTGCCGCCGCTGCGTGAACGCAAGGGCGACATACCAATTCTTGCCGACCATTTCGTCAAGAAGTTTTCTGCCTCGATGAACAAACGCATTACCCGCATCTCTCCCGCGGCGATGGCCCTGTTGGACCACTACGAATGGCCCGGCAACATCCGCGAACTGGAGAACGCGATTGAACGCGCGATGGTTGTGGGCAGGGAACCAGAACTGAACGAAGAGGATTTCGCGCTGCGCCTGCCTGCCCATGGCGTCTCGCCGCGCACCCTGGAAGACATCGAACGCGCGCACATCCTGTCGGTCCTGGAGAATTGCAACGGCAACCAGACGCAAGCAGCCGTGGTTCTGGATATTGATCGTGTCACGCTGCACAACAAGCTGAAGAAATACGGTTGGAAGAGGGCTGCCGCGGAAGCATCGTGAATCGCATTCAGCTATTGCCGCTGGGTAAATTTCCCGGCGAGACCCTGATTGATCTGTCGGCGGGGCTTCGCAAGCGCTTCGGTGTCTCCTGCGAAGTTCTTCCCGCGCAACCCGAACCAGCCTTCGCATTCAATTTCGCGCGTCAGCAATACTCGTCCACGGAAATATTGGCGTCGTTAATGAAGAGCGGCACCCCAAGCAGCGAACGCATTCTCGGGGTTACTGCCGTCGATCTGTACATTCCGATCCTGACGTTTGTTTTTGGCGAAGCGCAACTGCGCGGGTCGTGCGCCGTGGTCTCCTTTCACCGCTTGCGCCAGGAATTCTATGGCTTGCCGGCGAATTCGACGGTCTTGCGCGAACGCCTCTTGAAAGAAGCGGTCCACGAACTGGGCCACACAATGCCGCTGGCGCACTGCGAAGATTATCAGTGCGTGATGGCGCCGTCGCATGGAGTGGAGTGGATCGATTTGAAAACCAGCCAGTTTTGCACTTCGTGCCAGACGGCCGTGAACAGTCAATCGGTTAACAACTAGCCCGGCTAAACCGAGGGTTCCGGAATGACGGCGGGTTTCTTGCGCGGCACCAGCGAACGCACCACCACATACAGCATCGGGATAAATAGAAGGTTCAAAGTTGTCGCGGCGATCATTCCGCCAAAAACCGTGGTGCCTACTGACACGCGCCCCGCGGCTCCCGCGCCTTGTGCAATCACCAAAGGCACAACGCCGAGAATAAAGGCGAGTGAGGTCATCAGGATGGGACGAAGCCGGATGCGCGCGGCTTCCACGGCGGCGTCCAGCGGCGTCAGTCCCTGCTCTTGAAGCTGTTCGGCAAACTCCACGATCAGAATGGCGTTCTTGCTCGCCAAACCGATCAGCATTACGAGTCCGATCTGGCAATAGACATCATTCGTCAGCGCGCGCAATTTAACCGCAGCCAACGCCCCAAGTAGCGCCACCGGCACGCCCAACAAAACGATGAATGGCAGAACGTAGCTTTCATACTGCGCGGCTAGTGTCAGATAAACGAATATCATGCCCAGCCCAAACAGAATTGCCGCTTTGCCCGCGGATTGAATTTCTTCCAGCGAAAGACCGCTCCATTCGAACGTCATGCCTTGCGGCAGCACTTTCTTGGCGATCGCTTCCATGGCCGCGATAGCCTGGCCGGAACTCACTTGCGGCGCCGCCGAACCATTGATTTCGGCTGACCGGAACAGATTGAAGTGCGTGATCACCTGCGGGTTCGCTTCTTGCTTAATCTCCACCACATTGTCGAGAGGAATCATCTTGCCGCTGTCAGATCTGAGGTAATACGTGCGGATGTCTTTTGCTTCGGAACGGAATTTCTGGTCGGCTTGCAGGTACACGCGGTAGGAACGATTGTTAAAGTCAAAGTCGTTCACGTACACCGAGCCCATGAACACCTGCAGCGCGTCGGTAATCTGGCTCAGCGGGATCTGCAAGCTCTTGGCCTTCTCGCGGTCGATCTTTACCAGATACTGCGGATCATTCGCGGTAAAGCTGGTGAACAATCCCGTTACTTGAGCGCTCTGGTTTCCCGACGCCACCACCTGGTTTGCGGTGTTGGCCAGCGTTTGCAGTGTGTTTCGACCCAAATCTTCAAGCTCAAAGGTGAAGCCGCCGAATTGCCCCAGCCCTTCCACCGCTGGTGGATTAAACGGCACCGCGATCCCTCCCGGAATGCTCATCAGCGGGCCGCGCAGTTTGTTGACCACCGCGAAGCTGGAATGTTCGCGCCCTTTACGGTCCTTGAACTCCGCCAAATTCAGAAACATGAGTCCGCGGTTTGGGGCGCTTCCGCTGAAGCTGAATCCCACAAGCGTGAAGGCGCCGTTGATCTCGGGAACGTGGGAGATCACCTCTTCGACCTTGGCGCAGACTTGCTGCGTATATTGCAGCGAAGCGCCTTGCGGAGTTTGCACCGCCACAATCAGGTAGCCCTCGTCATCTTCAGGAATGAATCCCTGGGGGATGTTCGCATACAGCAGATAGGCGCAAGCCAGCGTCCCTAGAAACAGCAATAGCGATACGTATTTCCATTCCACGACGACGTGCACCACGCGGCGATAGGCTTCTCTCGAGGCATCAAAAGCGCGATTGAACAACCGGAAGAATGGACCTTGCACTCGTTCCCGGTGATGCCCCAGAAAGATGGCCGAGAGAGCCGGGGTAAGCGTCAACGCATTGAACGCGGAGATCGACACGGAGAAAGCGATCGTCAGCGCAAATTGCCGGAACAAAATCCCGGTGGTTCCCGGGAACAGCGCTACGGGCACAAACACCGATACCAGCACCAGGGAAGTTGCGATTACCGCGCCGGCGACCTCTTTCATTGCCACACTCGCGGCATTGTGCGGCTCGGTAATCCCCTCCACAATGTGCCGCTCGACGTTCTCGATTACCACGATGGCGTCATCCACCACCAAACCCGTCGCAAGTGTGATTCCAAAAAGTGTCAGCGTATTGATCGAAAACCCCAGCGCCTTCACGAATATGAAGGTGCCGATCAGCGAGACGGGGATGGTCACCGCAGGAATAAAGGTGCTCCTCCAATCCTGCAGGAACAGGAAAATGACCAGAATCACCAGCCCGATCGCTTCAAGAAGCGTGATCAGCACTTCGCGAATGGACTCGCCAATCACCGTTGTGGTGTCGAAAGCTATGGCGTATTTGAGCCCCGGCGGAAAATTCTTCGATAAACGATTCAGTTCAGCCTTGGCGGCTTTGTCCACATCGAGTGCGTTGGCTCCGGGCAATTGCGTGACGCCAATACCGACGGCGTCGTGGCCATTGAAGCGCAACAGCGAGCCGTAGTCCTCAGCGCCCAGCTCCGCGCGGCCCACGTCCCTGATGCGCACCAGCGTTCCGTCCGTTCCTGTTTTCAAAATAATGTTTTCGAATTCGCTCGGCTCCGTCAGCCGGCCAATCGCCCGCACGCTGATTTGATAAGACTGCCCCTGATTCGATGGTGGTTGTCCCACCTGGCCGGAAGACACCTGGACGTTTTGCTCTAAAAGCGCATTGAGCACCGTTGTCGCAGTCAGTCCTCGTTGAGCGAGTCGCGATGGGTCCAGCCAAAGGCGCATCGCATATTTGCGCTCGCCAAAAATGAACACGTCGCCCACGCCTTTAACGCGCTTCATCGCGTCCTTGACGTAAACATCCAGATAATTGCTCAGGAACAGACTGTCGTACTGGCCGCCCTCGGAATACACGCCCGCGCCAAATACGAAACCCGCGGCCTGCTTAGTAATGATGATGCCGGTGTTTTTCACGGCATTCGGCAATCGTCCAAGCGCCTGGCTGACTCGGTTCTGCACGTCCACGGAAGCCAGGTCAACGTCCCGTGTCACGTCAAACGTAACGGTGATCTGGCTGGTGCCATCGTTTCCGCTCGACGAGGAAATGTATTTCATTCCAGGCACGCCGTTGATCGCTTGCTCCAGTGGGATCGTGACCGCGGACTCCACGGCCTGCGCGTTCGCGCCGATATACCCGCTGGAAACCACTACCTGTGGCGGAGCCAACTGAGGAAATTGCGCAACCGGCAGCGACGGAATGGCAATCGCTCCGCCGAGAATAATCAGCAGGGCGCAAACGGTTGCGAACACTGGCCTTTGGATGAAGAAATCAACAAACAACTCGGTTCACCATCTCCTGAAGAATCGCGCTGCCTTGTTGCGGAAAGCGGAAAGACTTTGCAACTAGTTGCTCTTGCCACCTGAACCGTTTCCACTCTCGGTTTTCCCAGCTTCTTTAAATTGCTCGATCACCGGCGCGCCATCTTGCAGGAACTGCGTCCCCGAGACGATCACGTGGTCGCCCGGTTGCACTCCTTCGAGCACGGCATAATCATTCCCGACAATTTCGCCCAGTTTCACCGCCCGTTGCCGCGCCACCGTTCCTTTTGCACCCTTTACCGCGACAAACAGGAAATACTCACCGCTGATTCGCTGCACCGCAAGAACCGGTACAACCGGACCGTTGCGCGTTCCCCAAGCGATCTGTGCCCGCACCTGCTGCGATATTCGTAGTTTGGCATTGGAGTTCACGATCGCGGCTTTGGCCAGCACCGTCTGTGTATCTGTATCCACTTGCGGCGAAACGAACGTAATTTCCGATTGCGCCAGCACCGCCCCGGATTCGTCCACCAGCTTCACCGGCAGACCCAGCCGCAGGTCTTTGGATCTGCTTCCAGGGACGTAGATGTAAGCCTCCAGAGCGCCGGGCTCGTCCACAGTGGTCAACAGCGTCGTTACGCCCACACGGTCACCCACGCGCACAGGAATATCCCCGACGATGCCGCCCATCGGCGCACTCACCTGGTAATAGTGCAGCTCGACTTGCTGTTGCTGTACCTGATGTTCGAGCGATTTCAACTGGGCAACCGCAGTTTCGTAGTTCGTTTGCGCGTTATCGAAATCTGCCTTACTAATGACGCCAGCCGCTTGCAATTTCACTGCCCGGTCCAAATTTACTTTTGCCAAACGCACATTGGCTTCTTGCGCCACACGCGCCGATTCCTGGCTGTTCACGGTTGCTTCCTGCTTTAGCGGATCGATTTGCAGGAGGGGCGTTCCAGCGACCACGCGGTCGCCCGATTTCACGAAGATCTTAGTGACCTGTCCTTCCACTTGCGGATTAATAGTCGCGGAATGGCGCGATTTCAAGATGGCCAGGTATTCGGTCGAGTTCGTCAGCTTCTGTGATTCCACCACCAGGACTTGCACCGGCATCGCGGGTGGCGCAGCGGCATCGCCGGCCGGGCTTTTAGCGCTGCAGCCGCAAAGTCCGGCTGAGATTGAAGCAGCGGCAAATGCCAGCACTACATATCGGTGCAAAATGGAGAATTCGGTAAAATGGCTTGAAGTGCAAGAAGATTGGGTCCGCATATTCTTTTGGATGGCTCTCTGGAACCATTAATAATACGTCAAGCGGCACCACTTCCGCATGGGAAACCTGAGAACTATTTTAGACGCGTGGCGGCGGAATCGGGTGGGTGAGAGAAATGCCTAATACATGTCGGAGGGATCGATTTTCTTGCCGGACAGTCCCAATTGCAGCACTTCGATATCTTGCGGCCGGTCAAATACTTTCCCCGGGAACAGCCGCTTGATGATGACGCGCAAGCCGCCAAATGCAATGCCCACGCCCGTGGCGACACCCAGAAACAGGCCCGTGAACAGGAAGATCTTCACCATGATCACCACAATCGGCGGATCGGTCGCCGTGTGGCTCGATTCGTTCCATGTCACCTGCGTCTCGTAGTTCACTTCATCGCGAATTGCCTGCGCGTGCAAAGGCGAAGTGGGTGCAAAAACCAGCGATAGCAGCGAAGTCTTTCGCTCCACTGTCACTCCCGCCTTTTTTGCCGCATCCGGTAGCGCTTGCCGCAAGTGACGCAGATGCTGCTCTGCCAGTTGGGGCGTTGGATATTCCAGCAACAGCAAAACGCCGCTGCCGTGCTCGCCCTGGTACCTCGCCAGAATTGCTTCCGCTTCAGACTCGAATCCAACTTCCTTCGCCAAGTCCGCAAAGTCACCTTGTCCCAGCGAACTCATTGCAGCCCGGAAGCCGTGCGGGCCCAGCGCATACTTTTCCGAGCCAAAGACACGCCAGTGTTCCGGCAGATACGACCTCAATTCGGGGAAGGGAGTTTTGTCAGCCTTGCGCTTCAGCGAAGTGAGCAGATCCGTTAGCGAAGCAGGCGAGAGATTTGAAAAAGGTCCCAGGCTGATAACCAGATTCCCCAGCAACACTGCGCCACTGTGCGCATCGAAAGCAGACTCATCGCCAATATTGCCACTCTGCATGCCTTCCACGGTGGACTGCGTGTAGAACTCGAACGCTCCGCTGGGATCCTTGAACGAATAGAGCCCGATCTTCAGGTCTTCGTTTCCGTTCTTGTAGCTGCGCTCTTCGAACGCTCGCAGGCCGGCTTCCTTAAGGCTTCCGGCCTGCGCATCTCCCCAGCCTTGATACAGGTCAGGTCCAGACCTGAGAGTCGCCGCGCCAGACGTCGTCCAAGGCCCGAATTGGTCGGGCAACAAGCGGGTAGGATCCGCCGCGTCCAGCGACGCGCCGAGGCACAAAAAAATCGCCAAAAGGCAAACCAGCGTCCGAGTTCTCATAGCAACCTGTTTATTAGATGCCGGCAGACTACTTCTGGTTCCTGGACTGCTCAACCGGTGTAACTGCGGCTGGCCGGGTCGTTTTGCCGGTGGCGTTCAATTCCACGCTGTTCAAGCTCTCCAGGTAGGCAGCCACGCCCTGGTACACGCCCTCGGCGATGCGCTGCCGGTGCTCCGGCTTCTTCAGCAGTTGCTCATCCGAGGCGTTGCTCAGGAAGGAAATCTCCGTCAGGATGGAAGGCATATCCGCGCCAATCAGCACCACGAACGGCGCTTTGCGTACCCCGCGGTTCTTCACCGGTTTGGCGGTCTTTTGGATGCGCTTCGCCAGCGAATCCTGGATGTCCTCCGCAAGTTCGCGGGACTCGTCGATCTTTTCCGTCTGCGCAATCCTCTTCACCACGTCCTGCAAATCGTGGATATTTTCCTGGGAAACGGAGTTCTCTCTCGCAGCCACTTCCATAGCTTCGGCCGAGCCCTTCAGGTTCAGGTAGTAAGTTTCAACCCCACGCGCGCCATGATCGGGGCTGGAATTCGCGTGAATCGAGATGAACAAATCGGCCTTCGCCTGGTTCGCGATGTGGGTGCGCTCCTCAAGGGGAATGAATGTGTCGTCAGAGCGCGTGAAAACGATGTCGGCGCCCGGCAGCTTCTGCTGGATAATTTTTCCCAAACGAAGTGCTACGTCCAGGCAAAGGTCTTTCTCCATCAATCCCGTAGGACCGATGGTCCCGGTGTCGTGGCCGCCGTGGCCCGCGTCGATCACGATGCGCCCAATCTTCAGGCCCAGCGCCCGCGTCAGTGTCGATTGCCCATCGCGGGTAGGCTGGGGAGCTAGCGCCGGTTGTACCAGGTCGGGCTTACCCGTCGCAGGATTCTTCGTGGACGTGGTCCTCAAGGTCTTAACAGGCGCGGGAAGCGGCTTGGCAACGGCCGGCACAGCCGCTGCGGAATTCACGTCGCTGGAGATAGCTTCTTTGGCGGACGTCAGGTTCGGTGTAGGCGCGCTTGAGGGGATAGCCTCCGCCGAAATAGTGGTTTCGGAAGGCGCGGGCCGTTCTGCTGACGATGCTGAGTTCTCCGTCTTCGTGGACTTGGCTGTCTGGACTTTTGCCGTTTTTAGCGGGCCGCTGGAATCTCCGTAAAGTTCAATTACCAGACGCGAAGGCTTTTGCAGCAGCGAAGCGGCGTAATCCTTCACTCCGTTCACATCCAGAACCACGCGCACAACCCCGAATTGATTCTGCGCAACGCGTACCTTGGTTAGAAGATCACCGCTCACCCGAACAGTCCCGTGGGCCACCGCGGGGCTCAATCGCGCGGACTGCAAATCGAAGTAAATGCGATCCGGGTTGGCAATTCTTCCTGAGACATACTGCACGGAGTCTTCCAGTTCCAGCACGATCTCGGTGCTGTTGGGCGTAACGCTGGTTTTGATCTTCTCGATGCGCGGCGCTTCCACCGATTTCGGGCTTTCGCCGCCACTCTTGGACACCGTCGCCAGACGATCATCCGAAACGCTTGCGTCCGGCACAGACGCCGGAACGGGTGCGGGAGCAGGAGCCTTCATTGGCGGAGTCGGACCTTTTGCCGACAGGTTGCCTTGCTCCGCATTCCTCATCAGCGCAAGCTCCGCCAGCGCTTCCTGCACTTCGCGTTTGTGCGTTGAATGCGGGAACCGCTTCTGGAAATCCTGGAAGCTCTTGGTGGCCGCGATCGGGTCGCCCAACTGATCCTTTTGCAGATTGGCCACATTCAGCATCGCATCCTGCAAGTGCTTGCTCGTCGGATACTCGCGAATCAGGAACATGTAGGAATCGACTGCGGTCTGGTAATAGCTGCGGCCGAAGCGATCGCCCATCTCGGTATTGAGTTCGCCGACAGCAAACAGCGCGTCGGGCACTTCCACGGCATGGGGAGTAATGAGGTAAACGCGGCGGTAACTGGAAACAACTTGCTTGTATTCGGCCAGGGTTCGCTTCTCAGCCGGCTTTTGCGTTGATCGCGGCGCGAAGGTCCTCGGCTCGTGAAAACTGCGAACTGGCGGCTTCTCGTTTTACACTGCTGTTGGTGTTGGAAGTTGATCTGGGCGCTGCGAGGCACGGAACTGAGGTCAACCCAAGCAAGGCAAAACCCAGCGAAGCGCCAGCGAAAGCCTTGTGGAAAATTTTTCCCGCACAACTCATCCGCGCCCCGAGTCCCCCGGACACACCCAGCGAACATTCACTCGTTCGTGAATATGATGCGCCCGCTGGCGTCCACGTTCCGGTGAATCGAGTTCGCGCGAACATAAGCATCTTCAAGACGTCCCGAGCCCGGCCGGTAATAAGCGTTCTGCACCTTCTGCACGTAATTCCGGGTTTCCCGATAGGCCGGAATACCGTGGGCTCGATCGACTGCCCCTTCCCCAGCATTGTACGCCGCCAAAGCCAAATCCAAGTTGCCATTGTATCGTTCTAGCAACGTTTTCAAGTACCGCACACCGGCGTCCACGTTCTCTTTAGGGTTGAACGCGTTGTTCGCCCCAAAGCGTTGCGCCGTCGTCGGAATCAACTGCATCAGCCCCACGGCACCCTTACGCGAATATGCCGAAGGGTTCCAGTGCGATTCCGTTTCAATCACCGCGCGGACCAAGGCCGGGTCAACACTGTGGCGCTCGGCTGCTTCCCGGACCAGTTTCTCAACCCCGTCGCGATCCACATTCAGCGCCGGCCGGTTCTCGCCCATGAACGAGATTTCGCCCGGCAAGTAGATGGCGGTTCGCGGCTTTGCCGGCATCAGCTTGACCGTCACGACTGGCTCCGCATTCACGAACATGCGCCGGCCATCCGAGTTGGTCACCGATGCGATCTGTGCGTTGGCAGCTTGTGGAATTCCCAGCAAGCCTGCCAGAACCACACAGAACACTAGCGCTGCGTGTACAGCCATCTTCGTGGGTCTGCGGTGAACACGCCTTGGGGAAGGCATAGATGTAGCGATCCGTCTGAGTCTGTGGGCGTCTCCAATTCAGCAAGAGCCCCAGAGAGTTTCTGAGAAGTCATGCCCCGCTAGCAAATGTTGCGAAATGCAACACTTGCGGGTCACGCTTCCGGCGCTGAACGCAATTATAGCAGTGGTTCCAACAGGCCAGGGACGCTCTGCAAGGCACTTTTTAGGGCAGATGTGTCTTTTCCGCCAGCCTCGGCTAAATCCGGTCTACCGCCGCCGGAACCGCCCACCTGCTTCGCCAGCGCCTGTATCAGCTTGCCAGCATGGACTTTAGCCGTCAGGTCTTTGGTGACACCCGCGATCAGCGCCACCTTCCCATCTTCGGGCATTCCCAACGCCACGATTCCAGTACCAAGCTTCTGCCGCAGCGAGTCGACCAGTTGCCGCAAACCCTCCCGGTCCACATTGCCCACCTCGCCGACGATCACTTTCACTCCCTTAATTGTCTGCGCGTTCGCAAACAGTTCGTCCAGCTGATTCAGCGCACCCTTGCGCTTTTGCTCGCCCAGTTCTTTTTCCAGTGTCCGCGCCGTGTGCGTCAGTTTTTCCACCGACGCCAGCACCGTGTCTTCTCCGACATTCAGGCGGTTCGCCAGTTCGCGCAGAGTCTGCGCCTGGTGCTGGTAGTGCTCCAGCGCACCCACGCCAGTGACCGCTTCGATGCGCCGTACTCCAGCCGCCACGGATTCTTCGCCCACGATCTTCAGTACCCCGATATCGCCGATGCGGCCGACGTGCGTTCCGCCGCAAAGTTCCTTGGAATAGAATCCGTGTGGCGAACGAGGGTCCGCGATGGTGACCACGCGCACATTGCTCTCCGGGTATTTGTCGCCAAAGAACGCCAGCGCTCCCGAATTCAGGGCCTCTTCTAGAGACATGACGCCCGTCTCAATCTGCGTGTTCAGGCGAATCTCTTCGTTCACCTGCTGCTCGATATCATGAAGTTCCTCCGAGCCAACCGGCGCAAAGTGGGAAAAATCGAAGCGCAACCGTTCCGGTGCGTTCAGCGACCCCGCTTGCTTCACGTGATTTCCCAGGATGTTGCGCAGCGCGGCGTGCACCAGGTGCGTTCCGGTGTGGTTCCGCATGATTCGTGCGCGTCGGTCCGCATCGGCCACCACCGTAACGCGGTCGCCGACTCTCAGCGTTTCTCTGGCTTTCACCTTGTGGGCGATCAGTCCCGCAACGGGATAAAACGCTCCGCTCACCTCGGCCAGTTGCAGCGATTCTGAATTGTCGTAGAACGCGCCGGTATCCGCTATCTGCCCGCCGGATTCGGCGTAGATCACCGTGCGGTCCAGGACCACTTCGCCGGTTTCGCCGGGTTTCAATTCACTGACGGAACCGCTCTTGGTAATAATGGCTTCGATGCGGCAGTCTTTGGCATGGCTCGAACAATAAAAATCCGGCTCGGTCTTGAATGTCTCTGCCAGCTTGGCGAAAGCGGGATTTGCCGATTCTTTCGATCCGCCTTTCCACGAAGCACGAGCGCGCGTGCGTTGTTCGTGCATGGCCTTTTCAAAGCCGGCCTCGTCGAACTTCACTCCCAAGTCGCGCGCCGCATCCAGTATGAAATCCATTGGCAAGCCATAGGTGTCGTATAGCCGAAACGCGCTCTCGCCGGCGTAGACGGAACCGGGATTCGTGGCCAGCGGCTTGAGTTCCTCTTCCAGTTTCCGCAGGCCAATATCGAGCGTGCGGCCGAAACGGATTTCCTCAGCCAGAACAACGTCTGGCACGCGGACAGCCGAAGGCTCCAGCAGTTCCGGGTACGCTTCTCCCATTAACTCGCGAACCGTCACAACCATCTCATTGAGAAATGGTCTGGTCGCGCCGAGAAGGCGGCCGTGGCGAATCGCGCGACGCATTATTTTGCGCAACACGTAGCCGCGCCCTTCGTTGGACGGCAGCACGCCATCCGTAATCAGAAACGCTGTCGCGCGCGCGTGGTCGGCGATCACGCGCAGGGAGGCCGCCGAACGCTTGTGCTCTTCCGCAGCCAGCTCTTGGGACTCGTCGATGCTGGTGAGTTTTGCAGCGCGGTCGATCAGCGGCACGAAAAGATCCGTCTCGTAGTTGGAGATAACCCCTTGCAGGACTGCGGCGAGGCGCTCAAGTCCCATACCGGTGTCTACGCAGGGTTTCGGCAGTGGTGTCAGCGTACTGGCGGCGTCGCGGTTGAACTGCATGAACACCAGGTTCCAGATTTCTACGTAGCGGCCGCAGTCGCACGGAAATTTGCAGTCCGTGTGGCCCTCGTCGGAAGCCTCCGGCCCCATGTCGTAATGTAGTTCGCTGCATGGGCCGCACGGCCCGGTGTCGCCCATGGCCCAAAAGTTATCTTTCAGGCCAGGAATCGCGAAAATGCGCTCCGCCGGTATCTGCTGTCCCAGCCAGAATCCCTTGGCTTCTTCATCTACACCCAGTTTGTTGCCCGGAGATATTTCCGCGCCGCCAAACACCGTGGCGTACAGCTTGTCCTTTGGAATGCCGAACCATTGCGGCGAGGTAATCAGCTCCCAGGCAAAAGCGATCGCGTCCTTCTTGAAATAGTCGCCAAAGGAAAAATTGCCCAGCATTTCAAAAAAAGTGTGGTGGCGCTTCGTGAAGCCGACATTTTCCAGGTCGTTGTGCTTGCCGCCGGCACGCACGCATTTTTGTGCTGTTGTGGCGCGCGTATAGTCGCGCTTTTCAACGCCCAGGAACACGTCTTTGAACTGGTTCATCCCCGCATTCGTGAACAGCAGCGTGGGGTCGCCATGCGGCACCAGTGAGGAGCTGCGCACGCGCCGGTGGCCCTTGCTCTCAAAAAACTGCAGAAATTTCTCGCGTGTTTCGTTGCCGGTCACGTCAACCTCGTTTGGGAATCCTGTAATATCAATCGATTATCGCATGTGAGGCGAGTTCACAGAAATTCCTTCGCGCCTGAAATCAATCAACCGCTAAGCCGAATCGTCGGCAGCTTCCACTTCGGGAACGTCCGCATGTGTCACCCGACGCAGTTCGCGGCGGATAACGTCGGAGGAGAACCCTGCGCCCAATAAAGACCGGTAGAGAGACGCGATCTTCTTCTGGTCAATTTCGCCTCGAAACAGTCGAAGTTTGCGCTCGATCCGCTGGCGCACCATCGCGGCGGGATCGCAGCTTATGGCGGATTCCTTCAGCGCGGCTTCGATGTGGCGATCCGGTACGCCGCGTGCCCTCAGGTCGCGCGCGATCCGGTACTCCCCTTGTTTCCGGTATTCCGTGCGTTGGCGAACAAACTGCTTGGCGTAGCGCGTGTCATCCAGCAGGTTTTCGCGTTTCAGCCGCTCAATGACGGACTTCACAAGCTTCTCGTCGTCGCACCGCCGGGCCAGCGCTTTCTTCATCTCTGAGATCGAGTGCGCGCGCCGCATCAGGATTTTGATGGCGGCGTCGTGGAGTTGCGCTTCCCTGTCAAGTTGGCGTGGCTTGCCGAACATGACTGAAGGATAGAGTGCGTATAGGAAAGAGGCAAGCCGCAAAGGCGCAGCAACGGCCGCGTTCGGGCCATACAAGGTAGGCGGGAAGTTTGAATAACCCTCAAGCCGTGCGCTAGATCACACACCCCAAAGTGGTCCGAGTTTATCCTGTTTGCCGAGAGTTGCTGAAAAGGCTGGACTTCCTCAGACGCCAGCTTGGAATCGCAATTGCACTTTCAGCGATGGGGAGAAACTTAGCCATGGCTTACGTGATTACCGGAACCTGCACCAAAGACGAGCATTGCATCGAGACTTGTCCGGTGAACTGCATTCACCCGACCAAGGACGAGCCAGACTTCGCAACGGCCGCGCAACTGTATGTGAACCCGACGGAGTGCATCGACTGCGGCGCGTGCGTCCCGGTCTGCCCGACCACCTCGATTTTCACTCTCGAGGAATTGCCGGCGGAACTGCAAGAGTTTGTTCAGAAAAACGCTACATACTTTAACTAACAGGTTGCCCAACCTGCCGGAAAGCTCACCGCCCGCCCAGCCGCGGTGAGCTTTCTTTTTGGAGTGCGCCGGCTCGCCGCCGCTTTAACGCGGCGAGGCCTTCGTATCGACCCATTGGAATCCGTGTTAAAACTGCGTAGCTGGGAAGAGCTCGACTTCGCAGTTCGTTCGCTGAAGAAGTCTGTTCTTTAGGAGGCGGGGGTTTCAGCCCCGGCGCAGAGTCCTCAAGATCAATGGGCTTTGGCCCCTGAAGACCGAGCTTCCGCGAGTTTCCCGCAAGCTGTTCAGTCGCGCGGTATCTGCTTGCCCAGCAACACAGCTCTACTAGCCGGTGAGGGTTCCTGTAGCCGGATCTCCGAACAAACTTCACCGATGTGCCAGTCCGCACATCGCAAAAGCGGTGCCAAGCCACCGCACTCCATTGTCATGTATCAGCTTACTTGCGGGCGAAGCGCTCGAAGTCAGCCATCTGGCGCTCCATTTCTTCGCGTGCCGAGTCGGCGGCGGAGCGGATGCCCTGGATGCGCAACTTGAATTCGTCGGCGTTCGACGCGCGCGAAAGAGCCTCGTCCATGGTGATCAGTTCTTTGGTGTAAAGATCGAAGAGCGACTGATCGAAGGTCTGCATGCCGTATTGCGAGGTGCCCGCGGCGATAGCGTCATGGATCAAGCGGGTCTTATCGGCATTAATCACGCAATCTCTGATGTAGCCAGTCGCAATCATAATTTCAACGGCAGGCACGCGGCCTTTGTCATCGGCGCGGCGCACCAATCTTTGAGAGATTACGGCTTTCAATGTCGCCGCCATCTGCAGGCGGATCTGTTTCTGCTCCGGCGGAGGAAAGACTGCGATAATACGTTGAATGGTTTCCGTGGCATCCAAAGTGTGCAAGGTGGAGAAAACCAGGTGGCCGGTTTCCGCCGCCAGCAGCGCTGTGGAGATGGTTTCAAGGTCGCGCATTTCGCCGACCAGAATCACGTCGGGATCCTGACGAAGGCCAGCGCGCAGCGCAGTTGAGAAGTTAGCGGTGTCAACTTCCACTTCGCGCTGGTTGATGAAGCTGCGCTTGTCGCGGTGCAGAAACTCGATCGGGTCTTCAATGGTGATGATGTGGTCGGCGCGGTTGGCGTTAATGCGGTCAATCATGGCCGCCAAAGTAGTGGACTTACCGGAACCGGTCGTCCCGGTTACCAGAACCAGCCCACGCTGTTCTTCGCATATTTTGGAAATAACCGGGGGAAGGTTCAGCTCTTCCACAGTACGAATCTTGGTTGGAATGACGCGCAGAACCATGCCCACGTTGCCGCGCTGCTGGAATACGTTCACACGAAAACGGCCGAGGCCCGCAACGCCGTAGGCCATATCTAATTCCGCGGTTTCCTTGAACTTTTGCTTCTGCCGGTTGGTCATCATGCTGAACGCCATGGACAGCATTTCTTCTGGCGTCACGCGAGGCACATCGGTGATGGGGGCCAGCAATCCGTCGACGCGGAGATAGGGGTGGTTGCCGACTTTCAGGTGCAAGTCGGACGATTTGTTTTCGACAGCGCGACGCAGTAGGTCGTCAATGCTTAAGGCCATGGAAGTAACACCCCGCAGGAACCTTTCTACTCGAACCTAGCACTGGCGGGCACGCCCAACAAGAAAGCCGCTTCCCGGAGTTGCTGTCTAGTTACCTGAGCGGGGGGACAGGAGAAGCGGTATCAAGCGTCGGCCTTGCGAAGGAACAGGGAGTCATATAGCAGGCCTGCCAGGAATCCGCCGATTAGCGGACCAATCCAGTAGATGCCCTGGTTGAGCCAGTGATTCGACGCGAAAGCAGGCCCGAAAGCCCGAGCCGGGTTAAGCGCCCCGCCGGTAAATGGGCCGGCAACGATGATTCCCAGCGTAATCGTTAACCCGATGCCGAAGCCGCCGATCGCGCGGAACGTGCCGCGCTCGTCAACGGCGGTAGCGAAAACCACCAGCACCAGAAAGAACGTGGTCGTCGCCTCAAGCGCTAAGCCGCCCCAGCGTGGGAAGTCGGGCATCAGCACCGGCGTACCCAGCAAAGCGTTGCGCCAGGTCTCTTCCGGAAGCACTGCTTTAAGGAGAAATGCGGCGGCCGTGGCGCCAAGTAACTGCGCTCCCCAATAAGAGAGTGCGTCGAGAGTATTGGTGCGCTTGGTTACCCAGAACCCAATCGTAATGGCAGGATTGAAATGTCCGCCGGAGATGTGCCCGAGGGCCGAGACCATGATGGCGATGGCAAGGCCGTGCGCCAGCGCGATGGCCAGAAGCCCGATGCCGCCAGTGCTGTTGCTGCGAAGCTGAAAGTCCACGCAAACCGAGCCGGCGCCAAAGAAGATTAAGGCGAACGTACCCAGAAATTCAGCAGTGAGCTTTTGCCACAAGTTGTACATCGAAAGGCCTCCAAGGCCGTGGGTGAGTACAACGGAATCGAGGGAAGTTTATCTGGAAAAAACAGCCTGCGCTAGCACCGAGCAGGGAACGATTGCTGCGGAGGAAACAACTAAAACTTTGGGCCGCGGTGAACGCGGCCCAAGGGTCGAAAACTCAATTGGCGCGGCGCTACCGCGTGGCAGCGACTGGCGCGTTCACCGGCGTTAGCCAGTTGTGGCGATCAGCTTTCTTCCCGCTGGTTAGTGCGAAGAATTCTTCTTGAATGCGGCGAGTGATTGGACCGGCAACGCCCTTCCCAATCGTAATTTTGTCGATGGAGCGAAGCGGCGTGACTTCCACGGCCGTCCCCACAAAGAACACCTCGTCCGCAAGATAGAGCATCTCGCGCGGGATCACCGATTCCTTCACCGGCAGATCGAGATCTGCGGCGATCTTCACAATCGAATCACGCGTAATTCCCGGTAGAATGCTGGCGGCTAGCGGCGGCGTGTACAGCGTGCCGTCGTGCACCAGGAAAATATTCATGCCGGAGCCTTCGCTGACGTGCCCGCCGGAATCTAGTGCAATACCTTCCGAATACCCGTTGACTACCGCTTCCATGCGGATCAGCTGCGAATTCATGTAATTGGCGGCTGCCTTGGACATGGCGGGCAGAGTGTTGGGCGCGATGCGCGTCCAGGTGCTGACGCAGACGTCCACTCCCTTGGACAGCGCTTCTGGCCCAAGATACGCGCCCCAGTTCCAGCACGCCATATAACATTCGATCGGCGCACCCAGTGGATTGACGCCGACTTCGCCGTAGCCGCGCAGTACGATGGGCTTCACATAGCACGGGCCCATCTTGTTGACGCGCACAAGCTCGCACGCCGCGTTGCTGAAATCATCCAGCGTATAAGGCAGTTCCATGCGATAGATCTTCGCGGAATTGATCAACCGCTGCATGTGTTCACGCAGCCGGAATATCGCAGGACCATTTGGTGTTTCGTAGCAGCGAATGCCTTCGAATACTGCGGAGCCATAGCCGACAACGTGCGCAAGGACGTGGAGCTTGGCGTCGTCCCAAAGTATCCACTTTCCGTTGTGCCAAATCTTATCGGTCTTTTGTACCGGCATGGTGTCTCCTTTTCCCGTTGAGAGGAGGAGCGCCTCCTCGTATCTGGAGAATAAAGGGGCGTGGAGTGAGCGTCAATGAGCTTGCTCACAACAGCGACGGGCAGAATTGGCCAATTTGGCGTGTTATTCGCCGCGATTCGGTATTGGTGTACGTCAGCTCAGCTCTTCGGACCGCTTTGCGTTGGCGCGCTGTAGGACTGTTCCAGCGCCTTGTTCGCCGCTTGTCCCTCTTTCAACATTTTGCCATTGCTATGTTCCCAGATGCCGAGCAGCACGAAGGGAATAATGGTCGCCGCAGCCCAAAGCTTGGCGTTGCGCGGGATCTTGATTTCCGGTTCCCAGCGAAACAACTGGGTGGCAACAAAGAACGACAGCGCCGACCAGAACGCCAAGGCCAGAAAATAGACCAGTAACTCCCGCAACGATTTCGAGAATAAAGTTGCCTGCTGCAGCCCGGTGACCAGATACGTTGCCGGCAGAAACACGGAAATGGCCTGCACCTTAGTCGGTAGATAGCCCAGTGGGAAAGTCGCCCCAGAAAGGAAGATCAGCGGCAGCCACAAAAGCTGGTTGAGAACCTGAGTCTCCTGCATTGTGTTTGTAACACTGGCGACGACGAGTCCCAAAGACCCAAACGAGACGGTACCTGCACAAACGAATAAAAAGGCTGCTGGCAGGTTGCCCAGGTCGCGCACGTGAAATATCCAGCGCGCAAACAGAAGCACCACCGTTACCGTGGGCAACGTAAGCACAAAATTAGCCAGCACGCTCGACGCCAGCATGACGCTCGCGGTTACTGGCGCGACGTGAAACCGCCGCAGGATACCCTGTTCGCGATACATCACCAGCGTGGCGCTCAGTCCCCAGAAACTGCCCATCACGTTTAGGGCAAGCACTGGGCCAAGGAAGAAACGCACCCGGTTTGGGTCACCTTTGGCAAAGATGCCGGCGTACAGGAAAAAGAACATCAGTGGCATGACCACGCTAAAGAAAAAGAACATTTTGTTTCGCAAAGCAAGTTGCATGCGCACGATCGTCAGAGTGAGTAGGTTTGTCAATCGCGTAGCCTCCTGCCCGTTAGTTCGATGAATACGTCTTCCAGCGAAGGAGTCGCGATTTCCAGGCTTACCAGTTCGTTTCCTTCCGCTTCCAGGTGTTTGACCAGCGCCACGATTGCCGGAGCCGTTCGTTGGCAATGCAGCACGTACGCTCCGCCGAGTTCGCGAGCATCCACCACGCCATCCAGAGACTTCAGCGTGCCATTCGAAGCCGCTTTGGCCAGTCGCACTTCCACGCGACTAGTGTTCGCCGAAGCCTGCTTCAATTCCCGCGGCGTGCCTTCCACGATCACCTTGCCATGGTCCATGATGGCCACGCGATCGCACAGCCTTTCCGCTTCTTCAATGTAGTGCGTCGTCAAAACGATGGTCTTCTTTTCGCGCTTCAGTTCTTCGATGATGTCGTAAATCTCGCGGCGCACCTGTGGATCAAGACCCGCGGTGGGTTCGTCAAGAAACAAAACCTTGGGATCGTTCACCAGCGCCAGGGCCAGCGCCAGCCTCTGCTTCTGCCCTCCGGAAAGCTGGCTGTAGAAAGCGTTTCGTTTTTCTTCCAGTCCAAAACGCTTCAGAAGTTCTTCGGGTTTGCGTCCTCGCTTGTAGAAGCTCGAGAATAGTCGCAACGCCTCCGAAACTCTCAGCTTGTCTGGCAGGGAAGTGGATTGCAGCGCCGCCCCGATTTCGTGTTTCAGCTCCGTGGGATTTTTCAGCGGGTCGAACCCGCACACAGAAACGCGACCGCCATCGGCGACCCGCAAGCCTTCCAGCACTTCAATGGTGCTGGTCTTTCCGGCGCCGTTCGGTCCAAGCAGACCGAACACTTCGCCTTCCTCCACCGAAAAGCTGACGCCGCGCACGGCTTCCAAATCGCCGTAGCGTTTTACGAGGTTTTCAACCTGCAGAATGGGGTTGGCCATGGATTCGAGGTCTCCATCGTACCGCAGGTAGCGGATTTTCTTCCAAGGAAACAGTCACCCTTAGCTAGTACGCTTCTTCTTCCGCTTTTGTATCAGGGCAAGCTTGAGTTTCTTGGGAGATTTCCAAACATGGAGTTTCATATCGACGCGAAATTCCAGCAGTTTCACGCCCTCGGATTCAAGCAGCTTGCGCTGCAGCGAGGCGTACGGTTCGCGAATCAGCAATTTGCCGCGCGCGCCCACCACGCGATGCCAGGGGATGCCCTTCCCCGAAGGTGTTCCGGCCATCGCTCTGCCTGCGGTTCTCGCGCCACCCGGCAGGCGCAGAGCTTTAGCAAGCGCCCCATAGGTGATAACCCGTCCGCGCGGGATTTGTTTCACGAACTGGTACACCGGACTCCATGACATTTGGGAACCTTCCACCACAAAGCGGGTTCCATAGTATGTAGGGTGCCGCGGTGGGCACAAGCGGAAGTTGCAGGTGCAATGTTCTATGGCTGCGAGCCCAACGGAAACACAAATGAAAAGCACGCAAAAATGTGATGACCATCAAGCCGCGAAATGCACGACGATGTGCGCAACGGGGGCTGACACAACGTTAACCGAATCGCGGCATCCAAACTTGACGGGTGTAGTGGAAGCGACTTACACTACAACTGGAGCGAACCTCCAAAGGTTTGCCCGGCAAGTTCGCCGGAGGAACGACATGGCCTTCGTTCGCCGCAAAGGAAATGCGTTTTATCTGGTGCACAATGTGCGCCGCGGCGGAAAAGTGCAGCAACTCCATCTCGCCCGCCTGGGCGAACGCGCCCGCATCACCGACGACATCGTTCGAGAAGTCACCAAGAAGCATCCCTTCGTGGAACTCAACTGGCGCTCCCTGCGCGAACAGTTGAATAACCAGGTCGATCTGGCCGACCCTGAGTCGCCAGCCGTTCAGAAACTCGTGCAAAACTTGCGTGGACTCAATCTGGCCCTTGCGGACTTGTTTCCGCCCGTCCTTCGACTTTCCGAATCGCCCGCGGTGGCGCGCGAATTGCTCGTTCAACTGCGGTTGTTGCACTCCAGCATCCAGGTGAAGCTCGATCAGTTCGCCCGCAAGGACGATCTGAAAAGACTTGGCCGGGCGAGCGGGCGTTTTGGGAATGCGCATCCGGGATTCCGGGAGCGCTAGGAGGCGGTCATGGCCACGGGGGACTTTTCGCTTAATCCAAGTATTCGCAGCGCAGAGACGGTTGAATTTCAAAAGGCTCTGCGCGCGAAGATCGTTGGGCAGGACGAAGGGGTTCAAGCGCTGGTCGATTTCTTCCAGGTGTTCACTGCTGGAATGAATTCGCCGGGCCGGCCAGTTGCCAATCTGTTGTTTCTCGGACCCACTGGGTCTGGCAAGACCCGAATCGTGGAAGCGGCTGCGGAAATTCTGTTTGGCAACCCACGCGCCGTGATCAAAATCGACTGCGCCGAGTTCCAACACTCGCATGAGATCGCCAAGCTGATCGGTTCACCCCCGGGCTATCTGGGGCATCGTGAAACGCATCCGCTCATCACCCAGGAATCTCTGGCAGCTTCGCAAACCGACAAGCTCAAACTCTCATTCCTCCTCTTTGACGAAATTGAGAAAGCCAGTGATGCCCTCTGGCAGTTGTTATTAGGCATGCTCGACAAAGCCACTCTCACGCTCGGCGACAACCGCCGCGTCGATCTCTCGCAAACGGTTATCTTCATGACCTCGAACCTCGGTGGCGGCGAAATCACCGAACTGATGGCCGGTGGCTATGGTTTCATCAAATCGGAGGACATGCCGGCGTCGAACCTCGATCAGCGCGTAGAGCGCACCGCCGTCGAGGCCGCCAGACGAAAGTTCTCTCCGGAATTTATGAACCGTGTAGACAAAGTAGTTGTCTTCCACCCGTTACGGCGCGAACAACTGGAAGCGGTTCTGGACATCGAGCTTGGCCTCGTGCAGAAAAGGGTTCTGGACACAGCGCTGGGCAAGTTCCTGTTCCGCGTTGCACCCGCTGGTCGCGACTTCCTTCTCACCGAGGGAACGGATCAGCGCTATGGCGCAAGGCATTTGAAGCGCGCCATTGAGCGCTACGTCGTTTATCCGCTGGCGAATCTTCTCGCCACGCAGCAAGTCCGCGTCGGCGACCTGGTCCGCATCGATTGGGACGGCGTTCACAAGGAGCTTACTTTCGTCAGGGAAAGCCAAGGCGTGCTGGTCACGCCGGAAGAGCCGGAACAGGCCATCGCAGCCTCTGCGTCCTCCGCGGACGGCCTGGGAAAGGACGCCCCGGCTGAAACCATCGTGGAAGAGCCGCCAAGTCGTCCGGCTTTACCGGCGACAACACCTGCCGCAGCGCGGCAATCGTTGCAAAATCGCAAAAAAGAAAAGGGCTAAAACCGACAACTGCTCGCACGCGTAAGCGCCCGAAGTAAGGTATCGCCCCTTTTTGTCAGACCCGTGATGACAAACTGTGTTTCAGCGCTCTCATTTTGCGCAAATCTGGAACATTGTCTCAATGCGTGAGACGGTTTCCAGAACGGCAACAATTGTATGTCATTGAGTGTGAGGATGTTGCTTCCCAGGAACGCCTCGCCTCAGAGTGGCATCCGCCATGCTCTTTCTCACCAAGTCGAAGTTGTTCCTTCGACTTGCGCCCTGTCCTTGGGCAAGCGGTGAAGCAAGCGGCTTCACCTGCTGAGGGGAGTAGCTATGAGAGCCGCCGCCAGACAACAACTCGATCCCAGCATCCGCAGCAATGATACGCGGGACTTTCACAACGCCTTGCGCTCCAAGATCGTTGGGCAAGAGGAGGGCGTGCAAGCTCTCGTTGACCTTTATCAGGTATTTTGTGCCGGTTTGAATTCTCCGGGACGGCCCGTTGGTAACCTTTTGTTCCTTGGACCCACAGGATCCGGCAAAACGCGCATTGTGGAAGCAGCGGCGGAGATTCTGTTTGGCGACCCGCGCATGGTGATCAAGGTCGATTGCGCGGAATTCCAGCACTCGCACGAAATCGCCAAGTTGATCGGTTCGCCCCCAGGGTATTTGGGTCATCGTGAGACACATCCGCTGATTACACAGGAAGCTTTGGCGGCTTCGCATACCGACAAGTTGAAGCTCTCCTTCCTCCTCTTTGACGAAATTGAGAAAGCCAGCGACGCGCTCTGGCAGTTGTTGCTAGGCATGCTCGACAAAGCCACCCTCACCCTGGGTGACAATCGCCGCGTCGACCTTTCCCAGACCGTTATCTTCATGACTTCCAACCTCGGCGGTGTCGAAATCACCGATCTCATGGCGGGTGGCTACGGCTTCATTAAAGCCGGCGACAAGCCCCGGGCAGACATGGACGAAAAGGTTCAGCGAACCGCCGTCGAAGCAGCGCGCCGCAAGTTCTCTCCCGAATTCATGAACCGTCTGGACAAAGTGGTCGTGTTTCACCAGTTGCACCGTCAGCAATTGGAACAAGTGCTGGACATCGAATTGACCATGGTGCAGCAGCGCGTTCTGGAAACGGCCAAAGGACAATTCCTCTTCCGCGTCACCGACTCTGGGCGCGACTTCCTGCTGCAGGAAGGCACGGACCAGCGTTACGGCGCTCGCCACTTGAAGCGCGCCATTGAGCGCCACGTCGTTTATCCCATGGCCAATTTGTTGGCCACCGAACAGGTGCACTCCGGCGACTTGATTTGCATCGATTGGGAAACAAGCGACACCAATCTCACTTTTGTGCGCGAAGGCGAGAATGTTGCCATGCCGGTGCGTCGCGTCGAGCCGACCCTGGCGCAAAAGAATGCACAAGCGCGCGGCGGGCGGCCTGTCGAGGCTCCCGGCGTACAGCTTCCTCCTGAGCCGACACCGCGTCTCGCTCGCTAAAACTGATTCCTGGCCCTGATCAGCCCGGACACTAAACTGTCCGGGCTTTTTCTTTTTGTCCCCGACGTATAATTTGTTGTGCCATTTTCGGCCGCCTCGGCGATTTTGCGCGGTGGAGGTTTGCATGCTTTCCGGAACTCGCCTCAGGATTCTGCAGGCCAGTGCTCTGGTTCTCTCGCTCGCTGGCGCGCTCTGCGCGCAAGACGGCCGCACCAAAATCAAACCAGGCATTAATTCTTTCAGCCCGCAACAGGACATTGAATTGGGTAGGCGCGCGGCAACCGAAATTGAGCGCAGCGCGCCCTTGTGCAACGACCCTAAAGTTGATGCCTATCTCACCAAGCTGGGCATGCAGCTCGTTGAGCAGCTAAATACCGGCACAGTGAAATATCCCTGGGAGTTCCATTGTGTGAACGACAAGGCCATCAATGCGTTCGCGTTACCCGGCGGGTTCGTGTTCATCAATCGCGGTGCCATTGAGGCCGCCGATTATGAGGCGGAGCTTGCCGGCGTGATGGCGCACGAGTTGTCGCACGTCGCGCTGCGCCACGGCACCAACCAGGCGACAAAAGCGCAGTACGCGCAGCTGGGATCGGGGATTCTCGGCATCGCGGGAGGAATCTTTGGCGGAACCGCGGGCGCTGCCGCGGCCGGCGTCGGACAATTCGCCGCTGGCAGCATTTTGCTTAAATACTCGCGAGGCGCGGAGACCCAGGCCGATGTGATGGGTACCCAAGTCTTGTACGACGCCGGTTACGATCCTCGCGCGATGGCCGCCTTTTTCGAAAAACTCGGCGCCGAATCAGCTAGCAAGAACCCACCCGAATTCTTTTCCGATCATCCCAATCCCGATCACCGCATCGAGCGCGTGGATCAGGAAGTGGAGAAACTTGGTGGAGTTCCGGAAAACGCGAAGCATGACTCGCCGGAGTTCAGGGCCATCAAGAAGGAAGTGGCGGCGCTTCCCGTTCCGGCGAAAAAGCAGCCGGCACCCATAGCCAATACATTTCCACCACCCGGCAGCGTGGTCGTGGGTACTCCTTCATCCACGATGGCGAGTCTGCAAGTCGGCAAACTGACGATGCAATATCCCGACAACTGGAAGAAATACGGAACGGGGAATAATGCCACGGTGGCGCCGGATGGTGGAATTGTGGACTCCGGCAAAGGGCAAGCCGAACTCGCCTACGGCTTGAGCGCAAGCGTCGCGCGCATCGAAGGGCAGTTGCCGTCCGGCGCGGACCCGTTGCAGTCAGCCACCCAGAAGCTCATCCAATCGATGCAGCAGGAAAACGAAGGGCTGGGCACGCTGCGCGAATCCCGAGAAGTTACGCTGAACGGTGAGCGAGGTTTGTCCACCTATTTGAAGAACGATTCCCCAGTCGGCGGCCAGGAGACGGATTGGCTAATCACCTTGATGCGGCCCGAGGGTCTCGTTTACTTTGTTGCTGTCGCACCGCGGCAAGAGTTCTCGCGCTTCCAGTCCGCGTTCGAGGCCATTCTCAATAGCGTGCAATTCAGCAAATAGCGCTGGTTGCCAGAGAAGATGGCGGCCTGAACAAGGCCGCCTTCTTTCATCTCAGAGCGCGTGTGCCGCGCCGATTAGTTGAGGTCCGACCACGGGATACCCGGAAGAACCTGCGTGTGTTCCTGCCGCACCGCTTGCAGGCTGTTCGGATCGAGACCCAACGCCTTCAGGATCGTCGGCGCCACCTGCATGGTTTCCACCGGGCTCGTGATTGTCTTTGCCGCGAAGTTGGGGTTCGCGATCAGCATCATCACGCTGGTGTCGTCATGAGAGAAGCCGCCGTGTTCGGCCAGCTTCTTTTTGCTGCCCGAATAGGTAACGCCGATATTCGGGGTCACAATGATGTCCGGCGAACGCGGGTCCGCAGCCGGGGGCAGTCCGGGCGCGTTGAAGCTGGTTCGCAGGGATGGTCCGGAGAAAATCTCGCCGATCCCAGCGATGTTCGCGGTGGCGGGCGACTGCTTCTCAAGCATGGCGACGGCGTCTTCGGTTGAGCAGCCCGGATTATTGTTGAGCCACAACAGCGAGATGTCGTCTTCCGTCGCGCCGATTCCCGTTGGGTTCGAGGGGGATTCGGAGAGCGGCAGGCAACCAGCGCTATCCAAAATCGTAGCGGGTGACGTCGTAACCGGGCCGGACGCGGTGATGCCCGTATAGCGCTGCGAATCGATCGGGCTCTGGCCGTGCTTGGCGGTGATCACGATCAGTGTCGATTCGTAGTTGCCGGTCTTCTTCAGTTCAGCGACGAACTGGCCGATGGCTTGGTCAACGAATCCGATTTCATCGAGCAGCGGCGCGCCGGGCGTGCCGATATTGTCGAGGTAGCCGCCGGTTCCCACTCCCTTTTCGATCAGCTTCTGACCGACGCTGACCGCCTGGAAGTTCATGCCGAATACCGCCGGAGTCTTCGCCTTGGCGCTGCGATCGTGAGTGAGGCCATCGATTTCATTTAGGATGGCATTGACCTTCAACGTGTCGTAGCACTTGATAGCCACAAAGCTGTCGGTGTACGCGCCCAGGCCCGACTTCGACGGATCAGGATTCCAGTTCGGGTCGGCGATCGGATTGCAGATGTTCTGGCCTCCCGGCTTGATTCCAGGAAGCGAAACCGGGATGGAATTGATTTCTGGTGCGTAGAAATCGTCCAGGTTCACCGCGCCCTTATTGCTTGGGCCGGAAACCGACGAATAGGCTGGGTGCTTGTCGGACCATGCGGTGTAACCGCCGGCCTGGTGAACGACGCCGAAGATGGTATTGGTGCGCACGAAGTTCCAGGGCATAACCGGCTGGCAGTTGTTTGCTGGATCGCGGGGTAGGCGCTTCACGTCGATGGAATTCACGCCGCCGCCACCGGAAGGAGCGCCGCCATTCAGTTTCGACTGGTCGAGATCGATACCCTCTTCGTATTCCGTGGTGGTGCCGTTGAACACCCCGATTTCGCACGGTCCTGCGGCCACACCGTTGCCGGTGGTCTTCGCCGGAGGCGCAAGCGAACGATCATACGCAACGTCATAGAAAACGCCTTCAGCGCGAGGTGAGCCGCCGCTAACGATGGCGGTCAAGCCTGGGAAGGAATCCGACGGCTTCGACGTGGATGTTTCGAGATAGTTGATGCCTGTGGCGCGCAGTCTTGCCAGGTTCGGACAGTAGGGAGCGCCACCGTTGATGTCCGTGAGTCCCTCGGAGCAGTTCAGGAAGTCCACCACGTGCATGCCGTCGATGCTGATCAGCAGAACGTGTTTGAACCCTTTTCCATCGTGCCCTTCATCATTGGCCTGAACCGGCGCCGGCACCGTGGTTCCCATCAGGCCCAGCGATAGCGCAGCCGCTAAAAGCTTCTTCGTCATGAATGAGTCTCCTTATTTTCCTTGCGGTACTGTGAGAGCTGGAAGTGACAATCGATCCCGCATGGGAGACTAGGTGGCAATTGTTACGGAGCGTTGACGCCAGGATGTCCGCATCGTTAAGAAGCACAGGCGAGCTGCTATCTGAAAGAAGTTTTACAGTTTGACCGCAACCGATTAGGAGTCCACGCGCGTCGCGGGTGTAGAAATCCGAGCGCTATAAATGTCATCGGCCCGCCTTAATGCTTCCGTGATGTTCTCGCAAATATTTTCCGCACCGACGTGACGGTCAAACCCAGCCTCTCTCATCAGCGCTTTTGGTTGCGGGCGCGCACCGCACAGTAGCATCGAGCGCCCGCTGGTCTGCAACTGGTCCGCAAGTTCCTCCAGCGCGGCAATGCCCGTTGCATCGATGGCCGTCATGTTGCGCAATCTCAGAATCACAATTGGGGGAAGGGAAGAGAGATGGTCGGTGATGGCAGTGACTTTATCGGTCACGCCGAACAGGAACGGGCCGTGAATCCGGTACACCGCGGCATAGTCGGGGATGTCTTTGTCTTGCAGGATATGCGCCCGGCCATTTTCAATGTAGTCGTCCGTAACCTTGGAGACCGTGGTGGTCTGGGAAATTTTGCGAATGAAGGTAAACGCGGCGAGGATCATGCCCACTTCCACCGCGAGTGTCAGGTCGGCAAAAACGGTCAGGCTCAGCGTAAGCAGCCAAACCGCAATGTCGGCGCGGCTCAGCTTCAAAATTTCCGGGATTTCTCCCCAGTCGCCCATGTTGTAGGCGACCATAAAGAGAATGCCTGCCAACGCGGCCAGCGGCAGATTCTTCACCAGCGGAGCGGCAAACAGGATCACCGCCAGCAGCGTGAGCGCGTGAACCATTCCTGCTACCGGACTCTTTGCACCCGAGCGAATATTCGTTGCGGTGCGGGCGATCGCGCCGGTGGCTGGCAACCCGCCGAACAATGGCGAAAAAATGTTTGCCACACCTTGCGCGATCAGTTCGACGTTCGGATTATGTTTGTCGTGACTCATGCGATCGGAAACTACTGCCGACATCAAAGACTCGATAGCGCCGAGCATCGCGATGGTGATTGCAGGCGAAAGCAGGTGCAGCAGCAGACTGGGCTTTAGGGCCGGCACGGAAAGGTGCGGCAATCCACTCGGGATGCCGCCAAATCGCGTCCCAATCGTTTCGATGGGCATGTGAAAGAAAGCCACTGCCGCCGTCGCGCCGAAACACACGACGATCGCGCCCGGCACTTTTTTGAAAAAGCGAACGCAGGCGATCATGATCGCCAGGCAAGTTATGCCGACGATCGTAGCGGCCCAGTTCAGCGTATAGAAATTTTCTGCGATCGCTCCGATGCGGTGAAAAAAGTCGCCCGGGACATGTTCCATGCGCAACCCAAAGAAATCGCGGATCTGCGTGCTGGCAATCAGGATCGCAATGCCGTTCGTGAATCCAACGACTACGGGCCGCGGAAAATACTTCACCATCGCGCCGACACGCGTCACTCCCATGATCACCAGGATCACTCCCGCTAGCATGGTGCACGTGAATAAACCATCCACGCCGTAGCGCGAAATAATTCCCAGAACCACAACGACGAAGGCGCCGGTTGGTCCGCCGATCTGTGTTTTTGAGCCGCCCAGCGCCGAAATCAGGAAGCCAGTCACAATGGCGCAGTAAATTCCCGCTTGTGGCGATACTCCCGAAGCAATCGCAAAAGCCATCGCCAGTGGCAGTGCCACCAGTCCAACGGTGACGCCCGCGATCAGGTCGGCGACGAATTTTTCAACGCTGTAATCGCGAAGAAGGATGACCGACTTCGGCAACCATGCGTCGACAGCAAAATCCATATCCTGAGACAACCTCCGTCAAGCTGTTGTAATTGTATCAGGCGCGAAGCGGGGGTATCAGGCTGCCGTTGCCACGAATGTTCGGAAGTGCAATCAATCACGCAAGTATTTGCGCAGCGCTGCGCCCAATCAGTCTGCGGCTTTGCTATGTTTCTCTGCGGGCTTCCAACGAAGCACGGGCTTGCGCGCGGCAGCGACCTCATCCAGGCGCCGGATCCTTGTATTATGCGGAGCCGTCTTGACGAGTTCAGGAGTTGTTCTGGCTTCGTCGGCGATCGACATCATCGCGTCAATGAACAGATCGCACTCTTGCTTGGATTCAGATTCGGTTGGCTCAATCATCAAAGCGCCGGGCACAATCAGCGGAAACGCGGTGGTGTACGGATGAAAGCCATAGTCGATCAGGCGCTTGGCGATATCCATGGTGTTCACGCCGTTTTTCTTTTGGCGCGCGTCGCTGAACACCACTTCATGCATCGACGGGCGCGTGTACGGAAGATCGTAAGTACCCTCAAGCCCTTTACGGATGTAGTTCGCATTCAGCACGGCGTCTTCGGTGGCCTGCCGGATTCCCGGGCCATACGCAAGCGATGTAGGCGAGCGCGCGCACCAGCACGCCAAAGTTTCCGCCGAATGCGCGTACGCTGCCGATCGATTCTTCGCCGGTGATTGTCCAGCGCCAGTCCGCTTCCCTCGTTTTCCACCAACACCGGAACGGCAGATAAGGCTCCAGGATTTTCTTCACGGCCACCGGACCCGACCCCGGACCGCCGCCACCATGCGGCGTGGAAAATGTCTTGTGCAGGTTCAGGTGCATCACATCCACGCCGAAATCGCCCGGGCGCGCGACGCCGGCCAGCGCGTTCATGTTGGCGCCATCCATGTACAGCAAGGCGCCGTGCGCATGCAGGATTTCGGCGATCTGCGGAATCTCTGCTCAAAAATGCCCAGCGTCGAAGGGTTGGTCAGCATCAACGCGGCCACGTCGCCGTCACATGCTCGCTAACCGCGCCATGTCGATCTGCCCGCGCCGTCAGACTTGATGTTCTGCACTTCGTAGCCGGCAATGACCGCGGTGGCGGGATTCGTGCCGTGCGCGGAATCGGGAATCAGGACGTTCTTGCGCGGGCCGCCGTGATTCTCGTGATAGGCGCGAATCAACAGGAGGCCCGTCAGTTCGCCCTGCGCGCCGGCCGCCGGCTGGAGCGTGACGACGTCCATGCCGGTTATTTCCAGCAGGCATTTTCCGCAGCCATGCAGCACTTCGCAGGCAGCCCTGCGGGCCAGCGCCTCCGGTTGGTAGGGATGCTCGGTGGCAAGTCCCGTCCAGGCGCGCAACACACTTCGTTGATGCGCGGATTATATTTCATCGTGCAGGAACCCAGCGGATAGAGCCCCGTGTCCACGCTGTAGTTCCAGGTGGAGAGCCGGGTAAAGTGGCGCAGCACTTCAATCTCGCTGACCTCCGGAAATCCCTCGATTCCCTCTCGGCGATGCGATTCGCCGAGCGCCTTGGCTGCATCCGCCGCGGGCAGATCGAGTGGCGGCAGGTCGAATGCCCGTTTTCCGGGCGAGGACTTCTACGAAAATCAGTCCTTCGTTCAGCACGATATGCCGTAGTGCGCGGTTAAAATGCTTGGTCATCTTTCTCCAGTGCTAGAGCGGTTGTTCCAAACAGTGTCGTATGGCCTTGGCAAAGCGCTCGATCTCTGACCGCGGAGTTGTTTCGGTGACGCACACCAGCGCATGCTTCGTCA
>CAWGXB010000041.1:0-12606 GCA_963826335.1 Candidatus Acidiferrales bacterium | reverse complement strand
CAACAGAATTCAGATGCAGCACAAACCGGCGCGCAGCAGGCGGCGGGACAACGCGATGGCCAACACGATTTCGATTTCGAGCTGGGTACATGGAAGATTCACCTGAAGAAGCTGATGCATCCCTTAACGGGCTCGACGACCTGGGTGGAATTTGACGGCTCGTCCGTCGTGCGCAAGGTCTGGGATGGCCGCGCCAATCTGGTGGAACTTCGGGTGGATGGTCCAGCAGGACAGATCGAAGCTCTGTCTTTACGTCTCTACGATCCACAATCGCACCAGTGGAGCCTGAATTTCGCCAATAGCAAAAGCGGGGCCCTGAGCCAGCCCACCATCGGTGAATTCAAGAATGGACGTGGCGAATTCTTCGATCAGGAATCGTTTAACGGCCGGACGATCCTGGTTCGATTTGTGATCTCGTCGAACACTGCCGATTCGTGGGGCTTTGAGCAGGCCTTCTCTGAGGATGGCGGCAAAACCTGGGAAGTGAATTGGATCGCAACAGATACGCGTGAACGTCAATTCAATTCAATAGCCCTTTGATGCGTTTGCCGATGAGATCGCTTGCGGCTTCTTCAGGAATGAAACGGCCCAGCATCCCGAGGTCAGCGTCCACGATCACTTCGTTGTCCGTGACTTCGACTGTCCCTTTGATCGGCGCGCCGAATCCGCCCAAGTTGGCACTGAGCGCGAAGTTCAGCAACGATCCTTGCCAGTTCTTTTGCTGCACCACGATTTTCACGGGAAGCCCGGAGACACCCTGAAACATCTGGTCGAAGGAGCGGTCAATCGAATCGATGACTTCCTGCTTGGTGCGCTGATGTTCAATCTTGATCCGCATGTTCGTTGCCGCCCCTGTTCTTCAAACTCGCACAATCATTCTGGAGACACAGGCTCCTGTTCATCAAATCGCCGCTAGGATTGCTGGATTCCGTTCATCTACGGGTTTGGAGGAGCTTGCATCGGCGGGTTGCCGGTGGGGGTGGGCGTCGGATTGGAACTGGAGCCGCCAAAAGTACCGGGGTTGTTGCTTCCAGGCGAAAATGGCGAGGTGCTCGGGTTCCCGTTCGGATTGGGCTGCGCACCAAACGGATTCGGATTCGTGGCGGGCACGCTACCGATTCGCTGCCCAGTGAGGGAATCCAACGAGGGGTCCCAGATAAATTCAAACTGGCGGTAATTCTTGGCCTTGTCGTACCAGATGATGGACTTCTTGTTGATCTTGCTGCCTACTCCGATGATGTTGCCGCCGATGATGGACGAGGTGCTCGACAAATCGACGGGCTGAAGTGAGCCCATCCCATTGGAGCCGTCCGGATTTTCGCCATTCGCGGGAGTCTGCGCGCCAGGCGCCGCATTTTGCGGCGAGCTGGCTGGCGTCGAGGTGGCCATCGAATTGCCGAATGCAGAAGAACTGGAGGAGCCAAATGTCGAGTTGCCGTTTTGTCCCATCGGCGTGCCGAAACCGGAGGCGCCCACGGCGGCCAGCGGGTTCCCTGTCATCGAGCGGTCCTTCAAGCTGCCGATCAACTGCCCGTTCGGCCCAACATAGATCAAACGCCACGAGCCGTCCGCTGTGTTCATCGGGTCTTTGTAGGCCTGGCGCATAAAGCGAATTCCGGTCTTGGGCTTGTACAGGTCCTCGAGTTGCGTTGGGAAACGGTGAAGCTTGGTGTAGTAGAGGCGGACGCCGCGCACATATTGCTTGCCGCGCCAGATCATTTCCTCTTCCTTCTGGCGTTGCACGTCGGTGACGACGTTGGGCGCGATGGCAATGGTGCCGAGAACCAGCAGCGTCAGGAAAAACATCACCGTCAAGATGGCGTAGCCATGCTGGCTGCTTCGCGCGATTCGCTTTTGTATCGTTAGGCTCATGCTGCCGGTGCCGGCGGCGCTTCCAATTGATTGGAACCGGTTTGATGCGTGTTGGTGTCCTCGAATTCGATCTTGTCGTTGCCTATGCGTGTGATGCGAATATGGTTCAGGACGGTTTCGCCTTCCCCAACAATACGCACTTCTTCTCCGTCCAGAAGGAAAGCCTGGCGCGGTCCCCCGGAGGGCAGATTGCCGTAGCCAAAAAACTTCCAGGACAGTTGCGCCGGCGGAGGTGGCGGCGGAGGCATCGGGCCCTGCGGCGATTTTTTTGGTTTTACTGGTGCCACGGTTCCCGGCTCCGGCGCTACCGGCAGGGCGGTCATGGCAAAAATATTCCGGCCAGAGGTTTTGTACTCCGTGCCTTCCGTGGATTTCAGTTTCTCAAAAACGCTGCCGAAATCCTGCGCGTTAATCGGCGTGTAGGTGCCGCCCATCTGCGAAAATCCGCTGCTTATAGGAGTCTTCTCCGACTGCACGTACCAGACGAACGCGGCGAGAACCGCCAGACCGACCAGCACGTAGATTTGCGTCTTTTGTTTCTTTTCTGCCATTACGCTTTCCTGAAAAAAGTACGGAGATGGAGATTAACCTTCAACCCCGTCGGCGAAGACGCAGCGTTTCCCTGCGTGGAGGTCTCTGATTCCAGGCCCAACGAATCCACAATATAGGTGTTCTTAGAGCGCTGCAGCGCATTCAGGAAACGCACGATGTTGGCGTAGTCTCCACCGACGGTGGCGTCGAGTTCGATTTCCTGCAGGTCGCGCCCGGGCACATCCTTCTGATGAAAGCGCTGGTCTTCCAATTGGACATGGGTGGTTTTGGCGACGCTGGTGAGTTCTTCGGAAATGACGGAGTTGCCCTTGCTGGCCAACGGCAGGTCGCCCTCGTATCGATCAAACGCTTTCACGTAATCGGGAATTTTCTTTTGAATTTCTTTGGCGCGCTTCACGTCGGCGCGCAGCAGCTCCACCTGAGTTTTTTCCGCAGCCAACACTTCCTGGGGATTGCGCCGAGCCTGCGACAATTTCATGCTGTAGTATGCGAACGCGCCATCGACGAGCAGCAGGACGGCCAGCGCGCCGATAATCAACCGTTTTTGCAGTGCAAAGTTGCCCATGGTTCAAATCCGCGTATAAACCGCAGAAAATTCAATCGTCAACGGGTCGCCGGTGCCCTGAGTCGACACGCGCACCGCTTCCAGCTCGATATTCGAAAACGATTTGGAATCCTCGAAGGCTTTCAAAACTTTCAGCTTGGCTTCGTCATTCACGGCGCCCACCACGAATTTAACGGTAACCACGCCCTTGTCCAACCTGGGCTCAATGCGCACAATGCGGCTCCCGGCCGGCAATGTTTTCTCCAGGTCCATGAACATTTCCGTCCAGTTGATGCTGCGCGCTTCGATTACGTCGCGGATGAACACCGCGCGCCCCTGCAACTTGGAGGTGTCGGCCTGAGAAAAGAAGCGGTCCAGTTCGCGCCGCTGCTCGACCAAGCCAGCCATCTCTTGTTGGTACTGGCTGGTTTTGGCGCGCAGATCAGCATCGGCCTTGCGCAAGCTGTAAAATCGCAAGCCCAGGATCAGGAAGAGCAAGCCGCCGAGCACGCCGACCAAGGCCGCGCCAGCCAGAAATCGCCGGTGCGTTACCAGCGGCTTGGTTGCGAGATTTAGGCGTACATACATGGTCGTCTAGTCAATTCTCCATCAACTGCGGTGCAACATCCAGCCAACCAATCCTTCCAGTTCCCTGTCGGCCAGCGAGCGTCCGGCATCGTTCAAACGTCCATCGGAAATCGCGGCGTTGAGCAACGAGCGGACATCGCACTTGAACTCTTCCTCCAGCGGACCAACAAACTCCTGCAAACGTTTCCCGAGTCCCGCGACACGCACGGCCTGAATGCCTTCCTGCCAGGTGTCCTGGTAATACGCGGCCAGCGGAAAGATTTCCTCGAGCAACATCTGCGGTGTAACGGACCCAGCATGCGTGGGCAGTTCGGTGCAGCGGTAACCGGCAAGCACGCCTTGGCGAACGATCGCGGTGGTCAGCGCGGTTCCCGACACTCTCGCCAGCAGCGTGGGACGTTGATCCTCAAGGATAGAGATGGCCGCTAGCGTCACGCTGAGCACCACACCCGGGCGGAGCGCTGCCTGCTCCACGAGCGATTCGTATTCGCGAATAATGCGGAGGCGCGCAATCGCTGTGACTACGTCGACGCCATCGGCTCTGGGGGCCTGGCGCATATAGGAGAGGAGAGTTTCGTCGACCTCAAACGGAACGCTTTTCTTCAGCTTCCAGCGCAGCATGGGGATGGCTTCTTCGGAGGTGCGCGGAAAATCGTCGAAGTGCTGCACAAACACGCGAATGACCGGGTCCGGGAGCAAAAGCGCAACATCTTCTTCCTTCGCTCCCAACCTCGTGCACACGCTGCTTACCGCCGATTTGACAGCGGCTGCGTTCGCCATGTTGGTCTCTACCGCGGATGGGATTAGCGCGCCTGCGGGAAGATTTTCAATGGCAAAGCCGTGCAGCGATCCCGTGCGGGCAAACCGCGCTCCGGCCACACGCTCTGGAGAAATCTCGATGGCTACCTGTGGGTGTGGAGTCGCTTCCATCCAGCGGCTGACGCGGCGCACCAGGTCGCTCTTGTAGATGCCCTCGTTATATGTGTCGGTGCTAGTCAACGAATGTCACCTTATTGATTTCCTTCAGCGTGGTGATTCCCGCGCGAATCTTGCTCAAGCCGCTCTGCCGCAGCGTAATCATACCCTCAACAATCGCCGCACGCTTGATCTCCGATGTGGGACGCCGGTCGACAATCATTTCCCGGATGTGGTCGGTCAAATCCAAAAGCTCGCAAATCGCCGTGCGTCCGTGGAATCCGGTGCCGGAACATTCCAGACAACCGCCTCCTTCCGCGAACACAAAGTCCTTCCACTGCGCCGGGTCCAAGCCACTCTCGACGAGTTCCTGATCCGTGTACTTCTTTGGCCTTTTGCAGTTGTCGCAGATCACGCGGACGAGTCGCTGCGCCAGGATGCAGTTCAATGCCGACACGAAATTGTAGGGTTCGACTCCCATGTTGATGAAGCGTCCGATGACGTCGGTAACGTTGTTGGCGTGCACGGTGGTGAACACCAGGTGTCCGGTGAGCGCGGATTGAATGGCGATTTGCGCGGTCTCGTGGTCGCGGATCTCGCCCACCATGATTTTGTCGGGGTCGTGGCGCAGGATGGAGCGCAAGCCGCGCGCGAAGGTCAGTCCCTTTTTCTCGTTCACGGGAATCTGCGTGATGCCCTTGAGCTGGTATTCGACCGGATCTTCGATGGTGACGATCTTGTCCTCATCGGTTTTGATTTCGTTGATCGCGGCATACAACGTGGTCGTCTTTCCGGAACCGGTGGGTCCGGTGACCAGCACCATGCCGTAAGGCTCGCGAATATATCTGCGGAACCGGCGGGTTTCTTCGGGAAAGAAACCGACGACGTCGAGGCTGAGGCTTTGAAACTTTTCGGAAAGAGTTTCCTTGTCGAGCACGCGGAGGACGGCGTCCTCGCCGTGACTGGCGGGCATGATGGACACGCGCAGGTCGATGTAGCGGCCCTTGTACTTCACACGGAAACGGCCGTCCTGTGGCACGCGGCGCTCGGCGATGTCCAGATCGCTGAGGACCTTGATGCGGGAAATCACTGTGGAGTGCCATTCTTTGGCGATGGGCTGCATGGCATGCTGCAACACGCCGTCAATGCGGTACTTCACGGCTACTTCGCTGTCTCGCGCTTCGATGTGGATGTCACTGGCGCGGCGCTCGAGTGCGGTGAAGATAATCGTTTCGACCAAGCGAACGACGGGGCTGACGGTGGTATCGCGTGTGAGGCGATCGCCGGAGATGGTCTCCTCGCCCTCTTCATCCTCCTTCGAAACTTGCAGCGTGAAGGCTTCGGTGGCTTGTTCCAGGACGCGCTGCGACTGCTCCGTGCGTTTCAGCAAGTCGCTGATCTGCCGCGGAGTGGCTACTTTAATGGCCAGTTTTTTGCCCAGCAGCAACGGCAATTCGTCACTCAGCAGCACCTGGCTGGGATCCGCGACGGCGATCATCAGGGTATTGTTCTGTACCACCAGGGGGACGAAGTTGTAGCGGAACATCAGATCCGCGGGAATGGTGCGGAAAAGTTCGGGATCGATGCGCTGCTCGAGCAGGTCGATGAACCCGCAGCGGTACCGCTCAGCAAGCTTCCTCGCTTGCTCGCGCTCTTGCTTGGCGTCCGCTAAACCGCCCAGCGGGAGATTTGGATCCGGCAAATTGGAATCGGGCGTAGCCATAAAGTCTAGAGCCTAAGTTACCTTCCTGTTCCCGAAATTGAAAACGAGAAAATGGGTAGATAGAGAGAAATCAAAATTCCCGCAACCAGGATTGCCATGAAGACGAGGATGAGCGGCTCAATCAAGGCCACCAAAGCGCCCAGCCGCAGGCTTACCTCTTCTTCATAAAATTCGGCAACACTGTTCAGCATGGGAGATAAGGCGCCGCTGGATTCGCCGACCTCGATCATATCCAGCGCCATGTCTGGCATCACCCTGGTTCCGGAAAGCGCGCCGTGAAGGGACTCGCCTTCCCGCACCAGCTGCGCGGCTTGCGTGACCGAACCGCGCACCAGGCGGCTGCCGATGGAATCAGAGGCCGTCTGTAACGCGGCCACCAGCGGCGTGCCTCCGGTAAGCAATGTGGCAAGGGTCCTACAAAACTGTGATACCTGGAACTTCAGCAGGGTTGGCCCAATCACCGGCAATCGGAATTTAATGCGATCGAAAGCGAGGCCGCCTTCGTCGCTTCGCGACCAGAAGAAAATACCCACCGCCGTCAGGAGCAGCGCCACTACCGCTCCCAGTATGTAATACCGATAATCGACCGTGATTCGCACCAGGATCTTGGTTGGGCCGGGCAATTCCACTCCCAGGTCGCGATACAATTGTGCGAATTTAGGCACCACCGCCGTTACGAGATAGGTGACGATAATGGTGGCGACGGTTACCAGCAATGCCGGGTATACCAGTGAAGCGAGAATCTTCTTTTTGACGCCCGTGCTGACGCGCTGATACGAGATGTAATAATCGAGGACACCGGGCAGGTTACCGCTCTTTTCCCCCGCTAGTATTGCCGTGGAGTAAACTTTCGAAAAAACGCCAGCCTCATCCACCGCTTCGGAAAGCGACTTCCCTTCTCTGACTCGATCGCGGATCTGCGTGAGAATCGGGCGGAGCTTGGGAGCTGTGGCGCGAGTTGCGAGCAAGTCCAGAGAGCGCAAGATGGGCAATCCGGCCTTAATCAGCGTATTTAATTGCTGGTTTAGAATCAGGAAATCGTTGCCGCCAATCTTTCGCTCTTTGCGGAAACCAAAGAAGCCGCTGATCAGGCTGCTACGCGATTTGACCGAATAGACGAACAGGCCCCGGTCGGCAAGTTTTTGCCGTGCTTCCTCCAGGGTGCCCGCCGCTTCGACGTGCGAGAACACCCTACCGTTTGCGTCGGCGACGCGGCACACAAATTCGCCCATAGACTGTTAGTTTACCTCAACCCGGCAGCGCACTGCGAACAAGCGCGTTCCCTTACGTAACCTCTGAATTACCAGCAGGTTTCCGGCACCTTGAACCCACACTCTTACTGACGGACGCCTGGGGAACTGGGTAGCAGGCCATCGACAATCACCACACCGGGAGGTGGAGAGAATTGGAATAGTGAGTCTGGGACTTGCGGATTGATCTGCCAGTTTTTGAACTGAAATTCGGTCTCAATTCCACCAGGGGAACGCACCAGTAGCCGTACCAGCTCGCCTTCATTGGAAATTTCAAAAAACACTCGCGGCGGCGCATCCTCGGAATTCCCGGCACGCGCCGCGTCGGCCCCTTTCAGTTTGCATTCCAGCGTGGCGTCTCCGGCTTTCTCCGGAACCAGCGCCGACGTGCTTTCGACTTTTGCGCAGACTCGCGAAAGTTTCATTTCGCCCGCAAGCAGCATAAACGGAGTTCGCCAATCTTCGCTTTGGCGCGCGGGGACTTTTGTGACGGTGTGATCCGCAGGCGTGTACAGCCAAGAGTTCTTTCCATCCACCAAGAAGAGATTTCTCTCGGGCTTCTCATACTCCCAACGCATTTTGCCGGGTTTGCGAAAATAGGCAGTGCCGGCTTCGGAACGCGCCAACTTGCCATTCTCTGAATACCGTTCCAGGAAGTCCGCGCGCAGGGTGCGAGCGGAACGGTAGCGGGCTTCGAATCGCTGGGATGGCGTCTGAGCCAGGGCTGACGGAAGTGCCGGCAAAAGCAAGACTGCGAACAGGAGGATTGGTCCCAGAGAAGGCATGGGACTAAGTTAGCACACGATTGTGGTGAGACTGTTACTGCAGAGTTGGGTCGCCCAGACCGGCAGCGGCAGTCTGGTTATAGTGCGTGATATTCGTCTGATCGGAATAAAAACTGCGTTGGCCGGTAATACCCCGGGTGATGGGATCCGCGTTGATGGTGTAGCCGGGAGAAGGAACGGAGCTGGTGTCCTGGACATACGTGAACGTGTAGCCGCTCTTGATGCCGCTCGCGAGCACGGCGTCGATGATGCAGGCATTCGCAGGGCTATTGCAGGTGCCGCCGGGCCCAAGGGCGGTCAAAGAGGCAGCATAACCAGAACCGGGAAACAGCGTGGTGAAGGTGATTTCCGCGGTGTTCACGGCGTGAACCGAGGACACCGCCGAAGCCTCGTTGGCAGAAATCCGCGCACGCAGAAGATTCGGAATGGTGATCGCCGCGATGATCAAGATGATGGCGACGACGATGAGCAACTCAATGAGCGAGAATCCTTGTTGGTTTTTTAGTTTCATGGGATCACTATCCCGCGACTCGATTTACGCGCTCCCCACTTGGAAGAGAGCATCCGAGGGGCCATTCATTTAGAGTTCTGGATATTTCCCTGTTTGCTTAACTGGAACAATACACTCGATTTATCCGATTAGTAAAGTCCTATTCGAAGTGACAACCAGAACAGAGACTCTGGCGCGTTACCGAAAAGTGTCAAGCGCGGTTCGTTCTTCTGTCATAAATTGTCCATCGCAAAGGCGTGCTAGACTCGAACTTAACGCGGTGACGCGCAAACAATCCTGCTTCACGCGCAAAAAGAAAAAGGGGAAAGCTCCGTAGCTTTCCCCTGTCTCTCATTAAGATTGCTTTTGTTTACTGCAGAGCCAAGTCGCCCGACAGCAGCAGGCGCAGTCTGATTGTAGCGAATGACGCCGGTCTGATCGAGGAAGAAGCTGCGCTGGCCGGTGATGCCGCGGTTAATCGGGTCGGCGTTGTAGGTGTAGGTGGTGATGACGCCGGCTGCGTTGGCTGCGCCAGGAGCATACGCGAAGTTGTAACCGCTCTTCGTGTTGGTTACCAGCACCGCGTCGATGATGCCCGCGCCCGTGCAGTCACCAGGGCCAGGGCCCATCACCGTCACGTTCGCCGGGAAATCCGAGGTTCGGGCACTGCGCGGAGTACTGAACGGTCGCTGTGCTGATGGTGCGGACCGTGCCAACCGCCGAAGACTCGTTGGCCGAAATGCGCGCCTTGAGCAAGTTCGGAATTGCGATAGCTGCGATAATCAGAATAATCGCCACCACGATAAGCAATTCGATAAGAGAGAAACCCTTCTGCTTCTTCATGAGATCTCCTTGAGAGATTTGACCTGAGTTATGTGCCAGAGCACGCCTGATATTGTGCAAGAGGGGGGCCAATGCCAAGAGCGCTTGCCCGCAGTTGCCGGAAACTTGCAACCTACACATATTACATGATTTACCTCTGTTCTGCCAGCCACATTTCTTCCCACCTGGCTCGATCCGTGCCCGCCGCTTCCCTGAGAATGACATAAAGTGTCATTCTCGACTGCCCTAATCCGTCAGACCCTCGCAGTGCCTAACCTCCTTTACTAAACCGATTAATGCAACCGGCCATGCACGGTAGGTTCATAGTCTCTACTCGCATTCCTATTGGAACGAACGCCTCATGCTGCCGCGCGAACTGCTCTCGTCGCCGAATTCCTCGCCGCTAAAAAGAAAGAGGGGAGAGCTGAAGCTCTCCCCTCTTCTCCAAGACTGCTTGTTAACTTTTACTGCAGAGCCAAGTCGCCCACAGCAGCAGGCGCCGTCTGGTTGTAACGAATGACGCCGGTCTGATCGAGGAAGAAGCTGCGCTGGCCGGTGATGCCGCGGTTAATCGGGTCGGCGTTGTAGGTGTAGGTGGTGACGACGCCGGCTGCGTTGGCTGCGCCAGGCGCATACGCGAAGTTATAACCGCTCTTCGTGTTGGTTACCAGCACCGCGTCGATGATGCCCGCGCCCGTGCAGTCACCAGGGCCAGGGCCCAGCACCGTCACGTTCGCCGGGAAACCAAGAGTCCGGGCACTGCGCTGAATACTGAACGGTCGCTGTGCTGATGGTGCGGACCGTGCCAACCGCGGAAGACTCGTTGGCCGAAATACGCGCCTTGAGCAAGTTCGGAATCGCGATCGCCGCGATGATCAGAATGATCGCCACGACGATGAGCAATTCGATGAGAGAGAAGCCCTTCTGCTTTTTCATCATATCTCCTTGAGGATTTTTTTGGCCTGAACGCGCCAATAGACCAGGAGGGAGCGACTGTGTGAACTTAGCAACCATCATGAACCGACCTCGCAAACAGTGCTACCTTAGCGGCGCACCCGTTGTAGTGCAACGCAAGAACCAAAAGAGGTGGCAGGAAGCTTCCGCCGCCACTTTCTAAAATAAAGAAACGGCGGAAGTTAGAACTCAGCGTCATCCGTGGTAATGGCAAGGTCTGGCCACAAAGCTGCACTAGCCGCGAAAAGTACCAAAAAGTGTCGTAGAAGACATGCCAAAAAATGTCGCCCGGGGACACCTTTACGAGCCTTTGGGGCTGCCCGTCCCTGCGCAGTTCACGCGAAACGCAGCGGTGGCCGTCTACAAGTTGTGCTTCTTGGCCAGATGACGGAAGGATCGATAGCTGATCTTCAAGAGTTCCGCGGCGTGCGTGCGAACGCCGTCAGCCTTGTCCAGCGCGGCGCGCAAATACCGTTTTTCGGTTTCCGCCATAACGCCCTCAAAATCGATTCCCTCGGCCGGAAAGGCAAAGGAAGCTGCCTCGCCGGGAAGAGCGACGGCCGCAACACTCGCGCCAGAGATGCGGTCGGGAAGCACAGTCGTGGAGATTTCCGCCCCGCTCTCCAATGCGACCGCGCGCTCAATGGTGTTTTCCAGTTCGCGAACGTTGCCTGGCCAGTCATAGGTCTCCAGACGGCTCATGGCTTGCGGAGAAATGGCTTCGATGGGCTTGTCCATGCTCTTTCGGAAACTTTCCAGGAAGTGGCGCGCCAGCAACGGAATATCTTCGCGGCGCTCGCGCAGCGAAGGCAGATGCAACGGAATGACGCTTAAGCGGTAGAACAGATCCTCGCGAAACTCCCCGGAAGCGATGGCCTTCTCCAGGTCGCGATTCGTAGCGGCAATCACGCGCACATCCACATCGATCTCTTCGGTGCTGCCCAGGGGCCGCACCTTGCCTTCCTGCAGAACGCGGTACAACTTCACCTGCATGGCCAAGTTCATGTTGCCGATTTCGTCGAGAAACAAGGTGCCGCCATGGGCCGCCTGGAATAAGCCGCGGCGATTCTCGTTCGCGCCGGTGAACGCGCCCTTGACGTAGCCGAACAGCTCCGATTCCAGAAGCGTCTCGGGAAACGCGCCGCAGTTGATGGTGATGAAGGTAGTGGAGGAACGCGGACTGTTCTCGTGGATCGCGCGCGCCACCAGCTCTTTGCCCGTGCCGCTCTCTCCGGTGATCAGCACGCGGCTGCTCTGCGGCGCGATAGTCTGGATGAGATCGAAGATGGCTTTCATCTTGGGGCTCTGCCCGACAATATTGTCGAGTCCCGTCAAGCGGCGCAGTTCGCGGCGCAAATAGCCGGCTTCTTTCTTCCACCGCAGGTTTTCAGAAACTTCGCGAACCGCCGCGCGCAACTGGTCGACAAGGTCGTGGTCCTTGATGACGTAGCGGTTGGCTCCTTCATTTGCCGCCGCAATCGCGGTTTCCAGCGTGGGCACACCGGTGATCAACACGAAATAGGAATCGGGAGCAATCTCGCGGGTTAGCTTCAGAAGTTCCAGGCCGGTGGCGCCGGGCATGCGCACATCAGAGATAATAATGTCGTAGAGAGAGCTCTCCAGTTTGCGTTTGGCGGCTTCCACATTGTGGGCCACTTCGACGCGATGACCTTCCTTACGAAAGGTGATTTCCAGCAGCTCGCAGATGGATTTCTCGTCGTCCACAACGAGAATGTGCGCCATTTCGCGCCCAGCTTCCTTTGCAGCGACTTTTGTGGAGTGCATAGCTCCTCATTCGAGGCGTGGAAGTTCAACGACGAACTCCGCGCCTTTTTCCTTTTCGCTGAATACCGTGATTCGGCCATTGTGAGCTTGCACGATCTGGTACACGATGGCCAGACCCAAACCAGTTCCACCTTCGAAATTCGATTGCAGCGGCTCAAAGATTTTGGAGCGCTGCGACGGATCGAGTCCGATGCCCGTATCGCGGAACGAAATGCGCAACCAATCGGAGGCCTGCTCGATGCCCACGGTCAGCGTGCCGCCACCGGGCATGGCACGCAGCGCGTTGTCGCACAAATTCCAGAAAACCTGGCGAATCTTGTTGGGAT
>CAWGXB010000040.1:0-75283 GCA_963826335.1 Candidatus Acidiferrales bacterium | reverse complement strand
TATCTGACGAATCAGGAATTGATACTGCTAAGCGAAGCGCTGAAAAGCGGGCAGCGTCCGGATACGGTGGTGTTCTACGACGGCGTTAACGAAGCCTACGCGGCTGCAGCCCCGGGGATTCCGGGACGGCCGACGCCTCATCTGGAATTCGAGTCTATCAAGGCGCGGATGGAAGGCTCGGATTCAAGCACATTGGATTTTTTGCGCAACTCAAACGCAGTTCAATTGGCGAGGGCGATTGTGGGGCGCTTGCGGCGCAGCGAGTCTAGCATTCCTGCTTCGGCCGAGGAGACCGCGCGGGCTGCCGCCGCATTGGACAATTACCAGGCCAACGTTCGGGTGCTGCGCACTCTTGCGCAAGCTTTCAATTTCAGAGTGATGTTGTTCTGGCAACCTTCCCTTGCCTCCGGCAACAAGCCGCTGACACCGTTTGAAGAACAATTCCGAAGCGAACTGCAAGGCTCTCCTCAGGCCAATTCCCTTGCGATGCTGAAAGCGGTGAATGAAGAAGCGGAGCGACGCTCGCTGCAGGGCGGCGATTTCATTTTTCTTGGGCGAATTTTCGATTCGGTGCAGGAGCCGGTGTACATCGACCATCTGATGCATCTGAGCCCGCGAGGAAATCAAATCGTGGCGCAGGCCATCGCGAGAGCGATAGAAAGCTCCCGCAGAACTAGCACAAATTGAAACATAGCGTTTAGCCCATGCGGTAACCTTGTGCTTTAGGGCCTTTTCGGTACGGCGATTTTTCCCAAGTATGTCGAATTTCCACTAGCCTCTCCTTCCAATCGTGTGTCCCCTCTCTTCCAAACTCTTGAATGCGCAGCAACTTTCTGTTTTTGGAGCTTTTTTGGCGCAGCGATTGCCCCTTCACCAGCGGGTGACACATTCACCCAGGAGAGCCGTGGTATGAAAACAAGAAAGTTGCAATTCAAGAGCTGGCTTACCTTTTCCGCTCTGGCAATTTCCTGCTCGATTGCCGCCCCCGCGCATGCGCAAAACACGAAGCCTCTTCCTGACACCGACACCACACGTCAGGAACTAGCCTCGTTCGACCAATTTCTCGACAGCCACCGAGAAACTGCCGAACAACTTCGCAAAGATCCTTCGTTGGTTAACAACCAAGAATTTCTGAAAAGCCATCCGGCGCTGCAAACGTACCTGCAGCAGCACCCGCAAGTTAGCGAGGAAATAAAGGAAAGTCCCGAAACGTTTATGAGGAAGGAGAACCGTTTCGATCGCCCGGAATATAGCCGAGATCGGGACACAACGCGCCGAGAATTGGCCAACTTCGACCGATTTCTCGATGGTCATCGCGAAACCGCAGAACAACTGCGGAAAGATCCTTCACTCGTAAACGACGAGCAATACGTGAAGAGCCACCCTGACCTGCAGGCGTACTTGCAACAACACCCTGAGGTACGCGAGGAAGTTAAGGAAAACCCCAATGCGTTCATGCACCAGGAAGCTCGCTATGAACGCACCGAACCCGCTACTGCGACCGGTGGCGCCGCAACTCGTGACCGCGACACAACCCGAGGCGAACTGGCCAACTTTGACCGCTTTCTCGACAAGCACCGCGAGACGGCCGAGCAGGTTCGGAAAGACCCTTCACTCGTTAACAACGAGCAATTCGTGAAGAGCCATCCTGACCTGCAGGTATACCTGCAGCAACACCCGGAAGTCCGCGAAGAAGTTAAAGAAAACCCCGAGGCGTTCATGCACCAGGAAGCTCGCTATGAGCGCACCGAAGATTCCGCTCGTTACGATCGCCGCGAGAATCAAGTGGATCGTGACATGACTCACAGACCATCCGCCAAACTGTCCGTCAGCTTCGGCGAATTCCTCGACGGCCACGCAAATATCTCGAAGGACCTTTCCAAGAACCCTGCGCTGGCGAAGAACGAGGAACCATCCTGAACTTAAGGAATATCTGAACGCGCATCCTGAAGTGCGACAAGAATTGATGGCGAATCCTCAGAGCTTCGTCGCTTCCGCCCAGCAGTTCAACAACAGCAAGAATGGCACGAGCGTAAAACCGAAGCCGTAAGGCACGTTGTGCAGCGAATTGAGAGGCTACTGGCCCGGCCTCTCGATTCGGGCACGGTCATGTTCAGGCGGAAAGCTACTCTAAGTAGGCAATATGCATGCAAGAGCTTTGGCGGTTTCGGTGTTCATCCTTCTGGCCGCACTTCCCCTAAGCGCCGACAACAAGAAGAAAAAGCCGGAAGCGCGGGCCATGCTGGAAACGATGGAAGCCGTGCCGGGTGGCGCGAAAGAAAAGGGACTAACGGGATTGGGTACACTGTGGGCATCGGCTGGCATCACGCATGTGAATTCCGACGAGAAGCTTTGCCCGCAATACTTGCTGAGAACCGATGAAATGGAGTATCACACCCGGCCTACGGACCTGAAGCACGCCGTGCTTTTGCCCGTTGGCCAGGAAATTGAGTTCAAGATCAAGAAGGACCGCATGTTTGTAAAGGCACTGGACGGTGATCGCAAAGCCAGGAGCTATAACATCGTAGCGATGAAACCGGCAAACCCGGACAGCGAGTCGCAAAGCTCGTCGGCAAGCCAGCCCAGACCGTAGCCGGTAGAAGCTAATTGCCTTTCCGCGACTAACCCGGCCCTCATCCCCTCAGTTCACTTCGCGCCCTTCAGCAACAACAGCACATCGAGGAAACACAAAATGGTGATGGCGGCTTCCAGAAGGAAGAGCCGCGCTTCATTGAACTGGGCAACCATGAATCCGTATAATTGCCCGGCCGTTTCCAACTTTTGTTCGACAAGGTCGCGGTATTCGGGGACGCCGACGCGAGCGGCGGCCAGTCGGTAAGCGCGGGCGTAGAACGTGTCGCTGACAAATTTAATGGCGTTATCGATTCGTTCCGTCAGGTCCATAACATCGAGCCGGATGGTATTGAGGCGGTTGGCTTCGCTGGGGAGAGTCCAGCGGAAGAGCAAAACAGATTTCTTGCGATCCAGGGTATTGTAGACATCGGAGAGCACGCGGGTCATGAAATTGTCGTAGTAACGAAATTCCAGTAATTGCATTTTCGCGTAGGTCAAAATTTGAATGGTGCGGGTAGCTTCTTCCGGCCGGTCGTACACGAACGCCGCCGTCGAACCCATCACCAGCAAGTCTGTCGGGTAGTACGACAGATGTCCTTCCAGGAGCCGTTCCGCTGTGCTGTGCGCCAGCGGCATCTGTTCGCCCCGGATCACCTGAACGATTTGATCTCCATGGGAGGCGAGCAGTTGCTCCGCGGTGAGCAGGGGCCCGCCATCTTCGCGGATTTCCTGCAGGTCCACAACCAGAAAATCTTCCTGCAGCCACTCTTTCCGGGGCTTGATTACCGCCGCGCTGATTTTTTCGAGGTGCCGGGCGAGCACCGCGCGGCCTTCCGGCTCTACATCGGGCGCGTCCATCCAGCGGGCCGCCTGCGCCACGAGGGCCTCCCAGTCCCCTTCGAATCCCACTTCGAGTTGCACTTCGACGATTGCGTATTCGTAGTATTTGATTGAGCAGACCAGGTGTTCGTCGCCGCGCAGGGTCAGCGGCTCACTGGGCTCCGCGATCGGTGGAGTCTCAAACCGCACGTAGTCTGGAGTGCGCCGCGGAAAGTCCGGCTTGATGGCGCCGCCTCGCGGGCCGAGCAGGCCGCGCAGCTTCTCCAGATCAAAGGCCTCGCCCACGTCATAGAACAGAAAGATCCGAATGCAGCCTCGTAGGTTCACCTAATTGTTTTATCACTGAACCCGGCATCCGCAATACCGGGAACCCCGTTGATGTTGGCACGCGCTTAGCCGAGGCTGTTGACCGGCTCGAGGCCGTCTCTTATTATGGGCGCGACTCGCATGCGCGTAAGGAGTTCTCGCTGTGCGCTCGACCTCTTTCCTTAGCGGATTCTTACAAATTGCTTTTCGCGGCTTGTGCAGCTTCGTCCTTGTGGGGAGTGTTGTTCCGCTTGCAGGGAATGAGCCTTTTCTCAACAAGCCTCCCAACGAATGGACCGAAGCCGAAGCGCTGCAAGTGTTGAACGATTCGCCGTGGGCGCACACCATCACAACGACTACGCAGGATACGCCGTGCGACTATGAGCATCCAGCGTTTCCTGGGCTGTTTCGCGAAGAGATGGCGCAGATCGCAGATTCGCGTTCGACGCAATTCCCTGCTGAGTCCGTCAAGCCCGATGGCGCGGAGTATCTGGCGCGGCTCGTGTCCGTGAAACCGATGCAAGCCGCGGCCGAGCGATTAATGAGCCTGGATGAGAGGTGGGAACCTTATCGCCACGGTATTAGCTTGGAGCCCGGCAGCAAACCCACAAACATGGAGGAGAGTTGGTATAACCCGGCGGACGAAATCACCGTCGTGCTCGCACTGAAGCACTCCGGACCGGGAGGCGTCAGTTTCATGGATTATGCGTTTGAGCAAAGGGGCGATGGCAGGGCATTTGTGGCGCACTACTTCTTTACCTGCGCGGGGATACGAACGGCGAACGGCCAAGTACACGCCGTCACGAACCGTCTGCGCCAGGGGAACGATGACAAAGCGGTGGCACTCAGCATGGCGTTCCCCAGCACGGTCGATGGAAAGCCGTTAATCACGCATCGCGACGAAAAGGTGGAGTTCCGACTCGTCCTTAATCAGCGAGTATTTGAGACCACGTTCACGGTGAATCCGGCGGACCTGTTTGACGGAACGGAAACGCTGATGCGCACGCCTGCCCGGGTGGACCAACCCACACCCTCCACGCTTCCCTGATTCGCAAGGGATTTCCGGCGCCCTGCTTACTTGCTATGCCGCGAGTCAGGCGGAGGCTGCATCGGCGCTGTCAACGTGCCCCTTGCAGTCGGCGTGCTCGCAATGACAATCGATGTCGGACATATGCTCCATGGCCTCGCAGGCCACGCTGCAGTACTTGCCCTCTGTGATCATGCAGCTGCAAACAGGGTGTGCACACTTGTGAGCATTCGTTGCGTCCATTGTCTTTCTCCTTTAGGCATCCTGTAGCTCGTCCCTTCAGGGACGAGGGATTCTTCTTCCAGCCAACCGCGCCACCGGCAGCACAAACCTCAGGCCTAAAGGCCCGAGCTACAAAATCGCGGTTAACCGAGCAATCCGGCCCCGATACTATGCGCTAAAACGAGTCACTTCTGTACAAGAAAATGGCAAGTGTGGCCTTTTCGCGGGCTGGATGCAGACTACACATAATCCTGTAGCAGGGCTGAATTCCAATTTCGGACCTGGGACCGTAGCACTATGCGGCACGTCACTATTTCGGTACTACCCCTCTATTTCCACTTTTAGCGGCGATACCGCATAATGGCCGTAATGTGGGATTACACCGTACTGATATTGTCGACGCTCTCGCTGATTTACCTGCTGATGGTGTGTATGCGTATCTCGTGGAAGTCCACGTAGCCCGATGAGGGTTGCGTTTGCCTGCAAATTCCCTTCTACAGTTTCATGGCGATTTCGCGTGCGTTTGATCGCGCGGTGCGACGGCATTGTTTGCCACAAGTACAGGATTAAGGGTATTTCCCCAGAAATGCGGCGCTCTGTAGCATGAACGACAGAAGGCTTTCGTGTTGGCGCGGCGAGGTTGCGCGCTTCGCGGAGGCAGGTGAAACGGAATTCAGCTGGAAGGTGCCGGGTTGGCACAAATCTTGTTGGCAGACGACAACCAGGTGATTCTGCAACTGCTACGACGGCTGATTGAGTCGCACGCCGGGTGGCAGGTTTGCGGCGAGGCCAGCGACGGCCAACAAGCGCTAGCCAAGGCCATGGAACTTAAGCCTGACATAATGGTGCTGGATTTTGCGATGCCCGGTCTGAACGGACTGCAGGTGGCCGCGGAGATTTCGCGCGCCTGCCCGAGCTTGCCGATGATCCTGCACACCATCCACGATTTTCCTGAAATGATCTCGGAAGCAAGAAAGGTGGGCATTCGAGAAATGGTGAGCAAGACGGACGCTTCGGCGCGGTTGTTGGACGTGATGGAAAAGATTCTTCAGGAAAAGTCAGCGAGTGCCGCCGCTGGCGCGCTACTCAGCCCGCCTCAGGCTGAGCCGAGTAGTGCCGAAGAAGTGACCGAGAAGCTGCAGAAGTTGCAGCCACCGGAACCGAACTGAACCAGCGTTTGCAAGTCTGATTGCGTACAGCTCACAGATGCTCTGCTTCACATTCGAAGACAAATCGCGCAGCAGACATAGCCACTTTTGGGGGCTAGAGCGCATCCAACCATAAGACCTGATGCGCAAACTCACTCGACGGGAACTTTTGAAACTCGGAGCCGCGTCCGCCGTTGCAGAACTGGCTTCTTTAGGACTGCATGGCTGCGGTAGCGGCGGCGGTGGCGGAGTTACTTCCCCGCCTCCGCCGACTCCGTCTGCCTGCTCGACTTTAACCGACATCGAACATGTGGTGATCCTGATCCAAGAGAACCGGTCGTTCGACCACTACTTCGGAAGCTACCGCGGCGTGCGTGGATTCTCCGATCAAAGCGCGGCCTTCCAGCAGCCGGATCCCGCGAACACGACCAGCTCGCCTGTGGGCCAGCTTTTGCCGTTTCATCTGGACACCACGACAACGAATGCCGCTTGCACCCACGACATCAGCCACGACTGGGTTCCGCAGCACCAGAGTTGGGACAATGGGGCCATGGATGGCTTCGTAACTTCGCGCCTGCCGATCGACGCCAACGACGCTGTCCTGGCTATGGGCTACTACAATCGCGCGGACCTTCCTTACTACTACGCGCTCGCCGATGCGTTCACCATTTGCGACAATTTCTTTTGCTCCGTGATGGGTCCCACGGATCCCAACCGCCTGTATACCATGGCGGCATCCATCGACCCCGACGGAACGAATGGCGGACCGATTTTGCAAACCGTGGTGACGAATCGCGCGTCCATTTACGGACGGTTGACGTACACCACGATGCCCGAACAGTTGCAGGCTCGCGGGATATCCTGGAAGGTGTACTCCTCGCCCGACGCAACCATCGCCGGCGGGATTCTGTCCGACAATGTTCTTCCATACTTCAAAAACTTTCAGGATCCCACCTCAGTCCTGTATCAGAACGCCTTCGGGCCGCAGTTCCCCGTGGATTTTCTGGCCGATGTCGCGTCTGGGAACCTGCCGCAAGTTTCCTGGATTGTCGGTTCGGTGGTCACGTCGGATCATCCGCCTTCGCCCTCGATCTTCGGCGAAAACATTGTTTCGCTCATCATCGGCGCACTGACCGCGAACCCCACGCTATGGGCCAAGACGCTTTTCATTCTCACTTACGATGAAAATGGCGGATTCTTCGATCACGTTGCGCCGACTACGGCACCTGCCGGCACGCCGGGAGAATATGTAAGCGCGCCGGCGGTGCCTGATCCCAGCGTCGTGGGCAGTCCGGCAATCAACGGCCCGATTGGATTAGGGTTTCGCGTGCCTACGCTGCTGATTTCGCCATTCACTCGAGGAGGATTCGTGTCCTCGGATGTTTTCGATCACACTTCCGTGCTGCGATTTCTGGAGACGCGATTCGGGGCGGAAGTTCCCAACTTAAGCGCGTGGCGGCGCTCTACCGTGGGAGATCTGACCAGCGCGCTGAATTTCAAGAAGCCCGACACGTCGATCCCAAATCTTCCGCCCACACTTCCCGCGGTTCAACAAGTGATTCAGCAATGCGTAGCGAATCTGGCGGGAACGACGTCTTACCCGGTGTCAGCTACGCAAGCGCAGCCCGCTCAGGAGCCCGGTAGCCCCACGCGGCCCAGTGGCGTGTGCTGAGCATAAAGCACCTGAGTCTACCTCGATTATCCGTTAACAGAAATCGATTCTCGCGAGCGGGACTCTTTCACACCTCTTCCTGAGTACACTTCTGAACGCAACGCGCTACAGCAATACATGGATTGAGACTTCCCTGCTGGCAGGGTATCAAGGCTGACAGAGGTATTGCCATGAACACGATGAGCACCTCCACATTGATTGGCGCGATCGCGGTGGTGATTGTGGTTGTGATCGCGATTGGATTGATCGTCAAAGCGCAGCGCAGCAAACGATTAAAGAGCCGCTTCGGGCCGGAATACCATCGAGCGGTGGAAGAAACGGGCAGCGCGGCTCGAGCAGAATCGAAACTGGAAAAACTGGAACGAAGAGTTGAGGGTTTCAAGATAAGGGCGCTGTCGCCAGCGGATTGCGCGAACTTTCTGGCGGCTTGGCAGAAGATTCAGGCACGTTTCGTTGACGACCCGCGCGGCGCGGTGACGGAAGCCGCCCAGATCATTCAAGGCATCATGTCTGCTCGCGGATATCCGGTTACGGATTTCGAGCAGCGAGCCGCCGACATTTCCGTCGATCACCCGCTGGTGGTGGAACACTATCGAGCAGGCCACCAAATTTCGATACGCCACAAGCAAGGACTGACCAACACAGAAGATCTGCGGCAGGTCATGATTCACTACCGAACACTGTTCGCGGAATTGGCTGGCGAACCGGAGCTGAGGCATTCGATCACTGGCCGAGCCGCACGGGCGTAGGACGGCGGAAAGTTGAGCAGGAAATTCCAGACAGAAGACAGGAGCGCATTATGAGCGACGACTTCAGGGATAATATGAGGGACGACACCAGGAAGAGACATACTTTGCGGGACGAAACGGAACTGACTACTGCGGATCTGGCTGGCGCACAGCAACCCGCGCCGCGGCCCGCACGCGAATTGCTGACGCAAACGGAATCGGAACCGCGAGACTATCCTGCGGCGACGCCGGCGGCAAGCGACAAGGGCCGCACGCACGCTGCGGCTGCTGCCGCCGCTGCTGCTGCTGCTCCGGCGATGGAGCGCGAAACCGGGCCGCTGTTTTCCAGCGGCGAAGCCAACGAGCTTCGCTCTCGCTGGGACGCAATACAAGTAGGGTTCGTCGACGAGCCTCGTCACGCCGTGGAGCTGGCCGACAACTTGGTGGCTGGAACCATGAAACGCCTGGCCGAAATTTTCGCCGATGAACGAAGCAAACTGGAGGGTCAATGGGACCAGGGCGAGAATGTATCGACCGAGGACCTGCGGCTGGCGCTGCGGCGGTACCGGTCATTTTTCAGCCGCTTGCTGTCGGTGTAACGTGGCTGGTTGCTCTAGCGACGGTTAGAGCTTGTAGACTTCCAGGATCACTCTGACGGCGCGTGGTCCGCCTCCGGCCGGTTCCAGCGCGCTGTAGGCTCCGACCGCGACGCCGTGTTCCTTATAAATCTCGATGACTTCGGCCTTGATCAAGTCCACCTTGGCCTGATCGTAGGGCCGTTCCACAACAGGAAGTAGCCCCTTTTGTGCCAGCCGCACACCAATGTCGTCCGGTGAAACTCGTTTGAATGTGCCGAGATAATGGAATACAAACGCCCGAACATGCAGCCGTGTCTTGGGAGGGTCCGGAAGAGGGGAATTCCCGCTTTGCGCTTTCGCCACAACAGACGCGCACAGTAGCGTGGCACACACCAACGCCAAGGGAATCAGTGGACGTTTCGACGAGAGCATCGTTCGCCTCCCATCAAATTGTTGCCAAGTCTATACCTGCAGTGGGGGTTCGTACAGAGCAATATCCTGCTTCGTTTCCTGGTAGCGGGTTGGACAAAGATACTTTGATGCTGCTGGGTGTTGTACCTTTTCGATACTTAGAATACGTCGAGATAGTATAGTCAGCGTGAGACCGAGACGACACAGACGCCGCCAGACACTGCCATACCTTATGCCCTGAGCGTCGCGTTCGTCTTCCCTCTGCACTCGCTCCGGCTTTCGCGCAAATGTGACGTGACAACGCGCGGTCGTCATTCCTTCGTCGGAAGGGTCGGCCCATGCGAAACGGAATACGGATTCGAACGGCCCTGCAGGTGGTCGTGGCTCTGTTGCTTGCGGGAGCGACGGCGCACGGGCAAGCACCTCAGGAACCCGCGACGCCAAAGCCCGCGGCAGACACGCCCAGTTCACAACCAAGTAAAGCTGAAGCACAACAAAAAAAAGAAGTATTGGTGCAAGACACCGGCAATACCTTCAAGCTTCGCGTGAACCTTGTGCAAGTCCATGTGATCGTCCGCGGCAACGCCGGCAAACCAGTGGAAGGTCTGCACAAGGAAGATTTCCAGTTGTACGACAACGGCAAATTGCAGCCCATCACCACGTTCACCGTGGAAACCGCACAGTCGCGCAAAGAACGCACTGAAGCACCGGAGAAAACCCAGGAGAACGAAGGCGAACCCGCTACCGGAGCTTCCGCGATATTGCCTGAACGCTTCGTCGCACTAACGTTCGATGATGTTCATCTGAAGATGCAAGACGCCGGCCCGCTGCGAGTGGCTGCGGCAAAGTTCGTGGGCGCCATGGCGCCGGTCGACCGCGTTGGCATTTTCTCGACTTCGGGACAATTGACGCAGGATTTCACCAGCGGCAAAGAAGCGTTGAAACAGAAGCTGATGGGCGTGATGCCGCGAGGCATGCTAAACAAGAGCACCACCGATTGCCCCAACATTTCCTACTACATCGCGGATCAACTGGAGAAAGAAGGAATACCCGCGACCTCCGTCGAGCCGTCTTCCACGGATTTTCAGGTCTTTCTTCAAGAAACGGCCCGGTGTATGCCCGGAATCGACCCCTTTGGCCCCACCGTGACGGCGATAAGAAGAGCGTTAAGTGTCGGTGAAGCAGAGAATCGCGACACCTACAGACAGCTCGAAAGCGTGGTCCGGGCGTTGTCTGCGAAACCCGGCACGCGCATCTTGCTCTTCGCCTCGCCGGGGTTCCCTCTGACGACGCTGAACTTCGAAGCATCACAACTTGTGGAGCATGCGAACCGGTCCAATGTTGTCATCAATGCGCTCGACGCTCGCGGATTGTATGCGCCGGAGCCCGGAGGAGACATTTCGCAGCCGTCGATGGACCCCCCTGCAGCGGTGGGACTCAGGGCGAGCCTCCGCTTGGCGGAGGAGGCTGATCAGCAATTTGTTCTGATGGATTTTGCTTATGGTACCGGCGGCACATTCTTCCGCTCGAACGATCTGGAGGGCGGGTTGAAACAATTGGGCAGCGTGCCGGATATTTCCTATGTACTGGGTTTTTCGCCGCAGAATCAGAAGATGGACGGCCGCTACCACACCCTAAAGTTGACGTTGGCGGGACAGCACAAGTATGCGATCCAGGCGCGGCGCGGCTACTTCGCTCCCAATAAGCTCGACGACCCGCAAGCGGTCGCCAAGCAGGAAATTCAGGAGGCAGTCTTCTCGCAGGATGAGATCTTTGACCTTCCACTGACTTTGCAAACGCAGTATTTCAAGACTGGAGACGCCGAAACGCGGCTCAGCGTGATATCGCGTCTCGATGTTCAAAAAATGCAGTTCCGCAAGGCCGATGGAAGAAACTTTGACGAGGTCACGGTGGCGACGGTGGTGTTTGACGACAACGGCAAGTTCGTCACGGGCGGCGAGAAGTTGGTGAAAATGCGCCTGCTGGATGCCTCGATTGAAAGGCTGGGCCACTCCGGATTTGTCGTCAAATCCACGTTCGACTTAAAGCCCGGCAAATACCTGGTGCGCCAGGTGGTGCGCGATATAGAAGGACCGCACATGGCAGCGCGCAACGGCATCGTGGTCATACCGAACTGAGGCGGGGCAAGACGTAGGCGCAACAGATTTGAGGAGGCCGCATGCGCTTTCATGATCACGGTAGTTACCCCAGGAACGTTTGCGCTGCTGTCGCTATTCTTTTTCTCGGCTGCTCTTTCCTACTGACAGCTTCCGCACAGGATCCTCCCAAACCTTCTGCGCCCAGGGAGCAGGCGGCTTCCAGCACGCCTCTCCCGGTCATCAAGACAGAGTCGCGCATCGTGCTGGTCGATGCGGTAGTGACCGACAAAAAGGGCAACTACATCCACGACCTGACACAGCAGAATTTCCGGGTTTACGAAGACAATAAAGAACAAAAACTCGTCAGTCTCTCGTTTGGCTCCGAGGCCTTTACGGAGCCTCATCGAGGGCAGAAGCACTACATTGTTCTTTTCTTCGACAACTCTTCGATGGAGTTGCTTGACCAGATGCAGGCTCGCAAAGCTGCAGCAAAGTTTATTGAGCAAAATGCGGGTGACGATCGGTTGATGGCTGTCGCTGAATTCGGTGGGAGTCTTCACATAAGGCAGGATTTCACTGCACAGGCTGAGCTGCTGAAGACAGCAGTGATCTTTTCGCGAACTCCCCACATGGAAACCAATGCGAAAGGCCCATCTATTTCGGACGGTCTTCCCGCGCTTGCAGCTTCCGGCAGCGATTTCGGTGCGCGCTCCCTGTTTCTCTCCATTCGCAGCGTTGCCAAGAATCTTCGCTCCATCCCAGGCCGCAAAATGCTGATTCTTTTTTCCGCGGGCTTCCCCATTCTGGCGGACCCGATGCGCACCGGCGTGGACCTGCTCCCTGAACTCACAGCCACAATCGACGCCTGCAACAAGTCGAATGTGACCATCTATTCGGTTGACGTTCGCGGACTGGCAACTTCTGTCCCTGGGGGCAGCGCTCTTGGCCCGACAAACATGTTTCCAGGATCAACTCAAACCTCGGTAGCCCAAGCGCCAGCTAAGCAAAATCGCCCCAAGCTTGTCATGGCTAGCTACCCATTCGCCTTCCCCAACCCACAGAAACCGGGTGGGGGAGGCGGCGCTCCCGGTGGCGGTGGCGGAGGCAAACCTGGTGGTGGCCCGGGCGGAGGCGGTGGCAAGCCCGGCGGAGGACCAGGCGGAGGCGGTGGCAAACCTGGTGGGGGTGCTCCAGGCGGTGGTGGAGGAGGCAAGCCTGGCGGCGGGGGCGGCACTCCCGGTGGCGGATCTACTCCGCCCTCCAATAACTCTTACAACAATTTGTACGGCATGCCGGGAAATCGGCCGCGCAACATTATCCCGGTACTTCCTGCTTCGGTGGACGTCAACCAGTTTATGTTGCGGGCTCTTGCCGAAGGCACCGGCGGCTTTACTGTTCTGAACACCAACGACATTCTCGGCGGCCTGAATCGCGTTGCTCGCGAGTTGAGTGAGTTCTACATCCTCGGCTATGTCCCGCCAACCTCGAAGGAAGGCTCGTGCCACACCTTGAAAGTGAAGCTGGATCGTGGGGGTGTGGAAATCCGCTCGCGCAGCGGGTATTGCAACACACGCCCGGTGGATCCGTTAGAAGGGAAACCGTTGGAAAAACAGATGGAAGCTCAGGCGGCCGGCACGCGAGTGGGCTCGATCAAGGGCTCCATGCAGGCTCCGTACTTTTACAATAGTCCGGACCTTGCGCGAGTGAACGTGGCCATCGATGTTCCAAGCAATTCCCTGAACTTCAACAAGGATAGGGGGAACTACCATTCCGACGTGAATGTACTAGGCATTGCGTATAAACCAGATGGAACCGTAGGCGCCCGATTCAGCGACACGGTGGAGCTCGACTTGACAAATGAAGAATGGAGGCAGTTCACCAAGCATTCTTATCATTACCAAAACCAATTTGACGTCGCCCCAGGCAACTACAAGTTGACTGTTGTATTCAGCGCCGGCGGCGAGCACTTCGGCAAATTTGAAGCTCCTATTCAGATCGCTCCTTATCTTGGAAAGACCATCACTCTTGGCGGCGTGGTCCTATCGACGGATTTCCAGAATCTGGATCAGAACTCCAACCAGTTGGATGCCATGCTGGTGGAAGATCGCACTCCGCTGATCGCCAATGGGGTGCAAATTACGCCGGCCGCGAAATATCAATTCAAGAAATCAGACAATGTGGTGCTGTACTCGGAACTGTACGAACCATTACTGAAATCCGAAAATCCTCCTAAAATCGGCGCCGGGTACGTAGTGTTTGACAAAGTTACCGACAAGAAAATCAGCGCTACGGGCGTTGTTATGCTCGACGAGTTCACGCAAAAGGGTAACAGCGTGGTTCCGTTCACGCTGAAGCTCCGAATCAGCGATTTGCTTCCAGGAACCTACCGTTTGGTCTTGCTGGGCGTCGACAGCGCGAATTACCAAGCGCCACAGAAAGAAATTGAGTTTACAATCGCAAACTGACGAGCGATGAATCGGGCGACCCTGCTGCGGCATCCAACTTTTAGGGAGCAAGGGTTATGCAGCAGCAACTCAAGAAACTGGAAGAGATCGTTGCGTCGTGGCCAGGCATTTCGGTGCACACACATCGTTTCGGAGGGCGCGAGTTTCGGTTGGGAAGCGCGGAAGTTGGGCATTCACACGAATGCGGGATTGTCGACATGCCTTTTCCGCGATCGATTCGCGATGCGCTGCTCGCCGAAGGGCTGGTTGAAGAGCATCGCTGGGTGCCTGATTCAGGCTGGGCTACATTTTTTGTTCGAAACGACAAGGATCTGCAGCATGCCGTGTGGCTGATGCGCTTGTCGTACTTCCGCTATGCGCTGAAAACCGCCGCTGATCCCCGCAAACTGTTTGCGGAGGCGAGCCGGGAACTGCAGTTGACCGCGCCGTTCCATGCGCTTCTGGAACAATTCGTGCCGGCGGCCAAGCACGAGGCTGCTGCTTCGTAGAGCGTGCGGCCGCGGCTTTGCGCAGGGTCACAGAGCCAGGTAGACAACCTGGACGAAGGCGTCGCTATTGAGCATGCCATGGCCCCAGGCGGCGTCGAGTTCGGCGAGAGGCTTGCTGGCCACGGCCTCCTGCGAGGACTTCCCTGCACTTTTCTGCTTCTGAACGCGATCGCGCGCGACGACGAGCATGTCGCGGAATCTAGCAAGGTCTGCTTTGTTGCCGAGCGGACCGTGTCCCGGGACAAGCTTGGTGTCATTATCGGCAAGCGGGAGAACTGTGTCGGCAGCCGCGATCATCCCGTTGATGTTGCCGCCGGTTCCGGAATCGATGAAGGGATAAAAGCCGTTAAAAAAAGTGTCACCCATGTGAATCACGTTGGCCTTCTGGAAGCGAATGTAAATATCCGTGTCTGTGTGTGCCGGCGACAGATGCTGGAGCAAGAGCGTCTCCCCATTGCCTTGCAGCGTGTGGCTGGACGTAAATGTTTGCTGCGGCAGAGCGTCGGCTGGCGACGGCTCAAAGTGCAGGCCCATAACCGGCAGATCGTGCGATTCAGACATTCGTTTTTTGGTGTTCTCGTGGGCCAGGATGGTGGCGCCGGCGGCGTGCAGCGGGGCGTTGTTGTCGGTGTGGTCGAAGTGCCAGTGAGTGTCGATCACGATTTTCAGCGGGGCACCGCTGATGCCGGCGAGACTCTGTTTAAGATTAGGCCAGGCGGGCGCAAGAAAGGTATCCACGACGAATTTGCCATCAGGCCCATTGAGCACCACAACATTGCCACCGGGACCGGAGAGCAGCGTGAGATTGTCGGCCAGTTTTTGCATCTGTATGGGAACCGCGCCAATCTGAGCGCGAATGGCCGCTAGCGGGTCGGCCGCAGGCGCCGCCTGTTGCGCGCGCGCTGGAACAGAACGCAGCAGGCTTCCGGGAAAGAGTTGAGCCAGTAAGGCGCCAGCCGCAAACGAGGCTGAACCCCGCAGCATTTCGCGGCGAGTGCTTTGCTTCAGGAGCAGGTCCGAATCCATGTTCTTCCCATCCTTCCCGTTTTCACGACTGCGTAGAGTACACCGAACGCGGTTAGATTCAATTGGAGTCGTGCCGTAGCCGTTCCGTTATACACGGTTTGTTATCGTTTAACTTCACAATCTGTTTTTCATTTCGTTCAATGAGCGGGATTTCCTCGCAGTAGACTGACCCTTTAGTTAGTCACATTACCGAATGGTGTGCTTTCTGTGCTTGACGGGGCAGGCCCGGCGGACCTATGTTCGCTCTAGCGACAAGCTTGAACCGACTCCCCGAACCCTGCTGAACGAACTCAAGCGCGTCGTCGAAGTGGAGGTGCCCTGCCCGTTCGTTCCTGAGTTCCCTATCCCAGCCAAGGTATCGGAACCCAAATTGATCGAGGGTGGGCGAACACCCCCGCGTTCAGACCGAGTGCGAAAGGAGATCTTGCATGAGGAGACATGCGGCTAGGCTGGCATTTGTTTCTGTGTTTGTCGCGGCGGCACTGATTGTTTCATGCGCGAAGCCGTACCACGCAGGTGGTGAACGGTACGTTTTTGTTGCCACCAATATCAGTCTTCCCTACTGGCAAGAAGCGCGGGCGGGCTTTCTAGACGCGGCGAAATCGCTGGGCGTCAGAGCCGAACTAGTTGGACCCCCGGCCTACGCACCTAACGCGGAGCTGGTGATGTTCCGGCAGGTCGTGGAAGAACAGCCTTCCGGTATCTGCCTTTCCGCCGCACGCCCCGAAATCTTCCAGCCCGACATTGACAAGGCTATCGCTCAAGGTATCCCGGTGATCTGCGTGGATGCGGATGTGCCCAATTCCAAGCGCATCTCTTACATCGGGACGGATAACTTCAAAGCCGGCAAAGAGAGCCTGAAACAAATGTCCACGCTCCTTCACGACAGCGGTAGCATTGCCGTCATCACCATTCCCGGACAGCGCAACCTCGATGATCGCGTGGCGGGCGTCGCTGACGCGTTGAAGAATTTTCCCGCCATCCAACTTTCGAAGATCCTGGACGACAAGGGCGATGTGCCCACGGCATCGGAGGCTGTTGCCGATCTGATTCAGAAGAAAGAGAAAATCGACGGCATCATCTGCCTGGAGGCGTCGGGAGGAGCGGGAGCGGTCGCGGCGCTAAAGCGCGCGAACATGGAAGGCAAAGTGCCTATCGTGGCGTTCGACGACGACCCGCAAACGCTCGACGCCATCGAACGGGGCACGATTGGCGCCACAGTGACGCAAAAGCCGTACGTGATGAGCTATTACGGGCTGAAGTTCCTGGACGATCTGCACCACAACGCCATTCGCCGGTTCAAGGATTGGCGGACAGCGCTGGCCCCACCGGTGCCCACGTTTGTCGACACCGGCACGGTGGTGGTGGACAAAAGCAATCTGAAACTGTATCGCGACACACTTGCCGCTCACCCCTAACACGCACGCCACAAAATTGACCCTGTCATTCCGAGCGCATCCGACGAGGATGCGCGAAGAATCTCAACCTTCACCACGGCAAACACTGCCGCGAACGCCCGCAACTGACGCCAGCGTCCCTCACACGATTTCGCTCAACCGCTGTATTCCCTCGTGGATTTCCTCTTTCTTCATGCGCGAATAGCCCAGCAGCAGACCCTGCCTTGATGGCCGCGTCAGGAAATACCCCGATATCCCGTAGATTCCTACGCCGCGCGCTGCCGCCTTTTCGATAACGGAGTTTTCCGAGATGTGCTTCTTCGGCCACAAGACGACGTGCGCGCCCGCGCCGTCGCCCGTCACCTCCACGCGGCCGGCCAGATGTTTATTGATGGCCTGCAGCAATGCGTCGCGATTGCCCGCATTCCGCCGCCGGACACGGCGCACATGGCGCTCATACAACAGAATTCAGATGCAGCACAAACCGGCGCGCAGCAGGCGGCGGGACAACGCGATGGCCAACACGATTTCGATTTCGAGCTGGGTACATGGAAGATTCACCTGAAGAAGCTGATGCATCCCTTAACGGGCTCGACGACCTGGGTGGAATTTGACGGCTCGTCCGTGCCGGAGGGCCGCAACTGGAGGAGTTCGAAACCGACAGCCCGGCGGCGGGCACATCGAGGCCTGACGCTGCGTCTATACGATCCGCAAACCCATCAGTGGAGCTGTACTGGGCTACGAGCAAGAGCGGCACATCGTGCGCAAGGTCTGGGATGGCCGCGCCAATCTGGTGGAACTTCGGGTGGATGGTCCAGCAGGACAGATCGAAGCTCTGTCTTTACGTCTCTACGATCCACAATCGCACCAGTGGAGCCTGAATTTCGCCAATAGCAAAAGCGGGGCCCTGAGCCAGCCCACCATCGGTGAATTCAAGAATGGACGTGGCGAATTCTTCGATCAGGAATCGTTTAACGGCCGGACGATCCTGGTTCGATTTGTGATCTCGTCGAACACTGCCGATTCGTGGGGCTTTGAGCAGGCCTTCTCTGAGGATGGCGGCAAAACCTGGGAAGTGAATTGGATCGCAACAGATACGCGTGAACGTCAATTCAATTCAATAGCCCTTTGATGCGTTTGCCGATGAGATCGCTTGCGGCTTCTTCAGGAATGAAACGGCCCAGCATCCCGAGGTCAGCGTCCACGATCACTTCGTTGTCCGTGACTTCGACTGTCCCTTTGATCGGCGCGCCGAATCCGCCCAAGTTGGCACTGAGCGCGAAGTTCAGCAACGATCCTTGCCAGTTCTTTTGCTGCACCACGATTTTCACGGGAAGCCCGGAGACACCCTGAAACATCTGGTCGAAGGAGCGGTCAATCGAATCGATGACTTCCTGCTTGGTGCGCTGATGTTCAATCTTGATCCGCATGTTCGTTGCCGCCCCTGTTCTTCAAACTCGCACAATCATTCTGGAGACACAGGCTCCTGTTCATCAAATCGCCGCTAGGATTGCTGGATTCCGTTCATCTACGGGTTTGGAGGAGCTTGCATCGGCGGGTTGCCGGTGGGGGTGGGCGTCGGATTGGAACTGGAGCCGCCAAAAGTACCGGGGTTGTTGCTTCCAGGCGAAAATGGCGAGGTGCTCGGGTTCCCGTTCGGATTGGGCTGCGCACCAAACGGATTCGGATTCGTGGCGGGCACGCTACCGATTCGCTGCCCAGTGAGGGAATCCAACGAGGGGTCCCAGATAAATTCAAACTGGCGGTAATTCTTGGCCTTGTCGTACCAGATGATGGACTTCTTGTTGATCTTGCTGCCTACTCCGATGATGTTGCCGCCGATGATGGACGAGGTGCTCGACAAATCGACGGGCTGAAGTGAGCCCATCCCATTGGAGCCGTCCGGATTTTCGCCATTCGCGGGAGTCTGCGCGCCAGGCGCCGCATTTTGCGGCGAGCTGGCTGGCGTCGAGGTGGCCATCGAATTGCCGAATGCAGAAGAACTGGAGGAGCCAAATGTCGAGTTGCCGTTTTGTCCCATCGGCGTGCCGAAACCGGAGGCGCCCACGGCGGCCAGCGGGTTCCCTGTCATCGAGCGGTCCTTCAAGCTGCCGATCAACTGCCCGTTCGGCCCAACATAGATCAAACGCCACGAGCCGTCCGCTGTGTTCATCGGGTCTTTGTAGGCCTGGCGCATAAAGCGAATTCCGGTCTTGGGCTTGTACAGGTCCTCGAGTTGCGTTGGGAAACGGTGAAGCTTGGTGTAGTAGAGGCGGACGCCGCGCACATATTGCTTGCCGCGCCAGATCATTTCCTCTTCCTTCTGGCGTTGCACGTCGGTGACGACGTTGGGCGCGATGGCAATGGTGCCGAGAACCAGCAGCGTCAGGAAAAACATCACCGTCAAGATGGCGTAGCCATGCTGGCTGCTTCGCGCGATTCGCTTTTGTATCGTTAGGCTCATGCTGCCGGTGCCGGCGGCGCTTCCAATTGATTGGAACCGGTTTGATGCGTGTTGGTGTCCTCGAATTCGATCTTGTCGTTGCCTATGCGTGTGATGCGAATATGGTTCAGGACGGTTTCGCCTTCCCCAACAATACGCACTTCTTCTCCGTCCAGAAGGAAAGCCTGGCGCGGTCCCCCGGAGGGCAGATTGCCGTAGCCAAAAAACTTCCAGGACAGTTGCGCCGGCGGAGGTGGCGGCGGAGGCATCGGGCCCTGCGGCGATTTTTTTGGTTTTACTGGTGCCACGGTTCCCGGCTCCGGCGCTACCGGCAGGGCGGTCATGGCAAAAATATTCCGGCCAGAGGTTTTGTACTCCGTGCCTTCCGTGGATTTCAGTTTCTCAAAAACGCTGCCGAAATCCTGCGCGTTAATCGGCGTGTAGGTGCCGCCCATCTGCGAAAATCCGCTGCTTATAGGAGTCTTCTCCGACTGCACGTACCAGACGAACGCGGCGAGAACCGCCAGACCGACCAGCACGTAGATTTGCGTCTTTTGTTTCTTTTCTGCCATTACGCTTTCCTGAAAAAAGTACGGAGATGGAGATTAACCTTCAACCCCGTCGGCGAAGACGCAGCGTTTCCCTGCGTGGAGGTCTCTGATTCCAGGCCCAACGAATCCACAATATAGGTGTTCTTAGAGCGCTGCAGCGCATTCAGGAAACGCACGATGTTGGCGTAGTCTCCACCGACGGTGGCGTCGAGTTCGATTTCCTGCAGGTCGCGCCCGGGCACATCCTTCTGATGAAAGCGCTGGTCTTCCAATTGGACATGGGTGGTTTTGGCGACGCTGGTGAGTTCTTCGGAAATGACGGAGTTGCCCTTGCTGGCCAACGGCAGGTCGCCCTCGTATCGATCAAACGCTTTCACGTAATCGGGAATTTTCTTTTGAATTTCTTTGGCGCGCTTCACGTCGGCGCGCAGCAGCTCCACCTGAGTTTTTTCCGCAGCCAACACTTCCTGGGGATTGCGGCGAGCCTGCGACAATTTCATGCTGTAGTATGCGAACGCGCCATCGACGAGCAGCAGGACGGCCAGCGCGCCGATAATCAACCGTTTTTGCAGTGCAAAGTTGCCCATGGTTCAAATCCGCGTATAAACCGCAGAAAATTCAATCGTCAACGGGTCGCCGGTGCCCTGAGTCGACACGCGCACCGCTTCCAGCTCGATATTCGAAAACGATTTGGAATCCTCGAAGGCTTTCAAAACTTTCAGCTTGGCTTCGTCATTCACGGCGCCCACCACGAATTTAACGGTAACCACGCCCTTGTCCAACCTGGGCTCAATGCGCACAATGCGGCTCCCGGCCGGCAATGTTTTCTCCAGGTCCATGAACATTTCCGTCCAGTTGATGCTGCGCGCTTCGATTACGTCGCGGATGAACACCGCGCGCCCCTGCAACTTGGAGGTGTCGGCCTGAGAAAAGAAGCGGTCCAGTTCGCGCCGCTGCTCGACCAAGCCAGCCATCTCTTGTTGGTACTGGCTGGTTTTGGCGCGCAGATCAGCATCGGCCTTGCGCAAGCTGTAAAATCGCAAGCCCAGGATCAGGAAGAGCAAGCCGCCGAGCACGCCGACCAAGGCCGCGCCAGCCAGAAATCGCCGGTGCGTTACCAGCGGCTTGGTTGCGAGATTTAGGCGTACATACATGGTCGTCTAGTCAATTCTCCATCAACTGCGGTGCAACATCCAGCCAACCAATCCTTCCAGTTCCCTGTCGGCCAGCGAGCGTCCGGCATCGTTCAAACGTCCATCGGAAATCGCGGCGTTGAGCAACGAGCGGACATCGCACTTGAACTCTTCCTCCAGCGGACCAACAAACTCCTGCAAACGTTTCCCGAGTCCCGCGACACGCACCGCCTGAATGCCTTCCTGCCAGGTGTCCTGGTAATACGCGGCCAGCGGAAAGATTTCCTCCAGCAACATCTGCGGTGTAACGGACCCAGCATGCGTGGGCAGTTCGGTGCAGCGGTAACCCGCGAGCACGCCTTGGCGAACGATCGCGGTGGTCAGCGCGGTTCCCGAAACTCTTGCCAGCAGCGTGGGACGTTGGTCTTCGAGGATAGAGATAGCCGCCAGTGTGACGCTGAGCACCACGCCGGGGCGGAGTTCCGCCTGCTCCACGAGCGATTCGTATTCGCGAATAATGCGGAGGCGCGCAATCGCTGTGACTACGTCGACGCCATCGGCTCTGGGGGCCTGGCGCATGTAGGAGAGCAGGGTTTCGTCGACCTCAAACGGAACGCTTTTCTTCAGCTTCCAGCGCAGCATGGGAATGGCCTCTTCGGAGGTGCGCGGAAAATCGTCGAAGTGCTGCACAAACACGCGAATGACCGGGTCCGGGAGCAAAAGCGCAACATCTTCTTCCTTCGCTCCCAACCTCGTGCACACGCTGCTTACCGCCGATTTGACAGCGGCTGCGTTCGCCATGTTGGTCTCTACCGCGGATGGGATTAGCGCGCCTGCGGGAAGATTTTCAATGGCAAAGCCGTGCAGCGATCCCGTGCGGGCAAACCGCGCTCCGGCCACACGCTCTGGAGAAATCTCGATGGCTACCTGTGGGTGTGGAGTCGCTTCCATCCAGCGGCTGACGCGGCGCACCAAGTCGCTCTTGTAGATGCCCTCGTTATATGTGTCGGTGCTAGTCAACGAATGTCACCTTATTGATTTCCTTCAGCGTGGTGATTCCCGCGCGAATCTTGCTCAAGCCGCTCTGCCGCAGCGTAATCATACCCTCAACAATCGCCGCACGCTTGATCTCCGATGTGGGACGCCGGTCGACAATCATTTCCCGGATGTGGTCGGTCAAATCCAAAAGCTCGCAAATCGCCGTGCGTCCGTGGAATCCGGTGCCGGAACATTCCAGACAACCGCCTCCTTCCGCGAACACAAAGTCCTTCCACTGCGCCGGGTCCAAGCCACTCTCGACGAGTTCCTGATCCGTGTACTTCTTTGGCCTTTTGCAGTTGTCGCAGATCACGCGGACGAGTCGCTGCGCCAGGATGCAGTTCAATGCCGACACGAAATTGTAGGGTTCGACTCCCATGTTGATGAAGCGTCCGATGACGTCGGTAACGTTGTTGGCGTGCACGGTGGTGAACACCAGGTGTCCGGTGAGCGCGGATTGAATGGCGATTTGCGCGGTCTCGTGGTCGCGGATCTCGCCCACCATGATTTTGTCGGGGTCGTGGCGCAGGATGGAGCGCAAGCCGCGCGCGAAGGTCAGTCCCTTTTTCTCGTTCACGGGAATCTGCGTGATGCCCTTGAGCTGGTATTCGACCGGATCTTCGATGGTGACGATCTTGTCCTCATCGGTTTTGATTTCGTTGATCGCGGCATACAACGTGGTCGTCTTTCCGGAACCGGTGGGTCCGGTGACCAGCACCATGCCGTAAGGCTCGCGAATATATCTGCGGAACCGGCGGGTTTCTTCGGGAAAGAAACCGACGACGTCGAGGCTGAGGCTTTGAAACTTTTCGGAAAGAGTTTCCTTGTCGAGCACGCGGAGGACGGCGTCCTCGCCGTGGCTGGCGGGCATGATGGACACGCGCAGGTCGATGTAGCGGCCCTTGTACTTCACACGGAAACGGCCGTCCTGTGGCACGCGGCGCTCGGCGATGTCCAGATCGCTGAGGACCTTGATGCGGGAAATCACTGTGGAGTGCCATTCTTTGGCGATGGGCTGCATGGCATGCTGCAACACGCCGTCAATGCGGTACTTCACGGCTACTTCGCTGTCTCGCGCTTCGATGTGGATGTCACTGGCGCGGCGCTCGAGTGCGGTGAAGATAATCGTTTCGACCAAGCGAACGACGGGGCTGACGGTGGTATCGCGTGTGAGGCGATCGCCGGAGATGGTCTCCTCGCCCTCTTCATCCTCCTTCGAAACTTGCAGCGTGAAGGCTTCGGTGGCTTGTTCCAGGACGCGCTGCGACTGCTCCGTGCGTTTCAGCAAGTCGCTGATCTGCCGCGGAGTGGCTACTTTAATGGCCAGTTTTTTGCCCAGCAGCAACGGCAATTCGTCACTCAGCAGCACCTGGCTGGGATCCGCGACGGCGATCATCAGGGTATTGTTCTGTACCACCAGGGGGACGAAGTTGTAGCGGAACATCAGATCCGCGGGAATGGTGCGGAAAAGTTCGGGATCGATGCGCTGCTCGAGCAGGTCGATGAACCCGCAGCGGTACCGCTCAGCAAGCTTCCTCGCTTGCTCGCGCTCTTGCTTGGCGTCCGCTAAACCGCCCAGCGGGAGATTTGGATCCGGCAAATTGGAATCGGGCGTAGCCATAAAGTCTAGAGCCTAAGTTACCTTCCTGTTCCCGAAATTGAAAACGAGAAAATGGGTAGATAGAGAGAAATCAAAATTCCCGCAACCAGGATTGCCATGAAGACGAGGATGAGCGGCTCAATCAAGGCCACCAAAGCGCCCAGCCGCAGGCTTACCTCTTCTTCATAAAATTCGGCAACACTGTTCAGCATGGGAGATAAGGCGCCGCTGGATTCGCCGACCTCGATCATATCCAGCGCCATGTCTGGCATCACCCTGGTTCCGGAAAGCGCGCCGTGAAGCGACTCGCCTTCCCGCACCATCTGCGCGGCTTGCGTGACCGAACCGCGCACCAGGCGGCTGCCGATGGAATCAGAGGCCGTCTGTAACGCGGCCACCAGCGGCGTGCCTCCGGTAAGCAATGTGGCAAGGGTCCTACAAAACTGTGATACCTGGAACTTCAGCAGGGTTGGCCCAATCACCGGCAATCGGAATTTAATGCGATCGAAAGCGAGGCCGCCTTCGTCGCTTCGCGACCAGAAGAAAATACCCACCGCCGTCAGGAGCAGCGCCACTACCGCTCCCAGTATGTAATACCGATAATCGACCGTGATTCGCACCAGGATCTTGGTTGGGCCGGGCAATTCCACTCCCAGGTCGCGATACAATTGTGCGAATTTAGGCACCACCGCCGTTACGAGATAGGTGACGATAATGGTGGCGACGGTTACCAGCAATGCCGGGTATACCAGTGAAGCGAGAATCTTCTTTTTGACGCCCGTGCTGACGCGCTGATACGAGATGTAATAATCGAGGACACCGGGCAGGTTACCGCTCTTTTCCCCCGCTAGTATTGCCGTGGAGTAAACTTTCGAAAAAACGCCAGCCTCATCCACCGCTTCGGAAAGCGACTTCCCTTCTCTGACTCGATCGCGGATCTGCGTGAGAATCGGGCGGAGCTTGGGAGCTGTGGCGCGAGTTGCGAGCAAGTCCAGAGAGCGCAAGATGGGCAATCCGGCCTTAATCAGCGTATTTAATTGCTGGTTTAGAATCAGGAAATCGTTGCCGCCAATCTTTCGCTCTTTGCGGAAACCAAAGAAGCCGCTGATCAGGCTGCTACGCGATTTGACCGAATAGACGAACAGGCCCCGGTCGGCAAGTTTTTGCCGTGCTTCCTCCAGGGTGCCCGCCGCTTCGACGTGCGAGAACACCCTACCGTTTGCGTCGGCGACGCGGCACACAAATTCGCCCATAGACTGTTAGTTTACCTCAACCCGGCAGCGCACTGCGAACAAGCGCGTTCCCTTACGTAACCTCTGAATTACCAGCAGGTTTCCGGCACCTTGAACCCACACCCTTACTGACGGACGCCTGGGGAACTGGGTAGCAGGCCATCGACAATCACCACACCGGGAGGTGGAGAGAATTGGAATAGTGAGTCTGGGACTTGCGGATTGATCTGCCAGTTTTTGAACTGAAATTCGGTCTCAATTCCACCCGGGGAACGCACCAGTAGCCGTACCAGCTCGCCTTCATTGGAAATTTCAAAAAACACTTGCGGCGGCGCATCCTCGGAATTCCCGGCACGCGCCGCGTCGGCCCCTTTCAGTTTGCATCCCCATGCTGTCGGCAAGATTCTTAATGATTGGCATGAAATTGCAGAAGGACTGGCCGAATCGAAACGGAAGCGCGACCGATTCCGTTTACGTTAAGTTAACGCTTATGGGGCTCCACCCTGGCCGAATGGGCAGCCCTTCGCGGCATTGCTGGTGGCGACATCCTGGCCAGGGTGCGCGACTTACAGGTGGAACTTAAGCCGCCCGACGTAACTCCCAGTAATTTTCAAACTCGCGATTAAGATGGCAGCAGCGTAGAGCCAGGATCGCGTTCGCTCCTCGAACGGTCCAGAACATTCCTGACCTCTTGAGACGAAAAGCGACCACCGTCTTGCATCCGGCTTCAATGACGCCCGAACCAACAAATAGGTGTTGGCGGCGAAACTTAGGGTATCGCATGCGCTCTGCATTCCGTTCAAAATAATCTGCCTCGGTGCGAATCTTCTCCATTACTTCGGGGTTATCGGATTCAATCGAGCGGAGTGCACCAACCAGCTTTTCGATTTTCCCCCGATCCAGCAGGCGCTTCTGGTTGATCTTCATCCAGGCTTTTTGTTTCCCTTGGTCATTGGGGTACAGCTTGCGCGCGACCTCCCAAAGATGCTGGCGGGCGTGGTAGAGATCGACAATCTGCAGGGCCTCGGAAAAATGCAGGGCCACAAGATTCCAAATCCATTCGGCGCCGTCGCCGATCACGACCTTCTTGAGTGCGCGACTCCAGCCGCGTCCACAGGTTTGCGCATAGATCCGCCGGCCAAACTCTTCCGCACTCTCGATGGCTCCGGTGTACGTGGTGGAATCGGGATCGCGGATGGGATAGCCTTCCTTATCCCACCTCGTCTGGGTGAAGATGCATCCCAGTTTGACTTCCCGAGTATGGGCTGGCTGGCCTTCCGTCTTGCCCTGCCGACCGACCGTCTCTTTCTTCACCACCGGAACTCCCGTCCCATCCATCTGCACGTACAGCACGGGAATCGGCTCGCCGACAACGACGGGTAGTTCCCACTGCAGGGCTTTGTGAATCTCGGTTTGCTCGCGCTGAGCGATGTCGGCTCCGATGGCCTCTGCGGTGCGCTCTACTGATTTGGTGGTCACTTCCAGGCCGGCCAGAACCTTCATCTGTTTGCGGCCGTGATCGAAGGGGGCCTCCTGGCCCACCATCGCCTGCATGCGGCGTACGCCGGGAGAGAATTCCGTATTCTCGACATCCAGTTCGACATCCACCGGAAATTGGCCGACGCCGCAGTGCGCGCATAAATAATAGGGACGTAAAACTTCCACCGGGCCCACGACGGTCAGCACGGGCTTGCTGCGTTGCTCGCGGTAGTGGGCTTGTTGGCCGCAAGGGCAAGCCAGCCTGCGCCCTTCCTCGCTCGGAGCTGGGAATTGGAGCAGTGGGCTCAACGCAGTGGCGCCCGCCCGGTGTAAAGCTGAGCGCATGGCCATCTCGGTCGCTTCCAGATCGAGGCGCCCCGTGTTGTGCCGCTCCTGGAACACCACCCGCAAGAACTGTTCTATTTCGCGCGTGATTTCTTGCCGGATCGCTTCGACCGTTTTTTTTTTCCGCTCCGTTTCTGCCTTCTCATCGAGAGGCCGCAAACGGCAGATCTCGCGTTGGCTCCCAGAAACTCACGAGTGAGCTGCTGGAATTTCCGGAATTCCTCCACTTCTCGCTCGGCTTTCTGGATCGCCGCAGGGGTGGGCAACGCTTCTGAGATGGTCTTGCCATCGGCCTTATAGGTGAGCCGGAAATTGGGGCCGTAACCTGGCTGACCGGGTTGATGACAGTGACACTCTGGCTTACCGCACCGACCCGAGGTACCCGTAATGCTGCCGGGGCGAAGGTCCCCGAGCTCTGCGATGCGCTGAGCAAGCAATTCACGTCGCTGTTCTAAATCAGAAAGGGATTCGGGCATGTGGTGGTCCTCCTATCCCGAGCGTATACTATACGCAAGGAAATGGCCACCCGAAAACGATATTAGCCCCTTCTCCCTTTAAAAGTCGCCCGCCCTCCTGGCTGTGGGATGGCCGGGACGATCTAGAAATGTTATCCTTTGCGGGTATCCCAGTGGTCATGGGCAATGGCGTGCCCGAGTTGAAGGCGCGCGGGTGGCGCGTGACCCTGTCGAATGAAGATGACGGGGTTGCAGCCGCAATTCGGCAGTTTGCCTTGCAGGAGGCGCCGGAGTGCGCTTAAGACATATTCTGGCGTCGATAGGGCTGTCAAGTGCCCTGGCGCTGTGCGCCGCCAGCGCCCGCGCCGAATATATAGTGCTGCACAGCGGCGCTCGCCTCAACGTGACTGGCTACCAGCTTTTGGGTGATAAATACCGTCTACAGTTGGTGGCCGTGTTGCCGAAGTGCCCGCTGCAGAGGTGCTGGCTATTGAGCCGGAAGAGGTTTTCGACCCGCTTCCTGAGCCCCTCCGCGCAAACACTCCCTTCGGCGAAATTATCCGTCAAGCCGCCTCGCGCTACGATGTCGACGCAGACTTGATACATTGCCTGATCGCCGTCGAATCAAACTTCAATCCAAAAGCGGTCTCGCGCAAGAATGCCCGGGGACTAATGCAGATCATGCCCCAAACGGCTGCGCATCTCGGCGTGAAAAACATCTTCGACCCTCGCGAGAACGTCGATGCCGGTACCCGCTACTTGCGGGACATGTTGGCAAGATACAACAACGACCTCACTCTTGCCCTCGCTGCTTACAATGCCGAACCTGACAAAGTCGATCGCTACGGCCGCCGCGTTCCACCCTACGGTGAGACCCGGCTGTACGTCCAGAAAATTTCACGCAACTACGCCAAGGTAAAATCCATCGGTTCGCAACCAAATCCGCAGACTCTCCCCGCCGCGGCCGTAATCCCCGCTGGAAGATAACTGGAGGGTCGGCCCAACAAGTTGTTGCCAGTCCCGTTGGGCACATTCGACGAAGGTCGACTTGCGCACATTACTCGACGAGTAGTCCACCACAACTGAAGCGCCTTCGGCGGCCAGTGCCCTGGCGATTCCCGCGCCGATACCCTTCCAAGCACCGGTTACAACCGCAACTGGATTCGTAAGCTTGCCCATACTACTCCCTACTCTGTTGGCCCAGTTCTGTCGAGTTGCTTCGAGAGCCGTCTAATTGATGATCGAGACCCACAACGGTTATAAGAGATGTCTGGAGTTGATTGCGTACTGGTCTGGACTTGAAGGGCTTATACGAGCTTAAGAAGTCACAAGGCGCGAATCTCAAGACAAAATCTCGATCGGCAAACTACTCCTCTAAAGCAAGACGGTCTGGCCTGCCGGTGAGACTCACTCATTTCGTTTTTTTTGCATTGCCGCTCAAGTTTGACTTCAAGGTCGGCGGCCTTTTCTACAGCCTGACGCAGAGCTCTGCGCCATTCGTCCGGCGAGTAGCCAGGGTCACTGCGACCACGGCGTCCTACTTCGATGCCGAACGCGACTCCGGCCGAAAAAATCTCGACGATTTCGGGATCTGCCACAGCCCACGCTTCGCTCAGGCGACCTTCGGCTTTCCAACTATCGGTCATTCTTGCCTGCTCGGCTTTCATTTCAGAGAAGCTGCTTCTTTGTGCCATTGCAAACCCTCCTGGCTGTCGTTCGAAGTGTGGAAGGAATCGCCCCGCATGCCCACGGTAAGAGAAGGCAAGTTTGCTCAATCAGTACCGAGCGCAAAAGAGTCTGGCAATCCGCTGCCGGAACCAACCCCTGATTAGATCATAAGGATGCAGAACACGATGTACTGCTCGAACGTCCTGCTGATTGGGAGGCGATTGCAGTGGCACGTTACGATCGGGCAGAAGAGGGAGTATTGCCTGGCCCAGACGAAACTGGTGATGTGTTCGTGTTGTCGCCATCGCCACCATGGCGATATGGGAGTACTTCTTTTGCGTCGAGGCGACATTAGCCCCGCCCTGTCGTTAACCATGACCTTTGCCTCCCGCACGGCCTTTCGCATCCTGATGGGCATGCAAGCCGTGGGATACCCGGTTTCTTACACGGCGATGGTTGGCAAGGCAACGAGTTTATACCTAGGCTACACATTTCCTCGCGGATCTTGCTGCCATTTGGAAATGAAACCATGATGATTTTATGGACTTTTCGGAATCTCAAAGAAGTGCGCGTGGGAACATGGAAGGGTGCCAAACGGCCATTCTTATCGCCGTGTTGCTGGCGATTGGAACCCCCACCTTCTCTGCCCCGGCGCTGCGTAATGGATTCGTCAACTACGACGAGCGGCAATGCCGACTGGCGATTGAACAGTCGGTGGATTCGATGGAGAAAGCGCTAGCCCACAACAACCTAGGGGTGCTATATCTGCAAGAGAATGAAAATCCCGCCAAGCGGATGGAGTTTTCCGCTGCCATTGCGCCGAATCCAAACGAGTTCAACAGCTTTCTGGGACCGGGGGGCGTCGAGCAGCAGGCATCGAATCATGAAGCAGCCATCCCGGATTTTACGCGCGCGTGCCAGTTGACTACCTCGCCGATAGAGGATTTCTGGTTGGGCCAAGCGTGTGAGGAAAAGGGCACCTGCAGTCGGGCGCAGAATGTCCATGTGGCCGCGTTGCACCTGGCTCCCGGAATGGGCGAAGCGCAATCACGCCATGAATCAGCGCGTAAGAGAACGGAAGGCACAGTGCAATGATTGCCGAAGAAATACAAGTTCGCCCCAAGGAGTGCTGGGGCCCAGAAGCACTCGAGGAAGTGCGCAAGGCCCGGCGGAAACACCAGGAAGCGACTGCGGGGCGTCGCGAGGAATGGATCCGCGCCAACCAATATTATTACGGTCGGATGAAGCGCTTGCTGCGCTTCATTGTCGAACCGAACAAGCGTGTACTTGATTTACGCTGCGAAACCGGGCATCTGCTAGCCGCTCTGGAACCGTCCTACGGCGTTGGCGTGGAGATCAGCGACGCGATGGTGGAAGTGGCGCGGGGATTGCACCCGGAGTTGCATTTCGTGAGGAGCGACCTGGAAGCGCTGGAACTGCACGAAACGTTTGACTATATTCTGTTCAGTCACATTTTTGACACCGTGGATGTACTTCGGGCATTCGAGTGCATCCGTCAGCATTGCACGCCGGAAACGCAAATCGTGGTCATCAATTACAGCCATCTCTGGCAGCCGCTGCTGAACTGGGCCAGCAAGATCGGTTTGCGAGCGAAATTTGTTGAACCCAACTGGGTGAGTGAAAACGATGTACGGGGATTCCTGAAACTTGCCGGTTTCCGGCCGGTCCGGAAACACCGCTTGCTGCTGTTACCGAAGAAAGTTCCGCTTCTCTCCGGATTGATGAACGGATTTCTGGCAAGGCTCCCAGGATTACGCAGGCTTTGTCTGATGCAGGTAATGGTGGCCCGGCCGATGGCGGAACCAAAGCGCGAAGAAGATCTGACGGTTACCGTGGTTGTGCCTTGCCGGAACGAGGCAGACAACGTGCAGCACGTGATCGAGCGCATTCCCGAAATGGGGAAGCACACTGAGATTCTGTTCTGTGACGATAAATCGACGGATGGCACGGCGGACGAGGTCCGGCGACTGCAGGTGCTTTATCCAGAAAAAGACATCCGGCTGGTGGAAGGGCCAGGAATTTGCAAGGCCGAGAATGTGTGGTGTGGATTCCGGGCAGCGCACGGAGACGTATTGATGATTCTGGATGCGGACCTGACGGTGATGCCGGAAGAATTGCCGATGTTCCTGCGGGCGTTGGCGACGTCGCGCGGAGAATTCGTAAACGGAAGCCGGCTGGTATACCCCATGCCGGAACGGGCCATGAAATTTGCGAACATCATAGGAAACAAGTTCTTCGGGCTGGTCTTTTCCTTCCTCCTGGACCAGCGGATCAAGGACACACTGTGCGGGACGAAACTGCTCTGGCGCAAGGACTGGCTCCGCATGGAACGAAGCCTGGGAAGCTGGGGAATCAAAGACCTGTGGGGCGACTACGAACTGCTGTTTGGTGCGAGCAAGCTGCACCTTGAAATTATAGAAGTTCCCGTGCACTACCAGGAACGCATCCACGGGGTCACTAAGATGACCCGGGTGTTTTCAAACGGCGTGAGGATGCTGCGCATTTGCTGGCACGCATCGAAGCACCTGGAAGGATAATCTCGCTTGAGCGCTAATTTCCTCCGCCGACTGCTTGCGCATCCCTTGACGGCTTCTTTGCGTGTGGACGATCCGGCGACAACGGAACTGCGGAAACGGATCATCGCTTCGAAACCTTTTCTGAAAGCCATTTACGATGAGTGGTACGGAATGTTGGCGCAAAAGGTCCCCTCTGGAGAGGGACTCGCGGTGGAGCTCGGTTCCGGCGGAGGATACGCTGTGCAAATTATTCCCGGACTGGTCACTTCGGATGTTTTTGTCTTGCCGGGGATACAACTGGTGTGCAATGCGCAAGCCATGCCATTTGCCGACGGGGTGCTGCGTGCGATTGTAATGACCAACGTACTGCACCACATTCCGAAGGTGAGACTGTTTTTCGCGGAGGCAACACGATGCCTGCGGCCGGGGGGGGAAATCCTCATGATCGAGCCGTGGGTCACGCCGTGGTCACGGTTGATCTACAAAAAGTTTCACGAAGAGCCGTTCGATCCTGACGCGGTGGATTGGGAATTTGCGGGGACCGGGCCCCTGTCGGACGCGAACGTGGCACTCCCGTGGATCGTGTTTGCGAGAGATGAGAAGAGGTTCCACGAAAAGTTCCCGAATTTGAGGATTGAGTGCGTGCGGCCGTTCCTGCCGTTCCGGTATCTGCTTTCGGGTGGAGTGGCAATGCGCAGTTTAATGCCGGGATTCACGCATGGGGCGTGGGCCAGCGTGGAGCGCCTGATGGAGCCGCAGATGGGACGGGTTGGAATGTTCGCGTTGGTTGCGGTGCGCAGGGTTTAGGCGGATCGGCTAACTATTGTGGATCGGCGGGCAGCCGATTGAGAGCAGGACGCAAATGGAAAGACGCGGGAATTCAACGGAATTATGCTGACAACGAAACAGAAAGTATGGCTGGCGACACTAGCCTACCGATTCGTGTCGGTCGGCCGGACAGCACTTGGCAAAGGGAAAAGTGCGACGGTGAGGCGGGGCGGGCTGCGGTGGCGGCTGGATGTGAGCGAGGGAATTGATTTTGCGATTTACCTGCTTGGGGCGTTTGAACGCTCGACGGTGATTACGCTGCAGAAGTTAGTGAAATCCGGCGACGTCGTCTTCGATATTGGCGCCAACATCGGAGCGCACACCCTTGGCCTGGCAAGGAGCGTGGGACCTGCGGGACGCGTGTTTGCCTTCGAGCCTGCCGAATTTGCGTTTACGAAGTTGAGAACAAATCTGGCGTTGAACCCGGACCTGGACGCCCGCACATTTCCGAGGCAGATCCTGTTGTCAGCGAGCGCGGCAGAACTGCCAGAAGTTGAGATCTACGCAAGCTGGCCGCTGGAATCAAAAGCTTGGGTGCATCCGAAGCATCGCGGAATGCTGGTGACGACGAAGGGGGCAGCGGTGGACACGTTGGACTGTTTCGTTGAGCGGGAAGGCATCGAGCGGCTGAATTTAATCAAGATCGATGTGGACGGACACGAATTGCCAGTGTTACAAGGGGGGCTGGGAGTGCTGAGAAAATTCCGACCGATCCTGGTGATGGAGTTATCCCCGTACGTGCACCGGGAACACCACCACGACTTCGCACTCTTCGTTGCATTGCTTCGCGAGGCGGGTTACTCTCTGCAGGACGCGAAGAATTGGAATCCCCTTCCTCTGGATGCCGCGAGGCTAGAAGAACTGATTCCCGACGGAGCGAGCATTAACGCGATTGCAAGTCCGAGGGCGGAAAATTGAGCTTGCCTGCAGCTTCGGCAGGTACGGCTCATTTTCAGGGGCAAAAGAATTCCCTTGAGAATGAGAAATTCGCAACGTGTCTCCCCATTGTAAAGAGTGACGAAACTTCTTCAAGGCGCGATCCGCAGTAGTAACGCGGAGTGCGCCGCGTCGTGCAGGATTGTGTTGGTGGCAGAGACCGGCTTGGCTGAGGGCCGTTGCTCGGCCAGGCAAAGTCCTGGGAAAGGCGCCTATTCTCTGATGGACTCACGGGGGAATCGTGAACCACGGCTGCAGTGGAGCCGGAGTGCCGTGTTCCGGCTGTGGGGGTTCTGAACGGATCCAGAAATCTATTCCGGCAAGGCACCTGCCTCGCGAGGGTGATGGATGCAAAACAAAAAGATTGTTTCGATTATTTCCGGCGCCTTCAGCCTGGCCCGCCCTGACAAACTTCTCCAGATCGGTGGGTTTCGCAGGGCCTTTGTCTTCGCTTACTTTCTCTATAAGAAGTTATTCGAAGATCCGTTCTTGAATTTGGTCCGGCGGAAACCAGAGCTTTTTCAGAATGGAGATATTCTCGATATTGGAGCCAATATCGGCTACACGTCCGCCGTTTTCGCCGGCGCCCTGAATCCAGATGCGAATGTTTACGCATTCGAGCCCGATCAAATGTGCTACCGCCTGCTGGAACAAGTCATTCTCCGCAAAAATCTGACCGGATCCATTGAAGCGATCAACATGGCGGTGGGCAGTTTCGATGGTCACATTGAGTTTTGGCACAATGAGAAGCATCCCGCCGATCATCGCGTCGTGACGAAACGGTTTGGCAGCTCTCAACCGGATGACACGAAGATCTCGACCGTTCCCGTTACGACCGTGGACACATTCGTAAGAAATCGCCATCTTCGGAACATTTCGTTCATCAAGGTAGACGTGCAAGGCTACGAGCTGGCTGTTTGCGAAGGCATGAAGGATACCTTGGAAAGATTCCCGGAGACTTGCGTGTGCCTTGAATACGCTCCACACGCTTTAATGGAAATCGGATTTGAGCCTGGAAAGGTCCTCGATTTTTTCCGCAGTCGGGGCTATAGGCTTCACATCCTGACGCGCGGGACTCCACTTGTCGCTGACGATGAATCGCTGAAACGTATCGTGAATGACGCGGGTTATGTCGATCTGCTCTGTTCTAAGCGCGCCGTGGTCTAGAAGAACCGGCGTCGCAGCCCGAACACTGGAATCGGTGAGCAACAAGCTGGAACGGGAAAGGGGATCGATCACCTCCATTCGCGCCCGTTGCAAGCCTGGGAACCACCACCACATAGCACGTTAGACAGTAGAGGCCCATGAGATAGATCGCTCCGAACTCTTTGTTAGACTTGGTAGCCTCGATGACCCTAATAAATTAGCGCTCGGGGTCTTTACCGAGGTGGCGACAATTTGCATTAGAGGAGCGCTATCCCAACTGACATCTGACCTGTCTCATAATCTGAAGCTCCCGAAGCCGCTTCGGAAATCGGCAGAGCTCTGTGTAGCAAAGGCTCTGCTTCCCGGTACATTCCAACAAAGTAGAGAAGAAGGCTTAGCTCATCTAGACAAAAGACCAGGGTCTAAGGGGAATCGAATCGCTGTGGGTCTCCGCTGTAGACAACGCCCTCCTCATCTCCGTTTCAAGAGTTCATATTGATGCACCTCGAAATGAGACTTCACAAGCCCACACCCAAGGGATCCAGCGATCTGGCGTTCCTCGTGAATTGAGTTTGGGAGAGAGCTTGCGCGACTCAGTTGGCGCTGGATGAGATATTAATTCATCGGAATCCCGACATCTTTTGGGGCGTCGAATTGGATAATTCCTTGTTAGCCTAAGTAGCAGACGAATGGGGACATCGAATAGATGGGAAGAATTCTCTCTGCTCCGAAAGAGCTCCGACTGTTCGGACCAGCTGTTAGTTGGACTCCCACGACCTTCATCGCCCTGGCGACGCTACTTGCCCTTTGGGGATTGAAAGTCTATTCCACGTGGGCGGCGTGGGGCAGCCTGACGATCGACAGCGGTCATGAGATGTACATCCCCGCACAATTGGCCGAGGGCAAACAACTCTACCGTGATGTCTGGTTCATGTACGGGCCGGCATCTGCTTATTTCAACAGCTACTTGTACCGGCTTTTCGGAGTTCACCTGAGCGTTCTTTACTGGGCCGGGTCGGTTTCCGCGCTCGTTAGTGCCATCTTCCTGTATCTGGTGGGGATGAGGTTGTCGTCGTGGTTGGTGGGCTGGACGGCCGGAACGGCCCTGCTGTTGGAAGCATTCCAACCAACTATCTTTTGCTTCCCACTCCCGTACGCATTCGCCGCAGTATATGGCTGCATGCTGGGTTGCGTCTTTCTCTGGATCGTGGTACGCGCGGCAGAATCTACTCATCGGGGCTGGATTTTGGCTGCAGGCCTGGCAGCGGCGATCGCTTTGTTAGATAAGCCCGAGTTCGGCATTGCTTGCTACGGGACACTGCTCCTCCTGATTGTGGTACGCAGTTACCGGCAACGCTCCATGAAGACTATCTTGCCGGACTCGGTCGCCACTCTTCCAGGAATCTTGCTCTGCGCTGTCGTGATCTACTGGATGGTTTCCATCAGAGGGGTAGAGTTTATTACGCAGGAAAATGTCCTTAGTTGGCCGACGAGCCACTTTATGAAGACATACGGGAAGATGTGGCTGGAGACGCATGGGTTCCGAATCGACGGCCCATCCTTTGTTGCAGCCTTTTGGCGCAGCATTGCGCCCCTAGGCGTCTTGTTCGTAACGTGGAGTTTTCTGTGGTGGAGGACTTGGGACAGGCGATCCATTCTGCTACGGTGTGGCTTTGTCCTGGGCCTGGTTCTGTACTTTAAAAAGAGTAGTTTGTTTGTTTGCCCGCTGCCCATACCACTTTCCGAAAAACTCTCGCCCATCTTTTTGCCACAGGACATGCTCCTGTATGTCGCCATCGCCACCGTGGCGATCTGGGGATACTTTTTTTGGCGTCGAGGCGACATGAGCCCCGCCCTACCGTTAACACTGACCTTTGCCTGCCTCACGGCCTTTCGCATCCTGATGGGGATGCAAGCCGTGGGATACCCGATTTTTTACAATGGGCCGGTGATCCTTTGCTACCTGCTGCTGGTTCGCATGATCATTCCACGCAGCGTGGGCAATCCGCACCGTAGATTTTGGGGCGAAGCCGTCATTTGCTTTGGTTGCCTGCTGGCAGTCCATCTTGTCAGCCAGGATATCGAGAGCCACGCGAAGGACTATGTGCCATTCCAAACAGATCGCGGCCTGATCCGGACCACGAAACGGAAGGTACAAAATTACGAAGTGGCCATACGGTTCATGAAGGAGAAAGCTGCGCGAGGAGAGACCGTCCTCTCAATTCCTGAAGACACCAGCCTCTACTTCCTTTCTGGAACACAATGTCCAACGCGCATTTTCGATTTCAGTCCGGGAGTGGTAGCCCCAGGCAAGATGACCGAAGAGGTGATCCGAGAAATTGATCGGGCCCCGGTTCAGTATCTGATCTGGTCCAATCGTGAATACCCTGATTATGGAGTGCCCGTCTTCGGCAAAGATTTCGATCAACCACTTGGCGACTACCTCAAATCGCATTACCGGCCGGTCGGGCTTCTTACTCCTGATTCTGGCCCAGGGTGGGCAGCAGAGATATGGCAACGGACAGGGGAAGTTGAAGAAAAACAGAGGAACGCTCCCGGAAAAAGTGGGGGGGGGTAAATTCGGTTCCCGACCCCCGAGTTGGGGTGCATGAGGCTGAAACCAAACACCGCAGAGTGTCCTGGCGCCACAACAACCAAAACTGGACCGGAACCAATCGGCAGAGGAAACTCATTCCTGGGCTCTTCTTGTGAAGAGCTCTGTGCGGGGGCGATCAGCGATGATCGTCCCTAGCGCGCGACAAGAGCAACTCAATTACGGTCTCTTCATTCCAGACCGGGCAGAGAATGGTAATGCGCAGGGGTTCCAACCGGGCCTCGCGTTCGCACTCGGGCTCGCCAGCCCTGGGCGCTGCTGCCATACGAATCGGCGAAGCGCTCGAGCCGGGCGAAGCGGCTTGTCCCAAACCCGTCCAGTCGGCCCCATTGCCCTCCGGTGCCGCCTCCGCGAAGTTGGCCGCTTGCACGTCCGTATCCATGATTCTGCTCGAATAGGGACCACCACGCAATGCAATCGCCTCTGTGAGATGTCGCAAACGTCAATTGCGGCCCAAGAATTGTGTCATTGGGTGAAGACATGCGGAAAGCTCCCGAAGGCACCTGGCTAGCGAGGCTGAAAGAGGATGGCTTGTTGATCTTCGAAGACGATCTTAAAGCGCGGGTCCAAGCGGAGGATGGACGCAAGCGCCGTAGTTTTCTTTGCAAGGATGATTTTGGCACTAGCGAGTTCCGGGTCCTGGGCCCATTCGGGCTTGCCGTTCCAGACCGCCAAGGAGTGCGCGACACTTTCATCGTCATGAACGTTGGTACGGCCATCCATAGCGACAGGAAGCCCCGGCAGACGCCAGATCAGAAAGCCGCCCCAATTGAAGTCGTTGAACAGGGGACCTTGAAGCCGATGCTTTTCAATGTATTGCGAGGCGACCTCTGGAAAATTGCCCGCCACCCCCATCTCCACCCAAGCGCTGGAAAGATCATAGCGACGCCAGCCAATCACTAGAACAGCGAGAATTCCGACCGCCACAAGAAGACGTTCACGAAAGGAGAAGAGTGGTCGCACCCGGATATGACCAAAAACCCAGCCATCGGCGATTGCGCACGTCGAAATAGTCGCGAGAAACCAGATTTCTTTGACAGATCGAAAAGCCACAATCGCGGATATCGATAGCAGAATAGGCCAAAGGAGACGCCTGTCGCGCCGCCAACCGATCGCCATCGCCGCGCCCAGAGCCAGAAACATAGCCACATAGTGCTGTGGCGAGCGAAACGACATGGACCTTAATTCATCAACAAGAGCGTAAACTTTGGGCTGATGCATGAGCTCCAAGACGATGGAATAGACAAAGGGCCCCGCCGGATTCACGCAGGTCGCAAAGACGCTTGCCAAAAGTGCAATCCAGAAGGATTTCGACGGCGCAGCAGGCTTTTGCACCTCTCCGCGCAGGAGAATTCGGTTCAGGATCGGCTCGGTGGCAAACACACCGAGCAACATCAGCCCGTAGACAAATTGGATATGCCAATTGGCCCAGAGGAGCAGCATCGGCGGAAGTGCCCAAAGTCTTCGCGTGTTGCCAGTCCGTCGAACGGAAAGGAGTATCCCCAGCTCCAGGATGGCGAAGAAAACGGTCAACATGCCGGGCCGCGGGCCCACGATGTAGTCGAGCGCAAAGAGGCCGAGAGCAGTGACCGCAATGCTCCGCCAGAAGTGCGGGAGGAGGGACCTCACGAGGTGAAACAAGGCGATAGCCAAAACTAGCTGAACGATGATCTGATAGAGTACGATCCCAACAAAACCGAACCAACGATAGAACCATTCAACAACCACATCGAAGGCCCAACTATAGTTGATCCACTCCTTCCCGATGCCGTAGGCAGAGAATGGATCGGTGCGCGGGATGGCATGGTGCTGCAAAATCCAACGCCCCGTGGCAAGATGCCACCAGATGTCTGGATCGGTTACACTGAATCTAGCAATGAAGAAAAACGCGGGCATCGAACAGATCGCGATGACGGCCGACACACGCGCCAGGGGTGCGTTGGAAAGGAATCGAAACGATGCCAGAAGGCGATCCATAAAACGCGCGCGGACGTATTCGAACTGGCTGATTACCGGCTTAGAAGTAGTAACCATGATTTTCGACAGTATCGCACGGGAGCGAAAGGCAAACTGCGGAACATGCCGAGTGCGTGTCCTCGGAGTAAAGAGGAGAGGTGCAAGCGGGAATACCGTCTTCCGTTGGTGGGCGGTTTTGCCGAAGCGCCCGCTGCTGAGGTGCTGGCAATGGAGCCGGAAGAGATTTTTGACCCGGCCTGTACGTACAGAAAATCTCACGCAACTTCGCAAACGAACGACCGTCAAAACGAGATCAGCAGCAATCCAGAGGTGCGAAAGCGCTATTGATTGGGAGGGGCCTGCAACGGCACGTTACCTTCGGGCGCAGGACTTGGGTTGGGATTAGAACTGCCGGAAGAAGAGGGAGTATTGCCTGGCGGGTTGGAATTGAAACCTGGCGCCCCGTTAAATGGGGTGGTCTCAATGGGTCGACGCAACACTCAGGTTGACCCCGACTTGCATTGAAAACAAAGGCTAAAATCGCTCGCTAGGGATAGATCAGCCAGAACACTACCCTGGCTAGGTTTTGACCGGCTCTAGCCAAACAGATCGCTTCCCTCGGGGAAGCATGGTCGAAGCAACGCATTGGATAGTGTTGCATCGACCATCTGAGCTGGCAGGCGTAACCGGTATAGTGCCGATTCGCTGCCCGGTAAGCGAATCCACTGACGGATCCCAGATAAATTCAAACTGGCGGTAATTTTTCGCCTTATCATACCAGATGATCGATTTCTGATTGATCTTACTGCCCACCCCGATAATGTTGCCGCCAATGATGTTGGCCGTGTCAGACAGATCGCTCGGCTGGCCAGAGGCCGTATCCGTCGAGCCGTCCGGGTTCTCTCCATTTTGCGGATTCTGGCTAGCTGGTGGCGGGTTCTGCGCAGCGTTGCCGGTCATCGAGTTTCCTGATGTCGAACTGCCAAATGCTGAGGAACTGGAAGCGCCAAAGGGGGAGTCCCCGCTCGAGCCGATTAGGTTGCCGAAACCGGCGGCGGGCTGACCATTCATCGTCACGTTGCGATTCTTTGTGCTTCCCAGCAGAATTCCGTTGGGCCCGACATAGATCAACCGCCACGACCCGTCCGTCGTGTTCACGGGGTCCTTATAGGCCTGGCGGAGGAACCGAATTCCCGTCTTCGGCTTGTACAAGTCCTCAAGTTGCGTCGGAAAGCGATGAAGTTTCGCGTAATAAAGGCGAATCCCGCGAACGTACTGCTTGCCGCGCCAGATCATCTCTTCTTCCTTTTGACGTTGGGCGTCGGTAACGACGTTGGGTGCCACGAGAATGGTGCCCAGTACCAACAGCGTGAGGAAAAACATCACCGTCAATATGGCATAGCCCTCTTGACGGCAACGAACAATCTTGTTTTGTGCTTCTTTTCTCATGCTGCAGGTCCTGGTGCTGCTTCCAATTGATTTGAGCCGGTTTGGTGCGTATTCGTATCCTCGAATTCGATTCTGTCGTTCCCTATCTTTGTAATGCGAATGTGGTTCAGGACGGTTTCCCCTTCTCCCACGATCCGCACCTCTTCTCCATCCTGAAGGAACGCCTGGCGCGGCCCGCCGGAAGGTAAAATTGCCATAACCAAAAAACTTCCACGTCAATTGCGCCGGCGGTGGAGGCGGTGGAGATTGCGGCCCAACTGGCGGACGCTTAACCGGTTCTTTCTTGACAGGCCCGCCCGCTTCCGGGATCACGGGCAAGGCGGTCATTGCAAAAATGTTCCGCCCGGAAGATTTGTACTCCGTTCCTTCAGTTGATTTTAGCTTCTCAAAAACCGTCCCGAAGTCCTGCGCGTTAATCGGGGTGTAGGTTCCGGTCAAGAGGGAGAATCCGGTGGTTGCCGGAGACTTCGCAGACTGAAAATACCAGACCAGCGCCGCCACAAACAGCAACGCAGCAAGCACATAGAATTGAGTCTGTTTTTTCCGTCTGCCATTAAACTTTCCTAAAAAATGTCCGAAGATGAAGATTGACCTTCAATCCCATCGGAGCGCCAGGTGAGCTTCCCTGATTGGCGCTTTCTGATTCCAGCCCCAATGAATCCACGATGTAGGTATTGTTCGATCGCTGTAGGGAATTCAAGAACCGCACAATGCTGGGGTAGTCTCCGCTGACCGTAGCATCGAGTTCGATTTCTTGCAGGTCGCGTCCTGGCACATCTTTCCGACGAAACCGTTGGTCCTGAAGCAGGACATGTGTGGTCTTTGCCACCCTGCCCAGTTCCTCGGAAATGACAGAGTTGCCATTGCTCACCAGCGGCAAATCGCCCTCGTATTGGTCGAACGCCTTCACATACTCGGGGATCTTTTTCTGAATTTCTGCGGCGCGCTTCACATCGGCACGCAACAGCTCCAGTTGCGCTTTTTCCGCAGCCAGCACTTGTTGTGGGTTTCGCCGGGACTCTGTCAACTTCATGCTGTAGGAGGCAAACAACCCATCGACGACCAGCAGGATCGCCAACCCCGCAATAATCAGCCGCTTTTGGAGTGCAAAGGTGCCCATGTTCAAATCCGTGTATACACCGCCGAAAACTCGATCGTAAGCGGGTCACCTGTCCCCGGCGTCCCGACTCGCACCGGACCGATTCCATTTCAGAGGCAAAGTCTTCTCCAGGTCCAAGAACACCTGCGTCCAGTTGATACTGCGTGCTTCGATCACGTTGCGGATGAAAACGGCGCGGCCTTGCAACTTGGCGGTTTCGCCCTGGGAGAAGAAGCGATCGAGTTCGCGACGCTGCTCCTCGAGGCGAGCCATCTCCTGCTGGTATTGGCTGCTCTTCGTCCGCAGATCCTCATCCGCTCTGCGCAAACTGTAAAACCGCACGCCGAGAATCAAGAAAAGTAGGCTACCGAGGACACCCAGCAGCGCTGCGCCGGCGAGAAATCGCCGGTGCGGCTCCAGCGGCTTGGTCGCGAGATTTAACCGTACATACATAAACGCCTACAGCAATTCTCCCTCAACTACGGTGCAACATCCATCCAACCAAGCCTTCCAGCTCCCGGTCCGCGAGTGATCGCCCGGCATCATTCAAACGTCCCTCGGAAATGGCGGCATTCAGCAGGGAGCGGACATCACACTTAAACTCTTCTTCCAGTGGTCCCACAAACTCCTGCAGTCGCCTGCCGAGCCCCGCCACACGAACCGCCTGAATTCCTTCTTGCCAGGTATCCTGGTAATATGCCGCCAGGGGGAAGACTTCTTCCAGCAGCATCTGGGGGGTGACGGCCCCCGCATGAGTCGGCATTTCCGTGCAGCGGAAACCTGCCAGAACACCTTCTCGAACAATCGCCGTGGTCAGGGCTGTTCCAGACACTCGCGCCAGCAACGTTGGACGTTGATCTTCCAGAATAGAAATTGCAGCCAGGGTTATGCTCAGCACCACTCCGGGACGCAGCGAGGCGTAGTCGACGAGTCCTTCGTATTCCCGGATGATGCGCAACCGCGCTATCCCGGTGACCACATCCACTCCATCCACTCTTGGTGCTTGCCGCATGTACGAGAGTAGCGTTTCGTCCAATTCAAACGGCACGCTCTTCTTCAATTTCCAGCGCAGCATGGGAATGGCTTCTTCCGAGGAGCGTGGAAAATCCTCAAAATGCTGCACAAACACGCGAATCACTGGATCCGGCAATAGCAGCGCAACATCCTCGTCCTTCGCCCCCAAGCGCGTACAAACGCTGCTCACGGCCGATTTGATGACCGCCGCGTTCACCAAATTTGTCTCCACCGCCGAGGGCACCAGCGCCCCCACAGGAAGATTCTCAATCGCAAACCCGTTTAGCGGTCCCGTGCGGGTAAATCTTGCTCCCGCCACACGTTCGGGAGAGATTTCGATTGCCAGCTGCGGATGCGGAGTCGCCTCCATCCGCCGGGTCACTCGGCGCACCAGATCGCTCTTGTAGACGCCTTCGTTATATTTGTTCCAGCTAGTCAACGAACCTCACCTTGTTGATTTCCCGCAATGTCGTAATCCGTGCGCGGATCTTGCTTAAGCCGCTTTGGCGAAGCGTAATCATACCCTCGCCGATAGCCGCCCGCTTGATTTCCGAAGTTGGCCGCCGGCCCACAATCATTTCACGAATGTGATCTGTTAAGTCCAGAAGTTCGCAGATCGCCGTGCGGCCGTGGAAACCTGTTCCAGAGCATTCCAGACAACCGCCCCCTTCGGCAAACACAAAGTCTTTCCACTGCGCTGGATCCAACCCACACTCTCGAAGCTCTTCGTCGCTGTACTTCTTCGACCGTTTGCAGTTTTCGCAGATCACGCGCACCAGCCGCTGTGCCAAAATGCAGTTTAACGCCGACACGAAATTGTATGGTTCGACGCCCATGTTGATAAACCGCCCGATCACGTCCGTAACGTTATTCGCGTGGACAGTAGTAAACACCAAGTGGCCAGTCAGGGCTGATTGAATTGCAATTTCGCGCCGTCTCGTGGTCGCGGATTTCGCCGACCATGATCTTGTCGGGGTCGTGCCGCAAGATGGAACGCAACCCTCTCGCAAACGTAAGTCCCTTTTTCTCGTTTACCGGGATTTGCGTGATTCCGCGAAGCTGGTATTCAACCGGATCTTCGATGGTAACGATCTTGTCCTCATCGGACTTAATTTCATTAATGGCTGCGTACAATGTGGTCGTCTTACCGGACCCGGTCGGCCCGGTCACCAGCACCATGCCGTACGGCTCACGAATATACCGACGGAATCGCCGCGTCTCTTCCGGAAAGAAACCCACGACGTCGAGGCTGAGGCTCTGAAATTTCTCTGAGAGGGTTTCTTTGTCCAGCACGCGCAGCACGGCATCTTCTCCATGGCTCGCGGGCATGATGGACACGCGCAGGTCGATGTACCGCCCCTTATACTTCACACGGAAGCGGCCGTCCTGTGGTACGCGGCGCTCGGCAATGTCCAGATCACTTAGCACCTTGATCCGCGAAATGACCGTGGAGTGCCATTCCTTGGCGATGGGTTGCATGGCCTCTTGCAGCACGCCGTCAATGCGGTATTTCACGGCCACTTCGGTGTCGCGTGCCTCAATGTGAATGTCACTCGCTCGGCGTTCCAGCGCCGTGAAGATAATCGCTTCCACCAAGCGCACGACCGGGCTGACAGTTGAGTCGCGTGTCAGGCGATCGCCAGAAATAGTCTCTTCGCCCTCTTCTTCGTCCTTTGCTATCTGAAGTGTAAAAGCTTCGGTCGCCTGCTCCAGGACACGCTGCGACTGCTCCGTGCGCTTCAGCAGATCGCTAATCTGACGCGGAGTGGCGACCTTGATTGCCAACTTCTTTCCCAGCAGCAATGGCAACTCATCGCTCAAAGCACCTGGCTCGGATCCGCAACCGCGATCACCAGGGTGTTGCTATGCACCACCAGAGGCACGAAATTGTAACGGAACCAGATGGTTTGCTACCCTCTACAGGCATCCGTCAGTAAGGAGGAGGGTTCCTAGTGCGCGAAGAGGTTACCTGCAGGAATCCGTGAGTTCGCAGAGGGTTGCCCGGTTGAGGTAAACTAAAGGTCTATGGGTGAATCTATAATCACGACTCCTGGCGGGGGAGAAAACTGAAACAGCGAGTCGGGCAAGGATGGATTGATTTCCCAATTCCTAAACTGAAACTCGGTCTCAATTCCTCCCACGGCCTGCACCGACAATCGCACAAGCTCTCCGTCGGCCGCGATTTCGACAAACACTCGTGGCGGCGCATCTTCTGGATTCCCGGAACGCGAGACTTCCCTCCCATTCCGTTGGCATTCAAGCACGGAGTCTCCTACTTTCTCAGGAAGCAGGACGGTTGTGGCTTGGAGTCTCGAGCACACTCGTGAGAGCCTCATGCCTCCGGCGAGCAGCATAAAGGGGGCCCGCCAATCTTCACTTTGACGTGCAGCAACCTTCGTAACCGTATGATCCGCTGGGGTGAAAAACCAGGCAAACTTTCCATCTACAAGGAAGAGGTTTTTCTCCGGCTTCTCATACTCCCAACGCATTTTGCCCGGTTTTCGGAAGAAGGCGGTGCCGGCCCCCGTGCGCACCAATTTGTGGTTCTCTGAGTACTGCTCAAAGAAGGTGACACGCAGCGTTTGCGCAGAACGATACAGTCTCTCGAAGCGCTGGCTGGCTGTCGGACTTTCCGAGGCAAAGGAGACTGGCCGGAGCAGCATTGCGCAAAGGAACAGTTGTACCAGAGAACGCATGAGACTACGTTAGCACACGCTTGCGGTCTGTCTCTTACTGCAGCTGGGGATCAGTAGGACCGGCCGTGGCGGATTGGTTGTAATGCGTGGCGTTCGCCTGGTCTGAATAATAGCTGCGCTGGCCTGTAATACCACGCGTTATGGGATCGACATTGAGCGTGTAACCCGGAGAAGGCGGTCCACTGGGATCCTGAACGTAAGTGAATATATAGCCACTCTTCGTGCCGGCCCCAAGAGTTGCGTCGATGATGCAAGCATTTGCCGGGCTATTACAGCCGCCGCCTGGACCGAGACTGGTCAAGGTCGCCGAATAGCCAACCTGTGGAAAAATCGTGCTGTAGGTAATCTCTGCAGTATTTAGTGCATGAACGGAAGATACAGCAGAGGCCTCGTTTGCAGAAATACGCGCCCGCAGAAGATTCGGAATGGCCATAGCTGCGATGATGAGAATAATCGCGACAACCACCAGCAGCTCAATGAGCGAAAATCCACTTGTATTCTTTGGTCTCATGGGGTCATCGTTCCACACTTTAAATCTCACACTCAGCTTAGTAAGGAAGCATCTGGAGGGCCAATCTCCGTTCTTTGGAAAATTGCAGGCCCGTTTAACTTTCACAATTTAGGTGCTTTAGCCGTCGGATAATGTGCAATCCAGAGGCTTAGCAGGGAGGAAATGCGACCGACAAGGCCAAAACGCCAAAGAATGCTCACTGCCTAGTCAAAGTTTGTCGACCTGGGGAAGTGAAGGTGTGGTTCGATCTGTCCTATTCACGGCAGCGCAATCTCGACTCTACCAAAAAAAAGGAGGGGAAAGCTTTTGGCTTTCCCCTCCCGCTGCAAGAATACTTAAGCTTACTGCAGCGAGTTACTCGCGTTAGTGGCCGCGCCCGACGGAGAGTAGCGAAGCACGCCGGTCTGGTCGGTGAAGAAACCGCGCTGACCGGTGACACCCGGGGTGATCGGGTTGGCGGTAATCGTATAAGTAGTGACTGGAGTGCCTCCACCGGCCGTATACACGAACGTGTAGCCGCTCTTCGTACCACCCTGCAGCACGCTGTCAATAATTCCCGCACCCGTGCAGTCGCCTGCCACACCACCGATGTTCGCCAGCGCGGCTGGGAAACCAAGGTTCGGGCACTGAGCCGCGTACTGAACGTTCGCGGTGTTCAAGGTGCGGATCGAACCTACTGCGGAAGACTCGTTGGCCGAAATGCGGGCCTTAAGCAAGTTCGGAATAGCGATGGCCGCGATGATCAAAATGATCGCCACAACGATCAGCAATTCGATAAGAGAGAAACCCTGCTGCTTCTTCATGAGATCTCCTTGAGAGAGTTGACTTAGGTTAGTGTGCTAAGCACGACCCATGATGTGCAAGGCGGTGGCCAATGCCACCATGAACAGCATTAACTTCGGTAAATTCTCGTAACATACAGAAACATAATAACTTACGGAATCTTTTGGGGATTTCATTTTCAACATCATGGGCGAGCCGAGATTTCTGCTTTCCATGAAATGACAAAAACTGTCATCCCTCCTTGCCTTAAATCGTCACCCCTTCTCTCCCAAGCGGACGACACTCCCACTAAAGAGCGCGAAGCGTGATGTCCTATTCTGACACCCGCAGCTCCCCTCCGGGGAATTTCTTCTATTGGCTCGGGGGAGCCTTGGTCGAGCTGCGGAGTTTAGTTCTATCTAGACCACTTCCCTAGCAGGGAAGTGGTCCCGCCTTTAGTTGAAACCTGAAAGAGAAAGCAGCGGCTCTCGACCCGAACTCGGATAGAGTTCGGGTTGCAAACTCTATTTTCAAGAGGAGAACCGCTGTGAAGAAAACCTATCAGGGAATGCAAGACAAGTCCAAGGCGAAGTTCGAGGTGCTCGGCAAGCGGGAGTTGTTGGAAGTGCCGTTGCCGATGGTCGAGGTGTGGGAGGAGTTGCAAGCCCAGGTGGAGCAGTTGACCGGGGCAGCCGGTTTGCGCATCATCGGCACGATTCTGGAAAACGAAGTGACGCGGCGCGTGGGACCGCCGCACCGGCCGGATCCCACGTCGGGCGCGATGCGCTGGGGACGCCAGCCGGGTTACGTGATGTTTGGCGGCCAGAAAGCGGCGGTGGAGCGTCCGCGGGTGCGCACGCGCGAAGGCACGGAAGTGGAACTGGACAGTTACGCGCGGCTGCAGCACGACGGAAGACGACAGCGCGCAGTACGAGAAGGCATCGTCGCGGGGCTGACTTCGCGGAACTATCGCCGGGCGGTGCAAAGCGTGGTGGACGGTTACGGGATTGAGAAATCCAGCGTGAGCCGCGAATTCGTGCAGGCCAGTGCAGCGCAATTGCAGGAACTGTGCGAGAAACAACTCGGCGATTTGGATCTGGTGGCGATTCTGATCGACGGGATACATCTCGGCAAGCAAGTGCTGGTAGTGGCGCTGGGCATTGAAATCAGCGGGGAAAAGCACGTTTTGGGGCTGTGGCAAGGAGCGACGGAAAACACTACGGTGGTAAAGGAGTTGCTGGAAGACCTGGTGGCGCGTGGTCTGGATCCCGAGCGGCGCAACGTGACCGAGCATCTGCCAAAAAACGCCCCGGGCGATTACGACCGGAGAATCCGCAACGCTTACGCGCTGACCGATTACACGGCGGCCAAAGCGGAGTTGGAGAAAATCTTCCGGCAACTGGAACGCATCAACCCCAGCGCGGCACACAGCTTGGAGGAAGGCATGGAGGAAACGCTGACGGTGCACCGGTTCGCTGTGGGCTGGCTGCTGCGCCGAACCCTGGCCTCGACTAATCCTATCGAGTCCTGCCTCTCGACCGTCGAGAAAGTAGCGCGCAACGTGAAACGCTGGCGAGAAGGAGGACAAGCTTTGCGCTGGACCGCTACGGGCTTGCTGGAAGCCCAGAAGAAATTCCGGCGAGTGAAAGGCTATCGGGAACTGGAACTTTTGCATCGCTGCATGAACCCGTCGTTGACGCAACAGGCCCAGGTCGCGTAACGTGCACCATGTCGAGAGCCGCTGCTTTCTCTTTCAGGTTTCAACTAAAGGCGGGACAACTTCCTAGCAGGCGGATGTTCGTGGGATAACACTTAAGGCAATTTCCCGGGACGAATCGTTGCATGAGGAAGCCCATCGCGCGAAACTTACACGAGGAAAATGTGCTGAACGAATCGCCCCCCCGGCCTGGTTCCGTGTCGAAACCACGGCGAGGTGTTGAGAATGCTTAACAGCAAGAAAATCGTTGTCGTGATGCCTGCCTACCAGGCAGAAAAAACCCTGGTGCAGACTTATGCCGATATTCCCCGGGACTTTGTGGACGAAGTGATTCTGGTGGACGACGGGAGCATGGACAGGACAGCGAACTTGGCAAAAGGGCTCGGACTGATAACCCTCGTTCACCTCCAGAATCTGGGGTATGGACGTAACCAGAAGACCTGCTACCGGGAAGCACTAAAGCGGGGCGCCGACATCATAATCATGGTGCATCCGGATTCGCAATACTCCCCGAACCTAATCGTCTCGCTCGCAGGAATGCTGGCGTATGGCGTGTACGACGTTGCGCTTGGTTCGCGCATCCTGGGTGTCGGAGCCCTCCAGGGTGGCATGCCGGTCTACAAGTATGTCGCCAACCGGCTGCTCACATTCTTCCAGAATATCTTCCTGCACTACAAACTCTCCGAATATCACACCGGTTACCGCGCCTTTTCGCGTGAGGTCCTCGAAGCCCTGCCACTGGAGGTCAACGCAGACGATTTCGTCTTCGACAATCAAATGCTCGCTCAAATTATCTTCGCAGGTTATCGCATTGGAGAGATTTCCTGCCCGACGCGTTACTTCGCGGAGGCCTCCTCGATCAGTTTCCAACGCAGCGTGAAGTACGGCTTCGGCGTCCTGGCCACTTGCCTCCAGTTTCGCCTTCAAAAAGCCCATCTGGCGAAATTCCTCATCTTCAGTGAAAAACCGGCCAACATTCGTGAAGACTATTACCAATTTGTGGAAAAGTGACGAGCATGGCAGGCGGTTATTTTTCTTCCTCCATAGGCACTCCTTCTCCGGGCTTGAACAGGAAAGTCCTGGCGGCCTGCGCGCTCCTGTTTTTGTTCACGCTGCTGCTCTATGCCCGGGCACTCAAGAACGGATTTGTGAACTACGATGATCCCGGCTACGTCACCCGGAATTCTCAGGTACAACAAGGTCTCACCCTCCGGAGCGTATATTGGGCCTTCACGACCACTTCCGAGGCCAACTGGCATCCATTGACATGGCTTTCTCACATGGCGGATATGCAAGCGTTCGGCGAAAACCCCGCCGCGCATCACTTTACCAGCATTCTCCTTCACGCGTGCAATGCGGTTCTTCTCTTTCTGCTCCTCTATCTTGGCACAGGCTTCTTCGGCCGAAGTATGTTCGTCGCAAGCCTGTTCGCATCGCATCCGATCAACGTCGAAACGGTAGCGTGGGTAGCCGAACGCAAATCCCTGCTCTCCACTCTCTTCTTCTTCCTTGCCATCGGTGCCTACGGAGCCTACGTTCGAAGAAAATCTGTCCCGCGTTATCTTTTGGTCTGCTTGTTGTTCGCCATGGGACTGATGTCCAAACCCATGATCATCACACTGCCTTGCCTCCTCCTTCTTCTCGATTGCTGGCCTTTCCAACGCATCCCCTTGCCGGATCACGCCACTCCCTGGCGTGACTTCTTGTCCTCCTCAGGAAAGTGCTTGATCGAAAAAATCCCGTTATTTCTTCTCGTCTCTGCCAGTGCGGTCATCACGCTTGTCAGTCAGCAGCGCGGGGGCGCGGTCGGCCGCACCGCTGTTCTTCCCCTGAATTATCGAGTGGAGAATGCCATTCATTCCTATGTCGTATATATTTCCAATGGCATATGGCCCGCACACCTTGCGGTGTTTTATCCTCACCCACTAGGCCACCTCTCTCCTCTGGTCGTCACGCTTTGTTCCGCGGCCGCTTTCGCATTCACCGCCATTTGTTGGCGACTGCGTGCGCATCGCTATTTGCTTATCGGCTGGCTCTGGTATTTCATTACTCTGCTTCCCGTAATCGGCATTCTCCAGGTCGGCCGCCAGGCAATGGCTGACAGGTATGCGTACATACCGCTGATCGGAATCTTTGTTTTGATCGTATGGGCTGCGGCGGAGGGCATGCGTTCAAGTGTTACGCAGACGTCGCTCGCTGCTCTCTCTGCAGGCATCATAATCGCGTATGCCTCGATGACCCTGGTACAAATCGGCTATTGGAAAAACAGCATTAAGCTCTTCGCGCACGCACTTGAGGTCACAAGTGAAAACGGCACGGCGGAGCTGAATTTTGGCCAAGCGCTCGCCGATCAGAGACAAAACGACCTCGCAGAGATCCACTTTCGCAATGCCATTCAATATTCGCCCGACCTGGGCGTGGCACACTACGATCTGGCGACCATGCTGCAGCGCGAGAACCGTACGGACGAAGCCCTGGAACAATACCTCCTGGCCTTGTCGAGAATGAGTGATCCCTTGGAACTGGCGCAAACACAAAACAATCTCGGTGTGCTTTACATGGGGCGCAAACAGTATCCCGAGGCACTCGCGCATTTTGATGCGGCTATCCAGACCAACCCAAGCGAAATGAACAGTTACTTGGGCAAGGGCCTGTTGCAGTTTACGTTGGGGCAGACTAACAATGCTCTGGAGAGTTTCACGAGGGCGGCGGAAATCTCGCCCTCGCCTCTCGCTTGGTTTTGGACTGGCCGTTGCTACGAAGCACGCGGTGAGAAGGACCTCGCCATCCGCGCTTACCAGATCACCCTCGGCCTTTCGTCGCAATTCACCGACGCCCGCGTACGGCTCGATCAATTGCAGAATTCTGTCGAATAGATCGGGAAAAGTGGTATTGGTTTGCGGGCTTGGAAGCAGGTGTCAGCAACCGAGCTGCGATGCGGCCTCGGGCTTTTGCCAGCTGCCAAGTTCATGTTCCGCAGTCGAGGCGCGCCGGTTACATTGATTACGAGCACCAAACCGGTCTCAGAGATGTTGGCACGGAGGGGCCCTGGGATCTCCCACTGGGATGCTTGATGGAGATGGGCTTCGCAATCCTCTACCCGCGCGCCAGTCTCCGTTCGTCCTCTTATCGGCTTCTTGTTCATCGGCTCGCGTCTTTGCTCCGCCCTTCTTTCGGGTCCCGTCTCGCGGCAGTTATTATTTCCCCCTTGCGCTTCGCCAACCCCTCACCTCCCTCCCTGGGTACAGGACTTTCACCTTGCCAGTAACTACCGGATTTAGGCTGCCGGTGCTTGGATGATTTGGAGACACCAGCAAGCTGGTTCGGCCGGGCAGCGAAACTCACTCAAGCTCTCCATCGGGGTCCGGCCCTTAGCCTTTTTAGGGCAACGCCGCCACCATCTATCCAATCGCCAGAGCCATGCTCTAAGTCGGGTATGGAACACTGCAGAGCGAATACGGCCTTAACTGCGGGACGACGTTGTTCCTCAGTTTCTAAACGCGCTAAGCCGCTCCGCAGCCATCGAGTTCTCTGAGAGAGTATCTGAGTCATAGGAGCACCCCGAAGGGGCGGCCGATACCCTAACTCTAAGCTGTCGCCAAAGTTCGGCCACCATGAAAAAGGGGAAAGCACGTGGCTTTCCCCTCCTTCAAGAATCCTTGACCTTACTGCAGCGAGTTACTCGCGTTAGTGGCCGCGCCCGACGGAGAGTAGCGAAGCACGCCGGTCTGGTCGGTGAAGAAACCGCGCTGACCGGTGACACCCGGGGTGATCGGGTTGGCGGTAATCGTATAAGTAGTGACTGGAGTGCCTCCACCGGCCGTATACACGAACGTGTAGCCGCTCTTCGTACCACCCTGCAGCACGCTGTCAATAATTCCCGCACCCGTGCAGTCGCCTGCCACACCACCGATGTTCGCCAGCGCGGCTGGGAAACCAAGGTCCGGGCACTGAGCCGCGTACTGAACGTTCGCGGTGTTCAAGGTGCGGAGCGAACCTACTGCGGAAGACTCGTTGGCCGAAATGCGGGCCTTAAGCAAGTTCGGAATAGCGATGGCCGCGATGATCAAAATGATCGCCACAACGATCAGCAATTCGATAAGAGAGAAACCCTGCTGCTTCTTCATGAGATCTCCTTGAATGTTTTGTTTTGCCTGAACGCGCCGGTAAACCAGGGTGCGCGACTGTGAGTCCAGGTCATTGAACGAGCGCTCCCTGCTGGCGCACAATAAATCGAAGCAAGCAAGACGCCAAACGTGATCCTCATGATCCATTAGTACTAGAACATAGTAACACATAGGAACGAAATGACCTAGACGCACACGGATCAGCCATTCCGTGGAGGCAAATTGGCTATAACCTGCCTCTGACCCTCAAAAATGACAAAAACTGTCACTCGCGAGATGCCAGAAAATGTCGGCCGAACAATCTAGGCCATCGAACGTACCCCTGTAATCACTCGGGACCCTTAGAATTCTTGCTAACTCTAGGCAGTCAGCAAAATGCGGAAACGAATGGTACGTGTGCTCGCACTGCGATTCGTTCTCTTATTCTGTCGAGACTGTTGCGACTACTGTGCACTTCGTGTCCGAGCGAGACAGGTCATGAGGTACGGCTCCGGCGGAAGGGCCAGCGGCTAGCAGTTTCCTGCCTAGAACATACGATAGTAACAAAGTCAACAGACAGGCGCCCCACGGTGCTATCGGTGACACCCAAAAAATCTTCGGTGAATACCGCAAAGCTAGAATCCACGCGAGGGTGAGTCCCAACCCAACGACTAGAGGCACGCTTCTTCCGTTGGACGCGCGCCGCGCCAATATCTCGGCTATCGCTATGACCACGAGCGAGAACGGAACGGCAACGACGAGATCCACAAAATAGTGCTCACCGGTTCCTAAAGTCGCGCACAGCGTAAAGAAAACGAAAACTCCGGCGAGGATTCTCTCGCCGAGCGAGAGATTGCGCGCGTACCAAAACACCAGAAAGGCCCAGGCTGCGTGCAACGAAGGAAAGGCGTTGCGCGGGCCAGCAACCGCAACCGGCTCCAGAAAAAGGCGGGAAACCTGCGCGTAGGACAGCGGTTTCCATGGAAAGCCCTGAAGAAAAATATGAGCAGGGCCCAGAGCGGGCACAAGATTATAAAACAGGATGCCCACCGGCCCGGCAATCAGCAGGGCGACCAGGGCACTCAGTGCATTTTTGCGATCGCGCATCAGGCAACCCGCATAAGTCAGCCCAATCGCAATGGGAAGCCCGATATAGATTGAAAAACTCATCAGCGCGAAGATTGGATATTGGGCGAACCAACGACCAAACACGAACGGAAACTGCACGTGTAGACTGGCATCAAACGAATAGAGGTACAGATCCAGCACCTTAGGATGAGCTTTTTCCGTCCAGTCAAGCAGATAGCTGGCCATCCACTCCGATCCTACGAATAGTAATGCAGGCGCTAGCGTCCAGCCGGCAAGGCGCCGCTCTTGCCCATCCCGCCAGAAAACTCGAAAGCTCAGAACGCCTAGACTCGCAATCCCCAGAAAAGACGCCCATACGGGCCACGAGGCCTTGTAATCAGCCAAGCGAAGATCCACGGCGGCAATCAACACGAATATAACGGCTACTGCGAGGAGTTCTTTCCAGGATGACCTCGTTCTCAGCAAGATCAGAAACACACTGAAAAGCGCGATCGCCAGAAACGCCGATGAAATTGTGTCGAAAAAAAATGATTTGCGGCTTGCTACCCATAGCAAGAGCGCCACCACAGCAAAGCTTGGCAACAGACGTCGATAGTCCAGAGTTTTCACGTTTCGTAGACCGCTTTGTTTACGGTGATAGGCTTCTCTACATCCATTCTCGAGTTGAGCACGGTATAGTGCAATGCAAACGTTGCTGCACTGTGACTTAAGGATTAGACAGATTGCCGCCTACACGTTGTGTTTCTTGGCCAGATGACGGAACGATCGATAGCTGATCTTCAAGAGTTCCGCGGCGTGCGTGCGAACGCCGTCAGCCTTGTCCAGTGCGGCGCGCAAATACCGCTTTTCGGTTTCCGCCATGACGCCCTCAAAATCGATTCCCTCGGCCGGAAAGGCAAAGGAAGCCTGCCTCGCCGGGAAGAGCGACGGCCGCAACACTCGCGCCAGAGATGCGGTCGGGAAGCACGGTCGTGGAGATTTCCGCCCCGCTCTCCAACGCGACCGCGCGCTCAATGGTGTTTTCCAGTTCGCGAACGTTGCCTGGCCAGTCGTAGGTCTCCAGACGGCTCATGGCTTGCGGAGAAATGGCCTCGATGGGCTTGTCCATGCTCTTTCGAAAACTTTCCAGGAAGTGGCGCGCCAGCAACGGAATATCTTCGCGACGCTCGCGCAGCGAAGGCAGATGCAACGGAATGACGCTTAAGCGGTAGAACAGATCCTCGCGAAACTCCCCGGAAGCAATGGCCTTCTCCAGGTCGCGATTCGTAGCGGCGATCACGCGCACATCCACATCGATCTCTTCGGTGCTGCCCAGGGGCCGCACCTTGCCTTCCTGCAGCACGCGGTACAACTTCACCTGCATGGCCAGGTTCATGTTGCCGATTTCGTCGAGAAACAAGGTGCCGCCATGGGCCGCCTGGAACAAGCCGCGGCGATTCTCGTTCGCGCCGGTGAACGCGCCCTTGACGTAGCCGAACAGCTCCGATTCCAGAAGAGTCTCGGGAAACGCGCCGCAGTTGATGGTGATGAACGTAGTGGAAGAACGCGGACTGTTCTCGTGAATCGCGCGTGCCACCAGCTCTTTGCCCGTGCCGCTCTCTCCGGTGATCAGCACGCGGCTGCTCTGCGGCGCGATAGTCTGGATGAGATCGAAGATGGCTTTCATCTTGGGGCTCTGCCCGACAATATTGTCGAGTCCCGGTCAAGCGGCGCAGTTCGCGGCGCAAATAGCCGGCTTCTTTCTTCCACCGCAGGTTCTCAGAAACTTCGCGAACCGCCGCGCGCAACTGATCGACAAGGTCGTGGTCCTTGATGACGTAGCGGTTGGCTCCTTCATTTGCCGCCGCAATCGCGGTTTCCAGCGTGGGCACACCGGTGATCAACACGAAATAGGAATCGGGAGCAATCTCGCGGGTTAGCTTCAGAAGTTCCAGGCCGGTGGCGCCGGGCATGCGCACATCAGAGATAATAATGTCGTAGAGAGAGCTCTCCAGTTTGCGTTTGGCGGCTTCCACATTGTGGGCCACTTCGACGCGATGACCTTCCTTACGAAAGGTGATTTCCAGCAGCTCGCAGATGGATTTCTCGTCGTCCACAACGAGAATGTGCGCCATTTCGCGCCCAGCTTCCTTTGCAGCGACTTTTGTGGAGTGCATAGCTCCTCATTCGAGGCGTGGAAGTTCAACGACGAACTCCGCGCCTTTTTCCTTTTCGCTGAATACCGTGATTCGGCCATTGTGAGCTTGCACGATCTGGTACACGATGGCCAGACCCAAACCAGTTCCACCTTCGAAATTCGATTGCAGCGGCTCAAAGATTTTGGAGCGCTGCGACGGATCGAGTCCGATGCCCGTATCGCGGAACGAAATGCGCAACCAATCGGAGGCCTGCTCGATGCCCACGGTCAGCGTGCCGCCACCGGGCATGGCACGCAGCGCGTTGTCGCACAAATTCCAGAAAACCTGGCGAATCTTGTTGGGATCGACGTGCGCCTTGACCTCTTCTCCGTTAAACGCCCGCACAATGTGGAACTGCTTGTCGACACCAGGCTTTCTTTCGATGAGCAGCAAGGTTTCATCCAACAGGGAGCGCACGTCGGCATCTTGAAAGACGTAGGACTTTTCTCGCGAATAGTTCAAGAAGTCGGTGATGATGTGGTTCAGGCGTTCCGATTCGCGGCTGACGATGTTGACCAGGTGCTTCTCGTCCTCTTCGAGAGGCACGAGCCGCGCCAATTCCTTCACCGCCCCAGACATTGCGGTTAATGGCTGCCTGATTTCGTGCGCGATGGCCGCCGAAAGCCGGCCCACCGCCGCCATGCGTTCCTTGGTGGCGACTTCCTGTTCCAGACGGCGCAGTTCGGTTAGGTCCTGAAAATTGAAGACGTATCCGCTGCGCGACGCTTCGCGTGTACGAAGTGGAGAAACCGAGATGCCTACAAATCGTCGCTGGCCGCCGGCGGCTTGTATCTCGATTTCCCTGCGCAGCGAAAGTTTGTCGGGGATCGAGGACATGTCCGACAACCAGAAATCGGGACTCACTTCTCTGAGATCGCGGCCCCGAATTTCCGCGAACGAGCGTCCCAGGATTTCTTCGCCGGTGCGGTTCAACAGCACCACGCGGCCTTCGAGGTCTGTGGTCACCAGGCCACCGCGCATGGAATGGATGATATCCGAGGTGAAATCCTGCAACTCCAGCAGCTCTTCCCTTTTTTCTTCCAGTTCGGAGCTTTTGCGGCGCAACGATTGCGCAAGCAGGCTGGCCAAATACGCCACGGCCAGAAATCCGAAGGTATTGCTGAGGAACCACATGCGCACGGTTTCGGTGGTGGGCGCGGCCAAAGAACTGCGCGGCAGCGCGCCGTTGTTTACCAGAATAGTCATCAACACCAGCGCTGCCAGGCAGAATCCCGCGGTAATGAAGGCCACGCGGCGCGAAAACAAAATGCTGGACACGATAATCACCAGCAAATATAGCGAGGTGAAGTAACTGTCCTGAAGCCCTGTGGCGTACACGATGCCGGTGATCATGACGACATCGCAGGAGACCTGCAGCGCGCCCAACCAAACGTTTCCGGGCATCAGGCGCACCAGAATCAGGTGCAGAATGCTGATGGTGATCCACAAAATGACGATGGGAAGAAAGAAACGGGGAGAAGTGGCAGAGGGAACGTACTGAGGCCAAGCCACGCCGACCGCGAGAATCAACCCGATGAGCAGCAGGCGGACTCTGGTGAGCCACTCTAACCATTCACGACGATTGAAGGTATACTCCATCGGCCCAGACCAGTCGCAAAAACACCCTTCCCTACCCCCATCTTAAACAGAATGTGAGTCGCGGGTAAAAGCCTGTGTTTGAGCGGGTTTCTCATTAGTCAGGTAGGCCAAGGTGTCCGTGTGGACAGGGGAAAGGTGCGAGGGGATAACCGGTATTCGCTATTTTTCCTTGAAGGCGTCGACGTACAGAGTGCAGTCCTTCCACTGTTCGGAATCCAGCGCTGGATCAAACGGGCTTCTTTCGGTCCGCCCGAAGCCAGCGTCGGATAGGACCTTCGCCAAGGTTTCAAAATCGTAGGCGTACTTGTGCTCGAAACCTTGGCGAAAATGGTAGTTGATGCTGTGCATTTTCGCATCGCAAGAAGCAGGATACCAGCGCTGGCGCGCAACTTGGAAGTAGGTGTCGTCGCCTTTAACGCAGGCGTTCACCGGCCATTCAGTGTCCGGAACCCCGACAAGAAAGCGCCCTTTTGGAATCAGCACGCGAAGCGACTCCTTAAGGAACGAACCTGTGTCGTGTGGGTATTCGAGGTGTTCGAAGAAATGCTCGCTGTAGATGAACGAAACGGAGTTATCAGGGAAGGGGAATTTTTCCCGCAGATCGAGATGCAGGTCAGCTTCCTCGACGATGTCGACGTTGATCCAGCCCGCCTTCACCCGGGGGCCACAGCCGCAGTGTAGTTTAACGGGAAAGCTGCGATGATTCGCTACCCGCCGTGATTCTCGCCGCGTACCTCTTTCAGGCGGCGCTGCAGGTATCTGCGCTCGCTTTCGTTGGTGGCTAATTCCAGGGCGCGGCGATAGCTTTTCTCGGCTTCGGGAAACGCAGCCAGGCGGCGCAACAGGTCGGCGCGCGCGGCATGCAGCAGATGGTAGTTTTCGAGGTCGTTGGTCGCGGCGATGCCGTCGATGATTTCGAGCCCCGTTCGATGGCCTTGGACCATGGCCACCGCAACGGCGCGGTTTAGTTCGACAACGGGCGAAGGCTGCAACCGTTGCAGCATATCGTACAGGCTGACGATCTGCGCCCAGTCAGTATCTTCCGCGCGAGCGGCCCCGCAATGCACGGCTGCAATTGCCGCCTGCACGGCGAATACTCCCGGTCCGGCGCGAAGAGCTTCCGCAACCAGGGGCATGGCTTCGACAATCTGCTCGCGATGCCAACGGCTGCGATCCTGCTCCTCAAGCACCACCAGATCGCCGACGTCGTCGACGCGAGCATCGCGCCGGGCATCGTGCAGGAGCATGAGTGCGAGCAGTGCCGTGGCTTCGGGAGGAGGCTGCGGCTCCGTCAGGGAACGCACGAGGCGACCCAAGCGAATGGCCTCAGCGCAGAGATCGGCACGGAGGAGGGGCGCGCCCCGAGTAGCGGCGTATCCTTCGTTGAAGACGAGATAGATGACAGTGAGGACGGCGTCCAGCCTTTCGGGCATGTCCTTTGTCTCGGGCACGATGTAGGGAATGCCAGCGTCGCGAATCTTGTGTTTGGCGCGTACCAGGCGCTGCGCCATGGTGGGTACGGGCACGAGAAAAGCACGCGCGATCTCTTCGGTCTCCAGTCCACACAGGGTTCTGAGCGTTAAGGCGACCTGCGAATCCGCAGCGAGCGCCGGGTGGCAGCAGGTGAAGATCAGGCGGAGTCGATCGTCGGGGATTTCGCTGGTGTCGTAGTCGGGCTCCTCGACAGTGCGGATGGAACCGTCCTTGAGGTACAAATCCACCTTTTCTTCGAAACGTTTCTTGCGACGAATGCGGTCGATGGCCTTGTGCTTGGCGGTCTGGATGATCCAGGCGCGCGGAAAGTCAGGCACGCCGGAATCGCGCCACTGATCGACGGCGGCGGAAAAGGCTTCCTGGGCGGACTCTTCGGCGAGGTCGAAATCGCCAACCATGCTGATAAGGGCGGCGACGATGCGGCCCCAATCGGCCCTGTAAACCTGTTCGACTGCCTCCGTAGCGGTCAAAGACATGCCTCGATTGTAGCTTTTTTTTCGCCCGGCCTGTCGATTTGGGCTCTGCTTATTCGTCCTATTAATGGAAGGGCGGAGCAGGTTGTTTGAGGGCGAGCACATTGAGCAGATGGAAGTTAGTGGATCGGCGGGAGGTAGGCCATGTCATTGCATTCGGGTCAGTTGTTCGAGTTAGGCCTGAGATTGATTCCAGTGATTGTGAAGGCCGGCTTGGCCATGTGCAACATCGGAGGCCAAGGAGGCTCCGGCGCTCCCGTGGCGCTGAACGTATGGCCTTCGCTGATGGCGATTTGCCCGGCCACGCATGCCATGAATTGGGTGCTGGGACTTATGTGTTCTGCGCTGCAAACGGCGGCACATTGCGCGGGAAACTCAAGCTGCATTGCTTGGCTGGTCCGCGTGGTCGTGTTTGTCGCGTCGTCGCTAGCCGATTGCTCCGCTAGTCAAGTTTGTGGGTGCCTGTTGGCGTGTTTAGTTTCGTGTTTACATTCGGTGGTATTGCAGCAGGTGTTGGGATTTTTCCTGAACACTTGACGGACGTACCCGGCCTCAAAGCAACAGCCTCACCCCTAAAGGGGTAAGCTGCAGGAGGCGGCGGAGGATGGGGCTGACATAAAAGTCAGCGCTACATCGAAGAACGAAAAGCTAAACGTAGGTTGGGCGGGACGTCTGTTGCCAGAAGCCCGGGATGGGTAGATGGCAGTGAGGGCAATTGCCTTCGCGGATGTGATTTTCGAGGACGTTGTGCCAGGAGCGGCGGACCAGTAGCGCGTTGCATGCGGGGCAGAGGGTGTTGGCGGCATCGGAAAAGATATTACCTTCGTAAACGTAGTGCAGGCCGACTTCGCGAGCGATAGCTCGGGCGCGATGAAGGGTGGCAGCGGGAGTGGCAGGCTTATCGCGCAGCTTGAAATCGGGATGGAAGGCGGTGAAGTGCAGCGGCACATCGGGACCCAGATGCGCAAGGATCCATTCGGCGAGTTGGCGAGTTTCGGCGGGATCGTCGTTGAGAGTGGGAATCATGAGATTGGTGAGTTCGAGCCACACGGAGGTTTCATTTTTGAGCCACTCAAGAGTTTTGAGCACTGGCTCGAGATGAGTGAGCGTGATCTTGCCGTAGAAATTTTCCGTGAAGGCTTTCAGGTCGACGTTGGCGGCGTCAATGTGATCGTAAATATCGCGGAAGGCTTCGCGCGTGATGTAGCCGTTCGTCACCATAACCGTTTTCAGGCCGTAGGATTTGGCGGCTTTGCAAATATCGATCACGTATTCGCCCCAGATGGTGGGTTCGTTGTAGGTGAAGGCGATGGAGTCGCAACCGTATTGCAGCGCGAGTTTGGGGACATCTTCCGGCGGGACGTCGCGAGAATGAACCTGATCATGATGGGACTTGGAAATATCCCAGTTCTGGCAGAAGAAGCAGCCCATATTGCAGCCCGCGGTGCCCATGCTGAAGACGCTGGTGCCAGGCAAGAAATGATTCAGGGGCTTTTTCTCGATGGGATCAACTTGCAGAGCCGCGGGCGCGCCATAGCCGAGGCTGAATAGTTTTCCATTTTGATTGACGCGGATGAAGCAGAAACCGGACTGGCCGTGGCCAATGTGGCAGTGTCGCGGACAGAGATAACAATGGACGCGGTTGCCTGCTTCGGATTCCCACCAGAGGGCCTCGTGGAGGGTGGCGGATTTCTGGAGAATGTGGAGATCGGCCATGGAGCGCGTCCCGACACTTCTATTATACGCGCACGGGAGAGAGTGGGCATTGTCTGCTTGCTTGGCTGATGGATGGCTGAGTTGAGGCCTTTCGCTTGGCTCAGAGCGACAACTCGCGAGTTGCGCGGTTGCAGGCATAGCGTGGGAGTGCAATAGCTAGGCAGGGCCGCGAGGCGCGAGTAGAATGTGAGTGAGTTGGAAGCACACGAGGAAATCCCACGTGAAAAACTTTGGTGGTCGTTGTTTGCTGTCGATCGTTGCTGCAAGCTTGTCTTTCCTGCCCGCAAGTTATGCACAAAATGCTACCGAAACTTCTCAGACCAAAGCGGCGGAACCCGCCGCGAAGGAACTGCCGCAGCCTATGGCTTATGACAAGGCACTTCCAATTGCCAAGGGTTATGCAGATATGTTTCTGAATGGAACCGGCGGCGACTTATGGGACAAGATGACACCGGAGATGCAGCAGGCGCTGGGGAATGATCACGCCAAATGGGAAGTGATGGCCGGCGGAATTGGACAACAAATTGGAAAGGTAACGGAGACGGTGAACGAGCGGATGCTGCCGGCGCTGCAACTACAGGTTTATACGCGACTGATCCGAACGGACGCGTTCCCTGGCCGGCTGATGGTGACGATTGCGCTGACGGCAGATGGCAAGATTACTGGACTCTCGGGGCGTCCTGAGGGGAATCCAGCGGAGTCGAAGTTTCTGGAGTACAAGGACAAGAGCACCTATCGTTTTCCGCTGACGGGGGAGTGGACGATTTTTCAGGGCGGACGATCGGTGTACGACAATTACCACGCGGCGGCTCTGGACGAGCGGTTCGCCTACGACATCGTTGCATTCCGCGATGGCAGCATGTACAAGGATGGCGCCACATCGCTGGAGATGTTCTACGGATTCGGGCAGCCAGTAGTAGCAGCAGCGGCGGGAAAAGTCGCATCCGCCGAGGACAAATACGACGACAACGTGCTGGGCAAGCCTTCAGACACCGCGCCCAAGCAGGGCAACAATGTTGTGATCGATCATGGGAATGGCGAGTTCACCATGTATGCGCACCTGAAGCGTGGCAGCGTCAAGGTGAAAGCGGGAGACGCCGTGAAAGCCGGACAGCAAATCGCGGAAGTCGGGAATTCCGGCAACGCACCGCTGCCGCATCTGCATTTCCACATGCAGAATACGGCGACGTGGTTCCAGGGCGAAGGAATGCCGGTGACGTTTCACGGGGCAAGCGTGAACGGGAAAATGCAGGCGGAGTCGGAACCGGTAAGGGGCGATGTGGTATCTCAGTAGCCAGTTCTAAGTTCTAAGTTTAAAGCGAAACCGAAGGGCACGATGCATCGTGCCCGGCCAAGGCAAACGCAGGAACCGATCTGAAGATCGGCCACTACATCGGCAAGCGGATCAATTGCCTACTTGCTCGTAAGCGTGTTCGCCGAGTTGAGACTCGTCTAATCCCACTCCTTCAGAAAGCTCAGTCACCTTGACGGGCGTGAATCCGTCGATGATGCGCAACATGGCGTAGGTGAACGTGAAGGCCCAAACCGAGGAGAACACCACCGCCGTGACCTGCTTGAGAAGGAAAGTCGGGTCGCCATACAGCAAGCCGTTCGCACCCTCAGGATTAAATTGTTTATTGGCGAAGATGCCGAGCATGATAATGCCGAGAAAACCGCCGACGCCGTGAACGCCCCAGACATCGAGAGCATCGTCCCACTGCAGTTTGTTCTTCATTTCGACGGCGTAATAGCAAACCACGCCGGAAATGATGCCGATGATGACGGCAGTTGTGGGCGAGACGTAGCCGGCCGCTGGGGTTATGGTAGCCAATCCAGCGACCGCGCCGGAAGCGTCAAAGGCGAAGACTGAAGAATCAAAATGCGATCTCAAGAACACCGGCGGAAGTGTCTGTGCTGGGAATAACCGACCTGAAGAGTCTGGGTGGGAACTGTGAAAACCCTCAGCGGCTAAACACCGTGCTCTCCCGAAAAGCAAGCGCTCTCACTCAGACTGTGAACGTCGGCCAGTACAAAGTGGACTAGGCGTGGCGGCGCTGGACGCGGCGGCGTTGTGCGGCCCAATCGACGAAGCGCTGCAGCTGGTCGCGATGGCGCCAGCTGAGCTGGAAGAATTTTCTGGCGTCGAGATTCGCAGCTTCCTTACCAAGAAAGGTCTCCAGGCGCCACTGAATATAAGGGCTACGCCAAGGTGTGAAGCGATAGCCGCGCGCGGCGATCCAATAATAACGGAGCGTTCGAACCATTCCTGCACTTCCATCTGGCCGGGGGTAACCAGTCTAGAAGATTCGGGGATGGAAGCAAGGAAAAATTTGTTAAAGGTGCGGCGGCAGGTTCAGATAGAATGCCCGCCTACATGGAAGAGCCAGCCATTTCTGTTGGGCTAGTGATGACGACGCTGCGAAAGTTTGTGGCGTTCGGAGCGCTCGCAGCGTTGGGTGTGTGCGCGGGTTGGATGGCGGCCGGAGTACAAGAAAAGGCAACCGAAACGACGCCCGGGACGCGACTGGTGGATGTGGCTGTGCCGATGCGCGATGGCGTGATTCTGCGCGCGGACGTGTGGCTGCCGAAAGCGCAGGGGCGATTCCCTACCCTGGTGTACCGGACGCCATATGGAAAACAGTTCGCCGCGAAGGAGTGGACAACGTTTGATAAGGCGGTAGCGCACGGATACGCGGTGGTCATCCAGGACGTGCGCGGAAGATACGCGTCGGATGGTGAATTTGTGCCGTACCAGAATGAGGGCAAGGACGGCTACGACACGATTGAGTGGGCTGCGAAGCAGGCGTGGTCTGACGGGAACGTGGGCACGTTTGGGCTGTCGTATCCGGGAGCGGTGCAATGGCTGGCGGCCGTGGAAACTCCACCGCACTTGAAAGCGATGGTGCCGGCGATGACATTTTCGACGCCGCGAAATTTCTTTTACTCGGGCGGGTTATTCGATGGGTCGTGGCTGGAATGGACGTGGAAGAACATTGCGCCGGATTCGCGGAAAAGAAAGGACCTGGCGGGGCCGAAAACCTATGCGGAGGCGCGGGCGACGTGGAAAGCGGAGCATGAGCGCATCGAAGGGTTCCTGCCATTGATGAATTTGCCGGATCTGAAAAAGGCAGCGCCATTTTATTACCAATGGTTGGCGCACCCGCCTGCGGATGAGTGGTGGGATTGGGCCGAGTTGAGGAATAAATACGATCGCGTGCACTGCGCGGTGCTGAATTTTTCGGGGTGGTACGACGAAGCGTACGGGCCCGACGGGGCGACGACGAACTTCAATGGGCTGCTCTCGGCACGGAAGGACTGGAAGGATACGGCAACGCGCACAATTATCGGGCCTTGGACACATGGCGGCGAGGACGAGCAGAAGAGTGGCGAACGAGAATTTGGGCCGACAGCACCGGTGGACTATGACGGGTTAATCCTGCGTTGGATGGACCACTATGTGCGCGGCGACGAAAACGGCGTTGAGAAAGATGCGCCGGTGCGGATTTTTGTTATGGGGAAAAATGAGTGGAGGGATGAGAAAGCGTGGCCGATCGGGAGGGCGGAGGAGAGATCGTATTACCTTGCGGCGGAGAGCGGCACTGCGCGAACTGGGACACTATCGCAGCGGACGATCGCGACCAAGTCGACGGCGAGCACGCTGGCGTCGGACCCGGCGCATCCAGTGACGGACACTTACACGGCATACGGAGCGCATGACTACCGGGACTTGGCGGGGCGGAAGGATGTGTTGGTGTTCGACAGCGAGGCAATGCGCGAGGATACGGAAGTGACGGGCCCGATTCGCGCGGAGATGTATGTGTCGGCGGATGTGAGGGACTTTGATTTGTGGGTGCGGTTGCTGGACGTGGCGCCGGACGGGACGGCGTTCAACCTGATGAGTCCGGGTCTGGATGAATTGCGGGCGAGCTATCGAGATGAAACGGTGCAACCGAAGTTGGTTGAGCCGCAAAAGATTTACCGTCTGGAGTTGAACCGGATGCTGACGAGCAATACGTTTTTGAAAGGACACCGGATTCGAGTGCAGATCTCAGGCGCGTTTTACCCGCATTTTTCGAGGAATTTGCAGACTGGGGAATCAGAGATTTATTCGGCGGAAATGAAGGTGGGGCAGTTGACGATTCATCACGACGCGGGGCATGCGTCGCGAATTGTGTTGCCAGTGGTGGTGTCGGGAGGCGCGTTGCTTAGTCGGCGACCGGACGTGCAGCGAGCACGGCGGCCGATGATCTTACGCGCGGCATCTAGCGAGTGCTCACCAACGGGGCTGGTGGGGACGCCGGAGTGTCGACTCGCGGCTCGATAGAGCCACGATCCCTCCACCCCGCGCCGAAAAGAGCGCGGCGCTCCGGTCGCGATGACAACGTAAGAAACTTCGCAGGGCAAGCGATTTGGCAATTTGGTCGCGAAACTCGGAATCCTCAGGGGCTAAAGCCCAATTTACTTCACAATTTTTATGTCAGGGCTGAACTCCCGCCCCCCTAAAGAAATCATAGCGAGTGTTCAGTCGTGGTGGGCGCCGTTTAGGACGGCAATGGCGTGAGGCAGCAGATCGGCGACGGCTTCCAGGGATTCGAGGGCGCCTTTGGGGCTGCCGGGAAGATTGACGATCAGAGAGCGATGACGGATGACGGCAACGCCGCGGGACAGTATGGCAGCGGGTGTTTTCTCTGCGCCTTTGCGGCGGAGTTCTTCGGCGATGCCAGGAACGGTGCGTTCAGAGATGTCGAGAGTGGCTTCGGGAGTATTGTCGCGAGGTCCGAGGCCGGTGCCGCCGGTGGTGAGGATCAGATCGACGCGGCGCGAGTCCGCGAGTTCACGAAGCTGGCTACGCAGGCCAGCGGGATCATCAGAACAGCGAAGCGCCGAGGTGACTTCCCAACCGAGTTCACGAACGCGTTTGACGAGGGCGGGGCCAGAAAGATCTTCGCGTTCACCGCGGGTGACGGAGTCGCTGATGGTGAGAACGGAGACACGCATGGCTGGGAGTTATTTTATATGCGGCGGAAAGGAAAAGCGCGAAGGAGATGCGGGGTGTGTGCGAAGGGTACCGGTCGCGCACTACAGAGGGTACAGAGGGGAAGTTGAAAGTTGAAAAAACTGCACTCGGCGCGGCCTATTGTAATCCCGGCTAGCATAAAAGCTAGCGCTACAGTGAAGGAATTAGTTGGTGCTGACGGCGTCGCGGTTGGATTCGTCCATCAGGCGCATGGCTTCCATCAGCAGGCCGGTGGTGCTGCGCGTGGTGGTGGTGCGGTCGGAAGCGTTGGCGGCGTTGAAGTCGATTTCGAATTCACCCTCGGTCCAAAGCAGAACTTTGTAGACGGCGTCATCGCCCTGCAGGTTGTCAATTTTGGCGTCGCGGCATTGTCCGTTCGCAAAGAAGAGTTCGCCCTGTTCCCCGCCCTTCTGAACGACGAGGCGGCAGGATTTCTGGCCCATCTCGAGGGATTGCATGAGGTCGATCATGCTCATCTCTTCCAGGCGACCCTGGATAACGCCGGGACGCGAGGCGCGCTTCTGAAGTTTTTCGAGGTGCAGGCGATCGATGACCTTTTTCGCTGAGCGAACGAGATCCTTAAGGAGAAACGGCTTGGCGATGAAATCCTCGACGCCGTCGACAAGCGGGCGAAGACGTTCCTCGATATCGGCGCGGCTGGCCATAAAGAGAAAAGGAATGTGACGCGTGGCTTCGCGGCCACGGAGTTTTTCGAAAAGTTGGCGGCCATCAAGGCCGGGCATCTTGAAATCGCACAAGATGACGTCAGGAAGATCGTCAATGACGCGGAGTAGCGCGTCTGCGCCGTCGGAACAGATCATAACTTCGCAAAACGGGTCGAGGCCCTTGGAGACCAGGTCGCGGATGAGAGGATTGTCGTCGGCGAGAAGCAGCTTGACAGTTTTGCTGGAGGCAGCGCTCATGAGCGAGCCCCGTGCGATTTTTTAGTGCGGGCGCGACGGAATTCGCCGGACTTTCCACCGGTTTTGAGGAGCAGGTGAACGTCGGCGATTTGCATCGATTTGTCGAGGGCTTTGCACATATCGTAAATCGTGAGAGCGGCGCAAGTGGCGGCGACGAGCGCTTCCATTTCGACGCCGGTTTGTGCGGTTGCCGTCACCTTGGAAAGTATTTCCACTCCATCTTTGCACAGGCGCGGGGTCACATCAATGTGGGTGAGAGGGATGGGGTGACAAAGAGGTATCCACTCCGAGGTGCGCTTGGCAGCGGTGATGCCGGCGATGCGGGCGACCTCCAGAGGATTGCCTTTGGGATTTTTGAGGCGGCGTACGGCCCGGACCACGCGGGGAGACATGCGGACAAAGGCGTGGGCGATGGCGGTACGGGAGGTGACAGACTTGGAGGAGACGTCGACCATGTGAACTTCGCCGCGTTTGGTGTAGTGGGAGAGCTTGGGCATTGAGTGGTTCTGTTCATCCCTTGAGAGCGTGAATTGACTCGACACGTCGAAACGTAGCGCGGGCGGCTTTGTTATAGCAGCGGTTAGCCGCCGCACTCCAAAGGGCTTTTAGAGTACATCGAGGCGAGGGAGAACGGAAACGCTCTCTCCAGCCGGGATGTCGTGGCGGTCAGCGGGGACAACGAGGAAACAGTTGGCGCGACTGAGCGTGGCGATGTCGCCGGAGCCCTGCCAAGGCAAGGCGTGGACCTGGGGTTCGGCAGCGGCCCATTCGAGACGAGCCGGCAAGAAATGAGTGAGGCCGGGCTTCTCGTGTAGTGACTGCGAGAGAGTGGCGTTCAACAGAGGGAGAGGACGGGCGGTGGCGCCGCTGAGGAGATCGATGGCCGGAATGACCAAGAGTTGGAAAGTGACCATGGTGGATACAGGATTGCCAGGCAGGCCGAACACGAGTTTATTGCGGCAACGGCCGAAGACAGCAGGCTTACCGGGGCGGATGGCGACAGCATCGAAGAGAAATTCCGCGCCGAAGGATTTGAGGACGGTCTCGACGAGGTCGTACTTGCCCATCGAAACGCCGCCGGACAGGACAAGAATGTCATGCTGGAGCCCGAGTTCGATTTTTGCGCTGAGGTCGTCGACGCGATCGAGGGCGTTACCAAGAGGAACCGGTTGGCCTCCCGCGAGACGGACTTGCGCGGCGAGGGAGACGCTGTTGCTATTGCGAATGTGAAACGGTCCGGGCGTTTCGGTGAGTGGAACAATCTCGTCGCCGGTGGAGAGGATGGCGACGCGAGGCTTTTGGTAACAAAGCAAATTGGCGGCGCCGACTTGAGCGGCGATGGCGAGTTCCGCGAAGCCGAGGCGGAGGCCAGGTTGCAGAATCAGGTCGCTGGCGTGCGCTTCACTTCCCTGCGGAACAAAACTCTGGCCCGGCTGAGTATCGCGATCGAAGGTGACGGCATCGCCAGAGCGGCGAGTGAATTCGATCATGACCACCGCGTCCGCACCGGGCGGAACGGCAGCGCCGGTCATGATCTGAAAACAGGTGCCGGGTTGGAGAGGAGCAAACACGGTGTCGCCAGCTTTGATTTCGCCGATGCAGCGCAGGGTTGAATGTTTTGTCGCTTCGCCGGCGCGAACCGCGTAGCCGTCACGTGTGGAGCGGTTGAAGGGAGGATATTCGCGGTCGGCGCGGATTTCCTGAGCGAGGATGTGGCCGAGGGCGTCGGCAACCGGGAGGAGCGAAGTGGGAGGAGGAGTTAGGCGAGATTGCGTTTCGGTGATGACGAGCTGGCGGGCTTGTTCGAAGGGGAGCATGGAGTGAAACATTGTAACGCAGCGTGACTGGGCGCTGAGATGGAAATGGGATGTCAACCGAGTCGAACCAAGAGAGATTCCTCACTCCGCAGACTCCGTTCGGAATGACGAACCGCCGACAGATTCGGAGGTTACGGTTGGGAAAGCGGCAGCTAGCTGCCGCACTCCAAAAAAGATCAGAGCCAGCGGGCCAGCAGGGTGCCGGGCTGGATGATGGTGGCGTCGCGCTCGGGGCCAGTGGAGATCATGCCGATTTCGACTTGCAGGAAATCGGAGACGAAGCGGAGGTAGTCGATGGCAGCTTTGGGAAGTTTGGAAGCTTCCTGGGCGCCATAAGTGTTATCGCACCAGCCCGGCAGCGTTTTGTAGACCGGAGTGACGCGGTCATATTCTTCGGCGGAGGCGGGCATTTCGTGAACGGGAGAACCTTTGTAGGAGTAGCCGACACAGATATTGATTTCGCGCTGGGTGTCAAAGACGTCGAGTTTGGTGATCACCAGCGAATCGATGCCGTTGATCATTTTGGCGTAACGCAGTTCGGCAAGATCAAGCCAGCCGCAACGGCGTGGACGGCCAGTGACGGCGCCAAATTCCTTGCCGCGTTCGCGAACTTCTTTTGCTTCCAGGTCGGGCATTTCCGTGGGGAAAGGGCCGCCGCCGACGCGCGTGGTATAAGCCTTGGAAATTCCAAGGACGTGGCGGATTTTTGTTGGCGGAACACCCATGCCAGTGCTGGCGCCGCCGGAAGTGGCGCTGGATGAGGTGACGTACGGATAGGTGCCGTGATCGATATCGAGCATGGTGCCCTGGGCGCCTTCAAAAAGGACGGACTTGCCTTCGTCGAGCGCGCGATTGGTGAGCTCGGCGGTATCGCAAATGAAGCTTTTGATTTTTTCGGCGAGCTTCAGGGTCTCTTCCACTTCACCGGTGAAGTCGATGTTCGCGCCGTAGGCTCCGCGAGCAATGCGATTTTTTTCGGCAACCACGCGGGCGGCTTTTTCGCGGAAGAGGTCGGGATCGAGAAGATCGGCCATGCGCAGCCCTCGACGAGCCATCTTATCTTCGTAGGCGGGACCAATGCCGCGGGAAGTGGTGCCGATTTTGTTCGCGCCACGGGCATTTTCCGCGGCGAGGTCGAGTTCGCGATGGTACGGAAAAATGATGTGGGCGCGATTGCTGATGTGCAGGCGGCCTTCAACGCTGAGTCCAGCTTTCGCGAGAGTCTCGATTTCGCCCACCAAGGCGGCGGGGTCGATAACTACGCCGGAGCCGATGATGGCGTGCTGCTTGGGCCGCAAAATGCCGCAAGGGATGAGCTGGAGGACATAACGATCCTTGCCGATGATGACGGTGTGGCCGGCGTTATGGCCGCCAGCAACACGCGCGATGTAATCGAACGAGCCGGCAAGATAGTCGACAACTTTCCCTTTACCTTCATCGCCCCACTGCGCACCAACCACGACGACCGATTTCATTCCGGGACTCTCCCTTGCCGCAAACCGCCGCGCACACTGGCCGAAAAACAGGCAGCACACACGGTCAGGCTTAGAGCAAAATCTGCTAAGGACACCAAACAGAAATCGTACGATGCGGCAGCGTTGAACGCAAGCGACGCGGCAAGGGGCCGCAAGTTGGGATTTGATGCAGATGCTATTCTGCGCGACATCGTAGGTGAAGGACGGCCCGCTCGCATAGCGTAACGAATCCATTGTGAGGAGCTTGCGAGATGAGCATTGGCGCTTGCGAAGCGTAACGAGCGGGCAGGCTTGATTCGCGGGGCTTGGTCCGATAGCGTCAAAGGTGCGGTGACTCCCCGCTCCGCGAAACCGTGGCGAGTGCCAAATCATGGGGGGAGAGCGACTTGACGAATCCAATCATTACGCTGACGACGGATTTTGGGATCAATGATCACCTGGTGGGAGTGATGAAGGGGGTGATCCTGCGAATTAATCCGGACGCGCAGATCGTGGATATCACGCACCAGGTGGCGCCATACGATTTGTTGGAAGGCGCGCTGGCGATTGCGAACTCGTACTCCTATTTTCCGCCGCGATCGATTCACGTGGTGGTGGTGGACCCCGGAGTGGGAACGGAGCGGCGGCCGTTGCTGGTGAGCGGGCAGAATCAATATTTTCTGGCACCGGATAATGGCGTGCTTTCGGGCGTTTATGAGAAGGAACAGAACGTGGTGGTGCGGCAACTGACCTCGGAACATTACTTCCTGCAGCCCGTGAGCAAAACGTTTCACGGACGCGATGTGTTTGCACCAGTGGCGGCGTGGCTTTCCAAGAGCTGGCAGCCGGCCAGCATGGGCGAAGAGATATCTGACTACAAGAAATTCGCGATGCCCAAGCCGAAGGAAGCAGATGGGCTGAAAAAAGGCGTAGTTCTGAAGGTGGATAATTTCGGGAACCTGCTCACAAACTTTCGAGCGGAGGATTTGTCGCCGGAAACGCTGGAGAAGGGCGAGCTAAATTTGCAGGTGGGAAGCCATGCGATTACGCGGCTGGTGCCGACGTTCGGGAACGGAAATGCGGGCGAAGCGATTGCGTTTATCGGATCGAGCGGATATTTGGAAATTGGTGTGAATAAAGGGAGTGCGGCGAAGACCTTGGGGATTGGAAGAGGCGCGCCGGTGCTTTTGGCGAAGGGTTAGTCTTTCCCAATAAATGAGCGGAGTTTGCGCGGGATTGTTCGCGGTGGGGATGGGTGTGTTTACCGGGCGAGCAGTTTGTCGGCTAGATTTCGTAGAGACTATCGGTTGAGATCCTTCGGCTCGCAAACGGCGCGTGCCTCAGGATGACACCTTGCGCGGAAGAGAGGCCGGGGCTGGCATAAAAGCCAGCGCTACACTTAAGACCAAAAAAGAAAACACGCCACCTTAGGCAGATGGGGTTGTGGCAAGCGTGAGGTGGCTAAGGCGGTGGATAGCCACCGCACTCCAAAAAAATCAACGCGAGTGCTCTAAGGCAGTCATTTGGGAGCGAGTGCGAGGATCTAGCCAGTCGCGCCAGGCATCGCCAAGCAGGTTGAAGGCGAGAACGGCGAGCATGACGGCGAGCGCGGGAAAGACCACCATGTGGGGAGCATCGAAGAGGTGGCTGCGGGCGTCGTTGAGCATAGCGCCCCAACTGGGGATGGGCGCGAGAACGCCGAGGCCGAGAAAGCTGAGCGTGGCTTCAGCAAGAATGGCGCCAGCCATGCCGATGGTCGCCTGAATCAAGACAGGCTGCAGAATGTTGGGCAATAGATGACGCAGCATGATACGCAACGGTGCCGCGCCAAGCGAACGCGCCGCCAAGATGTATTCCGATTCCTTCACTTTCAAAACTTGCGCGCGAGCGAGACGCGCGTAGCCTGCCCAGCCGGTAATGATGAGAGCAAGAATCACCTTGCCAATGCCGGGGCCGAAGAATGCGGCGAAGGCAATTGCGAGAAGAACCCCCGGGAACGAAAGAAACGCATTGATCAGCAGGAGATTCACAATGCGATCGAACGTGCCGCCCGTGTAGCCCGCCAGCAGGCCAAGGGTGAGACCAATCGTGCCGCAGCCCAGCACGACGCAAATGGAAACCAGGAGAGAAATGCGAGCGCCAAACAGGATGCGAGAGAAAATGTCGCGGCCAAGTTCGTCGGTGCCCATCCAATGTTGAACGGACGGCGGCTGAAGACGGGCAGCGAGATTTTGCGACGAAGGATCAGCGTGGCCAATCCATGGAGCGAACAAGGCGGCGAAAATCAGGATGGCGACGATGGCGAAGCCGATACGGGCCAGAAGACTGTGGCGGAGGAAATCGAAGAGGCGCGATTGGCGGTTCATGACAGGCGCACGCGAGGATCGATGAAGGAATAGAGAACGTCTGTCAGCAGATTGACGAGAACGTAGGACAGGGCGATGACCAGAATGCAGCCCTGCAGCAAGGGATAGTCGCGGGAAGAGATGGCCTGGACGGTGAGGCGTCCAATGCCGGGCCAGGAGAAGATGGTTTCAGTGACGATGGTACCGGCGAGCAAGGTGCCGAATTGTAAACCGAGGATGGTGATGATGGGGATCAGCGCGTTGCGGAGTGCATGGCGAACCAGAACAGCCGACGTGGACAGTCCTTTGGCGCGCGCGGTGCGGACGTAATCGCTGGAAAGTTCTTCGAGCATGGCGCCGCGAACCATGCGAGTGAGGATGGCAGCCAAGGCCGCGCCAAGAGTCGCGGCGGGAAGAACATAGTTGAGCGGACCACCGCGACCGGAAACGGGCAGCCAGCCGAGTTGAATGGAAAAAAGAACGATGAGCAGAGGCCCGAGAGCGAAATTGGGGACGGCAAGCCCAAACAATGTGAATACACTGACGGCACGATCGGTGAAGCGGCCACGACGATGAGCAGAAATCACGCCGGCGGGAACGGCGATGGCGGCGCAGACCAGCAAAGCGAGAAAAGCCAGCTGCATCGTGGCGGGATAGCGTTCAAAGATGACGCGACGAACAGGCGCCTGAAACTTGAAGGACTGGCCCAGATCCCCGTGGGCCACGTCCCACAGGTAACGGCCATACTGCACCGGCAAAGGGCGGTCGAGACCGAGAGAATGACGAAGCTCGGCGACCTGGCCGGGAGCGGCGCCTTCGCCGAGCATCTGCTCAACGGGGTCACCTGGGACGATGTGGATCAAAAGAAAAACGAGAGTGAGCACCAGCCACAGGGCGGGCAGCGTAAGCAGAAAGCGGTGGAGGAGGTGGCGCGCCATTTTGTGGCGGACTCAGCGCTCCTTTCCGGCGGACCGGTATTTGGCAGAGACGAGCGGGGGATAGGGATCAGCAGCCTCGGTTGGAGGATTATTTTCGGCGGCGTGCAGGCGCTGAATTTTAACGCGGGCAACCCGGCGGCCGTCCATCTCAACCACGGTGAAACGATAACCGCCGAATTCGAAACTTTCCCCGCCACGAGGAATGAAGCCGAGCTGGTCGAGGACGAACCCGCCGACGGTGGCGTAAGCGGGATCTTCCGGGAGAGAAATATTGTACTGAGAGTCGAGGTCGCGCACATTCAGTGCCGCGTCGAAGATGACCGCGCCGTCGGCGAGAGTAAGTGGGCGTTCGATGACATCGAATTCGTCGTGAATTTCGCCGACGAGTTGCTCGATGAGATCTTCCATGGTGACCAGGCCGAGAACGCTGCCGAACTCGTCAACCACAATGGCGATGCCGATGTGGCGATTGCGCAGTTCCTGAAGAAGCTCGCCGGCGGGCTTGGTTTCGGGAACCATCAGGACTTCGCGAAGCACGCGGCGTAAATCAAAGGGCGCGGGAGGAGGAAGCTTTTCTTCCAGGCGGCGCTCGGTGTCGAGCAGAACCCACATCATATCCTTGATGTGAACGAAGCCGAGGATGTGGTCTTCGTTGCCGCGGTAGACAGGGATGCGGGAGCGCTGCGTGGTGGCAAAGGCCTTCATGACTTCATCCAGCGAAGCTTCGATGGGGAGCAGGTGCATGTCTGGGCGAGAAACCATGATTTCTCGAACCTGCAGGTGACCAAGCTCGATAGCGCTGAGGATGAACTTCTCTTCCCCGGGAGCAAGCAAACCCCGCTCGCGCGCCTGTTGAATCTGGATCTGGAGCTCTTCCGTGGAGTGCGCGACACCGTGTCCGGAGGGAGCGGCGAGGCCCAGAGCCTTCACAATGGCGCCAGAAATGTTATCGAGAAAATCGATAGCCCAACGAAACGTGGTCAGAAACCACAGGAAGGGGCGGGCAATCATCAGCGCAACGCGTTCGGCACGGGCCAGACTGATCGTTTTGGGAACCAATTCACCCAGGACAACATGAACGGCGCTGAGGAAAACAAACGCGATTGTCAGGGCGACGGCATGGATCAGCAGGAGCGCGCGAACGCTGCCGTGGGTGGGCATGAACTGCTGGACCATTTCGGCGAGGGTCAATTCGCCGAGCGCGCCAAGGGCCAGGCTGGTAAGGGTGATACCGACTTGTACGCCGGAAACGACGCGATGCAGATCTCCCAGGAGGAGTTCGACGATCTTGGCGCGGGGACTACCTTTGGCAACCAACTGGCGGACCCGGGACATGCGGACCGCCACCAGAGAAAACTCCGCGGCCGCGAAGAAGCCATTCAGCACCACAAGCAAGAGCACACCGATTAACCGCAACAGAATCATGCCTGGCGCGAGCCCCCAGAGGCATTGTAACAGCACAGAGGTAAGCGGTGGAGTGAGGGAGCAGAGAGGGTGCGGAAGAGGAACAGGCACGGGCACGACGTGACCGGGGTCACAGACGGCTGGTCAAACCAACGTAATACTGCGCCCGCACGTCACATTCCGGCCCACTTTCCTCCACCTCCGGCGTGCCGACGGATGATCTCGATCGACAGGATCGAAAGGAAAACCCTATGGACACGCTGATAACGGCTCCCCTGGCACAAGACAACGAATATCTGCAGGCCACTCTGGCGGTTGCAATTGGGCAGATGAAAGGGCTGCATGCGATGATCACGGCGCTGATGGCAGAGGTAGCAGCGCTACGAAAGACGGTGGCGGGGAAGCCGGAGAATGCTGATCAGTATCAAAGCAATCTGAAGGCAGCGATGGAGACGGCCAAACCGTTCGTGGACGACGCGATGCGGACGTACGACGAGATGATTGAATTGGTTTGCAGCACAGACGTGTGGAAGAACTGAAG
>CAWGXB010000039.1:0-126584 GCA_963826335.1 Candidatus Acidiferrales bacterium | reverse complement strand
ATAGCGCTGCGAGCCGACCAGGAAATACTGTAGCGGCATGATGACGAAGAAGCTCCAGAAGAGCGTGCGGTGATCGCCGCGGCGCGTGGGCACCAGCGTCATGTACTCGCGCATCGCCAGAAACGAAATGACCGCGAACACCACCAACGCGCCGATGCGCCCAAGGAGAATGCTCAGCGCGAAAATGACGCACATCTTCCACCAGGCGCGGATGCGCGCATCAGCGTATCGATCGTGGAGCGGCCAGCGTCGGGGTGCTGGCGACTTCAATATGTCGCCGGTCACGTGGAAGATGATCAGCGCGGAAAGCACGGCGCCGAACATCCACATCAGCGTCGCGTCATGAAACGCTTGCGGCATCCCGCGGATCCAATCCGGCGAAGGCTGCCGACGGCTTCGCGCGCGCGTTCCAAAAATTCGTCCTTGCCCTCATGCGCTTCCACCTGAAATTGGTTTGCCGAATGTCAGCAGCTCAGCATGGGGACAGGCACGAACTCGCCTTTTGGCAATATGCGGTTCATATTTTCCAGGTAGGCAGGACCAGTTCGACGTCCGGTGCGCCGCAACGCCAATGAAACAGTCCTCCGCGAACCGTCTTCCACTTTTTCCCCGCAGCCGCGCGTTCCCTCGGCAAACAGAATCAGCGAAATGCTCGCCGCCCGAGTGCTCCGGCCCATCTCTTCGATCAGGGACCGCCGCAGCAAAGCGGCCTTCGTCGAGGTTCGCCTTGGATGTCAAGCCGCGTTCCACCAGCACAGCCTTGAATACATCTGCTGCCAGTAGCGACGCAGCGGCGTTTCCTCCGATAATCTTTCGCGGCACTGGGACGAGTTCTGGCACGAATCTCCGGGGGCAGCGCGACCACAACACCACAAAATCCAGATGACTGGTGTGTATTCGCAAAATAGATGCGCTGTCGAACACTGGGCTCGCACCGGCCCACTGCACTTCGGCACGCCGCTGATGAAGCGAGCAACGGCGGCCAGCAGGCTGGCGATGGGGTGGATGCCTTCATTCATAAATCAATCGCTGCGTCCTTGGAATTCTTTCTGATATCCAAGGGAGGTTCCTCGCTTTGCTCGGAATGACGTACAAATCGCTATTACAGATGCTAAAACATCGCCTCCGGTGCTCAGGAAACGATAGAGATTTTGATATCTGTGCCGCCGGCATGTTGTTGCAGCAGGTCGGCCATTCGCTGGCAGGATTGTTCCAGTCCCTCCGCGCCGCCGAATGAAATCAGAATTGCGCCGACGTGCTGCGTTGCTGCCGTGACCATGGTGCGCTCGGAATCACTGGTCGGGCTTCCATGCGGTCCCAGTTCATCGCAGAAAATCGGCAAGTCCTCTAGATTCAGGTCGTATTTTCCGATGCCTTTGTAGGTTTCTGCCGGTCGCCCGGCGCGAAAGGTGATGTCGCCCCGGACGTGGGCGAGGTCGTAGAGTCCAATCGGCAGTCGGCTCTCCACCGACACCAGGTTAATGATGTCCACGACAGCGTTGATGTGCGGGAAATTCTTGGCGCTGAGGATGCGGCGAAGCAGCGCCTCGGCCGAACCGCGATATCGGGCCGGATCTTTTCCGAGCGCCTTGTACCCGGCGCGTGTGGCGCGAATTTTCGAGGAGTCCAGGACCGCGCGCGGCTCAGGCAGTCGAAGGATTTTGGCCTCACACGCCTTCATCTCGTCCTGCAAGGCGGCAGGCGTGTCTTGCAACGCGACGTGCGCGGTCACAAAACCCAGCGTTGTGCTCGGGCATTTCTCTCGAGTTCAGGATCGATCGCGACGGTTGTCATGTGCGCACAAGGATAACTGACGCGCCAGCGGTTCGCACAGCGAAGTGTGCCAGAGTGCAAGTCGTTTTTCCCTAGCGGCAGTTGTGGCAAACGTAAGCCGCGCTATGCGAAATGTGGCTCCACTCCACGCGGCAGGCGGCGCAAAGTTCTGTAGAACGGTAATCGCAACCGGCGCAGATTTCGCCAGATGGCATGGGCAGATCCTTTGCGGCTTCGCTCAACGGAATTACCGCATTGCACTGCGCACAGTGGACAGCATTCACCCGCGGCGCCAATTCGCGTGCCACCACCACGCGGTCATCCAGCAGGTCCAGCACGCGCTTGGCGATGTGCTCCGCGGTCAGCCCGAAGCTCTGCACCAGTTCCCACGGCTTGCCGGAAACTCCGAACCGGTTCGCGACTCCCACCATTCCCAATTGCAGTGGCTGCTGGAAGTCTTTGCGGTGCTGCAGAACGGCGCCGGCAACGATATTTCCGAAGCCGCCAACTTGATGTTCTTCGGCGGTCACTACGAGCCGCGTTTCATCCGCCGCCCTGATCACCGTTGCCATGTCCATCGGTTTGACCGTGTGCACATTCACGACGCGCGTTTCGAGTCCGTATTCCACTTTCAGCAACCATGCGGCGCGCATCGCTTCCGGCACCATCGGACCGCACGCGATAATCGCCGCGTCTTCCGATTCATTCTTGTAGTTCGGCCCCAGAACGGTCTCGAACGCATCCAGGAATTTTGCCTGCTCGCCGCGAAACCGAATCACGTTGGCCACGCCGAACTTATATGGAGTGGCCGGCTTGGTGACCACCGGCGTCGCTTCGCGCGCAAATCGCAGATACAGCGGGCCCTGCAGCTCCAGCAGGCCGTGCATGGTGGCCTTTTGCGTTTCCAGCGAATCGCACGGCACCACCACGTGCATGTTCGGCAAAATGCTGGTCAGCGCGATTTCTTCGAGCGCCTGGTGCGTGGCACCGTCGGGCCCAACGGAAATGCCGCCATGGGCGCCGGCGATTTTTACGTTCAAATTGGAGTAGCAGATCGTGGTGCGGATCTGATCCCACGCCCGGCCTGACGCGAACACGCCATACGTGCCGGTTACAGGAATAAATCCTTCGCGCGCCAGCCCCGCGGCGACGCTCATCATATTCTGCTCGGCAATTCCGACGCTGAATACGCGATTCAGCCGCTCCGGATGTTTCGCTTCGAAGTCGGTGATGCGAATCGATCCGGAAATGTCCGCATGCAGCGTCACCACGCGCGGATCGTTCCCGGCGTGTTCGAGCCCGCGCCCGAATCCCATTCGCGTCGGGTCCATCTCCACTTTCATGGCTTCGCGCGAATTCCACCAGTAGTCGTGCGCGTATTCCGGAACGCCCTGTTTGGCTTTCTCTGAAGCTTCCTTCGAATGTGCCGTCGCGCGTTTCAGCAGCGCTTCCACTCGCTCGCGTGTGAAATCCGGCGTCAGCAGTTCGGGCAAGGCCTTTTCAAATTGTTCCTTGTTTGGCGGAGTCCCGTGCCAACCGGCCTCGTTCTCCATGAATGACACGCCCTTGCCTTTAATGGTCCGCGCCAGCAGCACTGTGGGTTTGCCCTGCGTCGCGCGTGCTTGCGCGAAACCGGCGAGAATTTGCTCCATGTCGTGGCCGTCGATTTCGACGACGTTCCATCCGAACGCGGAATATTTTTCCGCCAGAGGTTCCACGTTCATTACTTCTTTCACCCAACCGTCGATCTGCAGCCGGTTCACGTCAACGATGGCGCACATATTGTCCAGCTTGAAATGCCCCGCAGCCATCGCTGCTTCCCACACGCTTCCTTCCTGGTGCTCGCCGTCGCCCATGATCACGTACACGCGATACGCTGACCCGCGCAGCTTGCCTCCCAACGCATTCCCCACCGCTGCTCCGAGTCCTTGCCCCAGCGAGCCGCTCGATATTTCCACGCCCGGCACCTTCAGCCAATTCGGGTGCCCCTCGAATTTCGAGCCGAGTTGCCGCAACAGCGCCACATCATCCAGCGGATAGTAGCCCGCTCTTCCCAGCGCCACATACAGCGCGGGAGCCTTGTGGCCTGCCGACCAAAAAACGCGGTCACGCTCGGGCCACGCCGGATTCGATGGGTCGTGATTCAGTTCGTTCAAATAGAGAGCCGCGGCAACATCCATGATCGAGAGCGTGCCGCCGGGATGGCCGCTGCCTGCCGCGTAAATGCTCAAGACGTTCATGGCGCGCATGTCTGCCGCAGCCGCCTTCAGTTCGTTCACATTCATATGAGGACCACGATGGTCCGAGGTCGGATTCATGGGGAAACTCCTACGGCGGACACTGAGCCAGAAGACCCAGTGGTTGTGCAGATTTCCTCGGTCAGGGGTGTGCAAAGGCGTCAGGCCACCATGCGCGGTCCGCGTAACTTGTTGTGTATCAGCAGCTTAACTGCCCTACGCGAACGCTTTCGCTAGCGAGGCCTTCCCGAGACTTGGAATCAGCATGCAACTAGAAGGGATTGAAGCAAGAGCAAGGCCACGGCCTGGCAGACTTCTTACGTTGGGTCTGGGTGTGGCGACATCAGATATCAGGGATCAGAAATCAGGGAGCGAAGAAAGGCCCTCCTCAGAAGACGGCCGCTACAAAGCCGCGGTCAGACCGCTCACTTGCCTACCGGCTTCATGCGCGCCGAAAAGTGGCGCAAGAACGGCGCCTGGTGCACTACCTCGTAGCCGCGAATTTCCGCGCGCCGCCTCCACACTTCCAGAATGACTTCCACCACATATTCAATGTGGCTCTGCGTGTACACGCGCCGCGGAATCGCCAGGCGCACCAGATCCATGGTGGCGTGTTCGCCAAACATCAGCGAGCCAATCTCCACGGACCGAATTCCGCCTTCCAGATACAATTCTCCGGCCAGCGCCACGCCGGGAAATTGCGAAACGGGAATGTGAGGAAGGAACGCGCGCGCGTCCAGATAAATAGCGTGACCGCCAGGCGGCTGCACGATGGGCACGCCCTCCTTCGCAATGTGAGTTCCCAGAAACGCGGTTGACGCGATGCGGTAGCGCAGGTACTCCTCGTCCAGCGCTTCATTCAATCCCACCGCGATGGCTTCCAGATCGCGGCCTGCCAGCCCGCCGTAGGTGGGAAATCCCTCGGTCAAAATCAACAAGTCTTTTTCCTGCTGCGCCAGGATGTCGTCGTTGGTGCACAAGAAGCCGCCGATGTTCGCGAGGCCATCTTTTTTTGCGGACATGGTGCAGCCGTCCACATACGAGAACATCTCCTTGGCGATTTCGCGCGGCGATTTGTCGGCATAGCCCGGCTCGCGCAGCTTGATGAAGTAGGCATTTTCCGCGAAGCGGCAGGCATCGATGTACAGGGGGATACCGTGTTTTTTGCAGATTTGCTTCACTTCGCGGATGTTGGCCATCGACACAGGCTGGCCGCCGCCGGAATTGTTCGTCACCGTCAGCATCACCAGCGGGATTTTCTTCGCGCCTTCGCGCTCAATCAGCGCGGTCAGTTGCGCCGTGTCCATGTTGCCCTTGAAGTCGTGCAACCGCCCGGGCTCTTTCGCTTCCGGGATGGGAATGTCCACGGCCGTGGCGCCGACAAATTCGCAATTCGCGCGGGTCGTGTCGAAATGCGTGTTGTTCGGCACGATGTCGCCCTTCTTGCACATCACGTTGAAAAGGATGCGTTCCGCTGCGCGTCCCTGGTGCGTGGGGATCACGTGCCGCAGTCCAAAAATGGCTTTCACGGAATCGCGAAACCGCGTGAAGCTCGGCGAGCCGGCATACGATTCGTCGCCGCGCATCATCGCCGCCCATTGCTCCGTGGACATGGCCGAGGTGCCCGAATCGGTAAGCAGGTCAATCAAAATCGCTTCTGAAGCGATCAGGAACAGGTTGTAGCCTGCTTCTTCGAGCAGCTTCTGCCGCTCCGGCCGCGAAGTTCCGCGGATCGGTTCCACGCTCTTGATGCGAAATGGTTCAATGATGGTGCGAATCGACATGGCGTGTTCACACTCCCGCTGCTGACACTACCATATATTCGCTGCTCGGCTATTTCGCTAGCAATCGGCGCCGTGCTTCGCTGGCGCAGGGAAAATCCGAAGTGCTCGAATCGGTGCAGGTGAGATTCTTCCGGCATCCTCGTCGATGCCCTCAGAATGACATATCTGTATTTTGAAAGGTTTCCAAAAATCAATCGTCGCCGTGGGCTGGCTCTGCTTCACTCGCCAGCGCATCGTCCTCTTCTGTTTCTTGCACCAGGCCTTTGCGCGACAATTCGCGATAGTAGGCTGGCCGCGTATGGCGATAGTGATCGGCCGGAATTTTTCCATCGAGCCACGCCGTATCCATGGGATAGACCATGGGATCGAAAATCACCAGGTAGAAATGCCAGATCAGAATGGAGAACGTGGCAAGCAACGCTTCATACCAATGCACTGCGGTGGCTGCGTCGGTGATCCACTTCGGAAAATGCCGCAGCGTGAAATTGTTGAACCACAGCAAAAACCCGGAAAGCGCCATCACCGTGGTGCCCCAAAGAAACGCCCAATATTCCATTTTTTCCGCGTAGTTGAACTTCGCGAACTGCGGCTCCTGTTTCGTCAGGCCAAGGTTGTACCGGAATACCTGCAGCATGTCCGTAGCGTCTTTAATCGTGGGGAGCAGCGCGGGAATGATGGACCGGTCGCGCCTCTTCATCGCCAGATGCACGAAGTGAAATAGCGTCGCCGCAATCATCACGACGGCCGCGGTGCGATGCAACCCGCCGCGAACTCCCGCGTTGGATTCCCACATCAGCAACGGCCTGGCCCACCAACTGTCGGGAAATTTCAGCGCAAAGCCGGTCACTACAAGCGTTGGGAAGCTGGCCATGATTCCCCAGTGCGCGATGCGGAACCACAGGTTCATGCGCATCACCACCTGCCCGGTTTCCTGACGCGGGCGCCGGCGAATCAGTTTGCTCAGCAGATCCAGCAAATTGTGCAGCAGCATGAAGCCGAGCGTGGCCGGGATCAGCACCCAGTACGTCCAACGAATCCATTTCACAACCGGATGATTGGGGCCAGCGTTGGTCTGGACGTGTACCGGTCCGATGGCAAAGTGGCTCTCGTTGGCGCCTTTGTGGCACTGCCCGCAGGTCTTCCCCAGATTGGCGACGTTCACTGTGGAACGGGCGTCGCCGGAACGGAAGATGTTGTGCACGCCGTGGCATGAAGCGCAGTTCGCCGCCGTCAGCTTTCCGCCTCGCAGCGCCAGGCCGTGGTAGCTGTCCGCGTAAGACGGCACTCGGTCCGCTGGTATGTCGTAGAGATTCGCCATTCGCGCACTGGCATGACACCGCGCGCACGTTTCCGCCGAAACATTGGCGGCGTTCACCGGCGACGCGGGATTCTTCGGATCCAGAATCAGGTGCTCGCCGTGGCAATCCACGCAAACGGGCGCATCCTTCATTCCGGCGCGCGAAGCATCGCCGTGGATGCTCTCGTTATACGTCTTTGCGATTTCGGTGTGGCACTGCGCGCACGTTTCCGCCACGCGCCAGTGGTTCACATGCGAACGCGCGTCCCGCGCCGGATAAATGTCGTGGTTTCCGTGACAGCTGTTGCAATTGGCCGCTTTGTCGTTTCCAGCGGCAATCGCGCGCCCGTGCACGCTTTGCAGATACGATTCCACCGGATGAGCCACAGGAATCTTGTGGCGCGACAAAAATCCTGTGTCGCTATGACACTTGGCGCAAGTCTCCGCCAGTTGTTTGGCGGCAATCGTTGAGCCAACTTCGCTGGCGGCCTTCACGTCATGAATGCTTCCGTGGCACGACACGCACTTCGGGGCGTCCGCATCGCCATTCTTTGCTGCCTGTCCGTGGATGCTGTCCTGAAATTCCTTCACTTCCTGGGTATGGCATTCGGCGCACTTGGCGGGCATCAATTTTTCCGCAGTGCTCAGTTCGTGCACGCTTCCGTGGCAAGTGGCGCAGGCCGCCTCTCCCAGAATGGCGTGCGCACTCGTCGCGTAGGCCTTCACTTCGTCCGCATGGCACGTGGCGCACTGCGCCTTTGCCACTTTGGCCGGATGCGGGAAATCCTTAATTGTGGTGTGACAATCCTGGCAGCCCAGAATGGCGTGCGCGCTTACCGCATGCTTCGCGGGATTGATGTAAATATCCTTGCCCTTGTCGGACTTCATGCCCGCTGTTCCATGGCAGGCCAGGCACGCTTCGTCCTGTTTCAGCGGTTGTGGATTTCTTGCCTTCGCAGTAGCGCGAGTGGGAGCGAGCACCCACGCCAGCGCGATCAGCAGGCCGCACGCAATCAGGCGGCGGCCCTGCCTTTCGGCTCGTTCGGAGCTCATACAGCGCTACCTTCCGGGCCCTGAGGGCCCACTGTTTTTGAATTACTGCATTCCCAGGTCCGCGAGGACTTTGGGATTTTCCTCCTGCACCGCCAGGAGATTGTGGCAAGCAGTGCAATCGTTCGAGATTGTTTGGCCGTCGGCGCTGGTGTGCGAGCCGTCGTGGCAGCGGAAGCAACCCGGCGCGTCGTTGTGGCCAAGATTGTTGGGATGCACGCCCCAGTTCATCTTCATGTTCGGGAAAATGTTGCGCATGTAAATCGCCGCAACGTTGTCGGCGGACTGTTCCACCAACGCGCGTTTGGTGTTGTAGATGTCCGGATAATTCGTGTGGTAGTAGCCAGTGATGCCGTCGGTAATTTGCTTTTTGGCCGTATCGCGGTCCGGGTAATTGGCCTTCAGCAATTCCACCGCTTTCTTTCGAATATACGGAAGCTGCGGACTCACCAGCCCGCGTGACATGCGGTTGTCCACGGCGTTTTCCGGCAATTCAAACGCGTGCGTCGGGCGATTGTGGCAATCGATGCAATCCATCATGCGGTGCTCGCCTTTTTCCAATTGTTCCTTGCTCACCTTGGTGTCCGTCGACACGTATTCCACGGTTTTGCCGTTGTCATCCGTGTAGTACACCACCGGAATCACCTGCCGCTGGTCGTCCGTCGATATGTAGCGAATCCGCGATCCCGCATCCAGATGACGGCCATGAATACCCGTGCCGCCCTGCCAGGTGTGTCCGCCGATCTTCATCAACAGCGCGGTGGTCATCGGCGTGTTCTTTTCGTCTTCCTTGTAATTGGTTTTCACGATGAATTTGTCGCCGGAAAAACGCTGCGGCCAGTGGCACTGTTCGCATGTTTCCCGCGCGGGTCGCAGGTACTTCACGGGAGTCGGAATGGGAGTGGAATAAGTTTTGAATGTGACGGCATAGACCTGCCGCAACCCGGACAGCTTCGAGCGCACGAACCATCCGGCGCCGGGGCCAATGTGGCACTGCACGCATTCCACGCGCGCGTGCGGCGAATTCTGGTAGGCGCTGAATTCCGGCGCCATCACGGTGTGGCAGGTTTGTCCACAAAACGTCGTGGAGTCCATGTACGACACGCCCTTGTACGATGCGTAAGTGAAAATCAAAATGTTCAGCCCGCTGGCAAAGGCGACGAACAACAGGCTGTTGCGCACAATCGGAAGCTTCAAATCGATCGCCGGGTATTCAACCGGCAGTTCTCCCGCGGCGCGCAATTTACGTCGTCGCAGGAAGATTCCCAAAGGGATCAGCAGCAGGCCAAGGACGAACACGCCGGGCAGGATCAGGAAAAGCAGAATCCCGACATAGGGGTGGGCAGGGCCGGGCAGCAGGAAATCGTAAAGCCAGAAGGCCAGCAAAGTAATCGCGCTGCTGGTGGTCAACACGACTCCGATGAAGCTGATGGCGTTCTGGCTCAGGTAGTACAGCAGTCTTGACCAATCCCTTGCCGTATTTTGCGTACTCATAGACTTTCAGCTCCCAAGTTCACAAATTGTGTTCTCTCAGGCAAAGGCCCCAGCGAAGGATCCGCCAGGGCCCATGTTCTTTCTCAATTGTCGTGTTCCCGCAGGCGCGGGCTCACCGGCGAACTTACTTACACAGACTCCGCATGTACGCGACAACGTCCTTGACGTCGGCGTCTGTAATTTTCTTGTCGTAAGACGGCATCTTGTTTTTGCCCTTTACGACGATGTCCGTCCACGCCGCATCCGATTCCTTCTTGACTTCGTCGGAGCAGATGTCGCGCGCCTTGGTTGCTTTTCCGGCGGCGGTTTCACCCTTGCCATCTGGTCCGTGACAGCTGGCGCACTTTGCTTTGTACACTTTTTCGCCGTTCGCCTTGTCTTGAGCGAAGACGCACGTGCCGGCCAGACACAACACTCCTACTAGCGCGATCCCTGACAGAAACTTCTTCATCTCATTCCTCCTGTTTTTACTACTTGCACGAAGCGCGTAGGAGCGTCCGCGCTTCGTGCGCGATCTTTGCCATTGTTTACTTCTTGAACGTGCGTACGTACGCCACCATATCTTTTACCTGATCCGGTGTCATGGTCTTGTAGGCCGGCATCGGGCTCTTCCCGTTGGTGATAACCGCCGCCAGATCCGCGTCGCTCATTTTCTGCACGTCCGCAGAGGCCCAGTCGCGCGTTTTCATCGCCGCCTTGCCCTTGCCATCGGCCCCGTGACATCCCTGGCACTTAGCCTTGAACGTCGCCTCGGCCGCAGCAGTGTCCGCCTTGGCCGGACTGCTCATCAGCATTGTGCCCGCCAGAAGCGCTGCGGTCAGCGCCGCCGCTCCCAGGTTCTTCATTGTTGTCTGCATGTTGCTTCTCCCTCGCAAGAGTTCGGTGCAAAGACGATTGCTCGCCCCACACCGTCTTTCCAAAGCCTTATCGCACACAGAGCATAACCAAGTTGCCTCTCCCATAGCGAGCAGCTTTTGGTTTCGCTGAGAACGCGGACGACGAACGGAAGGACGACCCTCTGTCGCGTTCGATGTTTGATCATAAGCCGCATTGCTGCCAAAGCACCACAATTGGTCGAAATCCGACCCATATTGGCGTCCCGACATTCGAGGGCGGAAGTGTAGTTGAGGGAGGATCCGCCCTAACGCAAAAGGCAGTCAGGGAAGAAGGCCGAAAGGATAGCTTAAAAATACATCATTGCTGCTGAGTATCCAATCAAATTATGTCCATGATTCGAATTTTTCCGACAGCACAACAGGACTTATTCAGTCCGACTAATGCCTGGAAACGCGTGCCGTCTCTTGTCAAATCGGCAAAATGCCCATGGATTAGGCGGTTCCGCCTTAGAGTTCGATTGATACGCCAGATTGACTGGAGTACTACAACTAACTTTCAGGAAACTTTGGACTTATTTGCGATTCTCAAGCCTGAGAAAGGAAGAACTTTGCACACATCGCTGACACCTGGAAGAGGGCGTCTGTTAGCCCAACATTATAAAAGGGTTAAATCGCGCCAAAATGGGAATCTTTGGCACCCTGTTTGCTATGCTATCTTGTTCAGAAGTTACGTGTATTTACGGGGGTCCTCTTGAAACATTTGCGCCCAGCTCTTTTGCTTGTCACAGTCGCGCTCTTCTCGGGCTCAGCTTGGGCCGACGGCGTCGACCCAAAGGTCATTATTCAGAAGGGCTCCGGGTCCATACCGATTACCCTGACGAGCCCAAATCCCACTTTCGGCCCGTTGACCGCCACCACGGGTTCCTTCGGGAATACCGCTTGCCTCACAGCTTCGGATGCCTGCGTGTCTCAAGTTTTCCAGAATCAGACTGGCCAGACGATCCACAGCTTGACGATCGCGATCAATGACCTTGCGGGTTTCTCATTCCAGTGCGGCGATCCGTCCCAGATTCTTTTCTTCAGTAGTTGCAATGCCTCCAACAATGGTTCCGTCACGGACCTCTCTTTCTCCGGCGGTACCGGCATCGTCGCGGCGACTCAGCAGTGTGTACCGGATTCGTTGCCGGATATAGCTCTTAAAGCGATCCTCGGTCCAAGCTGGTGCAAAAACTTGGATCCCGAGGATTTCCAGTTTGTCGGCGGCGAATTTGGAGTTCTTGTCGATGCGACGGCAAATGAGGGTTTTGCCGGCCAGTCTGTTGCCGGACAGACCCTGACGACTCCGGAACCTGGCGCTGGAATCATGGTTCTGTGCTCCGCGCTTGCCTTCGCACTGCTCAAGTTGGTCCGGCGCGCCGCTTAATTTGGTTCTTTAGCGTAAGCCTGAACTTAAAAGGAGGAAGTCTAAGACTTCCTCCTTTTCTTTTGCCCGCATGGCCTTGGAGCACGCGAAGTTCCTGCGACCCGCTACGGTTGTACGTTGGGCTATATTGGAGAATGACCGCGAGAGATCTGGTTGTCGCGTTCTTCTGCAGCTTACTTCTTCTTGGGCGCGAACTGATTTATCAACGCTTGATACTCCGGTAGTTTCCGCACGGAATCCAGTTCCGGATCCGATTCGATGCTGCTGGTCGTCAGTCCGTGTTGCAAACCCTTCTTCAGGTCAGCGATGGCGTCTTCGGGCTTACCGCTGAGCGCATGGACCTCCGCCGAGGTTTGGATCAAATCAACGGAGGACGGGTCTAACCCACGCGCGCGCTGAATCCAAGCGGTGGCCTGGCCCATGTCGCCTTTCTTTGCGTAATACAGCGCCAGGCTCCCCATGGTGGTCGCACTGCGCGGGTTCACGTTCAGGGCTTTAAATGCCAGCGCGATAGCCCGGTCATACGTCGCCTTGGCCTGTTCCAACTGGCCAGCCGCGCGATAGCCATCCGCCAGGTTACCCATCATTGTTTCGTCGCTGGGATTCAGCTGTACCGCCTTCTCATACTGTTTAACGGCATCCGCATAGCGATGCAGGTAGAAATACGAAGTGCCCAGGTTGGAGATTACCACCGGCGTTGGATCGAGTTTCATCGCCGTTTCCAGTGGCGCGATGCTGTCCTCGTAGCGTCCCATCGATATATATACCGAGCCGAGGTTGGCAAACCCGATCTGGTTCTGTGGCTCGATTTGCGTGACCTGCTGGTAATACTTCAGCGCCTTTTCGTAGTCGCCTGTGTTCAGATACGCGCTACCGAGCGAGTTCAGATTGACCCAAAGATAAGGATTGAGTTCGACGGCTTTTTCCAGCGCTCGAATAGCCTGCTCTTTCTGCCCCGCGGCAAGATAGGCATTGCCGAGTCGGCGATACCCCTCATCCGAATTGGGTGCGAGTTCTTGCGCACGCTTCAACTCGGTGATGGCCTGCGCGGTCTGGCCGGTTGCGGCATAGATGGTGCCCAGAGAAAAATGCACTTCGGGCAACTTATCGTTCAGCGCCTGCGCCTGTTTTGCCGCATTCAGAGCCTTTTCCGTCCAGAAGCTGTCTTTATTTTCTTCGTACATGCGCAGACTGGCGTCCGCTAACCCGGTATAGGCCTTGGCGAATTTGGGATCCTTGCGCAATGCCGCGTTGAAGTAGTCGATCGCCGACTGAATGCTTTTGGCGTTCAATGGGCCACGCAAGGCATTGTTGCCACGCAGATACGAATCATACGCGTCCACGTTATCGGTTGGATGGGCGGTGCCGGCCAAGATATCCCCGGGGGACGCATTCGCTTCCAAGGCGTCCGCCAGCTTTCCGTAGATTTTGTCCTCAATGGTCAGCAAATCCGCAGGCACCCCGGAGAACTCTTCGTTCCACACCATTTTGTTTTCAGCGACGTTTTCCAACTTCACCGTGATGCGCAGTTGATTCGGGGATCCCTGCACCAATCCCGTCACCAGCATATTGGCGCCAAGTTTCTTGGCAATCTGCGGGGAGGTTGCCTTCGGATCCATTTTTGCCGCGTCGTCCGCCGATGTTACGTGCACGCCGTTCAACTGGAAGAGTTTCGCGGACAGCGCTTCTCCCAATCCGTCCGCGACATATCCGATATTCGATGCGTCGCCGATGACGCGGAATGGCAGCACCGCCACAAATTTCCCCTGGCTCAGCGGCGGCAAACCCTTCACCGCCTCTGTATTGACCGCTTCCGTCTCAACTGGTGGCTTGATCACCAGGCGCCGCGTAGCCGGTATCGCGAAGAACAACAAGCCCAGCAGCAGCGTTCCTCCCGTTGCGAACAACCAAAGCGGCGGCTTTGCCGGCAACGTGATTTGCACCGACCGCGAACCTGTAGCGGAACCTCCGGCTCCGCTCTGCTGCTGCGGCATTCGATACATCGACGATACCGACATCTCTGGCCCACGATGCTCGTCAATGTCCGCGATGATTTCCTTCGCGCTCTGATACCGTTCCGCCGGCTCGCGCTCCAGGCAGTGCATGATGATCGCGGCCACATTGTCCGGAACGTTCGGGTTCACCTGCTTTACGTTTTTCGGCGCGTCTTTCACGCGCTGGTACATGACCTGCCATGTTGAATCCCCGGCAAAGGGCACTTCGCCGCACACCATCTCGTAAAACACGAGCCCGAACGAATACAAATCCGTGCGGCTGTCTACCTGTTTCCCCTCCACTTGCTCCGGAGACATGTATCGCGGCGTGCCTACAAACGCGCCTGTGCGCGTCATGCCCATTTTCGCCGTTTCGAACGATGTGGCCAACCCAAAGTCCGACACATACACCTGGTCGTTGTTGCCCACCAGCACGTTGTGCGGTTTGAAGTCGCGGTGCACCACTCCTTCGGTGTGCGCCGCATCCAGCGCTTCGCACATCTGGCGTGCCATTTTCAGCGACCGGTCGATGGGCAGCGGCCGGGTGTCTTTCAACAGCTGATTCAGATCCTTGCCCTCGATGAAGGCCATGGTGATGAACTTCACGCCTTCGTAGTCCGTCAGGTCGTGAATTCGCAGGATGTTGCGGTGAGAGATGCGGCTGGCGAGCAGCAATTCCTGCTTGAAGCGCATGATGACGCTGGGATCCTTGGTCAACTCAGGTTGCAGGATCTTCAGCGCCACGGTACGGCCCAGCTCTTTGTCCAAGGCTTTGTACACCTTGCCCATGCCGCCTTCGCCCAGCAGTTGTTCAATCCGGAAACGCGGCCCGAAATCCATCCCCGGCTCGAGACCGCCGGAGATGTGCAAACTGATGTTTATGTTTGCGCCGCCGCTGGACCGCCCTTGGAACCCAGAGAGCCCCGGCGAAGCGTTCTTGGAGGGGTCATCGCCGCCATAGAGCGTCCCCGCCTCCATGTCGTCCTTTGCGAACAGGTCGTTGCGGCCGATGCCCGAGGGCGTTTTGCTGATAACTTGGGAATTCTTCCAATCTTCCGATTGCGGGCGCGCTCCTCCGGTGGGTAAGCTCCCCAGGCTGGATCCGCCCACGCCCGTGCCAGAAGCAGGCCGCTTCGCGCCCGGCTCTTTGGACTTATCCCCGGAAAGGGCACTGCGATCAACGTTTTCCAGGGTATTGTTTTCTTCCGGGCGAGGAAATGCCTTGCCGCAACCCGAGCAGCGCTGTGAGAGAGCAGGGTTTTCCACACCGCACGATGGGCATTTCATAACTGAGGGATGGCCTTCTCATGGCCAGTTGGGCGATTATCCTGCACGGCTAAGGGAGCGGCAAGAGGTTTCTTGCGAGAGTGCCCTCAGTTCGTCGCTGCAGGCACAATATACACTTTGCACCGGCAAAGGACGAAAATCGCAGCCTTTTACCCCGTCGGATAGTGACATTCATCTACCAATCGTTTCACAGTTGTAAGATCTTTGTCACCGCATGGTCTGGAGAGGCGTCTGCCGCTGCCCTCGGAGTCGCGGCTTTCTGGAACTTATCTCTTTCATCACACGGTACGGGCCGCCTATTGCCTTCGCCTTCTTCAGGGTAGACCCTTTCCTTATGCTGGCAGCTTCCCCTTTTCCCGTTGCTGGGACAAGCTGCCACCAACAGGTGGGTATGCCCGCGATCGATCGTCAACAACTCGATCACCTTGAGCGACGTGGCTTTCAGCTCACGATCTTCTCCGCCATCTTTGTGCTCGTCTTGGCGGGCGGACTTGCTACGTTCATGTATCCGCTCGTCTTCCTGCACCCGGAAGGCAACAAATGGACGCTGCGCGCGGCGTTCTTCGGTTTTTGCGCCCTCACGATTCTGTTCGTCGGATACCTGTTCGACCGCCAGCGCTCTTTTAGCAAAATCAAGGACCAGCTGCTTTCAGAACTCGAGCGCAACGTAGAACTGCAGATTCAGGCCAGCGCGGACCAGTTGAAATCCATGCCTAACCAGGACCACTTTTGGGATCGCCTGACCATGGAATTCCGTCGTGCCCACAGCATGGAAAAAAATCTTTCTCTTATCGTGGTGAAAGCAAAGCCCAGCGCGAAAGCGACTCCCAATAGTTGGCAAGCCGCCCTGAGCGGCGCCGCCAAGGCCATGTCCAAGAAGCTGCGCCCCACCGATTCCATCTACCGGCTTGCCGACGATCTCTTTGGCCTCGTTCTGCCGGAAACCGACACTCTGAATGCCAAACGCATCACACTTCGGCTAAGTGAAGAATTACAGCCGGTCCGCGCGCGATACGGCTGCTTCTTCGATCTCACCACGCACAATTATCCCGATCAGGTGAAGAGTTCTCACGAACTGGAAGACATTGTGAAGTCCATGCTGCCCGAGGAAGAGGGCTGGGACGTGCCGGCGGAAACTCCCGCCGTCTGAACTGATTCGCGGAACAGGTTTCTACTTCAAGGCTTGTTGAAGATCTTCAATCAGATCTGCGCCGTCTTCCAATCCTATTGAGATGCGCACCGTTCCCGGCTTAACGCTGGCTCGTTCCAGTTCTTCTTTGCTCATGTGGTAGTGCGAACTGTAAATCGGAAGCAGCACCAGCGACTCAACGCCACCCAGGCTCGCCGCAAGTAGAAACAGCTTCACGCGATCGCAGAATCTGCGGGCCGCTGGCAAGCCACCCTTCAAGTCGAACGCCAACATCGATCCGAACCCGCGCATCTGTTTTTTCGCCAGCGCGTAATCCACATGCGACTTCAATCCCGGATAATGTACACGCTCTACCTTGGGGTGCTTCTCCAGGAATCTCGCCACTCGCAGCGCGTTTTCGCACTGCCGCTGCACGCGCACTCCCAGCGTCTTGATTCCGCGCACCAGCAGAAATGCCCCTTCCGGGTCCATGCATCCGCCCAGATAAATCATCATCTGCCGGACGGGATCGATGTGTTTGTGGTTTCCCGCTGCCACGCCGCCCACGAGGTCTGAATGTCCCGCAAGCCCCTTAGTGACGCTGTGCACCACCATGTCGCAGCCAAACGCCAGGGGGTTTTGCAGCATCGGGGTAGCGAAGGTATTGTCGACGATACTCACCAAGCGATGCTTCTTCGCAAACCCAATGGCCTTCCGCAAATCCACCAGGCGCAATGTCGGGTTGGTCGGCGTCTCGATATACAGGCACTTTGTCCTGTCGTTCACCATTCCTGCGATTCCTGCCAACGTGGTATCCACATGCCGCACCGTAATTCCGAATCGCGGGAAAACATCGCGCATCAGCCGATACGTGCCGCCGTACACCTGCGCGCTGGAAATGAATTCGTCACCGTTCTTTAACACGCTCAGCAACGCGTTGGAAATTGCCGCCATTCCGGACGACGTTACCAGCGCGGTTTCCGCGCCTTCCAATGCCGCGATTTTCTTTTCCGCCACCGCCAGGGTTGGGTTGCCGTAGCGTGTGTAGATATAAGCGCTGCTTTCGCCTTCCGCCCAGCGCTTGATTTCTTCGCTGGAAGAAAAAGTAAACGTCGACGAGCGCACGATATCCGAGGTCACGGGAGCACCCACACCGTGCCGTTTGCGTTCGCCTGCGTGAATCGCCCGCGTCTGCGGTCTATGTTGTGCCGGAACTTGGTTTGCCATGCCCGCGATTATCGGCTGATTTGGGAAAATTCGCTAGGACGTCAACACTTGATCGAGCAACTGGCCGACCGCGCGCTGCGCTTCAAGGATGGAATAGCGATGATCCATCGCCCCGGCCAAATCCGTGTTTGCAAAAGCAATGCGGCCGAACGGGGCTTCGCGCAAGATTTGCCGCGGCGCGGGCTGCCCATCCTTGCCAAAGAAAAAACCTGGCTGTGGGCTGAGATACGCATGGCCCCAGCGGTTCAGGATGATGCCGGCAATGTCTCGCTGCGCGTCGAATCCGGAAGCGGCAAACATGGCGGTGAATTGTTCGCGGATGCGCCGCTCGTAGTCCGCGAAGGATGTGCTCAGCATTTCTCCACGGCCGCGGTGTCCCTGGTCTTCTGTCGAAAGTCCCGGGTAGGAGTACAGCACTTTTAGCGTCAAAACGATGGGCGAGTCTGGACCGATGGTCGGCTCGTCGATTCCCGTGGTGGCGAGCTTGCGCACTTCCATGTAGTTGCCCACTCCTTCGAACCAGCGGCACCCGCTCATGCCCATTTTGTACAGGAAATTCCAGTTGCGAACGGCCACGTTGGCCATCAGGCAGGGCGAGCGATAAAACTGCGCGTACGCCTTCGCGTGCGATTCCGGCAGGTCTTTCACAATGTGCTTCGTCGTCCAGCTTCCGCCCGCCATCACCGCGCTGCGCGCTTTTACACGGTAAACCTTTCCATCTTTCAGGTACGCAATCGAGAGCGACGCGGCCTTTCGAGGGAAACCATCATGCTGCACGGAGAGCACGGTTGAAGAGAGGCGAATCCTGGCAGGCGAAGTAGCCGCGTCTAACGCCGCAAAATTCACATTGTTGCGCGTCACTGCGTCTACCGTGCCTGGTCCATCCAGCGCCGCCGGGATCAGGCTCTTTACCATCAACCGCGCGATGGTCGTGTTGCCGCCGGGAAACATCTGATCCGTCGCGCCCGCTTCATCCGCGAGAGGACGCAGCATCTCAAACGCATATTCACAATAGCCGGAGAGCGCGTCGGGTCCCAGACCGGAGCCGCCGCCCTCTACCGGCGAAAGGAACGTGCGAACTGTCTCGCGGCTCAGGCCAAACTGCTCCATGTAATGCTGCTCGAGGGTGATGGAATCCAGATGGCGCGAAATCGCATCGCCTTCCACTTTCGGATGTTCAAATGCTTTTCCACTGACTCGTTTTTCCGCCAGCCAACGCATCCATTCTTCACGCGCCTCGCTACTCACGGGGGCGCCTGCCAGCTTCTTGCCAATCGGATCAATCAGCCACAGCCCGGGCTTCTGTCCAAACTTCGCGCCAAACCAAAAGCCATACTGTCCGCGCTCTTTACCCGCCGCTTCATAGGGAGTCCGCGAAAGAGCTAACTCCGGCTGCGGTCCGGCCCATTTTTGATAATTCAATTTTGGAGTGGAAAGTCCGATGGAATCGTAGAATCGCGCCAGAAAGCTGCGCGGGTACTGCAGTTGATAAATCGCGGAACCCTGATGAGCGATCAGCCTGTGATTGTCCACCAGGAATTCATTTTGCTTGGCCTCTCCGCCAAAGATGGGATGATTTTCCAGAATCAGACACGTTTTTCCGCTTCCCGCCTGGCGCTGGAAAAACAACGCCGCAGCCAAGCCGCTGATCCCTCCTCCGACAATCACGCAGTCGTACACTTCGCCCGTATCGGTGGTGTCAGCGGGTAGTGGATCGTATTTTTTGTCGCGAATCGCGTGACCGGCTTCCAGCACCGGCAGCGTATTTCCGTTGGAGGCGCGGTATTCCCCGACTCCGCCGTATCCCGTGAAATCGTCCTGCGCCGCAAGTAATTCCGCGGGGGTCACTGACTCCATCAGCAACGCGCCGGAAGCCAGCAGCGTGGAACCAAGAAAATCGCGCCGCGTGATCGCGGTGTGCATTCCGAGCGCGGCGTCGCCGGGCTGAGTGGGTTTGTGTTTAGGCATGGCGAGATTCGGAAGACATCGCCGCGCAGTGTAACCCGAGCGGCAAGGAAATCGCAAAGTCTGTCGCGACATGAACACACCAGGCAAGCCCTGAGGCTGGGCAGTTGAACCACGACGACGGGGAGTCCTACACTGGGAGCCTACCCATGAACCCTTATCATTGGCTGCACTTGGCAACGGTTGCGTGGCTTGTTTTTCTCGTCTACTGGTTTATCTCCGCGCAGAAACTGAAGTCCGTCAAGCAGCGCGAACCTCGCGGCGAGCGCCTCATCCAAATCGTGTTTATGGCGACTGCCTACATTCTGATGTTCAACGACACCTTGAGCTGGGGCTGGCTTGGGAGGCGCTTCGTAGCGGCATCACCTGCCATCGGGAGTGTCGGCGTGGCTCTCACCGTCGCCGGAATCGCCTTTGCCATTTGGGCGCGCTGGCACCTCGGAGAAAACTGGAGCGCCACCGTCACTTTGAAGGAAGGCCACGAACTGATCAACACCGGACCGTACCGGCATATCCGTCATCCGATTTATACCGGAATGCTGCTGGCTTTTGTCGGTACCGCGCTCGCGCTGGGTGAATATCGCGCGCTGATTTCCGTTGGTATCGTGCTGGTTGCCTTTTATGCTAAGGCGAAAAAGGAGGAGCGCTTTCTCGCGCAGGAATTTGGCGAGAAATTTCGCGAGCACTCCCGACGCACCGGAATGTTCCTCCCGCGGTTCACGTAACTCGATTCGATTCGCGTTACGCTTCTTCTTCGACCAGGGCTTCGCCGTGCGCCGCCTTGTGCGCCGCGATTACCTTTTCAGCCAATTCGGCCGGTACGTAATCGTAGTGGGAATATTCCATCGAATAGCTGGCGCGGCCTTGCGTCATGGAAGTCAGATCCGTGGCGTAAGAAAGCATTTCGGCCAAAGGCACTTGCGCTTTTACGACCACGTTGTGGCCACGGGTTTCGCTGCCTGCAATGCGCCCGCGCCGAGAACTCAGATCGCCCATCAAGTCGCCGGAATATTGGTCCGGCGCGTAAACTTCCACATTCATGATGGGCTCGAGCAACGAGGGTCGCGCCACTTTCATAGCTTCCTTGAAGGCGAGAGAGCCCGCGATCTTGAAGGCCATATCCGAGGAATCGACGTCGTGATACTTGCCGTCGTATAGAATCGCGCGGAAATCGGTCACCGGGAAACCGGCAAGGTAGCCGCGAGCAGCGGCCTCGCGAATGCCACGCTCCACTGACGGAATCCAGTTCTTGGGAATCGCGCCGCCAAAGACATCGTCGACAAACTCAATGCCCTTGTTGCGCTCGCTCGGTTCAAACTTCACGCGGCACACACCGAACTGGCCGTGTCCGCCCGACTGCTTCTTGTGTTTTCCTTCCGCATCGGCTTTTCCACGAATCGTTTCGCGATAAGGAACCTTCGGCGGCTTCAGCGTCAGGTTGACGTTGTAGCGTTTTTGCAATTTCGCAACCACCACTTCCACATGCTGTTGCCCGTTGCCCGCCAGCAGAAACTCCTTGGTCTGCGGGTCACGTGAGAAACGCAACGCGGGATCTTCTTCCATGATTTTGTGGATGGCCACGCCAATTTTGTCTTCATCAGCACGCGACTTAGGTTCCACCGCGAAAGTGATGGAAGGCTCGGGAAGCTGCCCGGGCTGATAGAAGATCGGCGAATTCTTGTCGCCCAGCGTATCTCCGGTGATCGTTTCCTTCAGCTTTGCGATTGCGCCGATGTCTCCCGCGTGCAGTTCCTGAACTTCGGTGAGCTGCTTGCCTTGCACAATCATGGTGTGTTGAAAGCGTTCCGGAACATTGCGGGTAAAGTTCTGCAGCGTCATGTCGTTCTTCAGCACGCCGCCCTTCACCTTGAAATAATTGATGCGCCCGGCGAAAGCATCCGCAAGCGTCTTGAACACAAACAGCGAGAGTGGCTGAGCATCGTCGTACTTGCGCTCGATGCGATCGCCCTTGCCGCCAGGTTCCTTGTAGCCGACCATGGCGTGCTCGTCGGGATGCGGAAATACATCCGCGAGGAAGGTGAGCAAGCTGGCGCTGCCCACGTTGCGCGTGGAAGAAATCATCAGCACGGGAATAATCTTTTCCGCGACGATGGCCTTGCGAACCGCGGGAATCAAGTCTTCGACGGGAATCGTACCTTCGCGGAAAAATTCCTCCATCATCTCGTCGTCGCCCTCGGCGATCATTTCGACGAGTTTTTCGTGCGCTTCCTTGGCTTCGTCCATCAACGCGTCGGGAATATGGTCGATGGTGGCTTTGCCATCGCCATCTGGCGTGTAGAGATGCGCCTTCATGGCCACCAGGTCGACAACTCCGCGGAATCCCTTCTCGCTTCCAATCGGCATCTGCAAAGGCACTACGGTGCGCCCGAATGTTTCCTGCAGCGATTCCATCGATCGTTCGAAGCTGGACAGCTCGCGGTCCATCCACGTAAGCACAAAGGCGCGGGGAATATCGTATTCGGCGCAGTAATCCCACACTTTTTCGGTGGTGACTTGCGCGCCGGTATGCGCGTCGACGGTGATGAGCGCGGCATCGGCGGCGATCAGAGAAGCTTTGGTTTCGGTGATGAATGTGGAGTAGCCAGGAAGGTCGAGGAAATTGATCTTGATGGTGTTGCCGCCGCAGAGCGTGCAGGGCCATTCCGCGTTCGCCAATCCGGTTTGAATGGAGATTTTCCGCTGGATCTCTTCTTCATCCCAATCGGTGGTGGTGCTACCCTCCGCAACTTTACCGAAGCGCGGCGTCGCCCCGGCGGTAAACAATAACGACGACACCAGTTGCGTCTTTCCGGTGCCGCCGTGACCTACAATGCCTACGTTTCGGATGTCCTTGGTGGGATAGATTTTCATTTTGCAGTCCTCCACAGAGATGTGACCAACAGGGTCACCGGGTGGAGGTCCGCCGGAAAAAAGAACAGGCGCGGGCCAGCGCCTGGCGAATTGTTGGTATGAAGGAGAGCGCGGCCCTACCTGGGTCCCGGAAAATGCGGGGCGAAGGAGAATCGAACTGAATCCCTGGTCCGCTCTTCTTAACGTGCCGATGCTAGCACACGGGTTATCTCTGGGCAATGTGAGCCCTGTCACGGAGCCGCGCGCACTAACCAAACGGAGAGTGGTTACTAACCATTCGGTTAGACCGGGCGTGTATTTAATTCCTTTCGCACTTTTGCTGATTTCCGGTTGCGCGCCTAATTCCTGTTGAATCTGAAACTTCACTTTTTTCGCTGAGCCGCTCCGTCGTTCAAACGAGTCTGGCACTCCGCCTGCACTCTCAACCGCGTCGGCAGTAAGGAAAGTCAAACAGGAGTCAGGCGAGCAGAAAAGGGCACGATGGCGGTTGAAAACAACTCTTCCCTTTTCCGCCTCTCTTCGCTTCCGACACAAAGGAGATTTTATGAAAAACGTACGCTCTATCCTTTTTGCTTTGACCGTCCTGCTGCTGGCTACGGCCGCTCAGGCTCAGACAACCAAAGTGCAGGCGAGCATCCCGTTCGACTTTGTCGTCGGCGATCACGCTTACTCTGCTGGTGAATACACCGTTAGATCCCTGTCGCAAGGCAGCGCCGCTATTCGCGTTGACAATGCTGACGGGTCCGAGAAAGGCATGACTCTTTCTAATGCATGCCAGAAGGGTCAACCCGCTACGGAAACAGTCCTGGTGTTCCAGCGTCTCGGCGACAACTACTTCCTCTATCAGGTTTGGACAGCAGGCAATACCCTTGGCCGCGAGTTCCCGATGGGCAAGGCCGAGATGCAGGTTGCCAAGAACTATAGCAAGCCTGAACTTGTGATCGTTGCCGCAAACATTTCGCACTAACTCCAAAGCACTCCGCCGCGGTGTTCACACCGAAACAAAGAGGGGGCGTCTCCAGACGCTCCCCCTTTTGTTTTGCACCGTCTTCCGAGCGGAATTCGTTTTACGTCAGAGAAGAAAACCCAAGACGCCGATCTCAGTTGTCATCGTAATCCTCTGTCAGCGCTTTCAGAAATGCCACCAGCGCATCAAGATCCTCTGAGCTCAGGGACATCCCAGCAAACTCCGCAGCCCCGTTTCGCAATTTGCCCTGCCTCGCGAGTTGCGAAGCATTAATGTAGAAATTCACGACATCATCGAACTTTGCTTTGGACCCGTTGTGAAAGTACGGCGCGGAATCCTCCAAGTCCCGCAGTGTGGGTGTCTTGAACTGCGCGATGGTGGTTGCCAAGCCCTGATCCGTGGCGCAATTTGTGGCGACTGCACACACGATCGTAGTCAAGTTAGCTTGTGGATTCGGAATGTCTGGATTCTGATACACGTTCCACAACCCAAGATCTGCGTAAGCAGGATTGCCCGCAACCGCGGGATGCCGAAACCGTTCCGAAGCATTCGGATGATTCGCCGAGGCCGGCATGTAGAGGTCGGGATTCTGGATGCGTTCCGCCCGCGTTGGAATCTGCAAGCCCATAAATGCGCCTGCTCCGTTGGCCGCATCGTATTCTTCCTGTGTCGAACCATTGTTGTGAAAGCGGAAGTCGGTGAAATTCGGCGGAAGGTGGCAACTGGCGCAATTCCCGGCTTGTTGCGATCCATCGACCGCGCCCTGCGCCGCTCGCAAGAAAGTCTTCAATCCCTGCAACTCGAGCGCGCCAAAGACGAATGGCTGTGGATGATACTTGAAGCTGCCTGAACAGAAGTCGACGAATACCGGTGACCCCAAGTTTTCCACCAATCCCAGCAAGCGTTGCGCATACGGCGATTCGGTCTCTCCGGCAAGCGGCGCGGCCGGCAAGTGGTTGGCCCTTAGAAATACGTCGTAGGGGGAAGCGATATAGCGGCCGAGTTCGTCTTGTTTGAACAACAATCCTTGCGCATAAGCGGCAACCAACATCGCCACCTTATCGACAATGGCCTGGTCGGAGGCGGTGGTGACACCGATGCGAAATTGCGGCGCGATTTTGCAACCGGACGGAATGGAAGGGTCGGTACCCAGAAAGATCCGGGCATACGTCAACCCACATCCAAAAGTGGCGGCGGAGTTTTGACCGTTGTCCTCGCGGATCACCCTGGCGATGTGCGCGATAGCTTGCGCTTTCTGATCGGGCGCCCAACCAAAATTTCGTCCGGTGAGGGTGGCTTGCACCAAATCCTCGGGAGTCGTGAACTCGCCATCAAAATGCAAGAAAATCGGTCCGTTGTGTGGCTGCAGCGAGCCAACCATTTGCATGGCGTTGCGCGGTGTCGAAGTGAAGCCGGTCATATTGCGTGGAATCGGGCTATGATCCACGAAATCAGCATAGGTTCGATTCCTGACTTGCGGCACATCGATAAATTCGGTCACAAAATGGCAGGACCGGCAATTAATGGACTGGCCCGCGAAAGGACCGGGGAGCACTCCTGCCGGCGTGGTCACTTGCGCCACCACGGGATCTCCCGCCGCGAGGGGATCATTGATTCCTGTCATGTTCTGCGCAAAGTATTCGGCAAATCGCGTATCCAGGAAGATGCGTTCTCCGATATTTTCCTGTCCTGCGGCAGCCTCGGATTCTGGTAGAGGGTCGGGCGCTTTTCCTGAACCACAGCCTGAAATCCACAGGTTTGATAGTCCAACGATTACCAGCATTGTCTTTGACAGCCAGGCACTGGAAGTCCGGCTCATTCCTTCACTCCGGTTGCTGATTTATCGGTTGCAGCCGACGCGTCCGGTCCTAAGCTTTTTAAATACGCAATAATTTGCCAACGCTTTGGCTCTGGAAGGGCGGCCCAAGTCGGCATACCCTTCCCGAGATTTCCATTCTTCAGCAACCAGAAAATTTCCCCGTCGGTGGCATGTTGCACGCGATCGCTGCGCAGGCTGGGTCGTTTCCCGCGCCCCAAGGCGTCAGGGCCATGACATTTCGCACAATGGTCCTCAAACATTCTGCCGCCGGCCGCGACAGCGTCGGCCTGTCCGGCCAACGGATTTATGCGTTGCCGATCCGCTTCCGGCACATGTTTCAGCCAGCTGCCATCCGCAGCCAGACAGACAATCGCCGTTCCCAGAAAAGCAGTCATCAATAGCAATTTATTGATTGGCATTTGCGTTCTCCGAATTAATGGGAATTTCGCCGAAACAAGCTGAAGACCTGTTCGATTTCGTAAGCCACCTGAAAACGCCACAGCACTCCGTCGCTGTTCGCGTTCAGCCCGAAGGCCGGTTCAAAACCGATGCGCGGTCCTTTCGGAATACTGAATTGCAGGACCGGCGCCAGATATTGCGAAGTCTGTTTCCATCCGAACTGGTCGGTCGTTCCCAAACCGCCGTAGAGTTCCAGTCCTGCCGAGAAATTTTCGCGACAAAATACGCAAGCCTGGCTCCCCGCTGAAAGGCGAAGTGGACGGCTGACTCCCAGCGCATAGCCAAATTCCCAAGGCTCGTTTTCGTTCAATGCTTTCTCGGTTATGAAATTTTCCGAAATGTTCCACCCGTGCGTGTTGCTGGAAAGAATCAGCTTCAACTCCAGGGCTCTCTCGGTGATCGCTCGTAGCGTAGCGTTCGTCGGGTAAAGATCGGCTATCGAATCGTGATCCATCACTTCGAGGAAGCTGCGGTCGGCCTCGTTCACGTTTTCGAACTCGACGTAAAGGACAGGATTGATGAAGTGATTGCGCATCAGCGGACGAAAACGGTTCTCCCAGCGGTATCCGGTAAAAACGGTGGAGTCGTCGTGCGTGGTTTGGCCGGAGAGATAAACCTCAGTGGTCCACCAGGCCTTCAGGCCGTACTCGAATTCCACAGTGGCGCTATTGAAGGAATTGGCATTTTTCGGAGCTGCCTGAATGCCTTTGTAGTCGATTTCCAAATTGCCGGGCTCTTCCATGGCATCGGAATAAGTAACGAAATAAGGAGCTTCTTGCGCGTGAACTCGAGAGGAGAGGCTAAGCAGGAGGAGGGAGGTAAGGAGCAGCTTGTTGCAAGAAGTTTGCAACAAGAAATCGCGCACTTTTCTGGACATACCGGAATCGCCCCAATCGATCGGATTTAAACGCTAGAATGGATGAAACAAGACTAGCTTAGTCCGATATCATATGCAAATTATTTGCAACTGGAGTCTTTCGGGCAGTATTGGCGAGATGGCGGAAAAAGACTTGGCTCGCCCCAAGAACTTTCGGGACGAGCCAAGTGGAAGTTGCTGCGACTTGAGATGTGTTATCGAACTTTCGTCCGACGGTTTACCAGTTGTGTTGAGGAAGCACAACCCCGGTCGCCGGGTCCAGGATCAGTTTGGGTGCGATGTGGTCAAAGTCGAAAAGGCCGTTCAGCGTTCCGGCTTTCGCGTCGCTGGAGTCATTGCCAATGCGGCCCAAGTCCCAGTTGTCCTCGATGAAACGGAGGATCGAAGACTGGTCAGTAGTCCGGTGGTCGACGTAGTTCTGCTTGGCGTACGGCGAAACGACCAGCAGGGGAAGCCGAGGACCATAACCGCAGCGGCCCTGCGTCCCCACCGCGTTTGCGGAGCCGCAGTCAGCAGTACCGGCTAAGGCATCATCGGAAACCGCCGACTGGTTGACGACCGGTCCAAGCACGTGATCGTACCAGCCATCCGAGTCATCATAGGAAATGATGATGGCCGTGTCTTTCCAATAGGGACTGTTTGACACTGCGTTGATCACGTTGACGACGAAGTTTTGCTCGTCGATGGGATCGGAATAGCCTGGGTGACCATCCTGGTATGCGGCGGCTTTCAAATACGTCACCGACGGCAGCCTGTCCTCGCCGAGCGCGGTCCAGAAGGCACTCAGGTCGTACTGATGATTCGCTTGGTCGGTCTGTCCGATTTTGCTGGGATCGCTTGGCGGATTGTGATGGAGGTTCTGGGTGCTGGCGTAGTATTGGAAGGGCTCATGATGCGGAATATAGTCGCCCACGGTTTCCACCGCGTCATCACCGGCAAGTCCAGTGTGATGAGCAGCGCAGATGGCGCGGCCCTTCACATCGTAGCCGGTAGGACCAAAGCCGCCCTGGAACCAGCCCCAAGTGATATTCTTCGCGTTCAGCAAATCACCAACATTCTTTCCGGCGACCGAGATCATATTTGTGGTCTGCAAGCCCGGGTTTGTCAGCACGCACTCATCACCCGCAGGCCGCGGGTCGCCGATGGCCGGACCGGTTACTGAACCATTGGCGATGTTGCCAGCTGCGCTCGCGGGCTGGCCATTGGGCTTGGTTGGGAAGAGAGTGGCCGTCGCCGTTGTTCCCGCAATCAGGTTGAGGGCTCCCACTGTGGAAGGACCGAACATTGTGCCGTAGGAGTTGTCGCTCATCGCGAAGTGCTGCGCGTAATTCCAAATGGCGGTAACGGTATTGCCATCGAAGTAGCCCATCACGACGCCCGGCCCCTTGCCATAGTCATTGCAAGGGAAGGAGGCCGACGTGCCAGAACCGGTGGATTCCGGAAACTTGTCCATCAGGCCGTGATTGAGCGCCTGCTGCTCTGGGGTGTAACTGTGATTCTGGTCGCAGGTCACAGACGCTACGCCAGTTTCCATGCGGAACGGCTGCGTGGAATTGGGATTCTGGTCGAGGAGCCCGCCAGCCAAACGATGATGTTGGGGGCGATGGCGTTTGGGTCGAACAGTTCCGGTTTCTCTCCGTCCACCGTGATGTAAAACTTGGTCGGCGAACTCGGATTGTCTGGTCTTTCCGCCACTTCAGAAAAATACAGTTTGCGGGTGCGTACCGGTTGGGCGTCTCCGAGCCATGATAATTCTGCTGACCGTGCGGCCCCGTTTTCGTTGTTGGCACTTTTCACCGCGGCGCGAGCTCCAGCATCTTGGCTAAGAGGCAAATGCGTGTACGGTTCCGCGGCATCGGCGGCTACCAGAAGCGTTGCCAGGGGACGAGTCGGATCGTTTTCTCCGGCCGGTCCAGTATCAACTCTGCGCGTTACGAACTCTGCTTTTACTCCTTCCGGAAGACTCTTCACAATAAATTCCACGCGGCCCGCCGGCGGGATCGCCAGGTGGCTCTGCCACAGAATTGTCTGCGAGGCATCGCCTCCGCGTTCGCCAAGCGGCACTCCATCCAGCGCCGCAACGCCTAACATCTGCGGTACTCCTCTCACCACCAACTGCAGGTCCAAATAGGTGATCGCGGAGGCATTTAGCACGCGCCAGAATTGCCGTTCACCGGCGCGCACAGCAATGACGGCGGGCTTGTATTCCGGAAACGCCACCGGAACAAAATTAACCGTAAGATCCTTCGCGGGTCGACCTCCATCAAACCCCATATTCATCACGTCGCCTTCCGCATCGCGAAGCACTTGTGGAACAGGCATCGAATCGGTCTTCACAGGTTCCGCGTCGGGATGCAGCAGATCCTGATCGCGGATCACCAATACGCGTTCCGGCAGACCGGAAAGCAATGGATTGCGCGTTTCGATTCCTTCCACGATTAATGCCCCGGAAGCTCCGCCGCGCACCTGCGCACTGGTGAATCCGTGCGGATGCGGGTGATACCAATACAGTCCGGGAGGTGTGTCGTCGGGAATCTGGAAACGGTATTCAAACGCCGCTTCTCCTGGCTGAATCAAAGTTTTCAAAACGTCATCCTGGTGGCAAACCGGCGGTAGCATCAGCCCATGAAAATGCAAATTTGTAGCAAAGGCGCTCATGGGCCCTCCATGGCACGCATTGCGGGTTGCGGATTGCTGCGTTGCAGCGGCATGCTCCATCGCGTGACTCGTGGCTGGCGCCGGCGGATTTGCCGCGGAGGCTGAGACATGGCCGGGGACGGTCGCATTTTTGATGTGAAGAATTAAGATGTCGCCCGGCGCCAGGCGCAACGTCGGTGCCTCCGCGCCATCCGCCATGGTGTAGCAAAAACGCATCTCGCCGGTTGCGGCCAGGACGTTGCGGAACGTCAGTTCGAGTTCCAGCACCCCATGCTGGCTGCGCAATTCTTTTGGTTCCGGACCTACGCTCCCCTCCGCGCCTCGTCCGCAGAGCTCCATTCCCACGTGCGCGGTTGGTTCGGCGGCCAGGACCTGAGCCTGCGCCTCCGCGCAGATTGGCAACAATCCCGCTACCAGCCCCGAAATCAGCAAGTGTCGCCCAAGCAGGACCCGCCCCATTTTCCTGGCAAGAGGCAAATCTCGTCCGTTTGCGGCCCTCTTTCTGGACGCAGGAAACAGCTTCTTTTTTTTGATCATGGAGGCTTGAAAAGGCTAGCGGCGCTACTTTAATGGGGGATGAATGACATGTGAACGTCTGTTCTCACTCGCTTGTCCGCGGGAGTGATCGAGGTGCTGGTCACTTTGCAGGGAGGAGAGTTGCGTCACGTTAGATAGAGCGGGCCGCTCATTTTTGTCCGGGCAGTACGCTCGGTTTTTTGTGGTAGAGGACCCCAGGACCCACGTACCGCAAGACGAACCCTGGGGCACCTGCGCGATACAGCGAAATGAAGAAAAACTCCCGGAGGTGGCCTTTTACATGCATACTGGTCGCTGCCTGGGAAGGGCAACTACATATACTCAAGTTCATCTATACAGCTCCACGCGTTGACTGGCTCATGTACTGTGCTCCGTCAGCAAAGAAAAACCCCTCCCGGTTTTTCCTGAAGGCAAAGTTTGCCAGCTTCAGAAGTACCGTAGCCACCCGATACTTCTCCGAGACCGAATCGGTGACCGGCAGTTTCTCCCGTTAGTGCAGGAAACAGGCGAGGCATCACAGACCGCGCAGATAGCCACGGTCGGAAAAGGGCCAACACCGGTGTACACGTCTCAAATTGTTCAAGCATGGGGCAAGATCCTGAAAGGCGAACCACCTTCGCTTTCGATCGAAATTACCAAGGAATGCCCGTTGAAATGCCCCGGCTGTTACGCGTACGACGACGCGCATTTGGGCGGCGGAGGGACGCTGCGGGAACTGAACGATCGAAGAGGCCAAGCTTTGGTTGATGGAGTGCTTGAAGTTGTGGATCGCATCAAGCCTTTGCATTTGTCGATTGTCGGCGGCGACCCGCTGGTCCGTTATCGCGAATTGGAATTGATGATTCCTCCGCTGCTGGAGCGCGGAGTCCACGTACAAATTGTCACCAGCGCGTTCCGAACCCTGGGTCCCACGTGGCCGAAGCTGGAGCACTTGCACGTGGCCGTGTCCATCGACGGTCTACAACCGGAACACGATGCCCGGCGCGCACCAGCAACCTACGAGCGCATTTTACGAAACATTGCGGGACAAAGAGTGACGATCCATTGCACGGTCACGGGTCAAATGATGAAGCGGCCCGGCTACCTGCGGGAGTTTCTGGATTTCTGGACGCCGCGACCGGAAATCAAGAAAGTATGGTTCAGCCTGTTCACGCCGCAGGTCGGCGATCACATGCCGGAAATGCTGAGTTCCGAAGAACGGCAACGGGCAATCACGGAGATGCTGCAGTTGCGAAAACAATACGCAAAGTTGGACATGCCGGAGTTGCTGATCCGGCAATTTGCTTCGCCACCGCATAGTCCCCAGGATTGCGTATTCGCGCGTACAACCCAGACATTGTCGGCGGACTTGGAAACAAAGATCACTCCATGCCAGTTCGGCGGAAATCCGGATTGCTCCTCGTGCGGGTGCATTGCATCGATGGGCCTGGCAGCGATTGCGGCCCATAAATTGGGAGGAATCGTTTCCGTCGGAGCCATATTCAGGGCGTCCATCAGGATTGGCGAGACCCGCGCGAGACACAGAGAGAGGTCTGGACGGAAATATCAAACTGGAAATCCGTTGCCCATCTTGCAGAGGGAAGAGGCAAGTTGCGGGACCATGGACCAGAGGACGAATAGATCTTGAAGAACCGAGTCCATCCCAAGTTTCTTGCCGCTCGAGTGAAAAGAGAACTCGAGCGCCTTCGCCAGCTATCGGCTCGCGTTGGAAGCAATCCTTTGCTGGTGCAAGCCAGCAACGGCAACACGTCGATCAAGCTGGACGGGATTCTCTGGATCAAGGGATCGGGCAAATGGCTGGCTCGGGCCAACCAGGAAGAAATACTGATGCCGATTGAACTGGCACAGGCGAAGGAGGCTGTGAAAGGAGGTGAAGAAATCGCGCCACGGCAGACTTCGAGAAACGGGATGCGCCCTTCCATCGAAACAGCAATGCACGCGGTGCTTCCCCAGCGGGTCGTCGTCCACGCGCACTCGATCAATACGATCGCGTGGGCAATCCGGTCGGATGGGATCGAGGAACTCACCGCGCGGCTTCACGGTCTGCGCTGGCAATGGATTCCTTATGCCGCGTCGGGCATTCCGCTGGCGCGAGAAATCGAATCGGCAATTGCCAGGGAAAAAGAAACCGACGTTTTCATACTTGCGAATCACGGACTTGTGGTCTGCGGACCGAATTGCGCCTCCACCGAAGAGTTGCTGTACGAGGTGGAACGGCGGCTTGCCGTTTCCGCTCGGCCTTTTCCCATGCCCGACAGCGCTGTACTCGGAAATATCGCCCGCTTCTCCGGCTGGCAATATCCCGATTACGATTCCTTGCACGCACTCGGCACCGACGTAGCGGCGCTCAAGATTCTAAGAGGTGGCGTGCTGTATCCGTGCCAGGCGATTTTTCTAGGCTTCGAGGCGGTGACGCTACCGCCGACGTTCGCCGCGTCGAAATTGAAAGCCCGTTTGACAAGCAGCGAGCCTCCCTCATTTGTGGTGGTCGAAAGAAGCGGCGTCATGCTGAACGAGAAGATGACCAGCGCCGAGCGCGCCACTTTGATCGGACTGATGGAAGTGGTGCGCCGCACCGAGGAATCCGCACAACTGCGTTACCTAACCAGAGAAGAAGTGGAGAAAGTGGTCAACGAAGGCGGACGCGGGTACAGAGACGAAGCGGAGACGGAGCACAGGGCAAATTCTGCGATAGCGGCGCGAGACATGCGACAGGAACGGGAAGCCGAGTACAACCGCGACACTTGCTTTTCATAGTGGAGCATGACCGCGGTGAGTATCAGACTTTCTGGAGATACGCAGGGGCGAAGACGTCAGTGACGAATGATTCCAGCGTCGTGAGTGTCGTGTTTTTTGGCGAGCGCACTTCTTGAGGCATGATTAGGCCCGCATTCGCGCCATTCCACATTTCAATCAAAAGTTGCGTGGTCTTTTTTTGTAACCCCATGTTCAGTAGGGCCGCCTCTAACATCATGCAGGGTACTTGCCTGTATGCGAGATCCGGCTTGCCGATCGCTTTGCCAACAATTGATGCCGCCTCATTCATGGAGATGTCGCGTTGCCCATGTAGCTCCTGTATCGAACTACCGGAAAAATCGCGGGCCGCGAGACGAGAGGCGGCATACTCGCCGATGTCTTTTGTGGCGATCCACGGCATTGGCGCATCGGCCCGTAAAGCGCCCGGCAGCGCACCCATCGAACGCAAGGGCGCGATGCTCATGAAGAGGTTGTCCATAAAGTATGCCGCGCGCAGGTGCAGGACCTTGAGGCCGGCGATTTGATTGAGTTTCTGCTCCTGATTATGTAAGCCGACGATGGGACCGGTGCCTTCAGCGTGCTGAGCGCCGATGCTGCTTAGATCAACGACGAATCGCACATGGGCTTTGCTGATTGCCGCAGCGTAGCAATCGGAAACTCGTTCTTGAAGCGCGCGCAAATCCTGCTGCGTGATGTCTTCCGGCAGAACCAGGTAGACGGCTGCAGCTCCTTCGAATGCCGCGGTCATGGAAGGAACATCCTCGACATTACCGACAAAAGACTCGGCACCAAGCGCGACGAGCGGCGCGAACTTCTTCGCGTCTCGCCCAACCACGCGGACCTTTTCGCCTTTTGCCAACAGCGCTTGCGTTGCCACTCTTCCGGTGCGTCCCGATGCGCCTGTGATGACGATCATTTAGAGCTCCTGTAATTGTGCCAAGGAATCTGGCCGCTGTGGATTCAGCCGGCCATCGCATTATAGCGGCAGCTACCCAGATTCGGTGTTAGCCGCATGTCCCCTCGGCAGAAATGTGACCACGGTCACATATATGTTTTGGAAATAATCACAGACTTGAAGATAGTGTTCCGCTTCTGATCGCCCGTAGAATTGAACTTCGTCACGAAACCCTTTTCTCTCGGAACACCCAAGTCCTTTCGATCCGTGTTTAGGCTGCTGTGCTTCGGCAGGCATCCATGCGCACAGTTCATATGCGAGTGCCCATTTTCTCAGCGTTTGTTCTGGTTGCCCTTTTCTTTTTTGTTGGAGACACGGCGCGAGCGCAACAATCGTGCTCGGTTCGCGTCCCGATCAGAATCCCCGCCGCCGCTGATATTTTCAGCGCTCAGCAGGAACGGGTGCTGGGTGACAGCGAAGCAGAAATGGTAGAGAGCAGTTACGACGTCGCTTACGATCAGGAGCTGGCCGTTCATCTGAACGCCATCGCCGGGCGGATTCTATCGCAACTCCCACACGACCAGGCGCGGGTTCGAGTCATCTTGATTGATGCACCGAGTGCGCAGTCGTTCAGCGTGGGTCCAGAACGGATTTATGTTTCGAGAAAAATGGTTGCGTTGCTGAGGAATGACGACGAACTTGCCGGGTTGCTGGGCCATGAACTGGGTCACATCCTGGCGCACCAGAACGCCACGATTGTGACGCAGTTATTTCACGAAATTTTGGGTGTGAACGCAGTCAGCGATCGCAAGGATATCTCAGAGAAATTGCAGCTCATGTTCAACGACATGGACCACGATGAGAAATTGTTGAGGAAGACTGCTCAGATCATGCAGCAGCAGGAAGGGGACCATCAGAATCAGGCAGACCGCGTGGCACTGTACGCCTCGGCAGCGGCTGGCTTTTCGCCACAAGCATATGAGGAACTTTTTGATCGTTCCGCGGGAACTAATGGTAGCGCTGGAAGTATGCTCACCGATTTCTTCGGGACGACAACCTCGGACCTGAGGCGCCTTCGGGAGATCAAAAAAGCCCTGAAGCAGCTGCCACGGCCCTGCCGGGAAGTTGTTCCTGCCGTCTCGCCGGAGTTCCGTACATGGCAGACCGCGGTAATGGCGGGACCGGATTTGGCCCGTCGATGATGGATGTCAGCAGGGATGAAAGTAGAGAATCTCTTCAGGTCAGGTGATAGCCGCGAAACTCTGGTTGCGCGGATTCGGGGAATACGCGCCCTCTCCTGTAAACTGATATGAGTCGAATAATGAGTCAGTCTTCCTGTCGTCGACATCGTGCGTGGCTTGTCCCCCCAAGCGGCGGGGGGATGTGTGTGTCTTGGCTATGGCTGTTGGGATTGGCTACTGCACTAGTCCTGATCGTTGCGCCCTCCTCTATGGTCGCCCAGACAAAGACCGCTAAGCCCGCTTCTCATCCAGTGGGCGCGGTCCACGGGACGGTCACGGCGCAAAATGGCTCCCCAATGGCGGGAGTTACCGTAAAGCTCGCTCCGAAGGCACCTACTGGCACGACCGCGGCAACGGAAACGGACGAAAACGGCCACTATGAGCTGCACAATGTGGAGCCAGGGGACTACTCGCTATCTGTCGAAGGCCAGGGGTTCAAAGGAATAGACAGGGCAGTGTCTCTGAAAGCCGGGGATGACGGCATTCAGGATTTCAGTATGGATGTCGAGGCAGTCTTTGAGAAAGTGGTCGTCACCGGATTGGCCTCGATCATCTCCACAGAGAGCGCCTCGGCGCCGGCCGCCATTGTGACCAACGCGCAGTTGGTTACCTTGCCCACCTCGCAAGAAACAGTGAAGGAAATTTTTCCGATGACGCCGGGGGTGGTGCAGAGACTCGACAGCAAACTGGTGTTCAAAGGATCGGACGAAAATCAAAGCCTGCTGATCATCAATTCGACCCGTAACACGGACCCCGTAACAGGCAGCTTCGGGATCACGGTGCCAACCGACGCGGTGGAATCTTTTGCCGTATACAAGACGCCGTATGACGCGAGCCTGGGAAGTTTTTCCGGGGGATTGACCACCATCGATACGAAACCTCCGTCTGATGGCTTCGACTTCAACGTAAACCGGCTCGGGATCACCATTCTGGGGAAGAACGGGCACATGGTGGGACTTGGCGGAGCCTCGCCAGCCATCTCTTTCGATGCACCTCTAATTCCCCACAAATTGCTGCTGTCGGAATCCTTTCAGTACGAAATGAAGAAGACCACGGTGGAAGGATTGCCGTGGCCGGACGACATCAGCAAGCGCCAGGGATTTAATTCCTTTACCACGGTGGAGGCAATCCTCTCCAAGAATCACATTCTGACCATGACGGTGAATGCTTTTCCGCTGCGTACCGAACACATCGATATCAGCGCACTGGTTCCCCAGACAGCGTCGAACAATTTGAATCAAAGCGGCGTGGCCATCGCCATGTCTGATCACTATGAATTCGAGTCCGGAGATATTCTTTCGACGGTGGCGCAATACACGCGATTTGACAGCAATGCGCAGGGGCAAGGCATCGCGGACATGCTGATCACGCCGCAAGGGTGGGGCGGCAATTACTTCAATGCGTGGTCGCGGCGAGGCAAGGAATTTCAGTTTTTGGAAAACTATGAATTTGCGAAGAAGCACTGGCTCGGATCGCATCAAATCCGCGTGGGAGCGGATATTGACTGGCGCAGCTTCTTCGGTACGACGGGATCGAATCCAATTCAAATCCTGAGGGCCGATAATTCGCTGGCGCAGACGACCGACTTCAGTGGCGCGACCGCGCAAGCTCCTTCCGACAGCATTTTTGCCGAATTCGTGCAGGACCATTGGCTGTTGAATTCGCATGTAAGCGTCGATTTGGGATTGCGGTTGAGTTCGGAAACGTCTGGCTGGTCCGCAATCCTGGCGCCCAGGCTTGGCCTGGCGTACTCACCAGGCAAAGACGAGAAGACTTTGATTCGCGCCGGCGCAGGGATCTTTTATGGAGTATTGCCGTTGCTGGCGGCAAATTGGGCGGCGAATCCTGAGCGGACCATTACCAACTACGACGCCACCGGTGCGCCGGTGGGGCTTCCGGTGACTTATATCAACGCTTACACGGCCGGTGTGAATCCGCTGGGCTCTTCGGCGCTACCCGCGCAGCCGGGCACCACGCCGCGAAACTTTACCTGGAATGGAGGCGTGGTGCGGGAACTGCGGAAAGATTTGCAGCTGGAACTGACCTATCTGAACAGCCACACAACGTATCTTTTCATGGTGCAACCGTTCACCGCGGCCTCCGTTACTGACGAATCGTTTACGGCGCTCACGAACACGGGATCTTCGATGTATCGCGAGTTGGAGGCTTCGCTGCACTATAAGTTTCGCGAAAACGATCAGGTCAAAGCTTCTTACATCTGGAGCGAAGCTCGCGGAGATCAGAACAGTCTTTCCAATGTGATGATTCCGTTTGCCGCTCCGGTGTTTCGGCCCAACGTTTACGGGATTCTGTCTTCCGATATTCCGAATCGTTTTATTGCCTGGGGCATCTTCGCATTGCCTTGGAAGATCACCTTCAGCCCGCTGGTCGATGTGCACTCCGGTTTCCCCTATTCGCCGATCGATGTCACCCAGCAGTATGTGGGCCCGCCCAATTCGAAGCGCTTTCCGGAGTTTTTCTCACTGGACCTCAAAGCGTATCGCACGTTCAAGATACCGTACCTGAAAGGCAAAAGCGGTAAAGGGCACCACTTTCGGCTTGGGGCTTACACACTCAACCTTACCAATCATGGGAATTACAATGCCGTGTACAACAACGTGGCATCTCCGGACTTTGGCAAGTTTGCAGGATTTCTTTACCGCCACGAAGGCATGACCCTCGATTTTGTGGATTGAGCTGCGGCTCTCCAATGCTGCTAAGGCGAATCGGATTAGTTTCAGGGTGCTCAGCCCGATCACTTCGCCTCGCGTGTTCAGCAATGGCCCTCCCGAATTGCCGGGATTGATCGGAGCGTCGGTCTGAATCCACGTGCCGGGACCAGCCGCGGAAAACTTGCCAACCGCGCTGACGATGCCTTTCGTTACGCTGAACAACATGGCGTCCCCGGGATTGCCAATCGCCAGAACCGATTCGTCCTGGCGAACGCTGGTGGCGTCGGCCAGCAGCAGGTGCGGGAAAACATAATCCGGCGATGGCGGTGTGACCTTGGCGAGAGCGATATCCAGATCCGCATCAATGAAAACGATCCTGGCATCCAACTGCACGCCATCAGCTAAAACAGCGACAACGAAGAATCGCCGCGTGCGACGTGCGCGTTGGTTGCAAGCACGCCCGTGTCCGTCACGAAAAAGCCGGTGCCCGATTTGTCCAGCGCTTTCAGGTACACGACCGCAGGCTTGGTGCGGCGAACAATCTCCTCGAGCGAGAGCTCCGGCCGCAGCGCGATGGCTTCGGGCGTCAAAGTGGCGGTAACCGAACCCGTGAATGTGGAGCCGACCGGATCAAGCTGCACCTCAAAATGGTCGGACTTGAATAGCCAGTATTGCCCGTAATTGCGGCCGTGAAGATCGATCCACTGCATAGGACCTTCGGTGAGCGCGATCTCGTGTGTGGCATAGCCGGGCAGCGACACCCTGGCGACCATCGGGTGTTCCATCCGCTGGCCGATCACGCTGTGTGTTCGATGGAAATAGCCGCCCGAGAAAGTCTTCTCGAAAGGCGTGGTGCCCGCGGCTACGCCGTCGAGCTCGACTTTCGCGCCGGCAGGGTTACTCGTAATCTTTAAACTCTGCGCGAGGGAAGAAGCGGCCAAGCAAACCACTAACGAGGATAAAAACGCGAAGCGAGCAGGACGGAAGCGCGGCATGAGAGGGTGCTCTGCCGAGAGTGTACTGTGTACTGAGAAATATCTATAAAGAAAAGGGAAACATGAGGGTCACGTGTCAGCGGCTTTGGGCCGGTGCCCCGCGCAGCTGAGGACCGGAAGACGTGGATATTTTGGGAAGCGCGGATCGGATTCCGAAAGTCGGCAAAGAAGGAAGCGCGAGCCCTTTGCGGATTCGATTGGCCTGGCGTGCTGGCAATCATTGCAAAGGCCAAAGGCTTTCGTTTGTGGATCAGTTAATCCAGCGTTGGGCATTGCAACAATCGGTCTCCCCTCGCAACCGGGTGGCATGATCGCAGACCGCTATGGGTTTGCCTTCGGGGCATCGGCGGTCGTCGGCGGATGCGGTTTTTCAAAGCGCGATTCGTCGATATGCACATTCACTTCAATATTTGTCGCCGTGATTTTCTGCGGCTGCGTGGGGCTGGCACTGTTGGACTCCACCAAGAACGGATATTTCAGGCCATCCACTTCGCGGTAATCGCGGAAGAAGGTTTCAATCAGTATGTCCTTGTCGCCCTCTTTGGTAGTCACCACGGATTCAAGCAAGAGTCCTGAGTTGGCGTCGAAATAAAAGTAACGCACGTCGCCGTTCTTGTTGGTGAGCTTCAGCTTATACGCCGGCTTGCCTTGCAGTTCTGCTTTGCCGACATACTCCACCTGATTGCCTTTCTTCTTGTAGTCGACGAACGGCCCTTCGAAGTCCGCTTCCTCCCCGATATTGCTGATGTCTTTTTCGCTCATGGGTTCGACGGCAGGCACTCCGGCAAACGGATTGTAGATCCAACCGGCGGACTTGCCGTCGAAGGTGCGAATCAGCGTCTGCCCGTTCAGCGTTAACTCGGTGTGCAATTTCATGGGGCGTTCCCGTTCCACCATGAAGGTGCCGTCTTCACCGGGACCGAACGAAAGAGTGCCGCTGATGCGCTCTGACTGCAGCGCCTTGATCTTGGCCAGGCCGCCGCGCGCGGCAATATATTTGGCGATGACGGTGTCGACGGTTTGCGCGGAAAGCGCCAACGGGAATAATGCGACGGCGATCACGGCGAGGAATTTGCGCATGAAGAAGATCCCTGGTGCGGCGGGGTGGCGTCGCAGCACGTAAGAATGGTAGAGGGACTGCGGATACGGGGTCAATGGGCGGCGGCGCCTGGTGCGGCGGCGCCTGGTCGCGGGCTGGCATAAAAGCCCGCGCCACATGAAAGAAAGGCGCCCACCTCCCTTCGAAGCTCAGGGCAGGCTAAAGGCGGCCGCTATTCCTTCAACGTGAATGAGTACGAGCCGGGTTCGGCGGTAAATATCTGCGCGCCATTTTCGCTGCGCACGAAATGCAGCCATTGATTTTGACGCGCATCTTTCCCATCGACGAGGACGGACGTTTTCTCCGTCGCTGGCAGAAAGACCAGTGCGCTGGTGTTGGCGGGAATCACAGTTTTCCAGGTAGTGAGATTTCCCGAAACTGTCCACGCGGATTCGATGGAACCGTACGGCGACTGGTAAGTGGCTTCGACGCTTCCTAGCTTGGCATCAAATGTTGGATGCAGAAAGATGTGATGAAAGCCTGGGTCCGCGGGATCGAAATCGATGCCGGCCGCGAAACGGTACAGCCAGCCGCCCACGGCTCCGTAGGCGTAGTGATTGAAGGAATTCATCTGCGGGTCGTCGAGTTTCTGGTTGCCGTTCCAGCGTTCCCACATGGTGGTGGCGCCATGATCGATCATGTAGCCCCAGGAAGGATATTGCGTATTCAGCAGCAGGCGGTAGGCAACGTCGGCGTGGCCTGTGCGCGTAAGCGTCTCCAGCAGAGCGGGCGTCCCTAGGAAGCCCGTGCCGATGGTCCACTGACGAGCGGCAATTTTGGCGACGAGTTTGTCCGCAGCCGCCGCGCGCAGATTCTGCGGCAACAAATTCATCTGCAGCGCCAGAACGTAACCTGTCTGCGTGTCGACGGGAACCTTGGGCGCATTTTCAGCGGGAGGCGCGGCGGCGCTGAGTTTGCTGTCCAACGCACCGACGAAGCCGTCGGGCTGCACGTAGGCCTTGTTGAATGCAACTTTGATTTTTTCGAACAGGTCACCGTATTTTTTTGCGTCGTTATCGCGGTGCAGCGCGACGCCCATCTGCTGCATCAGTGACACGTCGTAGGCCCACAGAGCGGTGGCCAGTAACTCTTCGGAAGTGTGTTCATCCGGTGCCAGCCAATCCCCGAACGGGATGCCGTAGTTTCTTCTCCAAAGGTGATCCGGATTCGCGGATTGAATGGCGGAAAGGTAGCGCTCCATGGCCGCCCAATTCTGCTCCGCGACTCGCGTATCGCCGTACTGCGACCAGGCGGTCCACGGGATGATGACGCCCGCGTCGCTCCACCCGGCGGCGGATTCGGCGCTGGACGTTACCGTGCCCGGGGCGAAAATGCCGAACATGTCCGTTCCCGACTGCGTGCCGCGAAGGTCGCCAGTGAATTTTTGAGAGAAAGTAGCGAGGTCCATGTTGTACGCGGCGGTGCGCCAGAAGACTTGCGCGTCGGCGCTCCAGCCAAGGCGTTCATCGCGCTGCGGGCAGTCGGTGGGCACGCTGATGAAATTGGAGCGCTGGCCCCACAGTATATTGCTCCAGAGCTGATTGATCATGGGGCTTGCGGAGTGAAATTGCATGGTGAACGGCGCGTCCGTGTGCAGAACGACAGCTTTGACGGCGGCAATATCCGGCGGCGTGGTCAGGCCGGTCAGTTCCACGTAACGGAATCCGTGAAAGGTAAAGCGCGCCTGATACTCCTCGGTTCCTTTTCCGGAAAGAATGAAGCGGTCCGTGGCTTTGGCGGTGCGCAGATTGTCGGTGTACAGAGTGCCGTCGTCGTTCAGGATTTCCGCAAAACGCAGCTGCACTTGCGAGCCGGCAGCGCCGGAAATGCGAAGGCGCACCACACCGGCAAGATTCTGACCAAAATCGTAAATGGTGACACCCGGCTTGGGAGTGGTGATGGTTTTGGCGTCGAGAAGTTTTTCGACGCGGACCGGCGGAAAGGCTTGCGCGATGATTGCCGGCTCAACCGGATGAATGAGTTCGGCCGGCTTCCACTTCGTGTCGTTGAAGCCGGCGGTATCCCAGCCAGGCTGCTCGCGACGCGCGTCGTAAGTCTCGCCGTCGTAAATTTCGGCTTGCAGGATGGGCGAATCATCGGCGCGCCAAGAGTCATCCGTAGCGACCCATTCGACCGAGCCGTCGGCTTGTTCGATGCGCAGCTGTGCGAGAAGAGCGGGCGGCGTGTTGCCATAGTTGTAGCCTTTGCCGACCCACATTAGCGGGGTGGTGTACCAACCGGGAGCGAGGTAGGCGGCCAGCGCGTTTTTGCCTTCGCTGAGCTGCTCTGTTACGTCGTAAACCTGGTAGGGAACGCGAAGGCGGTAGTCCGTCCAACCCGGACTGAGTATCTGGTCGCCAACGCGCCGGCCGTTCAGATGGAATTCATACGCGCCCAAAGCGGTGACGTAAAGCCGCGCGGATTTCACGGGCTTCGCAACGGCAAATCCGCGGCGCAGGATTTTCACGGTGTCGGTGGGAAGCGGCATGCCCAACGCGGCGTCGTCCATCGGGGAACCAGTGAACACATAAGTTTCGGCGGCGTTCCACCGGGAATCGTCGAAACCGGCGGCGGTCCAGCCCGCGGAGACGTTCAACGCGCTCTTCCAGTGCGCATCGCTTGGAAACACGGCGAAGGTACCGTCCTGCGACTCCACGATCAGGCAAGCGCTCATCGGCGTGCGGCTCTCGTCGCCCTTTGTCCCGGAGTCAAGGGAGTGGTAGCGAATGATTTCGACCGCCAGACTATTTTTGCCGGACCGCAGTTGCGCGGTGACGTCGGCGCGCGCGTACGTTTGCCAGGGACTTTTCTTTGACGGAGGTAACGGCTGCGCGGTGACCACCTGTTTGCCGTTCAGCCATGCGGCGGCGGTATCCTGTCCGGTGACGTAGAGCGAGGCATGCTTGACGGTTTTCTGAAGCTCAAAGGAGAAAAGGAAATCGTGATGAGATTCGCTGGAAGGTTTGTAGCTCGCATCGCTCTTGTTGCTGATCCATTCGGCCTTGGACTCGCGCAACAGACCCTGCTCCGTGCTTTCTGAACCGATCCATTTCGCGCGCCAGTTTTCCGGTTTCAGAACACCCGTTTCAAACCATGCGACATCGCTCGCAGGATACGGCTGCGAGTCCTGATTCCACAGCAGTACGCGCCAGAAATAACGCTTCTCCGCAAGCAACGAGCTTCCGCCGTAAGCCACTCCGACTGATTGTCCGGAGGTGACGCGCCCGCTGTCCCATATGTCCGCTTTGCCGGCGGCGAGCGATTCGGGATTGCTGGCCACCTGGAGTTGGTAGGCGCTTTGATGTGCGCCGAACCTCGAATCAAGCAATTGCCAGGAGAATAGCGGGGAGGCGTCGTCGATGCCGAGCGGATTGCTGAGAGAATCGCAGGTCAGGTGGACCGGTTTCCCACTGTCGGGAGGCGGCGATGCGACTGTTGTGGAAACGACAACAGTCGCGAGCAATACCGCCAGCGCAGTCCGATGCACAACGCAAACCAGCGATGAACTCAGAATGCCTTTGCTCATGAGGGCCTCATACCGGATGTAGTTGGAGCGAGAAGCTCTACAGTAGCAGATATCAGTAATCAGATATCAGTGATCAGGAATCGGGGTCAGGAAACTTGGAGCGGTAGTTCCCCTTGATCGTTCTGCTTGCTCACTCGCGGCTTTCTTGAGGTAGAATGAGCGCGAATCCGCCCTGATTGCTGTGAGGCCGCCGGAAATCGTCCAACGGCTGGCCTATTCCAAACATGGCGTGCAAGCGGAGGTGTTAAATGGCGACTGCGAATGTCAGTCAGGGATTGCGTGGACCGGCAGCGGTGGCGAAAACGATCACGGGTTGGTTCATCGCCATGGCTGTGCTGTTTATTATTTTAGGGATACTGGCAATCATCGAACCGGGGATTGCAGGACTGGCAGTGACGCTGCTAGTCGGCTGGGTTTTGATTTTCGGCGCGGTGGCTCACTTTGTGACTGCGTTCAAGGGAGGCGGAACCAAGCAGGTGATCGGGCAGGTGCTGATCGGCCTGGTATATCTGATTGGCGGACTGTACTTCCTGACGCACACCATCATGGGGGTCGCTACACTCACACTGCTGCTGGGCGGAATTTTCCTGGCCGAGGGCGTGATCGAAATCGTGGCGTATTTCAAAACGCGGCTGGAGGGCGCGTCGGGGTGGTTGCTGTTTAACGGAATTGTGACCCTGCTGCTGGCTTGTTTGATCCTGTTCCACTGGCCATCCAGTTCGGTGTGGGCGATTGGAACGCTGGTGGGGATCAACCTGCTGATGACGGGAATTTCGCGGCTGATGTTCGGCCTGGCAGCGCGGAAGCTGGCGACGCGCGTCGCGGCGTAAGAAAGTCTTCAGTTCTTAGTTTTAAGTCTTCAGTTTAGAACCGCGCCATGATGCCCGGCGGCTGCTCTGCTCGGCTGCGCCCGCAGCGCGGGCGGGGCGCAGTGGTTTGTTCTGAAACTTAGAACTTATAACTGAGAACTGAAGACTGCCTTATTTCGTCCGCGTGAACGTGAATAGATCCGTTTCCTTCTTGCCGTGGTCGCTATAGTTCCAGATTTGCGACAGGCGATCTTTGTCCTCGAAGGTAATGCTCAGGCCCACCATGTGGCCGTCGTCCGGCGTCTTCAAACCCGTGGCGCGAAGGAAGCTGAAGTCCATTTGCTTGCTGGCAACGGGCAGCGGCTGGCTCTGGAGAACGGGCTGGTTCCCGGCGGAACAGTAGTGCGTCAGGAGGATACGGTTTCCCTCTATCGAATACATGCTGATCATCTCCGCGCCATTCGCGGAAGTGTGCCGTTCCATCAGGACGCTTCCGTTGGAAACCAGCTCAAACGTGAGATGCACGACGTTGCCGTGCTGATCTTTTCCCTGCCAGCTGCCCACCAGGGTTTTCAGCTTGTCGAACATGGGGTTGGTGGAGGCGGCGGCCATGGTTTGGGTGGTGGTCTGGGCGGGCAGGCTGCAAGCTGCGGCGAGAACCGCGATGGCAAAAAGCGAAAGACGACGGCAAATCATGAAAGCCTCCCTGAGAATGTGCGGTAAGAATGAGCAAGAGAATTTTGGCGCAGAACGCAGCGATTGTCGAGTGCCCGCCGTCCGGTGACTGCGGAGGTGGGCTGAACAGACGGGTTGCGGCATGGGCTACGGCCAGGAGGCGGAAAGCGTTGACCGCGAGCGCAAGCCCTCCGTACCATGGAATAGATGCGTAACCTACGAGTGCGAGCGGGCTGCTGTGTGGCGCTGATCGCGTGCCTCTACGGGTGTGAGGACGCGGCCAAGAAACCGGCGCAAACGCGGGTGCCTGCGCTGGCGCCATCGAAACCGGCTGCTGTTCCACAAACGCCGATAAACGTCGGGGTTCTGCCGATGCCCGATCTTCTGCAGCACCCTATGGCGCCGCTGCAGCCCCCCATTCCCGGCGGGATCGATTACCTGGTCGTGCGTGTAAAAGAAGAGTTTGCGGCTGGCGAGGCCAACTACAAGGCAGGGCACCTGGAAGCGGCGCGGCGCGATTTCGACGATGCCATCGACTGGATGTTGGAGAGCGGTTACGACCCGAACAGCGACCCGCGCTTGAGCGAACTGTTTCACACTGTTACAGACACGGTTTACACCTACGAGTTGCAGTCGTTTCGCGCCGGTGACGGCTTCACCGAAGCGCCGGCGGTCCCCGCGCCAATTGACGAAGTGGCGGAGATGACCTTTCCGGTCGATCCCAAGCTCAGGGAACACGCGGAAGAAACGGCCAAGAGCAGTTCGCACGATTTGCCGCTGACGGTGAACGATGTGGTGGCGTCGTACCTTAACTTTTTCCAGACCCCGCGCGGCCGGACCATCGTGGAAAACGGTCTGCGCCGCAAAGGGAAGTACCAGGAGATGATTGCGCGGGTGCTTCGCGAGGAAGGCGTGCCGCAAGACCTGATTTATCTGGCGCAGGCCGAGAGTGCGTTCCAGCCGCTGGCATTGTCGCGAGCCGGAGCGCGCGGCATCTGGCAATTCGTGCAATGGCGCGGCAACGAATATGGATTGCGCAGGTCGTGGTGGGTGGACGAGCGCATGGATCCGGAAAAGGCCACGCGTGCGGCGGCGCAGCATTTGCGCGACCTGTATGGCTTGTATGGCGACTGGTATCTGGCCATGGCCGCGTACAACTGCGGTCCGGGAAACGTGCAGAAGGGCATCGAGCGCACGGGCTACGCGGACTTCTGGGAACTGTACAAACGCAATGTGTTGCCGAGGGAGACCAAGAATTATGTGCCCATCATCCTGGCACTGACGCTGATCGCCAAGGACGCCGCGCACTACGGGGTTGCCGTCGATCCGGAGCCGCCGGTGGAGACCGACGTGGTGAAGCCCGGGCGGGCCATTGACCTGCGCCTGGTGGCCGAAACCATCGATGTGGACGTGGATACGCTGCGCACGCTGAATCCCTCGCTCCTGCGCATGGCCACCCCAGATGACCCGCACTTTGTGCTGCACCTGCCCAAGGGCACGTCTGAAAGGTTTTCCGCGGAAATCGCGGACATTCCCGCAGACAAATGGGTCAGCTGGCGCCGGCATCGCGTGGAGGCAGGCGAAACGCTGACGGCCATCGCGAAAAAGTATCACGTGACGCCGCTGTCCATCGCGGAGGCCAACGATCTGGAACATGGCGAGGCTTTGACCCCGGGCGAGAAGTTGATCATTCCCGCCGCGCGGCCGCTGGAAGAGACCAAGCCGCGACTGGTGCGCTACCGGGTGAGGAAGGGCGACACGCTGGGAGGAATAGCGGACCAGTTCAGCGTGACCTCCGAGGATGTCCGAAAATGGAACGGGCTGAAAACCGCCAAAGTGAGCCGAGGCATGGTGCTGCGGATCTATACCGTAGGGGGCGCGCCGTCCACGGTGAAACATGCGCCGAAAAGCACGGTCAAAAAGAAAACCACCAGCAGCAAAAGCGTCACGACGCCTTGAAGTAACCCAGAAAACTCAGGCACAAGTGATGGTTACCGTACATTGATAGCCATAACCCCGCTCCTTGTGAGCAGGACTCTTGACAAGCACCGCAGAGTGGGATAACAAATCGCAAGGGCAGGCAGACGTCGGCTCCGGCTGGTGCAGCGTGCCAAGAACACCGGGTAAAGTTGAGCCCCCAGGGGAGGAAAGCATGGAATTCGAGAAGGACCAGTTTGAAGAGGACGACGAGCTGTCCCGGTTGGATGACGACGAACTAGGCGGGGACGGCGAGGGCATTACCGAGGACGAGGAAGAAATCCTCGTGGTGGAAGAAGAACCCAGCGAAGAGGGCGACGAAGAGCCGGTGGAAAAGGCGGCTCCGAAGGCAGCGCCCAAGAAAGCCGCTCCCAAGAAGGCGGCGAAAAAAGCTCCGAAAAAAGCCGCGAAAAAGCCGGCCAAGGCCAAGAAGCCGGTCAAGAAAGCCGCGCCCAAAAAGAAGGCCGCGAAGAAAAAGCGCCGCTAGTAGTGGCTCTCCGCTAATCAAAATTGGCAAAACCGGGCCCCTCGAATTGTTCGAGGGGCTTTTTGTATGTGTGCCGGAGTCCGGGCGCAACTGGGAAACTTCGGTTCCGTGGTGGTCCGGAAGGGCTCCGCCGCCAGTTCCGCAACGGATAGGAACCGCGAGGTCCCCGGGAAGTTTACCGGCGCCGAGCCTGGATAGCGGCCAGCCCGGAACCTTGCCGTACAAAACGGTGATGATTGACCAGGGTTTCTGCTTCAATGCCGGTAACTGGGATTTTCCCGATGCTCCGCTGCGCGGCTTGTACGCGCGAAACCGCGTGTATGAAGGCGTGACCGGAATGCAGTCGTTCGCGCCATGGCTGGATTGGCTGCACAACCGGATCACCGAGGCCGTGCTCGCCAAACTGGTGGAGGAAATTCCGCCGGAGTGGTACGAGGACGACTACAACGCAGTGCTGCGGTTGCTCGAGCAGTTGGTTAGGCGGAAGAAACGCGTGCCGGAACTGTTGCTGTCGGCCAGGAATTGCAACCGCCAGCCGTTTCCGCACTGCGTGCGGGAAGCGTGACCTGTGACTCTCGACGATTGGCGCGATCTTGCACGATCGCGAGCTACGAAGCACGGATAAGAAACAGGGAGAACACCGATGATCACCGATAGCAACGACGCGAGAGACGGCCGGACCTGCGCCTACCGCGTGCTGCGGTACACGCCAAACCCGGTCCGCGACGAATGGGTGAATATTGGCGTGCTGGTGTTCGACCCGCGGACCGGCGAGCGACGCTTGCGCATGATTGAGGAGCCGGAAGAGTACGCGCGCGTGCGCCGGCTGCATCCCCAGGCGGATGAAGGGCTTTTGCGCATGCTGCGCGACAACCTGGACAACCGCCTCGCAACCTCCGCGCAATTATTTTCAGGAAACGGCCATGGCGAGGGGGACGCGCGCACGGACTGGCTGAAATTGCTGGCAAATGGGACGACACGCTCTCGCACGCACTGCAACTGACGACGCAGAAAGGCGTCGTGGACGCCGGTGACCTCGACGCCGAGACCGACCGGCTGTACGCCGACCATGTGGCGCCGTTTCGGGGAGCCACGTGCGTGGGCGCCGCCGGAACCCGCGGGGCGATTCGATCGTATTGCGCGCAGGTGCTGAGGCAGGCGCGCCTGTGGGAACGCATGGACAAGGGCGTGCACGCCGCGGAGTTCACCTTCCCCGGCGATCCCATGCGCCTCGACTACGGCTACCGCCGCAACGGAACCCGCGGGTTTGTTCAGGCGATCAGCGTCTCTCGCGCTCCGCGCGATACCAAGGAACTGGCTTACACCGCGGAGCACATCCGCAAAAAAGTGAAGTCCGCGGAATTCACCGCGGTTACCGATGTGCACCTGCTGGCGGAATACGAGCGCCACCGCTTTGTCCAGGAAACCCTGCGTGATGCCGGCGTGGAGGCGGTGCCGATGGAAGCGTTCGCGGTGTGGGCCGCGAAGATGAGACCGTTGATTCAATAAAGTTCTCAGTAATCAGTTTTAAGTTTTAAGTAAAGAAAAGCGGTCGAAGTTAAAAGTTGAAAACTTAAAGTTGAAAGAGAAAAGAGGCTTGCAGCGGTAGTTGGGTAAGTGCGGACGAATCGAGATAACCTTGGTGCGGCTTAGGAATGAGGAACTATTGTCCAGCGGTCAATCTTCAGCCATAGCGTTCTGTGGCTATCTGAGTGCGGCAGCGGCGTCAGGGAACGCTACTTAAAACTGAAAACTGATCACTGACAACTTCTCAAACCAGCGGCTCGGACCAGTTCTCCAGCGTTTCCTTTACCTTGTGCAGGAACTGGTGCGCGATGGCGCCATCCACCACGCGATGGTCGTAGCTCAGCGTGACGTAGCACATGGAGCGGATGGCGATGGAATCGTTGATCACCACCGGGCGCTTTTCAATCGCGCCCAGTCCGAGAATCCCCACGTTGGGCTGGCTGATTACCGGCAAACCGAACAACCCGCCAAACACGCCGGGATTGGTGATTGAGAAGGTGCCTTCCTGCACTTCCTCGGGCTTCAGTTTCTTGGAACGCGCGCGTTCCGCCAGGTCATTCAAGGTGCGCTGGATGCCCAGCAGATTTTTTTCGTCGGCGCCCTTCACCACCGGAACGATCAGCCCCCAGTCGAGAGCCACGGCGATGCCCACATTGATTTCCTTGTGCAGCACCACGTTGGTGCCGTCCAGCGAAGCGTTCAATGTAGGATAGGCGCGCAACCCGGCCACCGCTGCCTTCACGAAAAATGGCATGAAGGTCAGCTTGGTCTCGTAGCGCTTCTCGAATTCTTCCTTGGACTTGGCGCGGATGGCCGCCACCTTGCTCATGTCGATTTCGTCCACCGAATAAACGTGCGGCGAAACGTGCTTCGACGCCACCATGTGCTCGGCAATCTTCTGCCGCATCACGCTCAACGGTTGCAGTTCATAATTCCCGAAGTAAATGCGTTCGCGCGGAACGCCGACCTGCAGTGATGGAATGTACTGCGTGCCGTGCGCGGCAGGGGCGCCAGGAGCCGCGGCAACGGGAGCGGGCGGCGGAGGTGGTGGCGGAATAGGTCTCGCCGCGGTAGCGGAAGCCGCCGGTGCCGCGGTGGATTGCCCGGCAATCACGGCTTCAATATCTTCCTTGGTAATGCGCCCGGCCGCGCCCGTTCCTTCAAGCGTGGTCAAGTCGATGTTGTGTTCCTTGGCCAACCGGCGAACCAGCGGAGAAGAATGTACGCGCTCGGTCGAGCTGGTTGCGCCGCCATCCGCTTGCGGCACTGCCGTTGATGCGGCCGGAGAAGCGGGAGCAAGCGCCGGGGCTGGTGCGGGTTTCGTCGGCGCTGGCGTAGAGGCAGCATTGGGCGCTGGCGCGGCCGCGGGCTTTGCCGCAGGTGCAGGAGGTGCGGCAGCCGGAGCAGGCGCAGACGCGGCAGCAGCTCCCGCGCCATCGATCACCGCTACAACCGTCTGAATCGGCACAGTCTGGCCTTCTGGAATCTTGATCTCTTTCAGAACGCCAGCCGACGGTGAAGGAATTTCCGCGTCGACCTTGTCGGTCGAAATCTCGAACAGCGGCTCATCCCGCTCCACCTTGTCGCCGGGCTTCTTCAGCCACTTGGTGATGGTGCCTTCAAAGATGCTCTCGCCCATCTGGGGCATGACCACATCGACTGCCATGGGGATTCTCTCCTTACCTCGCGGAACTTCCGCTATCCGGGGCGCTTCTGACCGATAATCGCGTGGAAGTCAACCTTACCAGTTTACAGCCAAACCCACAGTGACGGAAAGCCCTGCCAATCGCGGGGCGCGGCCCAGTTTCCAAGCTAAGACAATATCCACGGACGCAATAGGAGGCTCGCCACAAACCAAGCGAGGAAAGAGCAGTGCCTTTTGCTTGCCAGCAGCTTCCGGGGATGATGTAGTTCCATATGTTCCGCAAGCTAGCGTGGCGGCAACTCTGTCGCGTGCACTTCAATCGGTTTACGCAGAACAGGCAGTTCCTCGAAAAGGAAGGACTATGTCTCCCACACGGCGTGACTTTCTAACTATGGCGAGCGGCGGCGTAACTGCCCTCACAACGAGAAGCGGATTCTTCCAGGACGCTCAGTTGCCAGGACGTCCCGCCAACATCACTTCGGGCACGCCGGATCGAGACTTCGCGAACGTTCTTGCAATTGCCGCGCATCCCGGCGACGCGTTTTTCGCTATGGGCGCGCTGGTCGCCGTGGCCACACATTTGAAAGGCACTGGCAACTTTCTGAGTCTCTCCCTGGGCGAGCGGGGATCCGCCAAAACCCCGGCGGAGCAGTACCGACAATCTCAACAGCAAGCATCAGAGAAAGCCGCCTCGGCGCTCGGCGCAAAAGCCCTGTTCCTTCACTATCCCGACGGTGAAATTCCCGCCAATGACGAAGCAAAGTTCGCGGTTTGCGATCTGATTCGCCAGTGCAGGCCTTCGACAATCGTCACCCACTGGAAGGGAACTTGGCACAAGGACCACCACGCCTGCTACGAAATCGTTCAGGATGCGATCTTTTATGCCGGTCTTCCCGCCATTGTCCGCCAACAGCCGGCACACAACGTCCGAAAGCTTTACTTCGCGAGCAATTGGGAAGATGCCGTTTCTTTTTCCGCCGACACCTATGTGGATATAACCCCGGTCTGCGACGACTGGTTGAACGCATGCAGTATGTTCCCGATGTGGAAGGGAGAAAACGGATTCCGCTACAACGACTACTATTCCAGTATGGCCGTCGCGCACGGTTGTTTGAGTAACTTCAAACGCGCCGCAGCGTTGATGTCGTCCGAGGAGCAACGCATCCGGAATATCCCGACGCCATAGCGAGGTCTGGGGTAGTGCATGCTCCTGTCTGCTGCGGTGATCGCGAATTTTCTTATGTACAGACGCGCGGTTCGGTTGCATCATCCGGTTTGATCAACACACGGGTAAGTTGGCGCAGCAGGCGTGCAGCAAAAATGATTCGACGCCTGTGTGTGCGCTCAAAGAGGGACTGTGAAGAATCGAGTTCGGTCTTGTAGCGGCTCGGAGGTCTCGGTTTCGCGGCGCAAGTTCTTAGCGCAAACTGCCGCCGCAACGATTGGTTTTTCGATTGTTCCACGCCGGGTTTTGGGCGGTGCGGGATATGTTCCGCCCAGTGATAAGGTCAATATTGCCTTCATTGGAGTCGGCGCCCAGGGTTTGCGCGTGATGCTCCACTTTTTGAAAGAGCCCGACGTGCAGGGTGTGGCGGTCTGCGACTGCAATAAAACCGGTGCGAACTATCCACAGTGGGAGACGCACGAGTTCTGTAATTCCGTCCGCAAGCTGCTCGGAGTAGACAGCGGCTGGGATTGGCTCAGCCCGGACGATCCTATCCAACTCAGCCATACGCTCCGCGTGACCAGCGGCGTTGCCGGGCGTGAACCTGCCCAGAAAATTGTGGACGCCTATTACAGCGCCCAGCAACGTTCCGGCCAATATCACGGTTGTTCGGCCTACACGGATTTCCGGGAACTCCTGGAGAAACAGAAAGGCGTGGACGCGGTTGTAGTCTGCACAACGGACAACCTGCACGCGGCGGTATCCGCTGCCGCCATGAAGAAACGCAAACACGTTTTCTGCCAGAAACCGTTAACGCACACTGTCCATGAGGCGCGACGTCTTGCTGAAATCGCTCGCGAGACTGGAGTAGCGACGCAGATTGCTGTGGGTAATCAGGCCTCGGAAGCCACGCGTTTGCTGTGTGAATGGATTTGGGATGGAGCGATCGGGCCGGTGCACGAAGTCCAGAACTGGTCCAACCGTCCTTTCTGGCCTCAGGGCATCGAACGGCCAAAAGATGCTGACAAAGTACCGGAAGGTCTGGATTGGGATCTTTGGCTTGGTCCCGCCCCGGAACGTCCTTTCAACCGTGTGTACCTACCGTTCGTATGGCGCGGATGGTGCGATTTTGGTTGTGGCGCGCTGGGCGACATGGGCTCCTACAGTTTCGACACAATTTTCCGCGTCCTGAAGCTCGAAGCGCCCACCACCGTCGAAGCGAGTTCCACAGACCGCTTCGATGAAACTTATCCCCAGGCCTCCATCGTCACCTATAGCTTTCCTTCCCGATCCAACATGCCTCCCGTGAGATTCACCTGGTACGATGGTGGTCTGAAGCCACCCCGTGCCGAAGAACTCGAAGCGGACGCGCAACCGCAGCCAGATGAAGATGAGCTCGAAGAGGGGCTGCTGTTCATTGGAGAACGCGGCAAAATCCTTTGCAAGTTCAATGGCGGCAATCCAAGACTGATTCCCGAAGCCAAGATGAGAAGTTATCAGCAGCCGCCAAAGACGCTGCCGAGATCGCCAGGCAACGAGAGAGAATGGCTGGATGCTTGCAAGGGCGGAAGCGTTAAGCCTGGCGGCAGCTTCGAATTCTCGGGCCTGGTCACCGAATCCCTGCTGCTCGGAGATGTGGCCACCCGCTTGGGACAGAAACTCAACTGGGACCGTACTAACCTCAAAATCACGAATTCCGATCTCGCGCAAAACTACGTCCGGCCGGAACGCCGAAGCGGTTGGGAACTTTAGGGAGTTCATTAATTGAGCTTCTGCAGTGCGCCACTCAGAGAGGGTTCCATGTCTTCAACTTCGAGAAGAGATTTTCTAAAAACTACAGCAACTCGCGCAGCCGTGGCAGGCTTGCTTGCGGCAGGGGTTTTGGACCTTCGCGCCAATCCACTGGGCATGCCCATTGGATGCCAGACCTGGCCGGTCAGAGAAATGCTCTCCAAGGACCTCCCCGGGACAATTAAAGAGCTGGCCGACGCCGGATTTCAGTCGGTGGAACTATGCTCGCCGACAGGCTACGCCGAATACGGTTTCGGTGGCCTCTCCAAATACTCCGGAGCGGAACTTCGGAAGATTCTCAGCGATGCGGGCGTCACCTGCGTCAGTTCTCACTTCACCATCACCGAACTCAGGGAGAATCAGGCAAAAGCGATTGCCTGGGCCAAAGACGTAGGACTGACGCAAATGCTCGTACCGTCCCTCGGCGGCCCTGCCAAGCCCACAATGGATGACGTGAAGCGAGCGGCGGACGAATACAACAAGATGGGCGAAGAGTCAGCAAAATCTGGAATCCAGCAAGGTCTTCACAATGAGGATTTCGAACTCTCGACTGTAGATGGCAAGCGAACCTACGACTTACTGTTCGACCTTCTTGATCCCAAGCTCGTTAAGTTCCAGTTCCAGGTCTCTACGATCAGCCGCGGCTACGATGCCGCCGAGTATTTCACCAGGTATCCGGGCCGCTTCATTTCCATGCATGTGCAGGGCTGGTCGGCGGAAACCAGGAAAGTTGTTCCCGTAGGACAGGGCACTTTGGATTGGACGAAAATCTTCACCGCTGCGAAAACAGGCGGCATAAAAAACTACTTCGTCGAAATGAATCTGGAAATGATGAAAGCCAGTGTGCCCTACCTTCGCAATTTGCAAGTGTGATGAACGTGTTTTCGGCTTCCGACTCAGCTGGCAACGTTGCGTTTCCAGGGCGCGGACTCCGTCTGTCCTCGCCTATCTGGTTGGTGCTTCTGTTGGTGGGACTGGGTATTGGGCGTTCGGCGATAGCCACGCGACTGGACGGTTTCACAATCGACGAGGCCTATCATATAGCCGCGGGCGTTACCTACGTGAAGTCCGGGGATTTCCGGATTAATCCGGAGCACCCCCCACTGGTAAAGCTCTGGGTGGGAAGCGTGGTTGCGGCGACAGGCTTGCATCTGGACCCGCTGCGGAAATTTACAGACAAACCCGACGAGCGCGCTTTCACCGAGCGAATTGTCTTCTTGAAAAATGATCCCGATTCCGTGCAGCGTCGCGCTTGGGGCATTGCTGTTTTTGGTGATTGATCCCACCGTGGCGGCGCACTGGCCGGTGGTCATGACTGATCTGCCCGTGGCGCTGTTGTCGGCAACATCCATCGTTCTTGCCACAAGGGCCTTTCGCGATTGGATATGGACGGACCTGGCCGCCTGCTCGGCGTTTCTAGGATTGGATCTCGCCGCAAAGCATTCGGCGCCAGTGGTGCTTCTGAGCGCAGTGCTAATCGGAGTGTGGCTGGCGTGCTGGCAGCCGCGTGCCGGAACGAGCGACGCGCGGGGGCGAAGGCTGCTTAAGGTTGGGGCCGTTTTTGCGGGAGCTCTGGTGATTTTGTGGGCGTTTTACTTTTTTCGATACACCGAGACGCGCACCGGCCAGGAATCATTCAATCGTCCACTCGCGAACAAAATCGCTGACGTGTACACGCCTTTCTACCATCTCGTCCTCGTGGGCATGAATACCACCGGGCCTATCTCTGGGGTTTCGCGGACACCATTCATGCCGGAATGGAAGGCCGGTTGAATCCTCAACTCTTTTTTGGCCGGCGGTATGTCGAAAAAGCGCCTAAATATTTCTTTCCGGCGATGATCGCCGTGAAATTGCCGATCGGATTGAGCCTTTTAAGCTTGCTCGGCCTGGGCCTCTTCTTTGGGCGGCGCTTGCCGGCAGCGTGGAATTTCCCGGCAGGTGTCATTCTTGCCGCAGCTGTTTTGTACTTGCTCGTTCTGTTGCAAGGAGCGACCTACGCCGGTCCGGCATGCCCTGCCTGTGGTTGCCTTGTTGTCGGTCTTCGCCGGGCTTTTCGTGGAAAGATCGCTGCCTTTGAACTCACGAGGCCTGAAGATAGCAATGCTAGCCGCCTATATCCTCGCGTGTGCCTCGGCAGTGCCTGTGTTGCGCCCGTGGGAGCACTTCAACGAGTTCGTGGGCGGATCGAAGAATGCCTACAAATATTTCGATGACGAAGACGTGGAGCTAGGCCAACGCAGCAAAGAAATCGCGGAATACTACCGCACGTTCTTAAAGCCTTCGCGAGAGATGGCCAACATTTTGTGCTTCACGACTGATATTGAATTCAAAGGACGTGACGTCGAGTTTCTCGGCCGCGATATGAAACGTGACCTGCCACGTCTTAGCCAGCCCGAGCGGTCCGGCACAATCTTGAGAGGGTCTCCACTCTTGTCTCCGAACATCTTCTGGGATCGCTCGGCGCTTCGCCAGGCCACGCCGGTGGCGCGATTCGGAAATTTGTTTGTCTACCGAGGAACGTTCCTTCTGCCGGGTGACGCGGCTGCGGCTCTCTATTTCCACGGAATCGCGAAAGTTTATGCGGACAAACCGGACCTGGATGCTGCTGAACAGGCCTTTCGGCAATCCCTGGAATTGGATCCTACCGCCTTTTTTGTGAACATCGAACTCGGGAATCTACTATTGAAGCGGGGAGCGCGGGAACCAGCATTGCTGGCGTACTCGGATGCGTTAAAGCGCGCGCCAGAGGACCAACTGTTTCGCCAGCCAATCGAGCAACAGATTGCGCGATTCGGTGATCCGTCGTTTTTGGAAATTCCACCTTTGAGGAACCCTTTTCTCGAGTAGACAGAGATAAGAGAGTGCGACCCCCGGTCCTACACGCCAGCGCGACGCATTGCATGGACTCTCTACTGCTCGGCGAGAGCCTCCGTCGGAGATATCCGCGCAGCGCGTTGCGATGGCAGCAGGCAAGCGGCGAGAGACACCAACCCCATCGCGCACGCAGTGCCTGCGAGGATCGCCGGGTTCAGAGCCGGCACGTGGAAAAGCACCGCCTGCATGGCTGCGCCTGTCAGCCACGCTCCGATCAAGCCCAATATCGTTCCGCCAGCCAGCAAGCGTAGTGACAGATAAAGGAACTGACTGCGAATTTGACTCGACTGCGCACCTAGCGCCATGCGCAGCCCGATTTCGCGACGACGCTGTGCTACCGCGAAGCTCAACACACCGTAAGTTCCGATAGTTGTGAGCAGCAGGGCGATGCCAGAGAAGAGACCAGCCAGCAGGGCCGATGAGCGCCGAGCGACAAGGCTATCCGCGATGCGCGTGTTCATCGACCGGAGGTCGTTGACCGGTATATCCGGATCGATTTGCCGAACTGTTTTTTGCAGCGTCAACCCCAGCGATTCCGGCGGGAGGCTGGTGCGGACCGTCACGAAGAAGCTGTCATCCGTACGGAAGACATAGGGATAATAAATCGCGCCCTGGGCTTGGTCTTCGGTGAGTCCCGCTTGTTTCGTCTCGCCAACAACCCCGACGACTGTAAAAGCGTCGGCATCCTTGCCCGCTTCGGAGCCTTCCCACAGTCGTTGGCCAATAGCGCTGGCGTTCGGCCAGTAGAATCGCGCGAAGACTTCATCCACAACGCAGACGCGCTCGGCGCGATGTGAGTCGGCGGCCGTGAGAAATCGTCCTGCCCGCAAAGAGAAACCCATAGCTTGAAAGTAGTCGCCCCCAACGCCGTAAGAGTAGTGCCCTCGCGGTGATTCGCCCGGGCGCAGAGCGTAACCCACGACGGTGGCGGCGCTTTTGCCGCTTCTGCCACTGAAGGGCACATTGCTGACCGCTCCCGCGGACAACACACCCGGCAAGTGGCCGGCTTTGTCCATCAGCTTTTCAACAAATGCAAGGCGGGACGTACCGTCCGGGTAATCTGCCCATGGAAGCAAGATTTGCCCGGTGAGGACGTGGTCGGACTGGAAGCCTGGAGAAACGGCCATCGCGCGTTCCAGGCTGAGGCTGAGCAGACCCGCCCCTGCCAACAGAATGAACGCCAAGGCAATCTGAGAAACGATGAAACTGTGACGCAGAAATTGAGCGCCGCGCCCGCTCGTTCCACTGCGGCTCTCTGACTGAAGCGCATTGCCCAAATGGCGTCGAAAACTGAACCAGGCGATCGGTGCTGCAACCAGGATGCCCAACACGATAGCTGCGACTAAAGCGACCAATGCCAGTCGCGCATCGAAGGCGATGCGACTTCCCAATGGCAGTCGATCAACTCCCAAAACGCGCAGAAGTTGGATTCCTCCATAGCCAACAGCCAGTCCGAGCAATCCCCCGACCAGCGTCAGCAAAGTAGTCTCGACCACCACTTCGCTCACCACGTATCCCCGACCGGCGCCCAGCGCCTGGCGAACGGCTAGTTCCTTCACTCGACCACTGGCTCGCACCAGAAGCAGATTGATCAGGTTTACGGCTCCGATCAGCAGCAGGGCAATCGCTCCACCTTGCAATAACAGTAGCGTCGGACGAATCGCCGCAACGTGATCGCCATGCAGTGACACCACCATCGAACGAAAGCCCGCATCCGCCATCATTTTGGCTTGCGGGTCGTCGGTCTCCAACGTGGCATTCTGCGCATCGATCTCAGACTGGGCCTGCGCCAGAGTAGCGCCCGGCTTAAGCCGGGCGATCATTTGCGTGACGTTTCCGCCGGCATGCCGTTGCAGCGGCGTGCGATCTTCCGCGCGCGATGCCAGAGGGAGGAACAACTGGGGATCGGAAGACAGAAAGCGGAAGGCCGGAGGCAAGACGCCGATCACGGTTCTGGGAACACTGTTTACGCGAACCCGTTTTCCGATGACATTCGGATCGGCGTCATATCGTTGGCGCCAGTATGTGTCGGAAAGAATGGCGACTTGGTCGGTGTCAGAAGTGGTTTCCTCGTCGGTGAACGTGCGCCCGATCACCGGACCGAGCCCAAGAGTAACGAAAAACTCCGGAGATACTCGCATAGTCGGCTGGCGTTCCGTCGAGCCAATGTCACCGATAATCTCCGTGCCATAGCGATAGATCGAGAGCGAGCTGAACGCGGGGATTTGGCCGCGGCGTTCGTAGTAGTTGGTCACCGAAGAACCGTCGCGCTCTACGCCGGCTTTCGGATAGGTATTAAATATTGTCACCAGCTTGCCGGAATCGGGAAATGGCAGCGGACGAAGCAGCACCGAATCAATCACGGCAAAAATCGTCAAGTTGGCGCCAAGACAAACCGCGAGCGTTAGAAGAGCAGTAGCTGTGAATCCGGGCGTCTTGCGCAACAATCGCGCGGCGTAACGCAATTCCCTGCGAAGCTCATCGATCAGGTGAACTCCAAATGCCTCGCGGCAATCCCCTTTGATATTGGTAACGCTGCCGAGTTCGATGCGCGCCAGGCGAGCCGCTTCTTCCTGCGATACTCCGGAGCGCACCAGGTCGTCGGTATATTGCTCGATGTGGAAGCGCAGCTCCTCGCTCATGTTATCTTCAAAATCACTCCGGCGAACCAGCACACGAAATAGTGAACGCCAGCGCTTCAGCATGTCAGACCTCCTCTGACGTGGTGTTCAAGGCTGCGCCAATTGCCGATACAAGGCGGTTCCAGCCGGCCGTGTCGTCTCGCAGGCGACGGCGCCCCGCGGCGGTTAGCGTGTAGTACTTTGCCCGGCGATTGTTCTCGCTCTGTCCCCATTCGGCTGCGATCAGGTCGTGGTGCTCCAATCGGTAGAGGGCGGGATATAAGGATCCCTGCGGAATCTCAATCGCATCTCCGGAGATCTGCCGGATGCGCAGCAGCACGCCGTATCCATGCAGCGGTTTCAAGGACACCGCTTTCAGGATCAACATGTCCAATGTACCTGGGAGCAGCTCCGCGGTTTTGCTCACTTTGCGTCCGCCTCCTAGTCTAACTAGGAGTCTAACCCATGCTCTCCTAGTTTGACAAGGGGAATGAGGTAAGCACGCATTGCTTCGCACGGCAGGGCTGTGGCTGCCTCGAATCAGGTTGCGCTTGTCAGCTTCGGCCATCCTGCTTAAACTCCCTTCGAACTGATGGCACCCGGAACTGATGCATGAACCACGATGAATTCAGCGGCGGCGGGCGCTTTCCCGCCACTCGCTGGTCGGTGATTGAAGCGGCGCGCAGCGAAGACGCTGCCGAGCGCGCTCAAGCGCTGGACGCTCTTTGCGCCGCGTACTGGAAGCCGGTCTACAAATACGTTCGCCTGCACTGGAATCGCGCGGCAGCCGACGCCCAGGATCTCACCCAAGGCTTCTTCGCCGATTTGCTTGAGCGGGAAGTGCTCGGCCGCTTTGATGCCAGCAGGAGCCGGCTACGCACCTATCTCCGCATGTGCGTGGACAGCTTTGTGATGAACGAAGAGAAGGCCGCCCGCAGGCAAAAGCGCGGCGGAAACATCGAACACGTGGCGCTCGACTTTGCCGGCGCGGAAGAAGAACTCGGCGCCTCTACCATTGACGCCGCGTCTCTTGCTTCGCCGGAATCGCTCGAAGCGTTTTTCGAAAAGGAATGGGTGCGCAGCCTGTTTGCGCTTGCGGTCGAAGATCTCCGCCAACTCTGTGCTGAGAAGCAGCGCGAACGCACCTTTGAGCTATTCGAAGCGTATGACCTGGAAGGCGACGACAGCATTTCGTATGAGCGCCTGGCGGCGGAGTACGGCATCGCGGTTACCGACGTCACCAACGCCCTGGCATGGGCGCGCCGGGAATTCCGCAAAATTGCACTGGTGCGATTGCGTGAACTTTGCGGCAGCGAGGATGAATTCCAGCGAGAAGCCAAAGCCGTCTTTGGATGGGACGCGCAATGAGACATCTGTCAGACAAAGCTCTCACGCGGCTGCGCGATGGCGCGGAGCTTCCCGACCTCAGCGGCACACGTTACCAGTTGATGGGCCAGATTGCGCGCGGAGGAATGGGAGTGGTGTATGCCGCCGAAGACGAAAAACTGCAACGCCGCGTGGCGTTGAAGGTTCTTGAAGTACCCGGCGCGGAGGGCGAACTCGCCAGCCGCTTGATGCGTGAGGCCCGCATCCTCGCGCGGCTCGAGCATCCGGGCATCGTGCCGGTTCACGACGTGGGATCGCTGGCTGATGGCCGCGTCTTCTACACCATGAAATTCGTCGAAGGGCAACGCCTCGACAAGCATCTCGAAGCGGTCGGCTCCATCCCGGACCGCTTGCGCATTTTTCTTCGCGTCTGCGATCCGGTGGCGTTCGCGCACTCCCGCGGTGTGCTGCATCGCGACATCAAGCCCGCCAACATTATGGTCGGCTCGTTCGGCGAAGTCCTGGTGATGGATTGGGGTCTCGCCAAGATCCTTGCCAACGATGCTGGCGGAGCGCCGCGAGACTCGGATGCCACCCTCTTTGAAAAGCCTGAAGCGGTTTCTGCGGACAATGACACGACGCAAGTTTCCGTTGTCACCGGTCACGGCACGGTGCTGGGCACTCCCGGCTACATGTCGCCGGAACAAGCACGCGGCGAAGTGGAGTCGTTGGACGGGCGCAGTGATATTTTCTCGCTGGGCGCGCTGTTGCGATTCATGCTCAACGAAAGGAGCGCGCATGGCTCGGGTCCGCGGATCGACAAACCCCTGGTAGCGATCTGCGCGAAAGCCTCCGCCGAAAAGCCTGCAGCGCGCTATGCGACGGTTCAGGATTTGGCTCTGGATGTTTCGCGCTACCTCGACGGGCTGGCGGTAGCAGCGCACTGCGAAAGCATTTTCGAGCGGGCAGCACGGGTCTACCGGCGCTATCGGTTCTTTATCTTATTGATTGCAGCGTACTTGCTGATGCGCCTGATTTTGTTGCTGGTTTTGAAGCGCTAGCCTTAAAGGAATTACAAGTTCCGTTGTAAGAGACACTAGAGGCGGAGGAAACCGATGAACAAAGTTCTATTGGGGTTGCTGCTGGGAGCGCTGCTCGGAGCGATTGATGGCGGAACGGCCTGGTTTACGCCGTCGGTCCGCGCACAGCTGGCCGGAATCATCGTGGGCTCGACCATCAAAGGACTGATCGCCGGGGTGGCCGCCGGCTTTTTCGCGCGCAAAGTAAATTCGGTGCCTCTCGGAATCTTGTTTGGGCTGGCTGTCGGCGCCCTCCTCGCGTTCATCGTCGCATACATGCAACACGGCTATTACCTTGAAATCATCCTGCCGGGCAGCATCGTGGGAATGATTGTAGGGTACGCCACGCAGCGGTACGGAATGACGCCGGCGCCAGCTCGCTGACGTTTCCAGAAAATCAAAACCGAAAAACGGAAAGGGGAGAACTATGTCCAGAGTCATCCATTTTGAAATTCCAGCTGCAGATCCAGAGCGTGCGGCCGCGTTTTACAAAAAGGCGTTTGGATGGAGCTTCGAGAGGTGGCCGGGACCGATGGAGTATTGGATGGTGACGACGGGAGACTGTGGAGCGCCCGGGATCAACGGAGGACTGCTAAAGAAGCAGGCGCCCACAACGGCCACGACCAACACCATTGGAGTGGATTCGGTCGATAAGGCTATCGACGCGGTGAAGAACGCCGGCGGCAAGCTGGTGATGCCGAAAACTCCGATTCCCACCGTCGGCTACTTTGCGTATCTCGAAGATACGGAAGGCAATCTCTTCGGCGTGATGCAAAGCGACGCGAATGCCAAGTAGTTTGCGGCGGAATTGTCAATCGATGAGCTACGTAAGAAATTGATCGAAGGAGAGGAACCATGAAGGCGAAACTGTTGATCGCGGGAACGTTGGCTATGGCCATGTTTGGGGCAACACAAGCTGCGGCGGGGAACAGCGGCGTCGCGGCATTTGAACAGCTAAAGGCTCTGGTCGGCCATTGGCAGACGGAAAAGTCCAATACGAATCAGGCCACGCTGGACGTGCAGCTGACTTCAGGGGGCACCGCAGTCATCGAGAAGGCTCAAATGGTCGAACAGGGCAAAACGGTGGAAATGATCACGCTTTATTACCTGGATGGCGATCAGCTGAAGTTGACGCACTACTGTATGGCGGGGAATCAGCCGACCATGGCGGCGACGTACGACGCCAGCACGAAAACCATGAAATTCGATTTCGTGAGCGCAACGAATCTGAAGAGTTCCAAGGACGGGCACATGCACAACGCTGTGTACACGTTCGTTGACAACGATCATTTCAAGACAAGTTGGACCTTCCAGAAGGATCAGAAAGATGCGTTCACGGAAGAAGTCACCTACGTCCGCGTAAAGTAGAGCCGGGCCGTCAAAGGCGGAAGCCTACCGCTGACGCGGCGATACATTCGAAGCGGGGAAATTCAGAACCGCGAGACGACCCACAACGATCCGCCAATCGTCACAAGGTCTTCCAGCAGGGCAATGACGAAGTCCGGTGTCCCGAGCGCCTTCACCAATCTCGTGCGCACCTGATATCCACCATACGTGCCCGCGAGCGCGCCCACGATCCCCAACACCGCGCCGAGGACCATGCCTTGTCCGCCGGCGGAAGCGACGCACGCGCCACTCAACGCCCCCAGCAAGATTCGCGCGACCAATCCCGGCGGCGCGGTGCGGCTGGGAGTCTTTGGCAGCTTATCCGAAACGAGTTCCAGCAACGCCAGCACGGTGAAAAAAACGGCCGCCGTCGTGGTGCCAATCCACGAAAGCGGGCTCGGTATTTTCAGCCAACCCAAATGCGCGGCCCAGGCGATTACGGCCGGCGGGGTCAGTGAGCGCAACCCACTGAAAAATCCAATGAAGAACGCCAACAGCAGAACGTAGGCAGGAGCCATAGCAGCGCGGATTCTCACATCACCCTAATTGGTTGTCAATTAACTTTATTTGTGAAGAAGGCGCTGAGGGTTCGGACGTTACTGGCTACTTTGCGACCTTCTTGACGATATGCAGCTTCACTTCTTTCCCATTGGCGTCGAGAATGTACGCGTGCTTCCCTTCGATGGCAATCTTCGTCGGCATATTCAACGCGATATTCGGTACGTGGCTATTGTTATGCTGGGGCTTGTAGCTGTATTCCGCAAAACAGATCATCGTGCTGGTCTCAATGGTGTAATGCAAAGTGTCTTTTTCGCCCCACAGTGGCCCGGATACGTGGTTTTCCGAAGTAAGTGCGATCGTCCCGGTCTGCCATTCGCGCGACTGGGCTAGCGGCGCGGTCGCGATCAACATCGTCAACATCATCAGCACGAGCTTTTTCACTGGGCGTCCTTCGCCGAGTATAATGCCATTCTCATCTCACGCAATATTTCTTGCCGGAAGAGTGTCCATCTGGCACAGACGGGTCGGATAGATTAAGATTGCGCCTTTCGGTCGTCGACTGGCATCTACTGCACAGAGGTTTAGAATGACGACGAGCACAACGCAAGCACAAAATGCGGCGGTCAGCTTCGCCGGACAATCCTACGCGGCAAACGGCCTGGCGCTGGTTCGCGTAACCATCGGCGCGATGTTCGTGTGGGTGTTCTTCGAGAATCTGGGGAAGGGCCTGTACACACCGGCAGGTTACGCAGGTCTGATCAACTACTACATCAAGAACAGCCACTCGCCGGCGATCTGGAAAGCGGTGATGGGCTTGGCGGCAAACCACGCCGCGATGGCGGCTCCCATGCAGGGCGCTACCGAGATTACCATCGGCATCCTGCTCATCCTTGGCGTGCTCACGCGGCCAGCGGCTTTTGTCGCGTTCCTGTTCCTCGGCAGCCTTTGGCTCTCGGAATTGGGCACGTCATGGATTTGGGAGCTGCTGGTTCCGGTGCTTGCATCGCTCGGACTAGTGGTGGGGCGAGCAGGTCGCGCGTGGGGCATCGACGCGTTGCTGGCACGCCGGAATCCCGCGTCTTCCTGGTGGTGATGAAGGAATCTGTGCGAGTGTCGGTCATCATCCCTACCCACAACGAAGCGCAGGCCATTGGCCTCGTGCTTGCCGACCTGCCTTCCAATCTGGTCACTGAGGTCATCGTTGTCGACAGCGATTCGACGGACGGAACCCCCGATCTCGCGCGAAAGATGGGTGCACTCGTCATCCATGAACCTCGTCGAGGATATGGGCGCGCTTGTTTGACTGGGCTTGCGAACGCGCAAAATCCGGATGTCGTCGTTTTTCTTGATGGGGACTACAGCGATCGCCCTTCCGAGTTACCCATTCTTCTGGCTCCGATCATCGAGGGGCACGCTGACATTACGCTTGGCTCTCGCGTCGGCGGCAAAAGCATCCCCGGTGCGCTACCGTGGCATCAGTCATTCGGCAATCGCCTCGCCGCAGGCCTGATCAGGAATTTGTATGGCGCGAAGGTGAGTGACCTCGGTCCGTTTCGCGCCGCACGCGCAGAAGTGCTGCGCGCCCTCGCCCTTGAAGAGAATACCTATGGGTGGGCCGTGGAAATGATCGTAAAAGGGGCTGTGGCGGGTTATCGCATCGCAGAAGTCCCGGTCAGCTACCACCCGCGCATCGGAAAATCCAAAATTAGCGGTACGGTGAAGGGCACGGTAGGGGCAGCGTGGTTTATCCTGAGCCGGATCGTGTTCTATTCGTTTCGACGTCCAAAGGCGGGAGCGCCGCGACCGGCGTAACTCCCGATGAACTAATCTCTCATGGAATCCTCCAGCCAGACCAACGTAGGTGTTTTTCAGCCAAACCGCACGTTAGTCGTTATGGCGAAGGCCCCAAAGCCCGGCATGGTCAAGACCCGTCTCATTGCCAGCCTTCCTTCTCCTGCAGTAACCGCGCTGTACCGCTGCCTTTTGGAGGACACCCTCGCGTTGGCAGCCTCGTTGACTGGCGTGCAGGTGGCGGTGATGTGCCCAGAGTCGGATCAGGACGAATTGGCGCGCCTATTAGGTAATTCAGTGCCAGTCGTAGCGCAAAGAGGTGAAGGCCTCGCTGCCGGACTCACCTCTGTCTTTCGACATTTTACCGACGCCATCCGGCAGCACGTCGTCGCGTTCAATAGCGACAGTCCCCATCTTGCGCCCTCGGTTCTGCACAACGCGTTCGAAATACTCGCCACGCATGACGTGGTTGTCGGTCCAACCCACGATGGGGGCTACTATCTGGTTGGCGCCAAGGTCGCTCATCCGTCGCTATTTGAAGCCGACGGCATGGGAACAAAGAGCGCGCTCGATCGATTGTTGACGCGGGCGAAAATCCTTGAACTGTCGACTGGCTTCACCCAACCCTTCTATGACATCGACATTGCCAACGATTTGATTCGTCTGGCTCACGAATTGCGGCTCGCTCCCGCGAAGGCGCCAAGGACCGCAGCCTGGTTCGGGAAATGGCAGCAAGCCGTTGAGCAACTTCGTCATTCTGCCGGAGGCCTATGAAATTGACCCCTGCGTACGGGCTGAACGGACTCGCCGCCTACCTCCACCAGAATTTCCGCATCTCCAGGCCTTTGAATCTCATCCAAACACCGCGTTCGCATCCACCTGAGGAGGACTGTCTATGACAAAGTTGCGCAGTTGCTTGACGATCTGTTGCCTATTTTGGGGAGTGCTGCTTGCGGGCACTTCCCAGGCGCAAACGCGTCCCCCCATTGTCGAACAGCTTGCCAAGACCTATGGGCTTGATTCGTACGGGCAGATTGACGCGATCCGCTACACGTTCAACCTGGAGCTGCCGGCCTTGAAAGTGAATCTATCTCGTACCTGGGAATGGGAGCCCAAGACCGGGAAGGTCACCTATGAGTCAAAAGATAAGGACGGCAAGCCGGTAAAAGTGACATACATTCGTTCGCAACTAAACACCGCGCCTGCCGACGTGAAGGATGACATTGAGCCGGCGTTCGTCAACGATAACTATTGGTGTTTGTTTCCTTTCCACGTTTACTGGGACACCAGCGCGAATGTGGAAGTGAAGGACAAACAAAAATTGCCGATCGGAAATGGCATGGCGAAACTTGTCTCAGTGAAATATCCGGCGGAGATTGGCGGCTACACGCCAGGAGATACTTGGGACCTTTATGTCGGGGCGGACGGGCGGGTCGTGCAGTTCATCTATCATCGCGGCGGACCCAAGAAGCCGAGCAACGTCACCACCACCTGGGCGGGCTATAAGAAGGCGGGTGGCCTGCTCTTTTCCACCGACCATCGCGGGACGGCGGACGGCAAGCCGGCGCGGATTTTCTTTACGAATGTGGCCGTTAAGGTAGCAGGGTCGGACGCCTGGATCGACGCAAAATAAAAAACACGCGGCTGATTCCGTCCACTTAACGAAATCTTCATGCCTTAGAGTCTCGGGCAATCACCACGGTGGTGCACGAGCTACCAAGTTTCGGCAGATCGCGATTTGCGGCCATGCGAACGCCGAGCTTTTGGCGCTCGCCCCGAATGATCGGACAGTAAAAATCCGGCTGAGCTAGCGCTCCCTGCAGACGCCGTCGTCCAGCGCATCCTCCGTGACATGTCTCTTGAAACTCGCAAGTGCGGCACGCTTCCGGAAGTGTGCGCGCCTGCTCAAAAGGCACCGAATTCAAGATCTCGGACCCTGCCGAAATTAACTCGGACAATGGCTCCCCGGGGCCGGGCCAATAAACGCATGGTTGCGTTGTGGCCCGGGGCGTAACCCGTACGGTGCTTACGCCGCACCCTCCTTCCAGTGGCGGCAGGCCAGCCATCGCCCGCACCAAGGGCTCGCCGATCGCGATTGCATCGGTGCTCTCAAAAAGCTTGCGGAACCCTTGCCAGTATTCTTCGTACGTGAGTGCATAGAGATCGGACCGCACTGCCTGATAGACGTTCACACGCAGAGGAGCCCCAAACCGTTTCGCAACTCGCGCGACATCCCCCAGCCGGAGGTAGTTCGATTTCATCATCACCGCGATAATCGTCACGGGTACACCCAGACGCACACAACGCTCGGCCTGTTGGTGAATCAGTTCCCAGTTACCCGGCCCGCGTTGGCCATCCTGTTCCGCTTGAGTTGGGTAATCGAGAGAGAACTCGATGTCATGGAAGGCGCGCAATTCCTGGTCTTCCAGAACGGCAATACTGTGACCGTTCGAAGTAATGGTGAGCTTAACCGGACCGGTTCGCAGATACGCCAATATTGTCTTGTAGTCCGGGTGCATTCCGTTTTCGCCGGTCCCCAGGTTCACTGAGCGGACGCGCAGACGCTCCATGACGGACTTCACTTGTCCCAGGGTAAGGCGATCCGCGCGGGTCGGATCGCGGTAGCAAAAGGAACAGGCGAGATTGCACTCGTTGGTGAGCCCGAGCCCAAGGGCGATGGAGGTCTCGGCTTTCGCAGTCCTGTGCATGCGAACCTCAAGCGAAGTCGTTCCGCAAGTCAATCGCTCCCGAAAGAATAAGGGTACTCAAGGCGAGGGTAGAAACCAAGTTGCACGCTGTTCAGAGTAACAAAATAGCGTTGAAACTCATCTCACGGATGGGTTGCTTGTAGCGATTTACCCGTCTCGGCGAAGCCGCCTCCCCATGCGGAAAGAATCGGTGTACATTATTCGTCGGCAAAGATGCCGCAAAACTCTGGTGCATAGGTGGGAATCATGAACCGTCGCCATTTTCTGCAATCAAGTGGAGTTGTCTCAGCAAGCCTCGCGTTTGCGAAGGTTGGGCGTTTGTTTTCTCAGGCCACCGCGGTCGACCATTGGCGCACATTTCAAGTGACCACCCGCGTCGAAGTACTAAAGCCTTCGGGAACGACGCGCATCTGGGTGCCGGCGGCACTTATTACTGAGGCACCCTTCCAGAAGACGCTCGCGAATACCTTCAACTGCGAGGGCGGCACCGCAAAGATGGTCGAAAACAAGAGCGACGCGCTCGGAATCATCGCCGCGGAATTTCCCCCTGGAGTAAAACCGGTCCTCATAGTTACGAGCCAGGTCGCCACCAAGAATTGTGTGGTCGACCTCGCCCTAAAAGGCACCGCGCCCAAGGAGAGCAGTGAGCAATTGCAGTATTTCCTGCGGCCCACCAAGTTGCTGCCGACCGACGGTATCGTGAAAGCAACCGCCACCGAAATCACCAAGGGCTCGAAGACCGATGTCGAGAAAGCGCAGGCGATCTATCAGTGGATCGTTGACAATACCTTTCGAAATCCGAAGACGCGCGGTTGCGGCGTTGGCGACATTCGCTTCATGCTGGAGTCCAAAGATCTGGGCGGAAAATGCGCCGATCTGAATGCCCTGTATGTTGGACTCGCCCGCGCCGCCGGAGTTCCAGCGCGCGACGTTTACGGCATCCGCGTCGCTAAATCCGATCTTGGATACAAGAGCCTCGGTCCTTCCACAGAGAACGTGACCAAGGCGCAACACTGCCGCGCTGAGGTTTATCTGAATGACTACGGCTGGGTACCTGTCGATCCCGCGGACGTGCGGAAGGTTGTGCTTGAGGAACCACCTGGAAATCGCCCTTTGGATGACAGCATGGTCAAGGCCGCTCGCGAGCGTCTATTCGGTTCCTGGGAGATGAACTGGATGGCATACAACTTTGCGCACGATGTCCCTTTGCCCGGGTCGAGCGGTGCGCCCGTTGGCTTCCTGATGTATCCGCAGGCGGAAACGACCGAAGGACGGCTCGATTGCCTCGATGCCGATAACTTTAAGTATGAGATCACGTCGAAGGAAACGACTTCGGCAAACGGCTGACAGAAAACTCCGAACCTGCGAGGCCTTCCGAGCCCCAGCCATTCAATGCGATGGCCTTAAAAACGCGCCAGTTCTTTTGCCGCGGTAAATACTTTTTTCGCGTTAGGAAGAAACGCTTCTTCGAGCGTGGGCGCGTAGGGCACGGGCGTGTCCAGCGAAGTCACGCGTACTAACGGTCCATCCATATCGTGAAACGCCTTTTCCGCTAAGATGGCGGCGATTTCTCCCGCGATACCGCCGGTTTTCGTGTCTTCGTGGACCACCAGGCACTTGTTGGTTTTTTTTACGGACTGCAAGATCGTCTCTTCATCCAACGGCAGCAGTGTGCGCAGGTCAATCACTTCCGCTTCGATTCCTTCTTTTGCCAAGGCCTCGGCTGCTTCCAGTGATGTGTGCATCATGGCGGCGTAAGAGAGAATCGTCAGATGTTTGCCGTCGCGGCGCACCACCGCTTTGCCGAGCGGCACCACGTAATCGCCCGCGGGAATTTCTTCCTTGATGCGCCGGTACAGGAATTTGTGCTCGAAGAACAGCACCGGATTATTGTCGCGGATGCTGGCTTTCAGCAGTCCCTTCGCATCGTATGGCGTTGATGGATACACAATCTTCAGTCCCGGCGTGTGCAGGAAGTACATTTCCGGATTCGCCGAGTGGAATGGCCCGCCGTGCACGCCGCCTCCCGATGGTCCGCGCACGACGATGGGCGCCGGTGCGTTCCATAGATAATGTCCCTTGGCCACAAAGTTGGTCAGCTGGTTGAAGCAGCAGGCAATGAAATCGATGAACTGCATTTCCGCCACCGGGCGTAGCCCCAGGTAACTCATGCCGCAAGCCGCGCCGATGATCGCGCTTTCGCTGATGGGCGTGTCAATCACGCGCTCCCAGCCAAATTTCTCCAGCAATCCTTCGCTGGTCTTGAACGCGCCGCCATACACGCCCACGTCTTCCCCGATCAGCACCACGCGCGGGTCCGCGGCCATTTCTTCAAACAGCGCCTGCTTGATCGCTTCCAGAAAGGTGATGGCGGCCATGGCTACCTCCTCGCCTTTCCGCGCACTGCTGATTTCGCTGCAACTTTCTTCTTAGTCACCGTTTTATCCGCAGGCTTCGTCCCTTTTTTGATTGGAGCGCTCGCACTAGCCGCTGGCTCTTCCGATTCAACCTTCTCCGAAGTCTGCGCCGTGTCGCCAAAATGAATCGGCGCATTTTCGCGCGACGAAGTCTTGCCAGGCCCAAAGCCTTCCACCGTCCACACCGGCTCGACGCTCGATTTCGGTGGCAGCAACTCCTTCACGTCGCGTTCCCACTTCGGTTGCAAGTCATGGCACTCCGGGCCCGTACAGTAGACCCCTTCAGATGCGAATTCCGGCGGCGGCATGGGCGAGTTCTCCGCAAATTCGCGCTCCTTGTCCAGCAGCGCCGATAGCTTGTTATCTATTTCTTTTTTGCCTTTGGCGTCCAAAAGCTTCTCGTCCATCAGAACTTCTTCGTACAGCGTGATGGGATCGCGCTTTTCCCAGAATTCGCGCTGTTTTTGCGGCACATACTCTGCCGGATCGTGTTGCGCGTGGCCGCGGCGCCGGAACGTTTTGGCCTCGATCAGGATGGGACCCTCGCCCGCGCGAGCCCGCTCCACCGCTTCTTTGGCCGTGGTGTAAACCGCCACCGCGTCGTTGCCATCGACGATGTAACTCGAGATTCCATAAGCTTTCGCGCGGTCCGCCAGATTTTCCAGTGGCACTTGCCGCCGCACCGGCGTCGAGTACGCCCACAAATTATTCTCCAGGATCAGCACCAGCGCCGCTTTTTGCGAAGCCGCAAGATTCAGCCCCTCGTGAAACACTCCGGTGGAACTGCCGCCATCGCCAATCCACGTCATGGCAACGATTTTCTGTCCCAAGTAGCGCCCCGCCATGGCCACGCCGGTCATCACCGGAATGAGATCGCCGAGCATGGAGATGGGCGAAATAATGTGCAAATTATCCAAGTCGCCGAAGTGGCTGGTGCCATCCTTGCCCTTGGTCGGCGAAGTGTATTTCGCCATGTGCTGCGTGAAAATGTCCCGCGGCGGAACGCCCTTCACCAGCAGCGCACCGATATTGCGAATCATTGGTGCAATCCAATCGCGCTTTTGCAGCGCGTAGGCCGTGCCCACGGAAATGGCTTCCTGGCCCAGGCTGGAATACAACCCGCCAACAATTTTATTCTGGCGGAACAGCTTGGTCATGGTCTCTTCGACCTCGCGGTTCAGCCGCATGTAGTAATAAAGGTCCAGATATTGCTGACGCGACAGTTTGGTTTTTGCGCGGGTTTCAGTGGCAGGCATGGTCGATGCGTCTCCGAACAGGCATTCGGCCCTCTATCTTAAAGCCAAGGCGCGCCCCGCTCCTAATCGCCATAAGGGTGAAGCCGAAGGTGGCTGCAGGTAGATCACGTTATCACCACTGGGGAAAGAGGCGCGATCAACGAGAGCCTTGAGAGGTTGAGCGACGACGTAACTAGCTCGCTACTGGGAATCTCCTCTTGAAGAGTGAAGGGGAACTCAAGCCGGCTTTTTGCGGCCAGGTAGGTGCCGGAATCAAGGCGATTCTGTCTGTCAGCGGTGTCGGTGGCCGTCACCTGTACAACTTTTGGCTATGGCGCCAGCTAAATACTGCCGTCCGAGCATCTGTATCAGAGAGTTGCAGTCGGATGGGACAGCAGGCAACGCCAAGAGGAACAGCCGAATTGTCTTCTGCCGGCTGGCCTAAAACTCCAGGCGCAATTGAAACGCGATCATGCGCGGCGTGCTATCACCGCCCAAACCCACACCGAGTAACCCGGTCGGCGGCGAAGTGCCGTAAGTAATCGCTCCAAATCCAGTCTGAGTAGAGGGCTTGCCCGGAATGCCAGCAAGAACCATGCTCGGAAGCCCGAAATTCGGATGGTTGAAAACATTGAAGAACTGCACGTCGAAACGCATCTTTACCCGTTCGGTCAACGGGAACCACTTCGTAAGGTAGAAATCGCTCCAGGCAAAATGGGGACCTCGCAATGCATTGCGGCCCAAGTTCCCGAACTGGCAATTCTTGGAACTATCGCCTCCAAGGCACGCGCCGGTACTCGGGTCCACGCTCGATACGAATGCATTCGGATTAAGCCATTGCACCGTGCCCGGTTGCGTAACTCCGGGAATCGGTTTGTGTTCATAAAGAGCCACACCGGGAACAATGCTCGCGAATTGCGGTCCGCTGCCGTTCACAATGCCATTTCCATTCGCGGAATACGGTGTGCTCAAAACAGTAAACGGAATCCCGCTATGCCAAAACACCGTTCCTGACACTTGCCAGCCGTTCACCGCGTATCCCAGCAGATGACTACTGGTTTTCAGCGGCAATTGATACAAGTACTGCGCGCTCAGATTGTTCCGAATGTCGTAGTCGCATGGCCCGTAGTCGCGCTTCAGGTCTCCAGGGAGAGGCGCGAGAATTCCTCCCGCGGAAAACTGCAGGAACCCTCCGTTTGACACCGTGTCCATGCAGCGGCTCCACGTGTAGTTGAGTTGCCCCATCAGACCATGTCCCATGCGCTTGATTGCCGAAAGTTGCAAACCATCATAGTGACTGTTCGCGCCGGTTGAGAACTGTGTGACCGCGCCGAATCGCGCATCGCCAGGCTGCTGATAAGGAAATGGGGCGAAACAACCCGCACACACCGTTTGATAGCCGTTCACCTGGGTTAGATACGGCTGGTTCACCGCACGCGTGCCAACGTATTGAGCGTGAATACTTGCTGCGGATCCAAACTCATGCTCAAAGCCCAGGCTCCACTCCATGAAGTAGGGCGCGTGAAGTTTTCCACTGGGCACGGCGGTTATAGCGACGGGAGGCAGACAAGTGGCAGGGCTTGCCTGGTTAGACGCGCAAGATAGCTGGCCTTGGGCAAATCCGGAACTGAACGCTCGATTCGCCGCCACCGTAGCGTCGACCGCACTGCCAGGAACTCCCGGAGCAATCGCCGATCCTCCCACGGTTCCCAGAAGTCCTCCCTGAAACGTTTTCACATTGGGTGGATTGAAGCCCACCACATCGGCAACGCTTCCGGGCAAAATATCGCTGAAGAGCCCAAAGCCGGCGCGAAGCAGGGAATTGGGCTCAAATTGCCACGCGATCGCCGTTCGCGGCTGGAGAATAGCCAGAGGCGTAGAAGAAAATACCGTACCGAGACCAGTCTGTATGACTGCGTTCAAAGGTTGATTCGGATCATGCGAAATGGAGTCGAAGGAACCATGAAGTCGAGCAATTTGTCCGTGCGGATTCAGCGGGTTGGAATTGAACGTGTCTCGAAGCCCAAAGGTCCAGGTTAGATTCTTGGTCAGTTTCCACGTATCCTGCGCGTAAAAATCCAGATTGAGGAAATTGAATGGTTCGTTCGCAGAACTCGGGAACGACTGTGTCGCCGTCGACGCCACGCCATAAATGAATTGCGGCAAGGTGGCGTAGGTCACCGTGGGAACAGCACCTTGGCCAAAGTCGTAATCATTCAGCCGGAGGATCCGTATGTTTGTGCCAAACCGTAGCTCGTGTGCGCCATGGCTCCAAGCCAGGTTGTCGTTGATGAAGAACCGCGAGGCGCGCCTTCCCTGAATCCAGGTATTGTCGAGCCCGCCAAGCGTACTGAAAGGGGCATTCGCACCGCTGCCTTGTAAAACGATGGGAAACGCCGAAAGAGTTTTCTGAAAATTCGCGGGCCCGAATAGGCTCTCGTACCAGGAAAACGCCGGGTTGAAGTAGTTCACCACATTCTGGGAAAAAACATGCGTATATCCCGCGGCAAAGGAATAGAGCGGTTGCGCCGAAACGGCGTTGAACAACGGGTTGATGGGATCGGTGTAGGCAGCCTGCACGCCATTGTCAGCCTGGAAGCGAACCCATGTCGTGTTTTTCTCGTTCACGTTGTAGTCCAGCCGAACGGTTTGCACCTGCTCATGATCGCCGCTCGAATGCGAGATGCTTTGGCGATTCGCGCAATCGTTTCCATCATTGGGAATCGCCGGAACAAATCCACCAACATCGAACGGGCATCCGAGCACCGTAAGAGGCGTTCCGCTGGTATTTCCGTAGAGCGAAAACAGTTTCTGATAGAAAGGCACGGAGTCTGGTGATGGCCGATATATCTTGCCCGTGATGGAATCGGTTCCGCCCAAAGGAAGTTGCTGCAAAACATAATTCTGAAACGCCTGAGTAGGAACGGTAGTCGGCGAAACGATTGGCAATGCAATACGGACCCATTCGCTATCAAAGAAGAAGAACACCTTGTCGTGGACAATCGGCCCGCCCAGGCTGCCGCCGAAGTGGTTCACCGTTGATCGCGGTTTGTGATTTCCTGCCGTGGCATTCGTGAAATAGTCGGCGGCATTGAACCGCGAACCATTCCACAATTCATACACATTTCCATGAAACTGGTTGGCACCCGACTTGGTTACGTAGTTCACCTGCGAAGCTCCGTACCGTCCCTGGTCCACCGCATAGGAAAGCGTGTTGACCGTCACTTCGGATATGGAGTTCAATCCCAACACCAGATTCGTCGATAGCCCGCTGTTTAAATTAGTCAGGGGATCGTTTGTCTCCAACCCGTCGACGATGTAACCGTTTGAGACAGCAGGAAGACCATTGAATTCGACGTTTCCGTACCCGTTCGTTCCACCCACAAAATCGTTGCCGCTGCCTGCCGTGTTCACCAGCGCCCCAGCGGCAAATTGCAGCGGATAGGTTAAGTCTCCGCCCGGATTCGGAAGGTTCTCCAGCGCTGGAGCGCTCAGATTCGTCGAGGTGTTGGCATTTCCTGGATTGACTAGAGGGCTTTCGCCGCTCACCTCGACGGTTTCCTTGGAGTCAGAGACCTTCAGCACGAAATTGGCGGTCTGCTTCTGTCCCAGGCCTGAAACCACATTGTCATTCTTCTGCGGGTCGAAACCTTCCGCTTCCACCTGCACCGAGTAAATGCCTGGCTTTAGCTGAGGAAAATTGTAGCGGCCCTCGGTGTCAGTTCTGGCCGCGCGCTGCATTCCGCTTTCGCGATTTGTGATTGTAACCAGCGCGCCGGCAATCGCGGCGTTACTCGCATCGGTTACCTGGCCAACGATTGCGCTGGTGGTTTCTCCTTGGGGACGCGCGGGTCGCGGGAAGAAGAAATGAAGTGATGTGGCAAGGAGAAGTATGGACAGTAGTGCTGAGCGCCGCATGACTGTGGACTCCGCTCCCATCGATTGGGCGGGCATGTTAACCATACTTAATATAACTTATTAATGCAAGTGAATACGATGCAAGGGAAGCGACGCGTCTTGGCGGGATCATTCGCTGCTCTCACCCCGAGAGGATGTCGACTGTCGCGGGTCCACGGAGACGGAAGGTCCCGATTGGTGGGAACCCATCAGTTCAGAATGAGACACCAGATTCGGCGCCCGCAACCCGCCTCGCCAGCAGCTGCGCCGAACTGATCCAGTCCAATTTGGTCGGCGCCGGCCCAAATCTGGCGTCCGCAACTGTCCGGAAGCGAACAACCAGATGTCCGGCTCCGGCCAATCTCCGGTTTGGCAAGCTCGGAGCCTCTTCCTAAGTGCCATGAACGCAGCGTTTTCGGCGGTTCCCGGCTTGGTGATGCACTTGCTCCACATCTATATCTGTCTTTCGTCTAAGCAAGGGAACTATTCCGGCCGCCTTTGAGTATTACTGGATAGGACGGTGCCCCATGACTGAGCTCTTGCGCGACATTCGCTACGGTTTGCGGCTGCTCTGGAAGAGTCCTGGGTTTACCTCCGTCTCTCTCCTCGCTCTCGCCTTAGGCATCGGCGCCACCACCGCCATTTTCAGTTTGCTCTATTCCGTCCTGCTCGCGCCCCTTCCCTATCTTCATTCCGACCAACTTGTGATGATCTGGTCGCACCAAAAAGGCGACCGCATTGAGACTTCGCCCAGCGACTACCTCGACTGGCAAAAGCAAAGCACTGCCTTTCAGTCGCTGAATGCCTGGACTGGCAGGGGCTTGACCATCTCAACGCCGAATTGGACCGAGCAGGTTCTGGCCTCCCGTGTCGCGCCCGGCTTCTTCGACCTTTTGGCCGGCGAACAGGCCTATCTCGGACGCCATTTCCTGCCCGAGGACACGCAGGTCGGAAACGATCATGTCGCGATTCTTAACTATAAATTCTGGCGAGAGAAGTTCGGCAGCGATCCCAACATTGTTGGCAAAAAGCTGCGCATGAGCGGAGAGCTTTACACCGTCATTGGCGTCGCTGCGCCCGGGCCAAATGACAAAGGAGACGCGGAATTAAGCGTGCCGCTGGCCTTCAAACCGGAGGAAATCAACCGCGAAGACCATTATCTACTGGTCATGGGACGCTTGAAGCAGGGCGTGACCTTGGAAGCCGCAAACGCCGAGATGGGCGTGATCGCACAGCGACTGGCGCAGGCGAATCCCAAAACCAACGACGGTCTCACCGTCACCGTCGAGCCCCTGAAGAACGACTTTCTTCCCAAAAATACCCGGCTTGGATTGTGGCTGATGATGGGTGCTGTCGCTTTCGTGCTGCTGATCGCTTGCGTCAATATCGCGAACTTGCTGCTCGCGTGGGGAACTGCGCGGCAAAAGGAAATCGCTGTGCGCGTTGCGCAGGGAGCCACCCGCGCGCGCATCTTTCGCCAATTCCTGATTGAGAGCCTCTCTTTAGCGGTGATCGGCGGCGGTCTCGGTGTGCTTCTGGCGGAATTCATTCTGCAGGGCGTGCTGAACTTGATGCCGCGCAACCAGCTCGGCATTCCTTACGAAGCGGACCCCAAACTCAACGTTCCTGTCCTGCTTTTCACTCTGGGAGCCACTTTGTTCAGCGGCATTCTTTTTGGCTGCGCCCCCGCGTGGCACGCCGCCCGGCAAAATGTCAGCGACATGCTGAAAGAGGGTGGCCGATCCTCGAAAGGTCTACGCAGCCATCGCTTGCGTCGCGTGCTGGTGGTTGCCGAATTCGCGTTGGCGCTGATTCTGGTTGGCGGCGCAGGACTGATCATTCGCAGCTTTTGGAACGTGACGAAGGTGGACCTGGGCATCCGCACCGACCATGTTCTCACTTTCAATGTCCCGCTGCAGAATGAACGCACTATGAAGGCGGACCAGGTTCGCAGCGTTTACCGGCAGTTGCTGGAGAGAATTGAAGCCGTGCCGGGAGTTTCCAGCGCCGCCCTTGCTCCCGGTTTGCCGGCCGCCGGTTCCGGACGACTGCACTTCACCATCGTCGGACAATCCTCGGAAGAAGATGTGAACAAGCAGCCGCTGACAATTTTCATGCCGGTTTCACCGAATTACTACCAGACGTATGGGATTCGCCTGGTCCAAGGCCGCTATCTGAATGCGCGTGATCTTGCCGGAGGCCAGCGCGTGGCCATGGTCAGCGAAGGATTCGTCCACCAGTTTTTGCCTGGACTCGATCCGCTCAAGCAACGTGTCAAAATTCCGGAATTGATTCCGGGCTCGGACCAGCCGATCGGCGCGCCTATCGAATGGCAGATTGTCGGCGTCTTTCACGACGTGCAATATGACAGTCATCCCACCGCTGGGCCCGCCGAAGTTGACGTGCCCTTTGATCAAAGCCCTTGGGCCTACACCACTTTGGCGGTTCGCACTTCCGGTCGTCCCACCGCCGTCGCAAACAGCATCGCGGCCGCCGTTCGCTCGGTTAATCCCGACTATCCCATGACGCGCGTTCGCACTATGGAACAGGTGGTCAGCGAGTCGCTCGTCAGCGACCGCTTTGCCCTGGTGATCTTCGGAAGTTTTGCCGGGCTCGCGCTGCTTCTGGCGGCCATCGGCATTTACGGCGTGATGACCTTTTCCGTGGCGCAGCGCAATCACGAAATGGGGATTCGTATCGCCCTCGGCGCCGGCACGCCGCACGTCCTTAGGCAATTGGTCGGCGAAGGCATGACCTCGGCTTTGATCGGCATGGCCGTGGGACTTCCTGGCGTTTACTTCGTCGGCAAAACCCTTCGCAGCCTGCTCTACAATGTCGGCGCCATCGACGTTCGCGCCCTCCTCGCCGTTGCCGCCATCCTTCTGGCCTCGGCTCTGCTTGCGTGCTACGCTCCGGCGCGACGCGCCACCAAAATCGATCCCATGACCGCGCTGCGCCAGGAGTAGCTGATCCGAGCGTACGTAAAACCTCTCAATTTGCGAGCCATCCCAGTGATCTTCGGATTACGCGTATCGTGATTGACGGCGCCGCGTTTCGCGCATAAGCTTCGCACCACCCTGGAGGAGCGATGGAAACTCTTCGGCAAAATCTCCGTTACGCATTCAGGACGCTGCGCAACAGCCCCGGTTTTGCCGCAGTCGCGATCCTCACGCTGGCGCTCGGCATCGGTGCCAACACCGCGATCTTTTCCGTGGTTAATGCTGTGCTCCTTCAGCCGCTCTCCTACCCTAATCCCGATCGGCTGGTCGAGCTCGAACTCACCTCACCGCAGGGAAATGGCGACGTAACATCCATCCCAAAGTTCAACGTGTGGCGCGAGCAGACCGACGTGTTTGATTCCGTCGCGGCCTACGACTTTTCCGGTCCGGGAATCAACCTCACCGGTGGCGATCGTCCCGAACTCATCAAGGGCATTCACGTTTCCGCTGATTATTTTCGCGTGTTTGGCGCGCCCGTCGCTCTCGGCCGAACCTTCACTCCCGAAGAGGATCGCCCGGGAGGTCCTGCTGTCGTGGTGATCAGCAACGGGTTGTGGCGAAACAGGTTTGGCGGTGATCCGGGAATTCTGAATCGCACCATCGATCTCGGCCAGGAACCTTACACGATTATCGGAGTGCTCGGCCCAACCTACACCGGCGATCCCAAGAGCGACATCTGGATGCCATTGAAGCCTGATCCAAACAGTGTCGACCAGGGGCACTATCTGCGCGCCACAGCCCGCATGAAGCCGGACGTCAGCCTGGCGCAGGCGCAGGCCGCGATGAAGCACGCCGCCGATGAGTTCAATCGCAAATTTCCTGGCTCGACCGTCATGGGGCCCGGCGCCAGCTTCACTGCTATCCCTTTGCGCGACAGCGTAATCGGCGACGTCCGTTTCGGCTTGCTGCTGCTTTTTGGTGCAGTTGGTTTTGTGCTGCTGATTGCCTGCGCCAATGTTGCCAACCTGCTGATGGCTAGAGCCACCATTCGCCGGCGCGAAATTGCCATCCGTTCCGCGCTGGGCGCCGGACGTGCCCGCTTGATGTGGCAATTGCTGACAGAGTCCCTGCTGCTTTCCCTAGCCGGCGGCGTGCTTGGACTCGGCCTCGGTTATGTCGGCGTGCGCGCGCTTCTCGCTATCAATCCCAGCGACATTCCCCGCGTCGGAGAGCAAGGCGCCTCCGTGGCGCTTGACTGGCGCGTGCTGGTGTTCACTCTCCTCGCTTCAATCCTCACCGGAATTTTGTTTGGATTGCTTCCCGCGCTCAGTACTTCGCGATCAGACATTAACTCCACCTTGCGCGAAAGTGGCGCGCGATCTGGCACCGGCCTGCGGCACAACAAAGCCCGCGCCGTTCTGGTGATCACGGAAATGGCGCTGGCTCTTGTCTTGCTCGTGAGCGCTGCTTTGCTGATTCGCACTTTCGGCGCGCTTCGCGGCGTGAATCCGGGCTTCGACACGCGAAACGTCTTGCTCATGGAAATGTCGCTCAACGGTGGGCGTTTTGAAAAAGCCACGGGCGTCGATCAACTGGAACGCGAGGGCCGACGCCGCATCGAAAGCCTGCCGGGAGTGACAGCCGCGGCCATCACCTGTTGCGTTCCGCTCGAAGGCGGCTTCGGGCTTCCTTTCACCATCGAAGGCCGTCCGCTCACCAACGGCCCGTATCATGGCGGCGCCACCTGGTTAACGATGTCTCCGCATTACTTCGACGTGTTTCGCATTCCCCTGGTCAGCGGCCGCGTGTTCACCGACCAGGATAACGGCGCCGCGGAGCGAGTTGTCGTCATCAATCAGGCGCTGGCCAAAGAATACTGGCCGAAAGGTGACGCACTCGGCGCGCGCATCTCCATCGGCAAGGGAGTCGGGCCGGAATTCGACGAGCCGCCTCGGCAGATCGTCGGCATCGTTGCAGACGTTCGCGAAGGCGCACTGAGCCGTCCGCCGGACCAGATCATGTATGTTCCATTCGCTCAGGTGAACGACGGCGTCATCGCTCTGAATAATCGCATCGTTCCCGTCACCTGGGCGGTGCGCACTAAGTTGCAACCGTTCTCCCTGAGCGCCGATGTGCAACGCGAGTTGCGCGAGGCCAGCGGCGGATTGCCCGTTGCCCACGTCCGCAGCATGCAGCAAGTCGTTGGCGAGTCCACTGCGCGCAACGATTTCTATATGACGCTGCTCACCATTTTTGCGGGCGTCGCGCTGCTACTGGCGGCGATCGGCGTCTACGGCCTGATGGCTTACTCCGTACAACAACGCACACAGGAGATCGGTGTGCGCATGGCTTTGGGCGCCAGCCCGCAACAGGTGCGCCGCATGGTGGTGACTCAGGGAATGCAGCTTGCGCTCGTGGGCGTGGTGATCGGTGTTGGTTCGGCGCTCGGGCTGACGCGATTGATGAGCAGCCTGCTGTATGGTGTGAAACCCTGGGATCCCGCCACGATTCTGCTGGTAGCAGTGCTACTCAGCGGCGTCACTCTGCTGGCAACGTATCTTCCCGCCCGGCGCGCCAGCCGCGTGGATCCTATGGTCGCGCTGCGCTATGAATAGTCAGCAGAGAGCGACCGTAACTGCATCCTGCGCTGGCGAGTAGCACCCGCACACACGGAATCCTGGGTTTGACGCTTTCTTTTTCGCCGAGTTCAGGCGACGTCGAAGCGATCGAGATTCATCACTTTGGTCCACGCCGCTACGAAGTCTTTGACAAACTTTTCCTCAGAGTCCGCGCATGCATAGACTTCCGCGAAGGCGCGTAGCTGCGAGTGCGAACCGAAAATAAGATCGACACGTGTCCCGGTCCACTTCAGTTCGTTGGTCTTGCGGTCGCGCCCTTCGTACACGTCTCCGGAGCCATTGGATGCGGTGGAAGGCTGCCACTGCGTGCCCATGTCGAGCAAGTTGACGAAGAAATCGTTTGTCAGCGTCTCCGGTCGCTTGGTCAACACGCCATGCGTTGACTTCCCGGCATTTGCACCAAGCACCCGCAGGCCTCCGACCAGAACCGTCATCTCCGGCGCCGTCAAATTCAGCAATTCCGCCCGGTCCACCAATAGCTCCTCAGCCGAGAGGCGCGGCTTGCCATTGACATAGTTCCGGAAGCCGTCCGCCTTCGGTTCCATCGCGGCAAACGATTCAACGTCCGTGTGTTCTTGCGATGCGTCCATGCGTCCTGGCGTGAAGGGAACTTTCACGTTGTGTCCTGCGGCCTTCGCGGCTTTCTCGATCGCCGCACAGCCGCCCAGAACGATCAGATCCGCCAGCGAAGCCTTCTTTCCGCCGGTCTGCGAAGCGTTGAACTCTTTCTGGATGCCTTCGAGCTTCTGCAGCACCTTCGCCAACTCCGCCGGCTGGTTGACGGCCCAGTCCTTTTGCGGTGCCAGGCGAATGCGCGCGCCGTTCGCTCCACCACGCTTATCGGAGCCGCGGAACGTCGATGCCGACGCCCATGCCGTAGAGATCAGTTGGGAAACGGACAGCCCCGATGCGAGGATTTTCGCTTTCAGAGCGGCAATGTCCTGCTCCCCGATCAATGGATGATTCACCGCGGGAATCGGGTCTTGCCACACCAGCGTTTCCTTGGGAACCAGTGGTCCGAGATAACGCACGATCGGACCCATGTCGCGGTGCGTCAGCTTAAACCACGCGCGGGCGAACGCATCTGCGAACTGATCCGGATGCTCATAGAAACGCCGTGAGATCTTTTCGTAAGCAGGGTCGAAGCGCAAAGAGAGGTCCGTCGTCAACATGGACGGCGCACGCCGCTTAGAGGGGTCGTGCGCATCCGGAATTTTGCCGGCGCCCGCGCCATTCTTCGGTCTCCACTGATTTGCGCCGGCCGGACTCTTGGTCAGTTCCCATTCGTAGCCGAACAGGTTCGCAAAAAAGTTGTTGCTCCATTTGGTCGGCGTCTCGGTCCAGGTAACTTCCAGGCCGCTGGTGATCGCATCGCATCCCTTACCGGATCCGAATTTGCACTTCCAGCCGAGGCCCTGTTCCTCGATCAGGGCCGCTTCGGGCTCCGCGCCCACGTTTGTCGCTTCGCCGGCGCCGTGCGTTTTTCCAAAGGTATGACCACCGGCAATCAGCGCGACGGTTTCTTCGTCGTTCATGGCCATGCGGCGGAACGTTTCGCGTATATCCCTGGCGGCAGCGATGGGATCCGGCTTGCCGTTCGGTCCTTCCGGATTCACGTAGATCAGACCCATTTGTACCGCACCCAGCGGATTCTGAAGATCACGGTCGCCACTGTAGCGCTGGTCACCGAGCCAAGTGCTTTCCGGGCCCCAGTTCACTTCTTCGGGCTCCCACACATCCGCGCGCCCGCCGCCAAAACCGAAAGTCTTGAAGCCCATCGACTCGAGAGCTACGTTGCCCGCCAGAATCATCAGGTCGGCCCACGAGATCTTGCGGCCGTACTTCTGCTTGATCGGCCAAAGCAACCGTCGCGCTTTGTCCAGGTTCACGTTGTCCGGCCAGCTGTTCAACGGCGCAAACCGCTGCTGCCCCGCTCCCGCTCCCCCTCGACCGTCCGCGATTCGGTAGGTGCCGGCGCTGTGCCATGCCATGCGAATGAACAACCCGCCGTAGTGGCCGAAGTCCGCCGGCCACCAATCCTGCGAATCCGTCATCAAGGCATGCAGATCCTTCACCACGGCATTCAGGTCCAGAGTCTTGAACTCCTTGGCATAGTCGAACTCCTCGCCCATCGGATTCGACAGCGTGGAGTGCTGGTGGAGAATCCCTACGCCCAACTGGTTCGGCCACCACTCCCGGTTCGTGTGCGCGGAAGCTCCGCCCGTGAATGGGCACTTCGATTCGGTTGGCGTTCCTGACGCGGTGTTAAGTTCTTTGTCCATGTGTTCACCTTCCTTCGAATTAGTCAAAAGTCTGTGACCAACTGCAAAATTCTGATTGGCTTTTCCATTTCGCGCAGTCTCGGGTGGCTACCCTCGGGAACTTGCGCAACGCTTCGAGACTTAACGGGAAGCGTGCCGTGGAGCGCACTTCGTGCAAAGCCCGCGGAAGATCAGTTCGCATTCGCGAACGATTCGCTTACCGAGGGTGTCGGAAACAGGTCTGCGCACTTTGTACCACTTCATGTCCTCAACATTGCCACAACGATCGCAAATAAAATGGTGATGGCGGACACCTTTTGCATCGAATCGTGCGGAGCGTCCTTCGACGGCCACTTCACGCACCAGGCCAGCCTGCACCAGATCCCGCAGATTGTTATATGTGGTGGCCCGGGAAGAGCGAGGGTCCAGGCGATTCACGGCTCTGTAAATTTCCGCAGCCGTGGGATGCCGGTTGCATTGCATCAGGAAGGCCATCACGGCGTAGCGTTGCGGCGTGCAACGCAAACCGCCGCGCTCCAAGGATCGTCGGATAGCCTCGGCGTCCATCACGAAATTAGATTATGTCTAATGTGACATTCTGTCAAGAATGGCGCTTTCGATGATCAGTCCGCAGGCAGCACCAATCCAACTCTCTTCGCCAGCGCCCGAAAATCCTCATCGCCATGCAGCCACTTCCACTCCGACTCCATCCACATCCGCACCAGTCTCGGCGAGTGTTCCTCATACGCCTTTTCGAGCCACTCGAGCGTTTTCTTCTTATCCCTCAGCCGGCCATACGCCATTCCCATTGCGATCGGCGATACATACCCCTTCTTCGCCTCCAGTTCCAGCCTCTGCAATCTCATCTGCTGCAGCCCGGTATTCCCACCCTCCGCGAACGCTTTCTCGATCGCCGCCGCAGAGTCGGGGTCGCCGTCGCGCCGGGCGGAATCCGCCAGCTCTTTGGCAGATTGCTTTTCATTCCCCTGCGCCAGCAAAACCGCCGCCAGTGTCTCCCTTACATCCGTATTCGTTGGCCGCACTTCCAGCTCCTGCCGTAATTCCGCCTCTGCTTCCGCGTACCTTCCCGCGCCCATCAGGACATACCCCAGCGCCCACGGCCTCGCGAACGGGTCCACCTCTGTGGCGCGCCGCTGTGCCTCCACGGCATCGTCCATCCGGTTCTCCGCGAACAGGATGTAAGACTGCACGTGATACGCTTCTGACATATTTGGGTTCAGCTCGATTGCCCGCCGCTCTTCTTCTTCCGCCTTTTTCCAGTTCCACCGGTGGAAAAAATAAAACGCTGCCATGGTGTGGTGCGGCTCCGGCACCGTGGAATCCAGCTCCAACGCCTTCTTCGCGTTCTTCTCCCACTCTGGGATTGCCATCTTCGGGTCCAGCTCCCCGCCGACAGATCCGCCTCCGTAGTAATCCGCCAGCCCGCTGTACGCCTCAGCGTAGTCAGGCTGCAGCGCAATTGCCTTCTCGAAATATTCGCGAGAAGCTCCGCCATTTCCGCTCAAAAACGCATATCTTCCCTTCAGGTAATTTTCGCGCGCCTCCGGCTCAATTTGTTTTTCTCTCCTCGCCGATGACGCCACAGTCGTCCTCAACTCCGCTGCGCTTCGTCTTTCTCCCGCCGCTCTCCACGTGAATCCCGCGCCCACCACCAGCGCCAGTGCGATTCCAACTCCCGTCGCGGCCCACTTCCACGCCTTGCTCTGAGTTTTCTCTGCTTCGCCGTTAGCTGTTTCCGCCTCCGCTTGCACCTCCTCAGGCTCCGCCGATCTGTTCGCCGCTCTTGCTCCATTTGTCCCCAACTGTACTTCCCCAATGAAGCGGTACCCCCTCCGCGGCACCGTTTCCACCCACTGCGGTTTCTCCTGCTCATCCCCCAATACGTCCCGCAGTCGTCTCATTGCCGAGTTCAACCCATGATCGAAATCCACAAATGTGTCGCTCGGCCACAACCTCTTGTGCAACTCCTCGCGCCGCACCAGTTCCCCGTGGCGCTCCAGAAGCAGACTCAGGATCTGGAAAGGCTGCTCTCCTAACTTGAGTTTTGTTCCGTGTTTGCGCAGCTCACCCGAAGTCAGGTCCAACGTGAACGCGCCAAACGTGACTCTTTGGCCCAGGTGATTTGAGGGCATCTCGACTTCCAGGGGGAAAAAGGCTGTGGCAGTGTAGTGCAGCCGGTTGCTTCGGTCAAGCAACCTGTGAGCCGCTTTAGCTCCCATCAGGCATCGCCTAAATGCCTGCCTTTTCTTGCTTTTCTGCGGTTAGTTGGAAATGACCTGTTGGTCACCCACTTTGTCTTGCTGCATTTGTCTAGTTGTGAGAAAGACAACCCTCCTTGACCTTGGATCTGTGCTTTTCAGGAGGGTTTTATGCGTCGCTCGCTGACTTCCGGAAGATTGGTAGCGCTTGCTTTTCTCTGCCTGAGCTATGTCTCTGCTGTCTGCGCCCAATCTGTATCTGTGTCTGTCTTCGCCTCAGGATTGACTAGTCCGCGCGGCCTGAAGTTTGGTCCCGACGGACATCTCTACGTCGCCGAAGCCGGCTATCCCTCCGGTACGCTGACTAAGGCCACCGCCGGATTAGGGGGAGATTGCTCGGCTGGATTGACCGGTCCGGGAGATTATTACGGGAGCACCACCGGGTCGCGCATTTCCAGGATCGATGCGCATGGCAGCGTCACGACATTCGTCGACAATCTGCCGTCCAGCGAAGCTAGCGGGCTCGCCAGTGGAGTCGCCGACGTCGCCTTCATCGGTGACACGTTGTACGCCATTTTTGCCGGCGCCGGATGTTCACACGGCGTGCCTAGCATTCCCAATGCAGTCATCCGGGTAAATCGTGACCGTAGTTGGACGATCGTCGCCAATCTTGCCGCTTACCAGCAGGCCCATCCCGTTGCGAATCCCACGGACCCGATCACCGGCGACTTTGAGCCCGACGGCACGTGGTACAGCATGATCGCGCTGCGGGGCAGTCTCTACGCCGTCGAACCGAACCACGGTGAACTGGACGAGATCACCACTAAGGGCAAAATCAGCCGGATTATCGACATCTCTGCCTCGCAGGGTCACGTGGTTCCAACTGCCATTGCCGACATTGAGCAGCATCGCGACCATGGCGAGCGGTGCGAGTTCTCGCGCGGCGGTGTCTTTTATGTTGGTAACTTGGGCCAATTCGCTCCCGCCCAACTGAATACCCAGAGCGTTTTCCGCATTACCGAGAGCGGCAACCTGAAAGCAGTTGCCACCGGCTTCAGCAAAGTGCTCGGCGTGGCCATCGACGAACGCGACCGTCTGTATGTGCTCGAATCCTCATACTCGGCGACGGACCCGGGACCCGAGCCATTTACCGGTCGCCTGATTCGCGTATTGCCCAATGGCAAGCAGGAGATCCTGATCGATAGCACCAGCGGCTCTCTGGTCTTTCCGACCGGCATGACTTTCGGCCCCGACGGCAACCTCTACGTCTCCAACTACGGCTTCGGCTTTCCGGAGGGCGCAGGCCAGATCGTCAAGGTCACGCTTCATCACGGTCCAGAAGACTAATTTTTTCGGAACACTTGCCAGATTAAAACGTAGGTCTTGCGCTGGGCCAGTCGGGTGAGTATTCTTTTGCGCTCATGAGTGCCGCCGCCAAGCCTGACATGAACGTCAAGCAAGTGGTTCCATTCTTTCGGATTTCCGACATGGACCGCTCGATTCACTTTTACGTCGACGGCCTTGGCTTCGTCATGAAGAACAAGTGGGTAGTGAATGAGGAATTGCGTTGGTGCTGGCTGGAATTGGGTGGCGCGGCTTTAATGCTGCAGACGTACGTTAAAGACCGCCCTAATGGTCCCGTCGGAGAGCTCGGCCAAGGAGTTTCGCTCGTGTTTCAGTGTGAAGACGCCGTGAAACTTTACCGTGATTTTATTTCGCGTGGACTCGAGGCGTCCGAGCCTCAAGTCGGTAACTCTCTGTGGGTCACGTGCCTTTCCGACCCCGACGGCTACCGTCTGGAATTCGCAAGTCCCACGGACGTGCGAGAGGAAACGAAGCTCTCGGAATTGAGAAGCTGAACAGCTGAACAGTTTGCGGAAAATGTCTTATTTGTCATTCCGAACGGAGTCTGCGGAGTGAGGACCTCTGCCCCATCGCACGCTTTTTGTGCGATGAATCTCTCTTCTCTCGGGTTTTGCGCAAAGGGAGATTCCTCGCTTCGTTCGGAATGACACACCCAATCACTTTTCCGCACCCTACAAGGCGGCACGGCGCGGACCACGGTTAGCTCACACTTCCGTCAGCACAACTTCCTCGCTGGCCACCACCCGATTCCGTCCTTCTCTCTTCGCCTGAAACATTCGTTCGTCGGCCAAGGCCAGCAACTCCGCGGCATCTTCTCCATCCTGCGGGTAGCTGGCCAGTCCGGCGCTGATGGTCATATGAATCTTCTCTCCGCGCGTTGCCAAAGCGATCGGGGTGCTTGCCACTTGTTCCCTCAAGCGTTCCACTTTCCGCTGCGCCGCCTCCATATCCGTCTCCGGTAGAATGACCACGAACTCCTCTCCCCCGTAACGCCCCGCCGTATCGCTTTGCCGGAACGATTCACGCAGCATCGAACCGATTGTCCGCAAGACCAGATCGCCCGCCGAATGTCCGTGCGCGTCGTTGAGCGACTTGAAGCGATCCGCATCGATCACCGCAATGCTTAGCTGTTTGCCATAACGGCGGGCGCGGCTCAGCTCGATCGCAAAGCGGTCGTCCACATATCCCCGATTGAACAAGCCCGTCAGATGGTCGCTGGTGGCCATCTGCAAAAGTCTCTGGCTACGGGAAACCAGCGCCAGGCTCAGCGCCGATGCCGTTACCATCATGATTAGCCGCGAGATTTGAGCGGACCAGCTGAACAAGCCGTACGGAAAAGGCGAGTAAATGGCATTGTTCAGGTCCCAGTGGCGCGCAGCAAAATAGACAATTGCAAAGTATTGCGCGAAGGCCAGCAAGCCGGTAGTGATACACACTCGTTTGTCGTAGCGTAAGCTCGCGCTGCCGATCACCAGGAAGTAGCCCTCAAATACCACCTTGCTGTTCACCGCGGTGTGCGGCTGATTGAGCAGCAGAAAAAGAACCAACGCGCTGCTGACCAGAGTTACGTCGAACGCGCTGCTGGCAAATCGCAGCCAGGATGAATTGTGGCCGCGTGAGATCAACAGATACATGGTCAAAGCCAAACCGAATGTTCCGGAGGTCAGGCTGAGTCCCACCAAGCCTTCCTTCGGATCGACTGGAAAGAACAGCGTGTTGATCACAGGGATGAGCAGCAGAACCGCTGCCAGTGACAATCGGATCTTCGCCACCATCAGCTCCCCTGCCACGCCGGCATCGGCAAGCACGGGGTCGGGACGCGACCACAGTGATTCAAAGAAATTTCCGAACTTGAGATTCATCGTAAGTTGCACCACAGGGGCACGGATCGGCCTCGCACAGCACATTCAAGAACGTCGATTGGACAGGGATCGAGATTCAGGATCCGTCGGGCGTAGCGACTAGAATAGGGGTACACGCTGATGTTGGGGCCAAAAATCGTCACGCAGTTGTTCAAAAGCTACATTTCAGCACCTGCTGGCAAACCGCGGACCCTTATCCTGGGTACGTCCCAGGGGCAATCGGCAAGGTCGATGCGCCCGCATCAACATGCAAAACACTTCCGGTAACCTGCGAACTTTCGTCGCTCAGCAAATACACAACGGCATACGCCGTGTCGAGCGGTGTCTGCTGCCTGCCCAATGCCAGCTTCTCGCCTTCTTTCCTCAGCGTCTCTTCCTGCCGGCCTTGCGCCTTGTGCAGCGCCACTTCTCCCTCCGTGAGCACCCAGCCAGGAATCACATAGTTCACCCGGATGCGATGTTCCGCGAGTGCGCCGGCCAAGGATCGCGTCAGCGATAACAGGCCACCTTTGGCCGCTCCATATGCCACAAGATTCGGCAACGCCTGAATCCCGCAGATCGATCCCATATTCACGATGCTTCCCCCGCCATGCTCTCGCATTACCGGCACGGCGCTTTTGCAGCAATAGAACGAGCCTCGCAAATTGATTTGCAGCACCTCTTCCCACAACTCCGTGGTCGTCTCCTGCAGCGTGCCTCGGGGAAACCAACCCGCATTGTTCACTAGCCCGTCCACTCTTCCAAAACTTCCCACCGTCTTCTTCACCAGCCCCGCGCACTCCAGTTCATTCTTCACGTCCGCTTTGCAGAATTCCGCCTTCCCGCCGCCATTCCGGATTTGCGTGGCCGCCTGCTTTCCTTTTTCCTCCTGTACATCTCCCAGCACCACCGCCGCGCCTTCCGACGCGATCAGGCTCGCGCATCCGAACCCGATACCCTGCGCTGCTCCCGTAACGATCACAACCTTGCCGCTCAGTCGATTGCTCATTGTTCTGCTCCCGCCTATCCAACCGGCGCACACGACATAAGTTATTGCAGCTTCGCCGCCACGAGGCAAACGAATTCGTCCGCAACACTGCGATCAGCGATCGGGAGATATTTTCTCAGACGTCGAACGCACGTCTGAGGGTCAGCGTGCTTTCGAGCAGCGGCGCGCTACTCGATTCTCAGCGCATGCATTGGTGCGATCGAAGCCGCGCGGTTCGCCGGAATGATTGCCGCAAAAAATGAGCAGATCGCCAGCGCTCCTGCCGCCACCGTCAGCGCCAGTGGATCCCACCAAGCGACGCCATATAGTTGCGCGGAGATCAATTTCCCCGCGCCCACCGCCAACGGCAATCCGATCAGCAGTCCCAGCAACACGCGACTGAACGCCCCGCTCAACACTAGTCGCATTACTTTCGTGCGGTCCGCGCCAAGCGCCATGCGGATTCCAATCTCGTTGGTTCGCTGCGCAACGGTATAGGCCGTAACCCCGTACAATCCAACCGCGGCCAGCACCAGCGCCACAATTCCGAACAAACCGGCCAAGCTTGCCACCGCGCGCTCCTGATCGAACGACAAATCCACCTGCTGCTGCATGGTGCGAATACTGTTGATCGTCAGGTTGGGATCTACGTCCGCCAGCAACCGCGTAATCTGCGGCTCCAACTGTCCCGGCGGAAGATTCGTCACCAGCGTTATTCCGCCGATGAAGTGCGAACGCAAATCGATCATCTTCATCAGGCTGTCTTTGTATTCCACACCCTGCGCCAGCGGCACGTAGAACATCGGCCGCGCTGGCCGGTCCAGTCCCCAGCCCGCGAATTTCGCGTCGCGTACAATGCCAACGATTCGATATGTGCCGGCATTTTCCGGCATGTCGATGCCGAAGTGCTGCTCGATCGGATCTTCGTCGCTTTTGAAAAATCGCTTCACAAACGCTTCGTTGACGATCGCCACCGGCGCGGTCGTCTCATTGTCCGCCGCCGTGAAGTATCGTCCGCGCAGAATCGGCATCCCAAAATTCTGCAAGTAGTTCGCTGATACGCGATCCCACGACGCCCCCGACTCTTCTCCCATCTTTCCCGGCGGATGGCCGGCCACCATGACCAGTTCTCCCCAGTTGTTGGTGAGCGGGTTGTAAAGCGCCATGCCGGCGCCTCGCACGCCCGGCAAGCGGGTGAGTTGATCTTCCAATTGGCGGTATAGCGCCGCCAACTGCGGCAGTGTGTAAGTGGCAGGCGGATTGTTGATGTCCACCACCACGCGGCCCTGCACCTGATAGCCGAAGTCCTGATGTTCCAGCTTGTTCAGGCTCCGTGCCAGCATCGTCGAACCCGCCACCAGCACAACAGATAAGGTAGCTTGCACTACCAGCAGTGCTTTGCGCGCGAATGAGGACCGATCCTTCGTGCCTCGGCCCGACCCGCGTAGAGCTTCCGCCGGATTGGTGCGAGTGGCGAGCCACGCAGGCGCCGCTCCGAAGATGATTCCTGTCAGCAGCGCCAATGCGAACGCAAACAGTAATACCGTCAGCGATGGTGTGGCGCTGATCGGCAGGAAATGCGCGCTGTGGAAGGCAAGTGTCAGCAGCAACCGCGCCGCTCCGATCGCCACTACCAACCCAACAATGCAGCCGCCGATCGCCAGCAAGATGCTCTCCGTCAACGCCTGCGCAATGATTTGGCCCGACGTGGCGCCTACCGCCATCCGCACCGCCGTCTGTCCTCGGCGCGCTACCCCGCGAGCCAGCAACAGGTTCGCCACATTCGAACAAGCAATCAGCAGCACCAAACCGCACACCGACAGCAGGATTTGCAGGCTTCGCCCGTATTCTTGCTTCATCACCGCCACGCCCGCTCCGGCCGGCACAACCGCCAGGTTTTGCTTCGGCAGCAATTTCACGATGTCCGCCATCCAGTTGGCGGGGTATCCGGAATCGTTCTGCATCCATTGCCGCAGAATTCCCGTCAGGCGCGGAGCCATTCCCTCCGTCGTCGCTCCCGTCCGCAGCCGCCCGATCACGCGAAGCCACGCGGTAATCGACTGGTGCAGCAAGCTGCCTTCCGCGTCGATCATGGGCTCCTGCTGCACTGGCACCCAGATATCCGGCGGGTCGCTCTCCAGCGTTTCGCCGAAAAATCCCGCCGGCGCCACGCCAATCACGGTCAGCGGATGTCCCTCCACAATGAAAGTTGAACCCACTACCGATGGGTCGCCGCCATACGCGGTTTGCCACACACGGTGGCTCAGCACTGCGACTGGCGGCGCCCCGGCCCTGTCGTCATCCGGCGTAAATACTCGGCCGCCAAAAGCCTGCACACCCAGCGTCGAGAAATACGTGCCAGTGACATATTCCGAGCGCAGTGGCCTGGCAATCGTTTCCGCGCCCTGTCGCCGCACGCTCATCTGTCCGCGTCCCGCCTGGAACGCGGTCACGTCCGCGAATTCCGGCATTTGGGTCTTCAGCCGCTCGTACAGCGGGTACGAAACCATGCCCCATTGATCTTGCGGGCCTCCCTCGACGCAGCAATCGTCGCCGTCGCCAACCCGGTACAACGTGCTGGGATCGGTGACGGGCAAGGAACGCAGCATCACCGCGTGGATCAATGTAAAGATCGCCGTAGTCCCGCCGATGCCCAAAGCCAGCGTCAGTATCGCGGCAGCCGTAAAAACGGGCGACATCCGGAACTGTCGCAGCGCATAGCGAAGATTGCCCAGCAGGTTTCGCATGGGAACACACCTCTCTAATAACTTACGAGCCGCAGCCGCCGTAGGTTCCCCAAAGTACGGGATCCTTAAACAGAATGCGGAGGCCAGACGCGGTTGGGTACACCCATCCGTTCAATGGACGATGTTGAAGTGTCATTGGTCACTAAGGCGCCGCTACTGTGGCAAGTCCCTTGGCTCGTGCTGTTTAGAACTCCCGAGTCCGCTTCGCCCTCTGTCCGCCAAACGCGTGGATCGTCCTCGTCCCGGCCAGCACCTCGCCGCTGTGTAGCACGCCTCGCGGGATGAAGTATTCTTCACCGGCCGTCAGCGGAATCCGCGATCCGTCGATGATCAAGGTGTACTGGCCTTGCACGACCATCATGTATTCGTCGTATTCATGGGAATGCGCCGCGGATACTGCCGTCTCACTGCAAGTCCAAAACGCCATTTGGCTTCCATCGGCTCCGTCGAAGACGTAACCTTCCACGCCGGGAGTCGCTTGATTGGACTTGGCGATCCTGTTTACCGCGCGTTTCATGAACTCGGGGAAATCGTCCATGCTTACGGAGCCTTGTCCCACTCCGTTGCGGCCGCCGCTACTCCAGTGTTGCGAACAGGATGTGCTTCCAGCGCACATTGTCGATCGTCCAAATGATATTTGCTTTGTGCCCGCCTTTGATGCTCTGTGCCCAAACGTCGCGGTTGCGTTCATCCTCGGCCACGTTCAAGCGGTCAACCACGGTCATCCCGCGCGTCAGTTCGCTTTGTGTTTCCACTTCCACGAAGTGCGCCGATTCCGATGTCACGATCGACGGATCGATCGCCACCGCCATCGCCACCGGATCCGGCAGGCTTATCCCATGCTCCCCGGTTTGCTTCAAGGTCGCTTCTTGCGCCACGCTGTTGCATTCAATCGCAAACTCCGCCACCGGTGTCCCTAAGTCCAGAACTTCCTGGATGTCCGACGCATTCAGCAGCGCTTCCCCTCGGCACAGGTGCCAGCCAATCAGTTCAATCGGCAAGCCGCTTCGTATCACGATCCGCGCCGCTTCCGGATCGCACCAGACGTTGTATTCGGCTGCGGGCGTCACGTTGCCCTCGCAGCACGGCGCGCCTCCCATCACCGCGCAGCGGCTCACTTTTGCGGCGATGCCCGGCTTCTTCTGCATTGCCAGCGCGATATTCGTAAGCGGCCCCAGCGTCACCATCACCAGTCCGGGATGCGATTCAATTGTCTCGATGATCGCGTCGACAGCGTTCTGTTTTTCTACCTTGCGTTTCGGTGGCGCGTAACCGTGATCGCCCAGCCCATCGCGCCCGTGAAACCACTCTGCTCCCACATGTGCGCGCTTCAACGGTTTCTCTGCGCCCATGTACACCGGCACCCGCGAATCGCATAGCTGCGCGGTATAAAGCGCGTTGCGGCTCGCTTGATGAACATCCACGTTACCCGCGACGGTCGTTATCGCCAGGACTTCAACTTGCGGCGATCGCAGCGCCATAATCAGCGCAACGGCGTCGTCGGAAGCTGTATCCGTATCGATTAAAAATGGCACCTTCACGCGCCGTAGCATAGCAAATCCCGCTTGGTACCGACTATGTATGATGGTTCAATGGAATTGCATCCCGGTGCCGTCAGAAGTACAGTATCCATCGGCCTGCATGCCCGAACGAAAATTCCGGCTTGGCTGCGCAGTTGCTACCCGCCCTCGCTGACCGAGCGCTAACCTCCGGACGCAGTCGTTCTGTGATTTTTCGTTGCACCGTTGCGTCGACTCGGCGGCACGAGTAGGACTATTTGCCGGCTCCGTTGAGGTCCGTTGAGGATCGGAGGTTACGCTGATGTTTCTGGATTTCTATCATTTGCGCGAACAGCCCTTCGGCGTCACACCCGATCCTGCCTATCTTTATCCCAGCCGCACCCACTGCGAGGCGCTCGACTCCCTTACCGAAGCAATTCAGGGCGACCATGGGTTTCTGGCGCTCGTTGCGGAACCCGGCCTGGGCAAAACCACTCTCCTCTATCAAGTGCTTGAGGGACTTCGCGACACCGCACGCGCCGCGTTCCTCTTCCAGACGCAATGCAACTCACGGGAATTTTTTGAGTACCTTCTCACGGATTTGGGCGTCGACACATCCGGCATGGGGCTCGTCGCCATGCATGGCAAGTTGAATGAAATGTTGTTCGCGGAAATGCTGGCGGGCAGGCGATTTGTGCTGATCGTCGATGAAGCGCAAAATCTCGACGACTCCGTGCTGGAAACTATTCGCCTGCTTTCCAACTTCGAGACCATCAACACCAAGCTGCTGCAAATCGTTCTGGCGGGACAGCCGCAGCTCGCGGATAAACTTGCCCAGCCGCATCTGGAGCAACTTCTGCAGCGCATCACGCTCGTGAAATATCTGGAACCGTTGTCGCCCGAAGAAACCGCGGGTTACATCAGCCACCGTCTGAGAGTGGCGGGCCGCTGCGGCGATCCGCTATTCGATCCTGAAGCCGTCGCGCTCATCGCCTCGGAAAGCCGTGGCGTTCCGCGAATCATCAACAAACTTTGTTTCCGCTCTTTGTTGGAGGGATATGCCAGGGGCTGCCCAACGATTTCTGCGGACATCGTGGAAAAGGCTCAGCGCAATCTGAATTTCGTGCCCGCCGCTGCCTCTGCGCCGGTTCCCACAATCACACCGGCTGTGAATCAAATCGGCCCGCCAACGCTGGCATTACCTCCAGCGTCCACAGCAAACCTCGACGCAAAAGTCGCTAGTGCCGCTGCGGGTTCCGCCACGCCCGAGCTCACTTACAGTAAGTCTCGCGCGCAATTTGGCTTGCCTGCCTGGGCTCTTTGGGTTTGCGCGCTCCTCGCCATTCTGTTGTCTGCGGGACTCACGCTCCCTCACAACATGTTGCGGGAAATGAAACAGCGGGTGCGCAATCAGGTGACAGCAACAAAAAGCCCGGCGCAACATGAACAAGGAAATGACGGCCGCCAAGCGCAGGGCGTTCTGCAATCGGCGGACAATCGTTATACCGCGGACTCAGGTTCCGGCGTTCACGGAGTGCCCAACGTAACCGCCATCGAGGCTTCCAACTCGCAGACCGACGCTCACATCGTCGTCCTGCTCGACAATCCCGTGCAGTTCGACTCCGCTCGCATTGCTTCCCCCGACCGCATCTATTTCGATCTCCACAAAGCGCAACTGCGGCCCTCTGTCGGCCTGAAAACCGTTCCTGATTCCAATGGCCTGCTAAAGGGCGTGCGCGCCTCGCAATACAGCGACGACGTAGTTCGTCTGGTTCTCGATGCCGATGGCGCCAAAGAATATTCCGCGCAGTTGATGCCCGATCCTTATCGCCTGGTGATCGACGTCCATTCCCAAAGGTCCGTTGCGGCGAATCCGTCTCTTGCCTCCACTGCCGCAACTCAAAGCGCGCCGCCTGCTTCGTCCTCTCTGCCACCCGCCGCTCACGCTGCGCAGCCTTTTCTTTCCCGCGAGTTGGGCTTGAAGATTAGCCGCATCGCCATCGATCCAGGACACGGCGGATACGACACCGGCACCAAGGGTCCGCAAGGCCTGCTGGAAAAGGATCTTTGTCTCGATGTCGCGCTGCGCCTCGGCCAGCTCATCGAAGAAAATATTGCTGGCGCCGAAGTGATCTACACACGCAAGGACGACCGCCACGTTTCGCTGGAGGACCGCACCTCCATCGCCAATGCCGCCAACGCCGATCTCTTCATCTCGATTCACGCCAATTCCAGCGATTTTCGCGAGGCGCGCGGCGTCGAAACCTACTATTTGAGCCTGGCCACTTCGCCGCAGTCCAGGGAACTCGCCACGCGCGAGAACGCATCCGCGCAGTCTTCGCTCCACGACCTCTCCGATTTGGTCGCAAAAATTACCCGCAACGAAAAAATCGCGGAGTCGAAGTTGCTCGCCGTCGATATCCAGAACACCCTCTCGCAGCGGCTTCAGCTTGTCAGCGGGCGTGAGACAAATCGCGGCGTGAAGCAGGCCCCCTTTGTCGTTTTGACCGGGGCTAACATGCCTGCGGTACTTTCAGAGATTTCCTTCGTCAGCAACGCCAGCGACGAGAGCTTGTTGCTCGAGAGCGGCCAACGCCGGCGTGTCGCGGAAGGCCTGTACCGCGGCATTGCCGCTTATCTCAGTGGCCTGCAAGGCACGCCTCACGCAAGGCAGAAGCTCGTCACCGAAAACAGTTCCGCTCCATCTTCCGGCCTCGTGTCCTCACCGTCCGTTGCGGGCCACGGCCCTCGCTAACTTGCATTTCTCAGTGCGCCGTGAAAAGGTGCTGATCCACAGCGGGTGAGAGTCCCGCCCGGGAGCTGGTTCGTTCCACCCGGTAGCAATCGAAGCAGTAGCGGAGGCAACGAAGCTACTGAAGCCTTCGGTGTAGAAGGTCGCGAAGGCGACTTGGCAAATCTATAGGCCGTAACAAGGGTAAACGCTGAGCAGGCCTCGATGACGCCGTTCTCCACGATGGCCTGGGCTTAATCCGTCTCACCAAACGGACCAGCAGTCTTCCGTGGGCGATATCGTGAAACTTTCTCCGAGAGCCGGATGCGGTTATTCCGCACGTCCGGTTCGATGAGCGGGGTGTGGAAACGGAAGCATGGCGGGGATAGTGAGGCACCGACCAACGAAAGGGTCGGAAACCGATAGGCCCCGCCTAAACCACCGCGTCACACCTCGACTCCACCTCGTATTTTGTCATTCCGAACGGCGTCTGCGGAGTGAGGAGTCTCTCTTCGATTCTCGCCAAAAAGCGATCCGCCCGTCGTATCGGCGAAGCTTTAGCCTTATCACCCAAACGGGTTTTCATCCGCACTGGGCCCGTAGATCGACGGCACTGGCACATCCAGCATCCGCAAATACACGGAGAGCTGTCCGCGATGATGATAGAAATGATTCATCATCACGGAGCGGATAAACCCGATCCTCGGCACCGCCATGATCGCCTTGCCGTTCTTCGTCAACGTCCATATCGCCATCAGCTTCGCATCGTCCATCTTCTGCAGTGCATGTTTCGCGCTGCTCGTACCCTCGTCCAGAGTTTCCAAAAGCTCCTTGCGATTCTTCGCCTCCGGCACGGTGAAGCTTCCAACCTCCCACACGTCCTCGTTGGCCATCTTGGCGATTTGTCTCTGACCACCGGCAATATGCATCGCCAGTTGGCCCAGGGTCATCGACTTTGCGTGCGGCTTCCAGCCCAGCTTGTCATCTGGAATCCTCTCCAATACCCGCCGCGTGGTCTTCGCTTCCTGCTCCATCTCCATCACAATTGCATCAACAATCGCCATTCGTCCTCCTCGTCGCGTGATGCACGACACCGTTGCTAGGCTCACTGCCAGAAAATTCCGCCGGTCGCCGACATGTCATCCTGAACCCGCGGCGTTTGCGGGTGAAGGATCTCAACCTCGGCTACATCCTCAAACTACCCGTGCTACCGCCGTTTAAGCCCGCGCCAGGTAATTCTGAAACTGCTCGAAGCACCCCATCCAACCCTGCATGTGCTTTTCCCGCGACTCCGAGCTCGGGAATTGTCCGTGCTTCAGCAAAATCTCGGTTTCGTTCCCCAGATCATGAAATTCCAGACTGACCACTGATTCCTGCCCCGGAGGATCCGTCGCCCATCGCCATGTGAACACCAGTTTCTCAGGTGGCTTCACTTGCTGGTACGTCCCGCTCAGCTTGTGTACGTCCCCGCCCTTATGGTGCATCTCCAGGCTGTATTTCCCTCCCACCTTCAAATCCAGTTGCGAAATGATGGTGGTGTGGTCGTTGGTTGGGTGGAACCACAACGCGAATTGCTTCGCGTCGGTCCACGCGCGGAACACTCTCTCTCTCGGCGCGGCGAGTGTGCGTCTTAGCTCCAGCGAGTTTTGCGGTTGCGATTGCGGCGTTGCCATTGTTTGTCCTCCCTATTTTCCTCTTGGCTCAGAAAACGTTCGAGTGCGTCGAAGGTTCCTTCCCAAAAAGCGCGGTATTGCGACAGCCACTGTTCCGCTTCTTTTAATGGATGCGCTGCAAGTTGGCATCGGCGCGTCCGCCCAATCTTTTTCTGCGAAACCAGCCCGGCCTCTTCCAGCACCTGCACATGCTTCATCACCGCAGGCAGCGACATGCGGTGCGGCTTCGCCAGTTCCGTGATGGAGGCTTGGCCGAGCATTAGGGTAGCCAGAATCGCGCGCCGCGTGGGATCGGCCAGCGCGCCAAAGGTGGAATCCAGAGCGTCCGAATACTTAACCATACGGTTTACTATCCGCCGACACCCTTGCTTTGTCAACCAAAACCTCGTTCGCGCCACTCCTGTGATGAGTCTAAAAATGTAGCGCTGGCTTTCATGCCAGTTCCGAGTTCCCAGTAGCGTCTGTGTGACCGGGGTGTTATTCGAGAGTGCACGATTCGGTCGTGCCGCGAGTGTGGTTGTTGCAGTTGTCCGGAGTCCTGAGTTGTCCTGCAACTCGGCCTTACATCCAGCACAAAAACACAACTGTCATCCCGAGCGAAGCGAAGACCTGCTTTTCGCAACACGCCGAGGAAAAACGCGTTCTTATTCCTATTTCTCCTCTTGCTCTTTTTGTTCCGACTGTCGTTCCACCACCAAGCTAGCCTTACCGATCCGCACCGGAGACAGTGCTCTTGGACGAGTAGGCTTGCCTTCGACAACCACGCCTGTCGGGACAAACGTAACCGACAAGCGCTCGCCATTTTCCTTCAGCGCTGCTTTCAATGCGCGATTCAGTGGAAACAGGAATTGCGCCGCTTTGAACTCGTGATGTGCTTCGCTCCGGATCCCGGAACCGAACAAAGACACAGTGCCAACAAAAAACGGTCCCTTAGCATCCGCAGCAGTGCCGGAAGGCAAGCCGAAGTAGACTTCCCAGATAATGCCGGGCGCTTTTTCGGCTTCCACCTCGTCTAGCTCAAGAAACACAGTCTCTTTGCTGTTCTCAACAAACGAGCTCAGTCGTTCGCGGATTTCTTTTAGTTCGATCGGGAAGGAAGTCGTCTCGGAATTCAGCTCCACGGGAGGAATCGGCAGCCGAAACAACACTTCGCGAGTGTAAAACCAGATGGGGAATCGGCGAAAGCAATACTCGTTCACCTCGGCAGGCTCGCATTCGTATACATAGTTTAGCTGCAGTGCCGCGCGCAGGATTTCGCAAGCGCTCATCTTCACCTGATGGCCGTGTTCGTCGAAGAAAACATAAGTTTTGCTCTTCCACGCCGCGTCCAGCAGCGGGTCCGTGCGTCCTGGCCCTTGCGCCAGCCACAAATTCCAGAGCCGGTCGACGTTGGAGTGGTGCAAATAGAAAATCGGATCTTGCGCTGCGGTCGGCACCGAACTCATCCACCCACCAACCAGCACGTGCACGTTTCCGTGCGGCCCCTGAACAATGTTGTTCGCCGTCAGGAAATTCGTGCTTGTGAACGTGGAGCTTAGATCCACAGCCCCCGGCGGCAGCGAAGCAGCGCCGCTGTTCATCGAGGGATCGCGATTCACGGTGTAAAGCTCGCTCGTCGTGTCTCGAAATGGCGCGGGAAGTTGCAGTTCGGTGCCCGGCGCCCAATTCCAGTACGGTAGCGCCCAGCACGGCTCACCTGAAAATTTGCGAATGATGCGCTCGAACCAATACAGGTACATGCGATGCCACGACCAGAAGAAGTCCGTCCCGTGCTCGCAATTATCCCAGGAAGTGAGGAGCGGCCCCGGCAGCGTGGTCCAGTGGATAGCCCCCTGATACGCCCAGCTCAGGGGATTGTTGTTCGGGAGCGCCTGCATCGCTTTGATCGCTTTGCGGTACGCGATCAGCACAGGATCGTCGGCGTTCATATTGCCTACATCGCGACGAACCAGCGGTGTGGCGGCGAGCGTCGATTTCAACGGAAACACGCATTCCCCTACCAGCGTGGCTGCGGCTGCCGTTCCCGCGGTGGCAAGAAACTGGCGTCTGGCAATTTCCAATTCATAGCATCCCTCCTGAGCAGAAGAGTGACCGGCAAGTCCGACCGAGGTATGTGAAGTAGTGACCGGGAGAGGAGAATCGTTTCAGGCTTTTTCGACGGCACCCGCTTCAGTTGCAGGTAATGGCGATGCTTCCGACCGAGCGAGGTGAGCCAGCAACTCTTCACGGGACGCGAGTCGCGGCGACAGAGAAAACAGTTCGGCCATGTGGTTTATGAGGTGGGGTTTAACTTCGGAGAGCGACACGTTGCGCGAAAGCAGCTTTTCCAGCGAGGTCGCTTTGCGATCCGAAATGCCGCACGGAACAATCAGGTCGAAGTAGCGAAGATCAGTCGCCACATTGTACGCAAACCCGTGCGAAGTCACCCAGCGGCTGATGTGGACTCCGATGGCCGCAAGTTTTTCTTCGCTGACGCCGTCTTTGCTCTCAGTTTTGACCCAGATGCCCGTCTTGCCGGGAATGCAAAACGCCGTCACGCCGAAATCAGCGCTTGCTCGGATCATTGCTTCTTCCAGCGTACGCACGTACCAATGCACATCCGTCTTCATGCTTGCCAGATTCAGGATTGGATACCCGACGATTTGCCCGGGTCCGTGATAAGTAATGTCGCCGCCGCGGTTGCTCGCGTGAAACTCCACGCCCTTCTGCCGCAGCACATGCTCAGAGGCCAGCAGGTTCTCACGCTTCCCGTTGCGTCCCAGTGTAATTACGTGAGGATGCTCGCACAGCAGCAGCACATCCTCGATCGCGCCGGTCTTGCGCGCCGCTACCACCCGCTGTTGCAAGGCATAACCGTCGGTGTAAGAAATCAGCCCAAGATCGACGATGAGACAAGCATTCATGAGGGAACAAGTTTTAAGTTGAAAGTTTTCATTTCTAAGTAAATCAATGCCCAGCGGCCGCTCTTTCTTTACTTAGAACTTACCACTGAGAACTGAAAACTTTTCTCACACATTAATCTGCAAACCGCGCACCGACGCAAACGCGTCACCCAATCCTTCCCACACCGTGGGATGCGCGTGCATCATGTGCATCATGTCGTCGATCGTGCCTTCCAGCTGCAACACCGTCGTCGCTTCCGACAAAATTTCCGTGGCGAACGGCCCGATGATGTGGATCCCCAGCACTTCGCCATACGTTTCATCGCTCACCACTTTGATGAATCCGCCATGATTCCCCAGGATGGTGGCTTTGCTGTTGCCCACAAACGGAAATTTCCCGGTCTTCACTTTGTACCCAGCGTCGCGCGCCTGCTTTTCCGTCAACCCGATCGACCCGATCTGCGGTTCGCAATACGTCGCGTTGGGGACTCGCGTTTTCAGGATCGGCTGCGTTGGTTTGCCCGCAATGTGCGTCACCGCCACGATTCCTTCCATCATCGCCGCGTGCGCCAGTTGCGGCAGTCCCGCCACGATATCGCCTACGGCATACAGCCCCGGCTCTGCCGTCTCCATGTATTGATTCACCTGAACGAACCCGCGCTCCAGCTTGGCCTTCGATTTCTCCAGCCCGCAATTGTCCGTCATGGGTTTGCGTCCCACCGCCAGCAGCAGCTTCTCTCCCTGAAGCGTCTGCGCCTTGCCATCCTTGTCCTTGAACGAAACCGTCACGCCCTTCGCGTCTTTCTTCACGCTCTCGACGCTGCACCCGGTCTGGACGTTGATGCCCTTTTTCTTGTACGTCTTCTCCAGCTCCGCCGAAATTTCTTCATCTTCCACCGGCACCACACGTGGCAACGCTTCCAGAATCGTCACCTGCGTTCCAAACGAATTGTAAATCGACGCAAATTCCACGCCCACTGCGCCCGCGCCAATCACGATCAGCGTCTTCGGTATTTCCGGTAGCTCAATGATCGATCGGTTGGTCAGAATCTGTTTGTGGTCTGGCTCGATTCCCGGAAGCGATTTCGCTTCCGATCCGCTGACCATCAAAATGGCGCCAGCCTCGATGATCGAGCGCTTGCCATCTTTCTCGACAGCAACCCGACCCGGGCCGTCGTATTTTCCCCAGCCCCGCACCCATTCCACTTTGTTTTTCTTGAAAAGGAACTCGATGCCCTTGGCGTGCTTGGTTACGATCTTGTTCTTGCGCGCCAGGATATTGGCCCAGTTGATTTTCAGCCCCGTTACCTCGAAGCCCAGCTCCGCTCCATTTTTGAAGTGGTCGTAAACATCGGCGTGGTGCAGCAAAACCTTGGTGGGGATGCACCCCACGTGCAGGCAGGTGCCACCCAGGAACGGGTCTTTCTCCACCACCACCGTTTTCAGCCCCAATTCCCCTGCGCGAATCGCGGCCACGTATCCACCTGGACCGCTGCCAATGATTGCTACGTCATATTTTGCCACGCGTACTCTCCCTTTCCCTCGAGCCGAGGCCAAACTCCGCTTGAAGATCCCAGGCCGGATGCCGCCGGACCACTGGAACGCACAGCCCACGGCGGGTATTGAACGACGGGATGCCGGGCACGAATATGCAATGCTATACGGAAGTCATAGCTCACCCGGCAAACAGAAATTGTAGCAGCGGCTAGACCAAGCAAGCAACGAGCGCCACTGCTCTCCTCGTTCGTCATGCCATTGCGAGGCGTGTCCAGTACTGCTATCCCCGCCACCACTTCGAAGGCGCAAATAATTGTGAGTGCAATGCGTTCCGTTACTCTCAGCGAGGCGGAAGCGGCGGCACCGGTCTGTGTTTGTGGTAGCCCCTTGCAAAAATCTCAAAGGCAACCGGTATTTTCCTACTTGGATTTTCTGCGTGGCGCAGACTTACCGGAAACTGAAGATCATCGAGACTTGGACTAGCTTGTATGCGAGCAATCAGAATGTCAGCTCGACATGAAGTCCCGCTGGTGGTGCGCGCAAGCGTGCTGCGAACGTTTCTCGGACTTGGTGTCTTCACAGAAACCGCGCTGCTTTTATGTGGAGGCTATCTTTTGCTCAAAGCCTTGTGGTGGCCGCTGGAAACCGGAGAAACCGCGGTTATCGTTTCCGGTCTGCTGCTAGCTATGGCTACCTTTCTCTTCTTGTACATGGTTCGCTCGGGAGTCAGTCGCGCGCTAGCTGAAACCGACGACGAGGAAACCCGGGATGAACCGCCGAAACTCCAGGAGTCGGCGACTACCAACACCGTGACTGTTGAACCTCCAGAAAAGGCGGCGCACGCGGTCGCGAGCCGTTAGCTTCGCGGCAATGCCGGAAGGTAGCGTTGCTCCAAAACCTGCCGGTGATGACGGTCATGCCCCGCGATCACGAACGCCAGTGCGGTCGCCGATATTTCTCTCTGGTTGGCAACCCCGCGACGAACCCACGCCGAATCATCCATCGACGACACCAGCGCTATCGTGGCTCGTCTCACCGCCGTAAATTCCTCCAGCAGATCGCTCCGTTTTCGCGCTGAAGAATTCGCCGCGCGCGCGTAATCGTCCTGCTCGAATCCCGCCATCGGCGTCTGGTCGCCACGCGCAATGCGCAGCAACCGGTACGCAAAAATGCGTTCGCTGTCGCTTACGTGCCCCAGCACATCCTTGATGGACCACTTCCCGGGCTCGTAACGGAAATCCGCTTGCTCCTCGTTCAGGTTCCCCAGCAATTTCTGCCAATCCCGCAGCTGCGTCTCCAGGATCTGCAGAAACTCGCCCTCCGGAACCAGCGCAATGTACTTTTCGTAGAACGCGGCGTAGTCGCCCGTTTTTGGTCGGTTCTGTGTCATCATGAATGCCTCCAAAATTGTGGCCGAATAGCAATTATAGCCGGAGTCGCGGCCACGAGGAGAGTCTGCCGACGGTGGATCTGAGCAAATGGGTGAGCTGAGTTTCAAGACCATGCGGGTAGCATTTCAAGGCGAGCCGGGCGCCTTCAGCGAAGCCGCCGCGGTGCAACTGTTGGGTGAAGAAATACGCACCGTTCCCCGCGCCACATTCGACGCCACCTTTCGCGCCATTTCCGATGCTGCCGCGGACGCTCTGCTCCTGCCCGTGGAAAATACTCTTGCCGGCTCCGTCGTCCGCGTTTACGACCTTTTACTCCAAAGCCCGCTCGAGATTTGCGGCGAGACTATTCTTCCCATTGAGCACCACTTGATGGCGTGTCCCGGCGGCACTTTCGAGCAGCTTCGCTCCGTGGCCTCCCACCCCATGGCGCTGGCGCAATGCGAACATTTTTTCGAAACCCATCCCGCGTTGAAGCGGGTTCCCGCCGAAGACACTGCCGGCAGTGTCCGCGAAATGATGGCTCGTGGAGATAAATCCGCCGCCGCAATTGCGGGATTACGCGCCGCGGGTCATTACGGTGCAATCATTCTTCGCGAAGGCATTCAAGACAATGCCGAGAATTTCACGCGATTCGTGCTGCTTCTGCCCCCTGCCGAAGCAAAAAAATATCGCGCTGCGGACGCGCGCAAGATGTCTCTCGCCATGCGCCTGGCTCACCAGCCCGGTGCTTTGCTCGCTTCTCTCGAACCTTTTGCCAATCACGGTGTGAATCTGCTGAAGATTGAAAGCCGCCCTATCCACGGCAAGCCCTTCGAATATCAGTTCTTCGTCGACGTCGAATCCGAACACCTCGAAGAATTGCAGCAAGCCCTGCAGGAAGTCCGAGAAGCCACCAGCGATCTCCGAGTCCTGGGCCTCTACCGCGCCGCCCACCGTTAGCGAACGACTTTTTCGGTCATGCGCACGCTTGACAGGTTTTTGGGTACGCCAGGTTCAGCTATCCACTGCGCTCAGCGCAGCGGCGACCTATACATCGAACTTGCCGGCCAGTCGAGCGCCCCTTACTTCTTGGATGACCCTACTTCGCCACTCAGGTTCTTGGGTGCCGGCAGCATATCCGGTGGTGGCCCGATATTGTCCGGCAGTTTGCCATTCAGCGCATCGAGGAATTGCAACAGGTCGTCGCGCTCATCAAACGTCAGTATATCGAGCGAGTGAATTTCCTTGTCGAGATGCGCGTTCCAGTTGCCGCCGCCAATGTAATGCGCCAGCGTATCCTTCACCGTGGGGAAGCTGCCGTCGTGCATGTACGGCCCGCGATTTGCCAGGTTGCGCAGGCTCGGCGTCTTGAAACAGCCCTTGTCCGCTTCCACCTTCGTCTCGTTGTACCGGCCCAGATCGTTCAACTCGCCGCGCGTGTCCGCTCCGATCCCGAGGTTGTGAAATTTGTTGTCCGTGAAGAGCGAAGAACCCTTGCCGATCGAGTGGCACACCGCGCAATTGCCCTTTTTCGGGCTCATGAAAACGCGCAACCCACTCTGCGCCTCCGAAGAAAGCGCTTTGGAGTTGTGTCCATAGTAGAACTCGTCGAACGGTGAATCGCCCGCAATCACTGTGCGTTCGAACGATGCGATCGACTTCGCCACCATATCAATTGTGATTTGGTCCGTGCCCCACGCATCCTTGAAAAGTGCCGGATACTTCGTGTCGGCCTGCAGCCGTTTCACTACGCCATCCAGCGAATGCGCCATCTCCACGGGATTCGCCATCGGTCCCTTGGCTTGCTCTTCCAGGCTGGCGGCTCGCCCATCCCAGAATTGCAGCGTGCTGTACGCGGAATTGATTACCGTCGGTGCGTGCCGTTTCCCCAGCTGGCCACCAACTCCAATAGACAACGGCCGCTTGTCGGCGAATGCAAATTGCGGAGCGTGGCACGACGCGCAGGAAATTGTGCTGTCCACCGAAAGCAGCGGGTCGTAATACAGCCGCCGTCCCAGCGCGATCGTTTCCTCCGTCGGCGGATTATCTGCCGGAATCGGAACAGGTGGCAGTCCCAGCGGAGCCTTGATCTGGATTGGCTTGCCCACCGGCATGACCACGGAAGTCGCGGTCGCGGACTGCGCCAGCACGCCTCGGTGCGAACCTGCCGTCAGCACCACAAGGGCGCGCAAAAACACCAACAGAAAAAGAACTTTAAGTCCGAGCTTCATGGGGAGATACCTCCACGTCCTCCCAGACTAGACCCAGTCGCTCCGCTTCTCAGTGACTTGGAACACACCAGCCTGAGCGAAGCTGGATCTCCATCTTACTCCCGCTCCGCCTTAGCTGTTGATTCGTAACTGGTTTGAATCGGAACCGGGTCGAATCGGAACGGGGCTGATTTGAAATCCGGTGCCCCACACGCCGGTTTTGCGTGTGGGGTTCTCCATTCTTGGGAGGGCACGACTTTAGTCGTGCCATAACCATCTGCCCTACGACGGGGCTTTATCCCCTGAGGGCCAGCGGAGTTGGGTCCCTAGCAGTAACTGCACGCCTCATCGTTCCCCATGCTGGACGACATGTCGTCCTTCATCCGGCGCAGTCTTCCGCCCAGCCGCTCGGCGAGCTGGTGCCGCGCGCGCCACAACCGCGCCTTCAGCGTATTTTCGGTCACGCCGAGTTTCTTCGCAGCCTCGCCCGTCGAGTAGCCGTGCACTTCACGCAGTACAAATGCGGTGCGTAGCAGCGGCGAAAGTTCATCCAGATTCTCGTTGATCATTTCGCGAATTTCCGTCCCCGCATACACCTGCTCCGGATTCGGCCCATCATCCGCGAACCGTTCCGCGGCCGGCAATTCGTCTTCGCGTTGCGTATCGTCCAGCGAAACGGCCGGACGAGCCTTCGCGCTGCGTCGCTTCATCAGCGCTGCGTTGATCACGATGCGTGTCAGCCACGTTGAAAACTGCGAGCGGCCTTCAAACCGCTTCAGGTTGCGGTAGGCGGAGAGCAACCCGTCTTGCAGAGCGTCCTCGGCATCTTCGGCGTTTCCCAGGACGCGCAGCGCGGTCTGGAACAGCTGGCGCTGGTACCGGCGAAAGAGTGTTTCGATCGCCTGGGCATCACCGCGCTGACCGGCGCGGATCAGCTTCTGCTCGCTGAACTGCGTTGTAGTGATCGCTTGCGTTGCCATATCTTCCCCCATGGTACTTCACTAGAGTCGCTACCTGGCCCTTGGTTACAAGAATTTTACTTTTCTCAGTGTACTGGTACGCTGCCCCCACTCATCTTTGGACGTTTCAACAGGAAAAATATTGGGATAATCGCGAAAAAAACCACCCCCAGCATCTTGAAGTTGTCCAGAAACGCCAGCATTACTGCCTGTCGCTCTAGTACCCCGTAAATCATGCTGTGCGCTTGAGACGTTGCCTGCGTCGCGGTCGCGCCGTGCGCCATCAACGTTCCCGCCGTTCCATTCACCATATTCTGGTACGCCGGATTCATCGGATTAATCCGCTCCACCAGACGCGACTCATGAACTTGCGACCGTCTTTGCAACATCGTCGTCACCGTCGCAATTCCCACACTCGCTCCGATGTTTCGCGCCAGATTAATAATGCCCGTGCCCATATTCGTTTTGTCGCGCGGCACATACGCGAACGCCGCCACATTGATGGGAATAAACAGGAACGCCAGGCCAAACGCCTGCATCATGCGTCCCAGCACTGCGGTCTTAAAATCCAGCTGCAGATTCCAGCCGGCCATCACGAACAGAGACGCCGCGGAAATCGTGCAGCCAAACGTAATCAGGTATCGCGTATCCACTCGCGACACCAGAAAGCCCACAATCGGCATGCAAACCATGATCAGCGCGCCGCCGGGCGATAACGCCAGCCCTGCCAGTTCCGCCGGGTAGCCCATCAGCTGTTGCAGCATCTGCGGAATCAGCACTGTGCTGGCGTACAAAACGAAACCCAGGAAAAACATCGCGGTGGTGGCAATCGCGAAATTCCGGTTCTTCAACATCGAAATGTCCACCACGGGATCTTTCGCCTTCAGCTCCCAAACAATCGCGGACACCAGCCCGACCACTGCGAGCACGAAGAATGTGCGGATCAATCCCGAACCGAACCAATCCTCGCGCTGCCCCTTATCCAAAATAATCTGCAGGCTTCCCAGTCCCAGCGTGATCAAACCCAGTCCGACGTAGTCCACGCGGAAGCCCTGCTTTATGTTGATTCGTTTCATGTACGGCGGGTCGCTGACCAGCAGGTACGTCAGAACGATCGAGAGCACTCCAACCGGCACATTGATGTAGAAAATCCAGCGCCATGAATAGTTGTCGGTAATGAATCCGCCCAGCCACGGCCCAATCGTCGGCGCAACCACCACGGCAATTCCGTACACCGCAAACGCCATGCCACGTTTCGCCAGCGGAAACGTATCGTTCAAGATGGCCTGTTCGCTGGGTTGCAGTCCGCCGCCGCCAATTCCTTGCAAAATGCGGAAGAACACCAGCATCCCCAAACTTGGCGCGAACCCGCACAGAAACGAACTGACCGTGAAAATCACCACGCAACTCATGTAAAAACGCTTCCGGCCAATCAGCGACGACAGCCACCCGGAAAGCGGCAGAATGATCGCGTTCGATACCAGGTACGACGTCAGCACCCACGTCGATTCGTCCGCGCTTGCCGACAGGTTTCCGGCAATGTGCGGCAGCGCCACGTTGGCAATGGAGCCGTCCAGCACTTCCATGAATGTCGCCAACGTCACCGTTATCGCGATCACCCAGGGATTGATCGACCCATCCGGCATTCGCAGCCGCGATGTGATTCTCTCCAGCATTTCTTAGATGGCCCCCCAGCTACGGTCCAGCTACTTCCCCAGCTTCTTTACTTCGTGATTACCGTCGCGTCCACATTCATCCCCGGACGAAGAATCGCCACACTCGGCGGAATCGGGTCCAGCACGATCTTCACCGGGATGCGCTGCACAACTTTCACGTAATTTCCCGTCGCGTTTTCCGGCGGCAGCAAACTCAGCACCGCGCCTGTCGCTCCGGCAATCGAGTCCACGTGACCCGGAAATGTCTTTCCGTACGTGTCCACTTTCACTTCGGCCTTTTGCCCAGCCCTCATGTTCTTCAACTGCGTTTCCTTGAAGTTTGCCGTCACCCACGTGTCATTCAGCGGCACCACCACTAATAGACCCTGTCCCTGCTGCACGATTTGCCCAGGCTCCACTGATTTGTGCGTTGCCACTCCATCCACCGGCGCTACGATATTGCAGTAGCTCAAGTTCAGTTGCGCCGCTTCCAGCGCCGCGCGCGCCTGCTCCACTTTCGCGATCTTTCCCTGCGCATCAGCCGTGCGCATGCCCACGCGCTTCTGGTCCGCCTGCGCATTTGCCACTCCCGCGTCGGCTTCGTCCACCCGCGCCTTTGCCGCGTTCAACTGCGCCAGCGATATCTCCACGTTTCGCTTGGCTTGCGCCAGCCGTTGCTCGTCGGCCACCAGCATGCTCCCCGAGGCATCCGAATTGGCCTTCGCTGCGTCGTACTGCTGCTTGGAAATTTCGCCCTTCTCCATCAACGGCGTATAGCGCGCCAGGTCCGCCTTCGCTAGTTCCGCGTTAGCTTTGCTGCGCGCTACGTTTGCTTCCGCCACGCTCAAATCCGCTGTCTGCGCTTCCTCATACGAAGCCTGCGCGCGTGCCAGATCAGCATGTGCCACGGCCAGTTGCGCACCCGCCGAAGATTGCCCGCTGCGCACGTTCTCGCTGGTGCGCGGAACGTCGATGCCCGCGGCGCGCGCGTCGCTTTCCGCCAGCGACAAAGCTCCCTTGGCTTGATCGACGGCCGCTTGATAATCCGCGGGATCAATCTGTGCCAGCAACTGCCCCGCCTTCACGGCCTCGTTGTCCGTTACCAGCACTTTCCCAATTCGCCCATAAATCTTCGAAGCCACCGGCGTGATGTGCCCATCTATCTGCGCGTCATCCGTCGTTTCACGGTTGTGAAAATACAGGAACAGTCCAATCGCCACCACGGCAAGCACAATTCCGCCCAAGATCAACCCGCGCTTCACCTTCGGGCTCAGCATCGGTTCCGACGCCACCGGCCGCTGGGGTGGTTCGGCCGGCGACACTTTTACGTTCGCCGCATTCTCCAACCCAACATCAATTTCCACACTCATCGTTTCCTCGCTTCACTTTGCATAGGTCTTTTCCATTTGCCCGATCGCTCGCGCGTAATCCGCGCGCGCCTGGTTGAATCGGTACAGCGCCAGGATCTGGTTGTCGTTTGCTCGCGAAAGCGAGTCCTGCGCCGAAATCACTTCAATGTTATTGGCCACGCCGGCGCTGAAACGGTCGCGCGCCTGCGCCACTTCGTCCTGCGCCAGCTTTACGCCCAGATTCGCCACCTGCACTTCGTTGCGCCCCGACCTCAAATTCAGCAGCGATGTCTTCACATCCAACGCAATCTGGTTCCGCAGATCCGCTTTCTGCTGCTCCACTTTCTGGACTTCCAGGTCCGCCTTCGTTACTTGCGCTTTAATCCTTCCGCCGGTGATCAACGGAAAATTCAGCGAGCCCGTGTACTGGTAAGTCGGAATACCGTTTGACGGTGTGGTCCCGAAGTAGTCCCAATAGCCGTCGAATCGCACCGAAGGCAGCCGCTGGTATTGCACCGACTGCTTTTCGTACTTGGCGACTTTCTCGTCCGCCTCCAGCGCCTTCCATTCCTGCCGTGCCGACAGCGCTTGATCGATGCTCGAGTCCACTTCCGGCTGCGGCGTCTCGAAAAAGCTCAGCGAGTCCGCCAGCTCGATTTTTTGCCGCGGATCCAGATTCAAAAGTTTGTTTAGCCCGAATAGCGAAGCGTCGCGATCGTTCTCTGCTTCAATCAGCCGCTGCTTTTCGTTCTGCAGTTCCACGTTCGCGCGCAGCGTGTCGATCCCGGTTCCTACTCCTTCTTTCTGCAGGTCCGCGGCTTGGTCATACAACGCTTGCGCCAGGTCCACCCGCGACCGCGACGCTTCTACGTTCGCGACCGCGCGCAGCGTTCCGATATATTGCGAGACCACCAGCAGGATCACCGATTCCCGCGTCGACAAGCTTTGCGCCTTTGCCGCATCCACGTTGCTTACCGATGCTTTGTATCGCCTCCACAATGAAAAATCGAAAACCGAGGCGCCAAAACTCGGACCTGCCGAAAATAGCTCGTAGGGTCCGATGTGTCCCGGTATGTTCGGGAAAAGTGGCAGCCCGCCAAACTGCGCTTTTACGTTTACGCGATTGACCGACTCCGACGCTCGAAAATTCGCCTGCGGCAATAAATCCGCCCGCGTGACGTTCTTGTCCTGCACACTCTCCGCCGCATTGATCACCGCGATCTGTTGCGTCGGGTTCTGCTTCAACGCCAGGGCCACCGATTGCTCCAATGTCAGCCGCAACGCATCCGTCGGCGCATTGGGCGGCAGCGCAGGATTGGCCGCGGTCTGCGCGCGCACCCCTGCCGGCCCGCACATCAAGCTAAGGAACAACACATAAAATATGATCGAAGAACCTTTGCGCTGCGCCGGTTCGTCGCCGTTCTGCGACTTCTTTTCGTCCTGCAAACTCACGATTTCTTTCACAATCGCCTGGTTCAGGCATCCTTCCGCAATCAATTCACCGCCGCACTGGTGCATCTCTTTCAACAGTGCTTTTCCCGCGTTGTCGATGAAGCTCACACCGCACAGGTTGACGCTGAATTTCTGCCGTGGCGCCGCTGCGTATAATTCGCGCCAGCACTGCTCCAACGCGGCAACCCACTGTCCGGCCAAGCGCCCTTCCACACTCAAGACAGTCTTTCCGCGCTTGTTCTCTGTGGTGATTCGAAGCATATCCTTAATCTCTCTGCCATCATCTAAATGCAAATCACCGGCCAAAGCTAAGAGGTATGATGACCTTCTTAACCCATTTATTATCATAAGCTTGTCGGTATATCCGACGGAGCTGATTATTGGCAAGTGACCACATAATGACATTTGTCTGCATGATATTATGTACGACGTGCTCAAATATGGGCATTTTCTTCCTCCGCCTCCTACCCCCTTATACGCGGCCACTCGGCCCTTCATTCCCTTACGTCCATAGATCGTTTCGCGCCGCCCCATTTCGACACTTCCATGCATTCCTCACGCAATAGCACTACGAAACAGCCGCCGACGAAGTAACATCTATCGTTTATATAACGCTGTTAAGTTGGGGTGAAAAAAATATTGCTCCGTTATCTGGTTTTCCCTGACATCCCCGCAATTAACGTATCTACAACGGAATGAATCACTTGCTCGCGTCCAACCCACGGGAAGCCCTCGTGCGTAATCAGCAGCGCCGTGACCCCGTGCACCCCACACCACAGCATTTGGCTCGCCAGCTCCACATCACCCACTCTCAGCTTCCCCGATACCTTGCAGCTTTGCACGCTGCGCCGCAAAAAATCGAATGCCTGCATGCCCGGTGAATCCGGTTTATCGTATTTGAGTTTGTCGAAGTTCTCCGGCTTGGGCATCATAAACGCCGCCCTGTACTGGTGCGGATTCTCCATGCCGAAATGCACGTAGGCAATCAAGCCCTCCCTCAGGTGTTCCACGGGATCGCCCGGCTGCTCCAGAATCCGCTTCAACAGCAGCGAAAGCCGCGAAAAGGCTTCGTGGCAAACCTGCTCCAGAAGTTCCGACTTGTCTTTGAAATACAGGTAAATCGTGGTTGGTGAGTACTCGATCCGGTCGGCGATGCGTCGCATCGACACCTGTTCGTATCCCTCGTTAACGAACAGTTCGCCGGCCGCATCCAGGATTTCCTGGCGCAGAAACTTCTTCTGCCGCGCTTTGCGTTCTTTAACGCCCAATCGGATCATCCTTAACGATGTTAAGTATATTATCCGCGCGGAACTCCGTCAACTCTCCCGAGTCCTTATGCTTCCGCCAGTTTCCTAGCGTCGCACCGCAATCGCCTGCATCTCAAAATGCCCGCCCCGCAACAGCGATCCCGCTCCGATAAACGCCCGCGCCGGAAACTCCTTCGAAAAATACGTCTTGTACGCCGCATTAAACTTGTCGTAGTACGCCAGGTCCGAACAGAAAATCTGCACGTACACCAAATCGTCCATCGTCATATTGGCCTGCGCCAGCGTGGCCTTGTAGCTGTCCAGCAGCAGCTTGATTTCGTCCTCGACTTTTTCCGGTGGTTTCCCCGTCTTGGGATCCAGTCCAATGCTGCCTGCCAGGTACAGCGTATCGCCCGTAAGAATGGCGTTGCTGAACGGCGCCTGCACCGGCTTGTCTGGCAGATTGATCACTCGCCGCTTCGAAGTGGAATCCGTTTGCGAAAATGCTCCGTGTACCGTGACGAACACCGCCAGCCCCAGCAGCACCGCCAAAACCGTTATTCGACGATTCATGAACAGCCTCCTGAAATTCGAGATGATGCGCGAGTGTATTGCGCCACTTGCGCGAGGGCAAGCGGAAACCATCAGCGCAGCCGCGTCCGCAAAAATAGCGCCCGCAATCTTCGCCCTTCGATCTGCTAAGATTCGTACACTCTTTCTCGGGGGTTGCCATGATTCCGCGCGCCATGCACTGCTCGCTGTCGGTCTCGCTAAAGTTGTCTCTGTTCCTGGTTCTCGCCTTCGCACCGCCGCGCGCCAATGCGCAAAGCAATCTCAACAACAAGATCGATAGCAATATTCAGGATTGGCTCGGCACCTACAAGCATCTCCACGAAAATCCCGAGCTTTCCACACAGGAAAAAGAAACTTCAGCGCTCGTCGCCGCTCAACTCAAAAAGCTTGGCTACGAAGTTACCGACCATTTCGGCCAATACGATTCGCCTGACATTCAGGCCTACGGCGTCGTTGCGGTTCTGAAAAATGGCGCTGGCCCCACCGTTTACGTTCGCACCGACATGGACGCGCTTCCCGTCACGGAAAACACGGGCCTGCCTTATGCCAGCAAAGTGAAGGTCAAGCGCGCCGATGGCAGCCAGGTCGGCGTCATGCACGCTTGCGGTCACGATCTGCACATGACCGTTTTCCTCGGCACCGCCAAAATGCTCGCCGAATCCAAATCCCAATGGAGCGGCACCGTTGTCCTCATCGGCCAACCCGCCGAAGAAACTGTTGGCGGAGCCGCCGCCATGCTTCACGCCGGTCTCTTCGCCAAATTTCCCAAGCCCGATTACGTTCTGGCGTTGCACGACACGCCGTGGGTTCCCGCTGGCAAAGTCGCATATGTTGACGGCCCCATTCTCGCCGGCGCGGATTCCGTCGACATCACCGTGCGCGGCTACGGCGGCCACGGCGCAGCGCCGCAAGCGACCAAGGATCCCATCGTCATCGCCTCGGAAATTGTCATGATGTTGCAAACCATCGTCAGCCGCGAAACCGATCCTCTCGATCACGTCGTCGTCACCGTCGGCTCCTTTCATTCCGGAACCAAGCACAACATCATTCCCGACGATGCGCACTTGCAGCTTACCGTGCGCACAATGACCCCGCAGATGCGCGCCAAAGTTCTCGCCGCCATCACCCGCATCACCAACGGCATCGCGCAAGCCGCTGGTGTTCCCGACGAGCGCAAGCCCATCATCGAAATCAGTAAGGATAGTGTTCCCGCCACCATCAACGACCCGGCGCTCACCAAGCGCGTCGCCACCGCCATGGAAAGATCGCTTGGAAAGGATAATGTCGTCGCGGGAAAACCCATCATGGCCAGCGAAGATTTCAGCCTATTCGCGCTCACAGCGCCGAATCCGCCCATCATGATGTTTTGGTTGGGAGCCAGCGATCCCGCGAAGTATAAGGATGCTGTCGAGAATGGAACGCGCTTGCCTAGCCCTCATTCCAGCGAATTCGCCCCATTACCCGAGCCCGCCATTCGCACCGGCGTAGCCGCCATGACCACCGCCGTAATGTCTCTCCTCCCGAAGTGAGTTCGGGGAGCGAGACTCCACAAGCTGCGCGAAACTCCATGTCATTCCGAACGGAGTCGCAAAGTAAGAAGTCTCCCTTTTCCTGCGTTTTCTTTAGGGAAATGGAGCTGAGCTCCGACGTTACCGGCTTACCGCTGACCGGGCTTCCGCCGTGACGACTCTGGGCTCCTGATACCTGATCGCTGTTTCCTGATATCTTTTCGTCACTGTTTCGGCGTCACTTCCGGCTGCGGCTCATTCGTTGCCGGCGCCGCCGCGCTCGCTTCCTTCACAATCTCCGCTGCCCTCTGCTGGCTCAGCCGGCAAGCCGGATCATAAATCCGGCACTGCGCCAGCGTGTACTTGCACCCGCAATCGCAAGTTTCCGCGTTCAATTTGTGCAGCGCCACGGTGCGCTGTTCCGTCGTCAACTTCATCATATTCACGCCCGGCAGCATGCTGGCCCGGTCCGCGTGCTTCAAGAAAATCTCGCCCGTATCTTCGAACGTTCCCACTTTCGCCGCCACCGGCAAATTCAGCAGCGCGCGCACTTCTGTCTCGTACAGCGCGGGATTGTACAGACCCACATGCTTCTGCACCACGCGTCCCTCGGCATTAATCACAAAGAGCGTCGGCAGTGCGGGAATCCCGCCGTATTCCATGCGCATCTCCGGCGTCGCCAGCACCACGGGATAATTGATGCCCTCTGCCTCGATCACCTTGTGCAGCGCTTCGTCATCATCGTCGTCCGTCAGCATTCCCACAATTTGCAGCTTATCCTTATATTGTTTCTGCAAGGCAATCAGGCTGGGGATTTCTTCGCGGCACGGTCCGCACCACGTGGCCCAAAAATTTAGCAGCACCACTTTCCCGCGCAGCCCTGCCAAGGTCACCGGCTTCCCATCCACATCCTTCATCTGAAAATCGGGTGCAGGGTCGGGGTCACGCACAAAACGGATGGTCATCTCATCCTGCGCCGTCCCCTGCAATGTCAGCATCACCGCGGCCGCGCCGATTCCCAGCGCGCACAGAAAAGTCCAGCGCATTCGCGTCAGCCGAGTTGGCAGTAGTGCATTCATTGGCCTATATACGCCTATAGATAAGGATACCGAGACCCGCCGGGAGAGGGAAGGGCGCAGTCGACCCGCGTTCACTCAAACTTCACCTGCCCTTGCAGCCCCTCACGCACGCAACAAAATCGCCTAAAGTTGTTTGTTGCCGCGCATTAATTCTTTGTATCATTAGTTTCATTCCGATTGGACTTGTCACTTTCTGTTCTAGCCGCTCTGGAGGGCTATGAGGTCACCTTCCGCCAACGTCTTGCTTGCCGCCTCTGTGGGCGCTTGTTCGATTTTCTTGATGGCCGCCGCTGGACTCTCGCATTCTCGCGGCGCCGGACAAGCTTCTCCCTCCAGGCAATCTGCGAAAATCACCATCGACTATCCTCTCGGCGGCTCCATTTTCCCGCCCGAAATCACTCCTCCCACTTTCCTCTGGCGCGATTCCAGCGACGCCGCGCAGCGCTGGGTCGTTCAAGTGTCCTTCGCCGACCACTCCGAATCGATCCGCATCGACGCGCCTGGCGAACACTTGCAAATGGGCGAAATCGATCCGCAAACCGGCACCGGCGCCGAACTCGCGCAACTCACTCCCGAGCAAGCCGCCACGCGCACCTGGACTCCGGACGTTGCCACCTGGACGAAAATCAAACAGTCATCCGTGAAAGCGCCCGCCACAATCTCGATCAACGGCTTTGCCACTCCTCTAGGCGACAATACCGGCTCTCCCGTCTCCGCAGGCAGCGTCACCATTTCCACTTCCGTCGATCCCGTCGGCGCTCCCATTTTTTATCGCGATGTCCCGCTCATGACCTCGCCTCACGCGGAGAAAGGTTCCATCCAGCCGCTCCCCACCTCCGCGCTTCCTCTCATTAAATGGCGCCTGCGCAACATTGCAGAGCCGCAAAGCCGCACAGTGATGACCGGCCTCTACACTTGCGCCAATTGCCATTCCTTTTCGCGCGACGGCAAAACCCTTGGCCTCGACGTCGATGGCCCGGAAAACGACAAGGGCCTTTACGCCCTTGTTCCCATCGCCAAAGACATGACCATCCGCAATCAGGATGTCATCCGCTGGAGTTCTTTTCAGGAGCATCTTGGCGCCAACAGTTCTGAACCTGCCGTCAAGCGCTTCGGGTTCATGTCGCAAATCTCGCCCGATGGCCAATATGTAGTCACGTCCATCGGCGCGCCCGGAGCTGCAAAGGCCACTCCGCAAAACGCAAATTCCGGCAGCTCTGTGCCTGAGCTCTCCGATCGTCTGTTCAGCGTCAACTACAACGATTTCCGCTTCACGCAAGTTTTTTATCCCACTCGCGGCATCCTCGCCTGGTACGACCGCAAGCTCGCCAAGCTCCGTCCTCTTCCCGGCGCCGACGATCCCCACTTCGTTCACACCAGTGCGTTCTGGTCGCCCGACGGCAAGTATCTGATCTTCAGCCATGCCGAAGCTCGCGCTCCTTATCCTCCCGGCGCGAAAAAGCCCGAGTACCCCAACGACCCCAACGAAACGCAAATTCAGTACGACCTCTACAGAATTCCTTTTAACGACGGCAAAGGCGGCAAGGCCGAGCCCGTCACCGGCGCTTCCGCCAACGGCATGAGCAACAGCTTTCCCAAAGTTTCTCCCGACGGTCGTTGGATCGTCTTCGTTCAGGCACACAACGGTTTGCTTATGCGCCCCGATAGCAAGCTCTACATCGTTCCGTTTGCCGGCGGCACTGCGCGCCTCATGAATTGCAACACGCCGCTCATGAACTCCTGGCACACCTTTTCGCCCAACGGTCGCTGGCTTGCCTTCTCGTCCAAAGCGCGATCGCCTTACACCCGCCTGATGCTTACGCACATCGACGCCGACGGCAACGATTCTCCTGCCATCATTGTCGACAACACCACCGCCGCCAATCGCGCCGTCAATATCCCGGAATTTGTGAACGTTCCGCCCGACGGCCTGGAAAACATCGATCCCGCGGCCACCAAGTTTTATCGCGTTGCCAACTCCGCCCACGACCTGATGCAGGCCAATCAAATCACCGAAGCCATCGCAGAGTGGCGCAAAGCTCTGCAGATGGATCCTGATGACGCTCGCGCGCATTTCTATCTCGCCGTTGCGCTCACTCGCAACGATCAGGAACGCGAAGCCGTCGCCGAGTATCGTAAAGCCTGCGCCCTCGACTCCCACCAGTCCACTTGGTTCGCTCACCTCGCGCTTTCTCAGGTCAACACCGGCGATCTGCGCGGCGCCGTCATCAACTATCGCAAAGCCATCGCTCTTGATCCTTCCAATGCCTGGGCGCAAGCCGACCTCGGCACCGTGCTCTACCAGATCGGCCAAACTCAGGAGGGATACCAACTCTTGCGCAAAGCTGTGCAAACCGCTCCCGATTTTCCTGACGGACACAATCAGCTCGGCACCGTCCTCGCGAAAATGGGCCGCATGGACGAAGCCGTCGCGCAACTCCAGAAAGCCATTTCGCTCGCGCCCACTTCCGTCGAGTATCAGTTCAATCTTGGTTATGTTTTCATGTTGCGCAAGGACTACGCCGGCGCCGTTCCCGTGTTTCAGAAAGCCGTCGAGCTTAGCGAAGGAAAAGATCCGCGCTGTCTCGCCGCTCTCGCCGATGCCTACGAAAAATCCGGCCAGTCCACCCAGGCCATTCAATCCGCGCACCAGGCTCTGGACCTCGCCATTCAGGGCCACGATCTGGAAATGGAAAAAAATCTGCGCGCCGCACTGGAGCGCTACGAACGCGATGGCGCAAAATCCCAACCCCGGTGATTTTCCTCGGGATTCTTCGGGGGGCACGACTTCAGTCGTGCCGTATCTGCTTGCCTTGCCACCCGGCTTCAGCCGCTGACGGGCACTCTTGGCGGTCCTCGGGCAGACTCTTCATCTCCGAGATAAAACCCTTTTGGCTGAGATTTTCGCCTTCATTCCGAACGGAGTCGGCGTAGTGAGGGCTCTCTCTTTGCGCTCTCTGCAAGCGCCGTAGGCGCGGAATAAACTAGCCCAGCGCGTGAGCGCTGGGTTCACACGCAGCAAGAATCCCCAGCGCCGCAGGTGCGGCACTCCGGTGCGGCCGCCGCCATCGCCGCCCAAAACTTCCAACATCTCCACACTCTTTTGCCGCCCAACCCCTACTCCTTTATGATGGAAGATTCGCCACCTACGTTCAGGAGACCATCATGCCGCCCCACGATTCGAGCCAACCCCTCGACATCCTTCCGGTCCTCAAACGCGCCATCTCCAACCACTCCGTCCTCAACGAAGCCTTCGACTATCCCAAGCCCAGCTCCTTCTCCCGCGGCATGCGTATCGATCTCGATGGACTCGTCATTCTCCTCATCTCCGGCACCGCCAGCATCGATGAACACGGCGCCACCGTCCATGTCGGCGACTTCCGTGGCCAGTGCCGCCGCACTTTCCAGAACATCACCGCGCTGCTCGCCGCCGAAGGCGCCACATGGAAAGATGTGGTGCGCACCTCCTGCTACCTTCGCGACATCGATCGCGACTACGCCCAGTTCAACGAAGAGCGCACCGCCTTCTACTCCCAGCAGGGACTCGACCCTCTCCCCGCCTCCACCGGAATCCAAGCCAAACTCTGCCGCCCCGACCTCCTGATCGAAATCGAAGCCATAGCCATGTTCCGCCAATCCCCAAAGCCGTAGCCCGCAAAAATGTAGGGGCACGATACATCGTGCCCTCTTGATTGTTGTCATCCCGGCCAGAGTGGAGCGGTTTTTGCGGAACGCAGTGGAGGGATCGGGGGAGCACGGTTACCTTCGGGGTGCGAGAGTTCGCTCTCGCTTTTACGGTGCAAGCTGCCTCTCCCAACTCACCCGCGAAGCGCCACTCGACCGCAGCCCCAAAAGCAGCGGCGAGCCGCCGCACTCCAAATTTGCCGCCGGTCAGTGCCGGATTTCCTATTTTCTATTTTCGTTTTTCTCAACGTGAGGAACCAACCTGAAGGTTGGCCACTACAAACGCAGACAACCAGTGCAGGTCTAGGAAAGTGAGGCCATGTCTCGGTGGAAGGGATTAATAACCATGACCCCATCGAGGTTCTGATCTGGTTGCAGATCTTCGGTCAGGAGGTAGGCGCACCCGAGGGACTTCGCCGCGGCGACAATGAGCGCGTCCCAGAAAGATAGTTGAAAACGCTCTTGAATTTTCCAGGCTCGTTCGAGTATCGCTGCATCCACGGACGCGGGGCGCCAAGACAGGAGATCGCGAACCTCCGAGCGCGCTTCGTCGCGTCGCGACGGCCATTTCTGCGTAGCCTTAACGTAGAACTCCTGAAGCACTTGGAAACTCAAGCGGCCGTTGCGGCCGCGCCACAGTCCTTCCCGCCAATTGCGCGCTGCCAGATGTTTCTTTGCGTCGATGGGATCGAGTGCGTAGAGGAGAACATTAGTGTCAACGAAGACCGTTGCGGTCATGGACGGCCTCGCGGGACAAGAAACGCCCCTGGGATTTGGGGAAAGGTTTGCGGGCGAGTGCCCGGCGCATCGCCGCGTCGTAACCGTCTTGCGCGAGCATGCGCTCCTCGAGAATCTTGCCGAGAAAACGGGAAACGCTGGTTTCCCGGCGTGCGGCCTCGATCCGCGCCCAACGGGCAGCGGTTTCGTCGAGTGTCACGGTGACGTTTCGGAGCTTCGTCTTCATGTGACACTAGTCTAGTGTAACACGAACGTCGTGTCAACTCGGAGGCGCAGTTCTCACTTCCTTTCCATGGTCGAGTTTCTATTTTCAATTTCCGTTTTTCTCAACGCGGAGAAACCAACCTGAAGGTTGGTCACTACAAACGCGCGAGGATGAATCCCGATTTTCTATTTTCGATTTTCAGATGGGACGCTTGATGCCCAGCTTCCGCATGCGGGCTTGCAGCGTGGTGCGCTTGATGCCCAGGAGCTGCGCGGCGCCGTTGGGGCCGGCGATGCGCCACTCGGTTTGCCGCAACGCGCGCAAAATGTGCTGGCGCTGCGTTTCTTCCAGCGTGCCAATGGACTCGGCGGGCGGCCGCGTCTCCGCGGGCAAGCCTGCGAGAGGCACGGCGGCGCCGGAAGCAATGCGGTCAGGCGAGGAATTCCGCAATTCGCTCAACGGAATGCGCAACTCTTTTCCAGGAGAGAGCAGCACCGCGCGCTCAATCAGGTTTTCCAGTTCGCGGATGTTGCCGGGCCAGGAATAATGCGTCAACGCGTCCATCACATCCGCGGGAACGTACTCCACGGTTTTGTTCTGGCGGCGGCTGAACTTCTGCACGAAGTAGCGCACCAGCAAAGGCACATCTTCCGGACGCGCGCGCAACGGCGGAATGCTGATGGGAAACACATTCAGCCGGTAATAAAGGTCGCTGCGGAATTTGCGTTCCTCCACCAGGCGCGCCAGATCGAAGTTGGTGGCCGCCACCACGCGCACGTCCACCCGCAAGGTGCGATTGCTGCCCAGGCGCTCGAATTCCTGCTCCTGCAAAACGCGCAACAGCTTGGGCTGCAGCTCCAGCGGAATGTCGCCCACCTCGTCAAGAAACAGCGTGCCGCGATCGGCAAATTCAAAGCGGCCAATCTTCTGCGTCAGCGCTCCGGTGAACGCGCCGCGCTCGTGGCCAAACAGTTCAGACTCCAGCAAGCCGGCAGGAATCGCGGCGCAATTGATTTTCACGAAAGCGCGCTCGCGGCGAGGACTCAGATTGTGAATGGCGCGCGCGATGAGTTCCTTGCCCGTGCCGGTTTCGCCCAGCAACAGCACGGAGGTGCCTGACGGCGCGGCCACTTCCACCTGAGCCAGAGTGCTTCGTAGAGCAGGACTGTCTCCAACAATTTCCTCGAAATTAAATTCCGAGCGAATTTCTTCTTCCAGCACCAATTTTTCGACAGTTAATTTATCTTTGAGCGTTTCAATTTCCTTGAACGCCAGCGCATTTTCCAGCGCGATCGCCACTTGCGCCGCGACCTGTTGTAACAGCTCGATATCGTTCGCGGTGAACGCGTCGGGATTTCTGCTGGCCAGATTGATGGTGCCAAACGTTCTGCCGTTGGTGGAGAGCGGAACGCAGCACATCACTTGCACGCCTTCCTTGCGAAGGAACTTGATGGCTTCCACCTGATAGCGATCGATCTCCGCACCGCGCACCACCAGCACGCGTCCGCTAGAGAAGCATTGACCGGAAGGAGAGCGATCAAGCGGAACAGTGTATTCCTTTTTGGGCAGCGCAGCCTGGCCGGGAAGATCGAGCGCGTGGATCTTCAGCAGCCCGGATGATGCATCAAGAAGCGCCAGGCTGGTGTAATCGTGGTGCAGCGCAGGCTTGAGTGAAGAGACGATGCCTTGGAACAAGGCGTTGGTGTCGCGCGTGGAGACAAGGAGATTGTTGATCTCCAGCAGAACCTGCAAACGGTCGCGTTCGCGAGAGAGTTGCTTCTGCGCGGCTTCGGCGGCCTGGAAGTTGAGAGCATTATCGACAGCGACCGCGACTTGAGCGGCGACGCGCTTCATGAAGTCGATCTCGTGCTCCGTGACTCCTTGAGGAACATAGCGGCCGAAACCGAGAGCGCCAAGGCGATGCTGCGCGGTGGTGAGCGGGAGAATCGCCATGGTGTGAACGCCGGCGTCTTGCAGGCGCTGCATGAATGCGGGATAGCGCGTGTCCTTCGAGGAATCAAGAATAACGAATGGTTGCTGATGCTGCCAAACCCAGCCTGCCGGAACCTCCTCGACGGGAAATTCGCTGTGCGGCTTGGGCTCAACGGGATCGTGCGTCTCGAGGATATGAAGGCGCATGGTGTTGTTGGAGGGCTCATGCAGGACCAGAGCCAGAAAATCGAAAGCGAGAACGCCATGGAGCCGCTCGGCGAGATCGTGGAAAAGGGCTTTGAGGTCGCGCTGCTGGGCAATGGTTTCGGTGACTTCGAGGAGGGCTTCCACCTGGCGAGCGGAGTGATTGGTGGGCGAGGGCGTAGTCGCCGGCGAAGCTGTGGTGGAGTCGAGGCTCGCGTCGTCGAGCGAGGGATGTTGCAGATCAGCCATAAAGTCGAGAATAGCATCCGGTTCGGCGAGGTCACAACAGAGGAAGGCGTGCGAGTGTGCGAAGGATTTGCGTATACTCGAGGCGGCCGTGCGATGTTGCCGTTGTGGTGATGCGATGACGCCGGCATTTGGCAGTATGGGAGCGGGCTAGGAACGTGAAGAGGAAGCGTACTCGGTCATGGATCGTTAATGCGACTGCCGCGCTGCTGCTGTGCTCGGCGGCCATGCACGCAGGCGGATGCGGAAATGCTCCCGCGCCTGTTAACAGCGGCGCCGAAAGCAGTAGTCCTGCGCAGACACCGGCGACTGCGAAAAGTACGAAGGAGCGCTACGATCTGGAGCGCGACGAGCAGCGCGGCGGGCATACGTTGAGTCGCCACGTGGCGCGAACCGACGCAGAACTGGCGCAGCGGCTGGAACGCGAACGCAACATTTCGGCGGCATCTACGTGGACGGATCGCGCGGCGGCGGAAGATACGGTGGCTGAAGCGCTGCGAGACAAACGCGGGCGAGTTGAGAGTTGGATGAGGCGTGGCTCTCCGCGCGCGAACCTGGCGTTGCACTATTCAGCGAGCCGCCCAATTGGACGAAGCTTACGACGAGGCGAGAGCGCTTCGGTGATATGCACTGAAGCGGTCATCGTTCTGCGCGCCGATGGACCAGATGGCTTCTACGTGCTGACGGCATACCCGGAGGCTGGCAGATGAAGCACGAAGAGAAAAAGGGATTCGATCCGAAAGATTATCCGGCGCTCCAGGAATTTTTCCCCGCATACCTGCATGAGGATTTTGCGGAAGAATATGAATCGGCCGCCGAAGCGGTAAAAGAGTTCCTGGCTGAGGCCAGCGGAGACGAGATTCAAGACGTGCGGGATGAGTGGTTGCGACTGCGAAAGGCGCTTGCGGACCGGCCTTTTGCCGAGGTGCAGAGCGCGGTGAACAGCTTGGGAGCTGCGTGGCAGCCCGCGAATGAGGCGGAGTGGAAGAGTGTGGACGAAATTCTCTCAGGCCAGCAGCCGTGATATTCTAGAGATGTAAATAGGCCCGTAGCTCAGTTGGTTAGAGCGCTACCTTGACACGGTAGAGGTCTGGGGTTCGAGTCCCCACGGGCCTACCATATCTTTCAATAAGTTAGAGCGAAAATCCGTAAAAGCTCCAACCCACAATTCAACCCACAACTTCATTTTATTGCACCATTCCTGAACTTACTCCCACTGCTTTCAGGAATTTCCCCTGCGCTCCCCGAGCTTCGTCGCTATCTTCCTGAGTGTAGAGATCAAGCGTCGTCTGGATTCTTGAATGACGCAGAATTCCCTGCACGGTCTTAGGCTCGACCTTTGCCTTATTCACAAGCCAGTTGCTGAGCGAGTGACGAAGGTTGTGTAATCCGAACCGTTGACCATCCTGAATCTTCACCCCAGCTGCTTTCGCGGCTGGCCTGAGATGGTCAGCGACAAATACCGAAGAGGAAAGAGGCATGCGACCATGGACCTTGATGGAAGGAAAGACAAAATCCTTATCCTTCATATAGAGCGTCTGGCTGCGCCATCTTTGTAGATGATGTCCCAAAGCGGGGTGCATCGGAACGTAACCGTCTGATGATTCCGTTTTGGTCTCGCCATCCCTCCCCTTGGACCAGCGTTTGGAAACCCGAATTCTGTCTTCAACCCACATGATGTCCGCCCATCGCAGTGCCAAGATCTCCGAGGATCGGAGAGCCGTCGCCGCGCAGGTGAGCACCAGCGTAGAGTGAAGATTGTTTGTAAAGGATTTCAGTATGCTGAGAGTCTGAGCTGGAGTGATGACGATTGCCCGGTAGTTTGATTTGCAACGCGTTTCGACGTGCGCCACGGGGTTTTTCGTGACCAATTCATGGACAATGCCGACCTTATAGATTCGACTCATAATGCCTCGAATCTTTGAGATCGTTGGCCATGCAAGCTTTGCTTCGGTATTCAGTGATTTGAGCCATCGCTGAATGTCAAGCGGCTGATGTCGTCTGCGATTTCCTTGCCCCAACGGTCTATGAGGTAGATGCGGACGGTACTCTCCGTGATGCTCGTTGTGTTTTCTGACTTCGGGCGGACGGCGTCTGCACCGAAATCAGCCTTTAGGTAATGCTCCGCGAGGGCATTGAACCTGAGACGGCTCGTAAACGGGGCGTCGTTGATGCGAACAAGGATACCGAGTCGATCGACCTCGCGCCACGCGTCCTCATCCTTTGGAAACTTCTGGACAAGTCCAACTGGCGTATTGTGTTCGACACGCCTCCCGTTCGTAGTCGCAACCCGGTATCTGAGCACCCAGGTTTCTCCTTCCTTGCGGTGTACTTTCTTTAGTGATCCTCGCTGATAAGCCATATTCCTCTTTTCAGCGGGGACTGCCAGATTCGATCGTACACGGTTTCCGCGAATTTGGAATTGCGGTTTCGTTCTTCACGACGGAGGTTGCGAGTTCAGAGAGGCGGAACACCCAGACCTTGCGTTTGTTTCCTGTGCCAAGTGGATAGGCGCCAGCGATGCCCCGGCGCGCCAGTTCCAGCAGAAAGCGGCGCTTCACACAGAGAAAGTGTGCCGCGTCGTCTGCCGAGACGAACGGCTCCTCCGAGGGAGGCGAGACAAATGCACTTGGGTTCTCGACGGGGCTCATAGCAACTCCTTTGCGACTCTCGGATGCCTCGACATGCCGTGCATCATACTATACGTACAGCACCATTGGAAGTGATCTTTCAAAAGGCAATTAGAGAACCTGCCATTAGGCAGTTTCTGTAATTTATGACAGGCTTCGAACTGGACTTTCGTCAGTCCTCACCTAGCATCTTTCTAAGCGTGTCCCTATTTTTGTTCGAGATCTCCTCCGCTGCCGCCCGCACTAGTTTTTCATATCTCAATCTGGCGCGAACGCGGGCCGCAGGGAGTGCGTCTTCCGGTGGCTCCGCAACGCAGGTAATGACGTATTTCAGTAACACATCTATGAGCGCAACCTGTGCCTGGGCAAGCGTGTAAAGGCTCTGGCCCTGCTTCGCCACGTTGGCGAGCGTGGCTGCCACCCGGGCCTCAAATTGTGTCGCCGCTTCAGCGTTATCGCCCTTTCGAATCTCGTTTTCGCAGGCGGCGAGAATGAATGCCTGTTCGGATCGAAAACCCCTATTTTTAGAGGCTTCTCGCACCTTCTCTCGGAATTCTTTGCTCGGAAACAGGAGACTTCGTTCCGTTCTTGGCTTGGGGGTCATGGATTTCCTCCATTTCACGGTCTTGTAACGTCGAAAAACGTGGATCGATTAGCGGTGGCACATTTGTGGCACATCTCAAGCAAAAGTCGCCACATCCTTTCTTTCTGAAAACCAAGAAGTTGCCTCCGAAAACGCGCGCCCCGTCGCCACATTCCTTTATATTCCAATACCCGTGTCTTTCGCTGATCATTTCCTGCACGCTGCTCCTATCGCTGTCTAAGAGTGTTGACTTCCGGAGATAACTGTTGATCTGCGTTCATATTTGTTGACTTCTGTTGACTCTTGTTGATTTCTGTTGACCCTCGTTCATTTCTGTTGACTCCGATCCCTTGCGTGCCCTAAGCTGGTGGCATGCTGCTATATGTACAGCATGATGAAAGGCGCGTCAATGCTGAAAGACTACCGTCAGTGCCTAGAGAGACTTGCCGGCGCTCCCACGAAACGAAAGGCTGCTCTCGTTCGAGCCCTTTCTCCCGAAGGCACACTGTGCACCGGATAGAGCCTAAAAGCCATTGGGTGGGCACTGGCAGACGAGGGCCTCGCGACGAGCTACCGCGTTTTTCACATGACCGTCTGGCGCGCCAGAAAAGGCCGAAAGCCAACCGCGCTCAGCAACTGGGGAAAAAAGAAGGAGCCTGTCTTACCACGGGGAACCGGAGACAGTCCTATCTGAGGAGAGGGACCCGCTAGCAAATCTAAAGCGATTGGAAAAGAACAGGCCGGGGTTTCACTGGCGGAGGCCACAAAGCCTGAGGACTGTGGAGCACGGAATAGAGGATTCGAAAGGCAAAAACAATGAGTAATGGACGCTACGGAAGGCGTGAAGTTGCGCGGGCTGCATTCAGAGACAGTAGGTAATCATGCCGAAGCCGCGAAGC
>CAWGXB010000038.1:0-116075 GCA_963826335.1 Candidatus Acidiferrales bacterium | reverse complement strand
TGGTGTGACGAACCGTAAATTCGAACGCGTTATAGCTCGTCGTTCCCACATTTCGCCAGGCATACAGCGAAGAATACTGGGGGTTGAAGAAGGTGAAAGGCCCGGTTGTTGGGTTATACAGAACGTTCGGGAGGTTTGCGTCGGGAATCCCACCCGCGCCCGACTGGCCATCCAGAATGGAAAGGGCAGTCGTCTCATTTGTTGAGTTACAACTAAACAGATCATACGCTGCCTGCAACGGACTCTGCGTGCTTCCGCCCGAGCAAATGAGCGAATACGCTCCTCCCGCCTTCAACGGCTGGATGATGTCTTTCCAATAGGCAGCCGTCGGTCCGACCATAGCCGGAGTGATTTGCGAGGTTGGCACATTCTGGCGGTAGAGTTTCGCCAGCGCTCCAACCGCCGAGTAGTAGTCGATCCCGGTGCTCTTGTCGACAAAATTGTAGGGCTGAGCGACGTCTTCTTGCGCCATCAAACGATGGCCAAGCCGCCCCACGTATGCGCCTTCGACAGAAAAGCCGTTTTTCAACTGGCGCGACAAGGACAAATCCAGTGTGTAGGCATAGGGCGTCTTGATGGTGTTATCGAGCCCCCAAGCAATGGCGAACCCGCCGGTGGAAAGTGTGCTGGGATACGTTTGCGGGAATTGGCCTGGAGGCGCCGGCAAAAAAATCTGCCCGCCATTCAGGTCGGTCGTCGGAATCGTGTGCATGTCGGTCAGGCGCGGAGAACTGGTCACAGACTCGCTGCCGGCCGGGTTACTAAGGGCGGTACTCAACCCAAAGGCTCCGTTCTGATCAAAGGTGGTAATCAGACTCTCACCCACGTTGTCGTAAACCATCGCGAATCCGCCTCGAATCGAGGTCTGTCCGGCTCCGCCAAAAAGAGCTCCTAGGATCCCTTCGGATTTGCTGGGGGCCCATGCGAAAGCAAAGCGCGGTGCGAGATCTTTATAATCCCAGTTGTAATATCCCGGCTTGCCACCGTTTGCGGGGCCAGCAAGGTCAAACGAGATCGGCGCGTCGGCGCTGGACGGTATTCCGTTCTTCCAGTTCGATAAGCGCTGATTGAACCAAGCGCCTAGGCTGGGTGAGGGAGCGACCTGCAAACCGTTGGTTTCCCAGGGAGGAGAAAATAGGGAATACCGTAGGCCGAACGTCAAAGTGAGTGTCGGTGTGGCTTTCCAGGTGTCCTGTGCGTAGATTTCGTATCGATCCTCGGCATAATGCCGCGTCACTGGGTGCCCCTTGCGGTTGGACGCTTCCATTCTTCTGGTAATTGTAGGAAGCATCCACTTCCGATACGAATCCCAGAGCATTGGCAATGGCAAAGTCGTAATTTAGTCCGAAGGTGTCGCCGTTAACGGCAGGCAGGCCGACAAACGTAGGGTTCAGCGGTGAGTTGGGCGTCGTCGTAATCCCTCCTGTATCCAGCCACGCTGAATTCACCTGGCCGTCGCTGAAGGAACTTCCGAAGTTAGAAGTCGCATCACGAACCAGACCAATCACTCCCCCAAACTGGAAGGTATGTCTGCCACGGCTCCAGGAAACGTCGTCGGAAAACGTGTTAATGGGCCGTTGGAACTTCTGCGTCCGGGTGATGGCGCCCGTTTGGTCATTCAAGCCCCGCAAGAAGATCCATTGCTGGCTCGAATTGCCGTTTTGCCCTACGCTTTCACGAACGTAGCCGTACCGGAAGTTATTTACGATCGTGTTGGAGATCACGCCGGTGTACCCGACAATGATTCCCTTGTTGTAATTCACCAGGCTATCTTCAGGAGGCTGCCCAGGCAGGAACTGCGCCCCAGGATTGCTCACGTTGGCCAGCGCGCCAGAGACGGAGATGCGGTGCTTCCCGTCTTGTGTCACGTTGTAATCTACCTTCGCGATGTACCAGTCCTGGACCAGGCTGATCGGCGAACTGAACACATATCCTAGTGTGTTCAAGCCGTCGCCACTGGCGGCGCTGTTTGCGTGCGGCCAATATCCACCATTCAAGAAATTCATCACATTGGGATTCACGCCGATTCCCAGTGGGTCGATCGCCTGGATGGCCTGCGGGCTCAATGCATAGTTCCCCGCTGCCACCGTGTACGACTTGCCACTCAGGCCTACAACGGTCCCACCAGGACATTGTGATGCAGTCGCGCACGGATACTCCACGATTCCGTCCCGCGCCGTATCCGACGGAACCACCGAATTCACCACCTGCCCTTCCGCTCGCCTTGTTCCTTCATAATTTGCAAAAAAGAACAGTCGGTCTTTCTTGATTGGGCCGCCCACCGAGCCGCCGAAAATATTCCGCACCAGCTCTGGCGCCTGGTTGCAACTGATCTGGTTCAAAGGAGTCCCGTTGGCCAGGCAAGTGTTGATTTGTGCCTGCTTGTTGAAATAATCGTTGGCGCTTGTCGCCGTATTGCGGTTGTACTCATAGGCGGAACCATGGAAATTATTGGTCCCGCTCTTGGTCACCAGCGAAACCTGGGCGCCTCCGCTGCCCCCCTGATCCGCGTTGTAATTGGTCGTGGTAACGCGAAACTCTTCGACCGAATCCAGGGTCACGGGCAGCACCGAAGTGAAGGCATTCCCGTTCCGGTTGTTTACCGCCACTCCGTCCAATGTGACGTTGCTCTGATCGCTTCGCGCGCCGTTCACCGCTCCGCTTCGCGTATCGGTCATCGTGTCAATTTGCGGATTGTTGCCTATGTACACCACGCCGGCCTGCAGCGTCAGCAAATCCGGCACGTTGCGGCTTTCCATCGGCAGTTCCTTCACCTGCTGGTTATTGAACGCCACTCCCAAAGAAGCGTCCGTCGTATTAATCGCTGCGGCCTGCGCCGAAACTTCTACCGTCTCGGTGTTGGACCCGATCTGCAAGGTGACATTTTCTGTCGCGGGAGCGTTCACCAGCAGCTCGAGGTTTCCGTGTTCATATTTGCGAAACCCGTTCATTTCCACGGTCAGCGAATAAGTCCCAGGGGTAAGAGTCGTAAACTCATACGCCCCGTCACTGTTTGTGGTCGTGTCGCGATGCAGGCCTTGCGATTCGCTGGACAGCAATACTTTTGCTCCGACGATGGCTGCGCCCGATTTGTCGAGCACCGTGCCGCGGAGCGAGGTAGTACCGGATTGCGCGAAAGCGAGCGTACCGCCAAAAACCAACGAAAAAACAACCGCAGCAATAAAACTATGCCGGATGGAAGCCCAAGACATGGACAGCTCCTTTACACCTATAAATTCTCGACTCTTATGTAATTTAGGTTCGTGAAGGACTTGGACTCTGGAGTGAATTCCCAAAACTAATCCAGCGCGCGCAGGCTCTCGTCACCCCGTCGCTTCGAGATCCCGTGTCCGACCCCACTAACCCTTCCCGATTGGGTTAGCATTAAAGACCTATCTCGCCCCGCTGTCAATACGGTTGTATTGATAGGCTCAAGAAGTCGTTTGAATACTGGTATTGAGGCCGACGTCCGAGAAGATCTAGCCTAAATGGAGCAATTTAGCCTGCGTTATCGCGGTAAACTCCCGAATCGGCCCTAAAATCGCCTCTGTCACTTGTCCATCAAGGCGGACCAGCGATACGGCCTCCGCTCCACGAGTGGCTTCGCGCCTGCCTAGTGCAAACGTTGCAATGTTTACACCATGCTTCCCTAGCGTTGTGCCCACGTGCCCGATCACTCCCGGCTCGTCATGATTGCGCAAATACAGAATTGTCCCATCCAGCTGCGCTTCCAGCGCGATCCCGTCAATCTGAATCACACGCGGCGTGCCGTCGTGCAGCACCGTGCCTTCCGCCGTGAAACCGCTGGCTCCCGGCCGGTCGGGTAGCGCGGAAACCTCCAATGTGTGTGGGAAACCGTGTTCGCGCCGCCGCGTTTCCTCCTCCACCGTCAGCCCGCGTCCTGCCGCCACCGCTGGCGCGTTCACCACGTTCACTTTTTCGTCCAGCACCGCGTTCAACAACCCCGCCAGCACCGCGCTGCGCAACAGGTATGTTCCGACCTCCGACAATTCGCCCGCGTACCGGATCCGAATTCGCGCGGGACGCATTGCCGCCGCCTGCGAAACCAGCGACCCGAGTTTTTCCGCCAACGCCAGGTACGGGCGCACGCGGCGATACTGTTCGGGCGAAAGTGCCGGCAGATTCACCGCGTTCTTGATGATGCCCTCCGCCAGATAATCGCGCACTTGCACCGCCACCTGGATTCCCAGTTCCTCCTGCGCCTCGGCCGTGGAGCCCGCCACATGCGGCGTCGCGACTACATTGGGCAAGCCAATCAGCGGATTGTTTTTGGGCGGCTCTTCCGCGAACACATCCAGCGCCGCGCCAGCCACGTGCCCGCTCTTTAGCGCAGCCGCCAGATCGGATTCGTTGATCAGCTCGCCGCGCGCTGCGTTAATGATGCGCACACCTTTCTTCATCTGCGCCAGGGCCGCGGCGTTGATCATGTTTTGAGTTTGCGGACCCACCGGCGTGTGTAAGGAAATAAAGTCGCTCTCCGCGAATAACTTCTCCAGCGGCACAAGTTCCACCGAAAGTTCGCTTGCGGCCGCTTCGCTCAGGTATGGGTCAAACGCGAGCAACCGCATATCAAATCCCGCGGCCCGAATCGCCACCTCGCGCCCAATCCTGCCCAGTCCCACCAGCCCCAGCGTCTTGCCGCGCACCTCCGCGCCCGACGACGACTTCTCCCACTTCCCTTCCCGCATCGCAGCGTCGAATCGCGGAATCTGCCGCACCAGCGACAGCAGCAGCGCAATCGTGTGTTCGGCCACGCTCACCGAACTTCCACCCGGCGTGCTCATCACCAGGATGCCGCGCTTGGTGGCCTCATCCAGATCGATATTGTCCACGCCCACGCCCGCGCGCCCTACCACGCGAAGATGCGGCGCCTTGTCCATCAACTCCGGCGTAACACGCGTGGCGCTCCTCACGATCAGCGCTTCAGCGTCCGCCAGTTCTCCCGTCAGAGACTCCTTCGTCGTCTGCACGATGTTCCAGCCCGTCTTTTTCAGCAGTTCTATGCCGCGCTCGCTGATCTTGTCTGCAACGATAACTTTCATGGCTCCTCGGTTTCGGGTAATCGCCGCCCTTGCTCCCTCAGCGGTCTCTTCCCGTGTAGTGGAAACTATCCAAATTACTGTGCGTTTCGCAGGCTGTCAATCGCAACGAACCATTTCATTTCATCAGAAATCCCGCGAGCCGCCACTCGCCTCTGTTATAGTTCAAAAAAAGGAGTTGCACATGACTCTTTCCGAGCAGATTCAGAAAGACATCGTCGCTGCCATGCGCGCCAAGGAAGAACTGCGCCTCAGCGTCTTGCGCATGGTGAAATCCGCTATCCAATTGAAGGAAGTGGAGAAAAAGCGTCCGCTCGACGAACCCGAATCGATTCAATTGCTGCAAACCCTCGTCAAGCAGCGCAAAGAATCCATCGATCAGTTCGCCAAGGGTGGTCGACAGGATCTCGTCGACAAGGAAAATAAGGAACTCCTCGTTCTCGAAGCTTATCTTCCCGCCGGCGCCTCCACCGCCGAAATGGACGACGCCATCGACAAAGCCATTGCCTCCACTGGCGCCACTTCCATGAAACAAATGGGCGGCGTCGTGAAAGCCACAAAAGATCTGCTCACCGGCAAAGCCGTCGACGGCAAAGCACTCAGCGACCGCGTCCGCGAAAAACTCTCCAAGCTAACCTAACGCGTCCGTTGTAGTGGCCGATCTTTAGATCGGTTCTTGGGTTATTCTTGTATTCGCCTTTTCTTGGGTTTGCGTCTTCAGAACTGCGGAAAAACCGTCATGTTGTCATTCCGAACGGAGTCTGCGGAGTGAGGAATCTCTCCCGGCTTTGGCCGCTGAGGGCGTCGACTCTTGTCACTTAACGAGGCGCATTCCAACCAACTGATCCACATGCCACTGCCACAACAGATTCCGCTTCGCTACACCGAAGAAGACGCCGGCTACGTCAGCATGCGCCCGGTTGTGAAGCAAACCTTCCGTCTGAGCGAATTGGCCGACATGGTCGTGAGCGTCACCGGCAAAGACGCCGCCCGCGTACAGCAGATTTTCCGCACTGGAACCATCATCTACAACGGCTACCGTTATTCCTGGGACGCCATCTCCGCGGAACTCGCCGAAATCGAATCGTTGTTGCGCCCTTTTCCAGACGACGACCCCGCTCGGCCTTTCCGCCCGGAAGGCGCAAAGAGTGTCTTGTTCGAGATGGGCGGCGGCTCACAACATAACGTTGTCGAGATTCTTCGCAGCGATGCCTCGCAGAAAAAACTCTTCGCTAGGACCTCGCCCTGGGATGTTCTCGTTCAATCCGCTCGCGACCACGCCGCACGTTACGAAAAATATTCCCACTCCCGTAAGGCCGACCTCTACCGCATTACCTTGCCTTTTGAAACTGGCCAGAACCTTCTAGCCGCGATGCTCGAAGTGGCTCCCCGCGGCCTGCGTTATCGCTGGACCACCTTGCGCCCGCCCGCTGTAGTCGTCTTTGTCTCTCCGCGCTAAACGGAAATTTCGCTGCAATAACCGACTCCCATCGTTTGCCCACAGACACACACACGCTGTCACCCTGGGGCGCGCGTCGTGTGCGCCCGAAGGATCTCAACCCACACACCATGCATAACTATCGACTGTTTATTTGCCCGACGGCTTCAGCACCGCGGTATTTCGTTCGTCGCCAACGATGGCACGGTAGAAACTCTTCAGTTGGTCAAGCTTGTCCACCGGCACGCTCAGTTCTTTGATCTCCATCGTTCGCGTGTAGATCAGCACATTCCCTTTTGCTTCCGTCTTGCTGTGATAACTCGCAAAACTGTAATCCGCGTCCACCGGCGGCGGCAGTTCATCCACCGTGTAACCTTCCGGAAGCTTGATTTCGTAACTGTCTACATTTTTTGTCGGCCCGTCGAACTCCACCGGATACTTGCGTGGCTCTTTCTTTTCCAAAATGTCGCTCGACCAGTTCCCCAGCACCCGCGGCCGCACCAGCAAAAGCGTGCCCGCGGGCCTCGCGTACTTTTCCGACCTGAACGAAAAAATGTATTGGAAGAGTCTATCGGGAACCTTTTGGTTTGCCAACGCTGCTTTTGTTATCTGAAAAGTGCCCAACGAATGCGATAGCGAGGTCTCAATTCGCTCAATCCGTTTTGCCTCACTGGTCGTTGATTCCTGGAAATACCGCTCCGCGGCCGCGTAGTCCCCAACGTACGTCTTGATGATGTCCCCGCTGAGTGTTCCTGAGGAATCCAGCATCAATTCCCCGCTCAACGAAAAACCGTTGGAACTGGGCGGCAACTGAGGCGTTTTTATCAAGTCTCCGCCGTCTGGCGTCACAAGCAGGCCGTAGTTTGCCTGCAGTTCTCCGCTAAGCCACCCGAACGGCGTCAAGTAGTCCGTAGGATCAAAGATCAAAATCCTTCCGAGTGTCGGGTGAGGGGTTTAGACTCAACTCAACTCAACTCCCGCGTTCGGACACCACGCCGCGCGATACCGGCTAACATCGCGCCTGTTCTCATAGAAAATCGGGACGGAAAATCGGTAACAGTGGGAAACCTTTTGGGAAGTGATTGACCCGAACAAGTCCCGAGACTTCGGAACACGGGGATAGCAGGCGAGATGTTTCCGATTCGCCGCGCACCTCATCCACCCGAAACTATCTTTCAAAGGCCAAGCCTACTAGCTCTTGCCTAAGGTCGCCCGCCGTTTCATCAGAAAACGCCCTATCGCGGTTTCCCAAGATAGGACTTCTAGGTCAGCCTGTTCAACTCATCGCGAGTGTAGCTCGTCTGCAGCGTGTCGCACAGATTAGTGGGTGAAGGCCCACTTTTCGGATTTTTGGAGGGGGTGCGTCGGTCCTCTACCCCGCTACGAAATCGGCACCCGAAAAATATTTCTCCGTATGCTGACCTTCGTATACGCAAACATATCCGCTCGAAAAACCGAATCCGACCTCACATCCAACATGATTCCCTTCCCAAGTTCCTTGTGCCCGTGCTCGCGGGTGAATCCCCCATTGGGGATTTCCGGAAGGTCCGTCTCCTTCCGTACCGGCAAGAGGTAGGTCTGGCCGACCTCCAGCAGCGTTAATTCGACGTACTTTCCATCCTCACTCCACCTGCCTAAACAGATCGTCGCGCAGATCACGATCGGCTCTCCCCCGGCGATCGGATACGCTACCGTCCGGTACGGTGTCTCAGGGTTCTGGTTGTCCTTCTGTGTCACTATCGCCCAACGTCCGTCGGGCGATACTGACTGCAGTTCCAGAATGGCCTCCTCGCTCGCCCGTCGCTTCTCCGTTCCGTCCGCCTTCTGGGTGCTCAAATAATTCTTTCCGCCTTCCGTCGCACGATAAACCAGCCTTCCATCGGGCAAGAATTTCGGCGCGTCCTCGCTCACCGTCGCCCGCAACTCCATCGGCGCGCTCCGTCGATCCATGCTCGCAACCCACAAATGCAACATCCCCTTCTCGTCCTTCCTTGCGAACCCCACGCGCTGGCCATCCGCGCTCACCGCATAATTCCGGTTATCTGCGCCGGTTTCCACCGCATATCCCGGCAGCACCGCCTCACTCTTGCCGGTAGCCAGGTCGACCCTCCACATTTCTGCTTCGTTCTTTCCTTCCACGTTTTTCAGATAAAACAAACTCTTGCCGTCCGCCGCAAACGTGGGGCTGTACGTCGTCCCTTCCGATGAGATTTCTCGCTCTTCTTTTCCGTCGCGGATCCACACTGACATGTCCGTCGTTCCCACCGATGTCAGCAACGACCTTCCATCCTTCTCTATGGCAATTCCCTCTTCTTCCGTTGGTCCGCTCGTTATTTGTTCCGGCTCGCCATTCGGGAACCGTTCTCTCCAAATATGGAACCTCCCTCCCTTGTTCGTGCTCATGTACATCCATTTCCCATCTGGAGACCATGTGCCCGTAGTGCACTCTGCTCCCGCTGGTCCCACTTCCCGCCCCTGGTCTTTTCCGTCAAACGGCACCAACCGGCACGGGGTCATCTTTCCCTGCGAATTCATCTGCACCACCAAAACCCATTTCCCATCCGGCGACAAATAGGAGTGGTGCGCCATGCTCCGTTCTCCCTCCGGCAGGTATACCTCCCGCTGCTGGCCGCGCGCTTCGTCCGTGGTCACCACTCCCATGTGCAGCCCGGTCTTGATTTCCGAGAACATCAACCGCTTCCCGTTTTCGACCCAGGTCAAAGACGATGCGTTTCTCACCATCAATCGCGGCTCTCCTCCCAGCACCGGTATTTCCCACTCATCCCATGGGCCCACCACGCTGTACGCTATGCGTGCCCCGTCCACCGAAAACGTCGGCGACAATTTATTCCTTTTGTCCCGCGTCAATTGCACCGGCTCTCCCGACGGCAACAACTTCACGTACACATCGCCCGGTCCGAATAAAGTACTGCTTCCCCGGATGAATGCCAGCAGCCTCCCGTCCGGCGAAAGCTCCGGGTACACCGCCGAGTCCGTGAAAAACGTGATCTGCTCCCATTTCCCGCTATTTTTCGGCGTGGTTTCCGCTCCGCGCCAATACAGCAAGCCCGCAATCGACGCCAGCGCCACCGCCACTATCCCCGCCGCCCAACCCAATTTCTTGCCTTGCCTTCCTCCGTTCACTGTTGTCGCCGCGGTTTTCCCCGTCTCCGTGTCGCGGCGAAGTCGTTGCAGGTCCGCCCGTATCTCCGCTGCGCTCTGGTACCGCAGCTTGCGATCCTTCTCCAACGCTTTCCCCACGATCCGTTCCAACTCCCCCGGCACGTCCGGATTGACTTCGTGCATCAGCTTCGGCTCGCGGTTCAAAATCGCATCGTGCAGCAGCGCAGTCGTTTGCCCGCGAAACGCCGGCCTTCCCGTCGTCATCTCATACAGCACCATCCCGAACGAAAACAAATCACTGCGCCAATCCAATTCTTCTCCGCGTGCCTGTTCCGGCGACATGTATGCCATAGTTCCCAACGCTACACCTGGACTCGTCAGTAACGCCTCCATCGTCAAGGTTGGCATCGACGACACGCCAACGCCTGCGCCTCCCGGCCATTGCTTCGCCAGCCCGAAATCCAGAATCTTCGCGTGCCCCCGCTTCGTCACGAAAATATTTGCGGGCTTGATATCCCGGTGCACGATTCCTTTCGTGTGCGCCGCATCCAAACCGTCTGCAATTTCAATCCCCCATTGCACCAACTGCTCCATCGGCACCGTCCCCTGTGCGATGCGTTCCCGCAATGTATGCCCCTCCAGGCATTCCATCGCAATGAACGCACGTCCGCCGTCCTCTCCTATGTCGTATACCGTGCAAATATTTGGGTGATTCAGTCCAGAGGCTGCTTTTGCTTCTCGCTTGAACCGTTCGAGAGCCTGCGCGTCATGCGCCAGATCTTCCGGCAGGAATTTCAACGCCACCGCTCGTTCCAGCCGCGTATCTTCGGCCCTATACACCACACCCATTCCGCCGCCGCCCAGCCGTTCCACAATGCGGTAATGCGATACGATTTTCCCGGTTGGAATGTCCGAGTCACTCATGGGCGCTCATCTTAAGGGCGCCCTCCACCCAAGTCAACGCACCCACTCTTCTACTGTTCTGCTCCGCAAAGCAGTTCTTCCCGTGTAGTTCCTGCCAAGACATCCTGTATCTTACGCAAATGTTCCTGCGGATCGAGCAAAAGCCTTCGAAGCCATCAAGGCACGTGGAGAAATCTTAGACAAGGCCCAGAAAGAATGGGAGAAGTTGTGAGCGGCGGCCATCCGGGGATCCCGCGATGACACCACTTGAGGCAGTTCGATGAATGGATCAAAAGGGTTCAGGACGGTGTAATGAACACCGCGAACAGTTGTACAGCTTGGAAGGGAATTGCTTCTCGGTTGCGGGTGGCGGCCAGGCGGCGTCCGAAACATTGCGCCTTTTCTCTGGACATTATATTACCTATTGATTACAGTAGAAAGCTGGGAATTATGGGGACCTCCACGAGGGCCAAGCCCACATCAGCTGGACGAGTTCGCGACCCGCGCATCCCGTTCGAAACCGCTGCTGACGAGACACCTCTAACCCGTGCAGAATGAACACTTCCGTAAGTGTTCATTCTAAAGAAGTTAGAAGCGCTTTAAACCGTTTAGAATGAACACCCACAAAAAGGCGATATTTTTTGTGGCAGTCCTTCGTAACAACCGTCCGATTTACATGATCGCCGTAGGCGGTGCTGGCTCGTCCGGACGCCCCGCGTTCGCCAGCGGCACGAAGATCATCACAACCACGAGCATCGCCAACGCAATCAAGGGAGCAATCCACAAATCTCCGACCGCCAGATGCGCCAGCCTTGTATCGGCATGAGGATCATGCGCCAGCCTTCGGGCAATCACCGACGCCACGCCCAATCCACAGAGAGCTTCGCCGGCGATCAGTCCCGATGCTGTCAGCACCCCGGCATTGTCCACTCGCGCTTTCTGTGCGTCGTTCAGGTTGCGTTTGTCGCGCAGGCGGTCGGTGATCCAGCGAATCATGCCGCCCACGAACATCGCGGAGGTTGTTCCCAGCGGCAGATACATGCCAATCGAAAACAGCATCACGCTCTTCACTTGCAGCAGGATCATCACGATTCCAAGCAGCATTCCCACGATGATCAATGGCCACGCCATGTCTCCGCCGACAATACCTTTCGATAGCATCGCCATCAGCCCGGCCTGCGGCGCCGATAACGCTGGGCTTCCGAAGTGGTACGCCTTATCCAGCACCGACAGGGGGAAGAACAGCACCAGCGAAGCCATCACCACGCCAAGCAAATCGCCAATCTGCATCTTGGATGGTGTGCCGCCAAGAATATGTCCCACTTTCAAGTCCTGCAGCATTTCGCCGGCAACCGCCGATGACACGCAAACCACCGCGGCTACTCCCAGCACCGCGGCAACGCCGCCCGCACCGGAAACTCCCAGAGCCACCATCAGCAGCGCGGCAATCACCAGGGTGCAAAGCGTAAGGCCCGATACCGGATTGTTCGATGAGCCGATCATCCCCACCAGATTTCCCGACACGGCGGCAAAAAAGAATCCGACCACGATCATGACTCCGGCCGCAACCAGCGCGCCCGTCAGCACCTTGGAAGAGGAGAAGGCTCCCGCGCTGCCAATGAAGTAGTGATAAAGCAGGATCATGGCCACGAACACCACGCCCACTCCCGCGAATACTCCCTTGGCCGGCAAATCCCGCTCGGTGCGATCCGTCGCTGCGTGCGCTGCGGCGGACTTCTTCAGGTCAGAGATCGCCCGGCCCATGCCCATGGCCAACTGCTTGCGCATGCGGATCAAGGTGTAAGTCGCGCCGACCAGCATTCCACCCACCGCGATTGGTCTCACGATCGAGTAGTAAATCGCTCCCGCCAGTAGCGGCCACGAAAGCGCCTGTCCTTCCGGTTGTGCTGCCTGAATGTAAGGACCGACCGTGAACGTCAGCAGCGGAACCAGCAAACCCCACGCCAGCACTCCACCGGCGAAGTTCAGCGCTGCCAATCGCGGTCCGATAATGTAACCCACGCCCAGGTAAGCGGGGCTGATATCCGGAGCGGAGAAGAATGTAGCGCCTCCGGTTATCGTCGTCGCCACGCTCGGATTCGTACTGGTTCGCAAAAGCAGCTTCTTACCCAACGCGCTGATGTTCGCGCGGAACGTATTATTCGGGGAGAACACATTCAGGGCTCCTAGCAGGAACATCAGCGCGCCAAATCCCATGTTGGCAAACAGAATCTTCGCTGCCTTCGCCCCTTGTTGGCCGGCCTTATGAATCTCGGAAGCCGCCACCGATTCGGGATACGGCAATTCCGGGTCCTCAACCATTACGCGCCGCAGCAGCGTCACGAACAGAATCCCCAGAGTGCCGCCGATCACCATCAGCGCAACTGCTTTCCAGTACTGTTCGCCTGTCAGCCCGGGCCACAATCCCGCGATCACGAATGCGGGAATCGTGAACACGGCACCCGCGGCGACCGACTCCCCGATCGACCCAATCGTTCGCGCGATGTTTTCTTCCAGCAGCGTGCCCTTCATCAAACGCAGCAGCGCCATGCTGATCACCGCCGCGGGATACGTTGCCGCGATCGTCATTCCGGCCTTCAGCCCCAGGTAGGCGTTCGCTGCTCCCAGAATCACCGTCATCACCAGTCCCAGCAACACGGCGCGCAGCGTGAACTCCTTCATCTTCATATTGGTGGGAACGTAAGGCTGGTGTTTCGGGGGACCGGCTGGACCAGGGGATTGCGTGTTCATGCGTGAACCTCGCAACTACATTGTTGGGTTGTTGATGCTAACTGTGGAAGACACCGCGAACGTTAGCATGCCGTTCAATGCGTCCGCAAGTACGGACACCTCAGGCCAGACAATTCCGTCAGCCTCGAGAAAATCGTTTCAATACGACCCTACTGATTGAGATGGATGTACAATGGTGCCACTCCCGAGATCACAATCGAAATCCCGGCGTAGCACGGAGCACGTGATGATGCCTGCACTCGCAAACTTGCAACCCCAACAGTTATGGAAGCACTTCGACAAATTGGCCGCCATTCCTCGCGGCTCAACGAAGGAGGCTGCCGCGCGCGATTATGTGCGCGGCGTGGCCGCAAAGCTGGGTCTCGAATCCACACAAGACCCTGCCGGAAATCTGGTGGTTCGCAAACCTGCTCGGCCGGGACGCGAAGCAGCCCCCATGACCCTCTTACAGGGTCACCTCGACATGGTCTGCGAGAAAAACGAGACCACGGTTCACAATTTCGACGTTGATCCCATCAAGGTGGTCAGAGATGGCGACTGGCTCAAGGCCGACGGCACTACCCTGGGCTCTGACAACGGCGTCGGTGTGGCCGCGGCGCTCGCAGTTATGGAGAGCACAGACATTGCCCACGGCCCTCTCGAGTTCGCTTTCACGATTGACGAAGAGACCGGTTTGACGGGCGCCTCGGAATTCCCGGCCGGCGTGCTCAAGTCCAAATACTTCCTCAACCTTGACACCGAAGAAATCGGCACTCTGTGCATCGGTTGTGCCGGCGGTCTCAACACCACTGCGCGACGCAAAGTGAAGCTTGCGCCCGCTAGCTCCGGCGCGGCGTGGCGCATTAAAGTTACCGGCCTAAGAGGTGGCCACTCCGGTGTTGACATCCATCAGGGCCGCGGCAATGCCCTGCGTATCATGGGTGGCGTTCTTCAGGACGTGCTCGATGGCCTTCCCGCGCAACTTGCAGAAGTCAACGGTGGAAGCGCGCATAATGCGATTCCCCGCGAAGCTGTCGCTGTCGTAGTGCTGGACCCTTCCCGCGAGGGCGAACTGAAATCGCTGCTCGCTACCGCACAAGCCAGGTACCAAGCCGAACTAGGCGGATTCGATTCCGGATTGCAGATCACCGTGGGAAAAGCGGAGCCTCCGAAAATGGTTTTGGACACCGCAGACGCGAAACAAACCGCGGCGCTACTGGCAAGCATGCCTCACGGAATTCTTGCCATGAGCCCCGATGTGCCCGGCCTGGTTCAAACGTCCACGAATTTAGCGACGGTCAACACCAAGGGTGATCTCGTCGAGATTGTTACCAGTCAGCGCAGCGCGATTGCCAGCAGCAAACAGGCTGCCGCTCGCATGGTGGCCACGATCTGCCGCTTGGCGGGGTTCGAGGTAGAGCACACCGGCAGCTATCCCGGTTGGAAACCCGATCCTAACAGCGACCTTGTTCGCAAACTGCAGGAGGTTCATACCAAGCTTTTCGGAAAGCCTGCGGAATTGATCGCCATGCACGCTGGTTTGGAGTGCGGCGTGATTGGTGAAAAATACCCCGGCATGCAAATGGTGTCGTTTGGTCCGACGATTGTGGATCCGCACAGCCCCAACGAGAGAGTACAGATTTCCACCGTGGAACGTTTCTGGAACTACCTTAAACTCGCGCTCGAAAAGCTGTAAGCAAAGGCTAAGCCACTGTGACGTTGCGGGAACGTCAGAGTTCACCTCGCGCCTTCGTCGTATGAACCAGGCACAGTCCTTGGCAGATTCTGATCAACTGCCGAAGCGATAGTGGCGGAAATATCATTGATCTGGTTGATGATTCCACTGATGGTGCCAATGGCTTCCACCGAGTCCTTGGTATCCATCTGGATGGATTCAATCTTCCGGCTGATGTCTTCGGTGGCTTTGGCGGTTTCCTTGGCCAGTTCTTTCACCTCGTTGGCCACCACGGCAAATCCCTTTCCGGCTTCTCCGGCGCGCGCTGCCTCGATCGTCGCGTTCAGAGCCAGCAAGTTGGTTTGCTGCGCAATCGATGTGATGACCTTGATGACCTCGCCGATTTCGGCACTCGATTGCCCCTGCTTGGTGACGGTTTGCCCGCGCCATCATCGGAAATCTCGATATCCACTTGCCCGCCTTCGTGATACGCGCGCAGCAGCAAGCGTCCTTCAGCGGGCTTTCCGGCGGCAATGCGCTTTTCGGGAGTCTCAATGCCATGATCGACGGAGTTGCGAACGATGTGCGTCAACGGATCCTTGATCGCTTCGATAATCGTCTTATCGAGCTCCATTTCTTTTCCTTCCATCTCAATGCGCACTTGCTTCGCGCACGACGTGGCCACGTCGCGCACGGTTCTTGGAAACTTGCTCCAAATATTGCCGATCGGCTGCATGCGCGTTTTCATCACGCCTTCCTGCAGTTCTGTGGTGATCAGGTTCAGGCGTTGGCTTGGCGCAACAATTCCGGTATCTTCCGTAGCGTTCGAATATTGCAGAATCTGGTTGCGCGCCAGCACCAATTCGCCAACCAGGTTCATCAGCTTGTCCAGCAGACCCACATCCACGCGAATGGCTCCGTCGGCCGCGCTGCCCCGGCCCGCTTGTTGTGCTTGCGCCGACTCCGACGCTTTCTGCGCGGTGTTCTCGCTGGGTTTTCCGGCGACTTCCGCGACATCTCGCGGCACTTCGTTCAATCCAACTGGCTGCGTATCCAGCTTTGACTCTGGCGCATCACCTTGCGTCGTTTCGCCTTCGGCTGACAGTGGTGGTGGCTCTTCCACCGGTGCCTCTGGAACGCTAGCCATCTCATGGCTCTCTTCCGCCGGCTTGGCTGCGCCATGTTGCAACCGCGTCAGTGTCTGGACCAATTCCTCGTCGTTGCGCTCGCCCTCACTGCCGCTTACGTCGATGCTTTGCAGCACTTGCCGGATCGCGTCGACCATCTGCAGCAGCGCAGTGGGGATCCCCGGCGTTAACGCGATTTCTCCATCGCGCAGGCGGCTGAGCAGGTTCTCTCCGACATGCGCCACCGATTCCAGTTGCGTGAATCCCAGGAAGCCGCACGTGCCTTTGATGGTGTGGATCGTTCGGAAAATGCTCTTGACTAGCTCCGGATTGCCCGGATCGCTTCCAACTTCACGAAGTCCTGATCCAAGCGGTCCAGGTTTTCTGAACTTTCTTGCAGGAATTGTTTTGTCAGGTCGTCCATAGTCCAACGTTTCGACGCTTCGACGTCTAAGCGCTTAAACGAATGTGCAATTCCCGCGCCACAAAACAGCGGCTAGAATGGGAGCTTTCTCACAGAACCGACCAGGCTACCTCCGTATGTGTCGCTGAGCGCTCGATTGCGCTTGCGCACTGCCTTCGTTTGATCCTATAACCCATGCCGTTCCTTCCTTTTCCGATCGTGGGGCATTCACGACAAAACTGTTTCTCGATTGATGAACGGGCACCTCGCGCGCCCGCACATCGGGACAGTTCAACTGCACGGTGTTCCGCTTTGGATTGGTCGATGGGACGGTGCCAAATCCGTATCTTTATGCCAGTTCGGAGCGCTCTCTCTTTTTTTGACTACGCGCCACGCGCCGCCGTACACTGACTTCATGCGTACGACGTTCGGCGCACCGCGAGTTCGCTTTGACTGGCGCAGCTTCATCACTCCCGCCGTCAAAATCCTTGTTTTGAGTTGTGCAGGCGTCTTCCTGCTTCAGACCTTAATCAACGAGCTTCGTCCGGGCTGGACATCCTGGTTCAATCATGCGTTTGGACTGGTTCCCACAGGCGTCATTCCGGGTCTTCGCGTCTGGCAGCCTTTTACGTACATCTTCCTGCACGCCGGCCTATGGCATTTGCTGATCAACATGCTGATGCTGTGGATGTTTGGGCGGGAGCTCGAACTGGTTTGGGGCAAGAAACGCTTCCTGAATTACTTTTTCGTCTGCGGCGTCGGCGCGGGACTGATCACGATTCTCGTAAAGTTTGCGCAATATTGGGGCCACACCCCTCCGGAAATTCCCACCATTGGAGCTTCAGGCGCCATCTTCGGCATACTGATTGCCAACGCCATTCTTTTTCCCGAGCGCCAGATCTGGCTGTTTCCTTTGCCAATCAACATCCCCATGCGTCCGTTCGTAGCGGTAATGGCCGCCATCGAATTTTTCGGCACGATTGATCCACGCGGCGACGGTGTCAGCCATTTTTGTCATCTCGGCGGCATGCTTGTGGGATGGATTTATCTGCGGCGCAGTTCGTTCCTGTACCGCGTGCGCAACGAAGTGGCCGACTGGAAGTATCAGCGCAACCGCAAGCGCTTCGAAGTTTTCGTCAACAAGAAGAATAAGAGCGAGCCGCCTTCGCGTCCCGATCACTGGGTGAACTGAATTCACCAAGAGTTTTAAGTTTTAAGTGGCCGTCTATCAACCAAACACAGCAAATACGCTGTCATCCTGAGGACCGCGCCTTTGGCGGGCCGAAGGATCTCAACCATTGCGATTCGGAGAATCGCTAGCGTTTGAGGACGATCAGCTGCGAGGGTGCTCTACCCCAAACTTCCGATGACATGGAATTTCATGAAGTTCGTCGTGCCGCGGAGCCCCATCGGCGTTCCGGCCACAATCCCGATAACGTCGCCTTTGCGCACCAGCCGTTCTTCCAGCAACCGTTTTTCCGCAATCATTGCCAGCCCATCAATTTTCTTGATGTCTGATATGGTCCGCGAGGTAACGCCCCAGAGCAATGCCATGCGCCGCCGCGTGTGCGCTTCGGGCGAAAACGCCACGATGGGCACAAGTGGCCGGTAACGCGAAACCAGCCGCGCCGTAAATCCGCTGTGCGTGAAAATCGCAATCAGTTTCATGTGCAATTCACGCGACGCGTGGCACACCAGTTCCGCCACCGTCTCCGGCACCTTCAATCGCTCCTGCGTGGCCGGGCGCGGATATTCGTGAATACTTTCCTCAGCCTGCTCGATAATCCGCGCCATCATGCTGACTGCCTCGACCGGATATCTTCCCGTCGCCGTCTCCGCTGACAGCATCACGGCATCGGAGCCGTCGAAAATGGCATTAGCCACATCCGAAGCTTCCGCGCGCGTTGGACGGGGATTCTCGGTCATGGATTCCAGCATCTGGGTGGCAGTGATCACCGGACGGCGGAATTCCCGCGCGCGGGCGATGATGTTCTTCTGCACCACGGGCACGCGCTCGGGGTTCATTTCCACGCCCAGGTCCCCGCGCGCCACCATCACTCCGTCGGATACCCGCAAAATCTCTTCCAGGTTTTCAATCGCCTCCGGCTTTTCCAGTTTTGCGATCACTGGCGTGTCTTTTTTCGCACGCTTGATCAGCGCTTTTGCCAGCAGCACATCTTCCGCGCGCCTGACGAAACTGACTGCGATGTAGTCCACGGCCTGCTTCAACGCGAATCGCAGGTCCTGCCGGTCTTTTTCCGTCAGGGCAGGCACGTGCAGCTGCACACCCGGCAGATTGATGCCTTTGTGTTCGCCAAGGATTCCGCCATTCACCACGTGGCAGTGAACCTCGTGGCCGCGCACGCGCTCCACCCGCAATTCAATCAGCCCGTCGGACAGCAAAACGCGGTCGCCGGCTTTCACCTCGAGCGGCAACGGGCGAAATGTAGTATTTACCCGCGTGGAATCGCCCAGCACCTTGGCGGTGGTGATCACAAATTTCTGGCCCGTTCGCAGCGCCACGCTGCCGCCGCCTGCCAGCGCCCCAGTGCGGATTTTTGGCCCTTGCAGATCCGCGAGGATTGCAATGGGCTTTTTCATCAGCACCGCAGCTTCGCGCAATGCCGCGATACTGTGCGCGTGTTCCTCATGGGTTCCGTGGGAAAAATTCAGGCGAGCAACATCCATGCCGGCTTCGATCAGCTTGCGGATCATGCGCGGCGTTCGCGTCACTGGCCCGATGGTACAGACAATCTTGGAATGCCGCGAAATCATGTTCGCGTCTCACTTTCCTTCCCAAGCAACTCTTATTTTGCGACGGAAAACTCGGCGACGATTCGCGTCATCAGATCCACACCCTTCGCGAATCCCGCCAGCGGCAAGCGTTCGTCGTCGCCATGCACTCTGCGATCATCCTCCTCCACCATGGGGAAAGGGCGCAAACCGTAGGCTTGTACGCTGTGCAATCGCAACTGCGCCGAGTCGGTTGCACCTGTGGACATGAACGGGAGCACCGGCGCTCCGCCAAACTCTTGCGCGCTTACCCTCACCATCGTGGTGTACAACTCCGAATCCAGCGTGGAATTCGGCGCCGCCAGCCCGGCGTCAGGCTGAATCTCCAGCGTGACTGCCGGATCATTCACCAGCTTCCTCAGTTCCCCAACCAGCACGTCCGCGGTGTCGCCCGGCAGCAATCGGATGTTCACCACGGCTCGTGCCTCTGAAGGTATCACGTTCGCGCGTACCCCGGCCTGTAGAATCGTGGGCGCCACAGTATCTCGCATCATCGAGTTCCACATTGGATTTGCGTCGGACAGCATTCGTTGCGCGTGCTCTCCACGGTCCGGCGTATCGATAACCCGCATCCACTTCCCGATTTCGTCGTCTTCAATCGCCGCTAGTCCCTCGAAGTATCTCCGCGTGATCGACGTGAGATGCACCGGCGCGGAGTACGCACCGATTCTTGCCACGGCCGCCGCCAGGTGCACCACCGCGTTGTCTTTTGTTGGAACCGACGAATGCCCCGACGGCCCTTTGGCAACGACCGAAACATTCACGGGCACTTTTTCCGCCGCTTGTATCGCCACATACTGAACTTTGCCGTTCTTCAGGATCACCTTGCCGCCTTCATTGATCGCAAACCCCGCGGCAAATTTATCCCAATACTTGGCAATCAGAATTTTCAGGCTGGCTTCGCCAAATTGCTCTTCGTCGGTAGTGGCCAGGAAAATCACGTCGCGGTTCAGATGCGGATTCCCGCGTTTCAGGGCGATGAACGCCGCCAGGTTCGCGACCAGGCCGCCCTTATCGTCGATGGACCCTCGTCCATAGAGATAGCCATCCTTGATCACGCCGCCGAAGGGGTCCACCGTCCACTTGCTCTTGTCGACCCCGACAACATCCATGTGGCCCACGAGCAAAAGCGCCTTGGACGGATCCGCTACAGCGCTGCTTCGCAAACGCGCCACCACAGCGCTGCGTCCCGGCGCCACATCCAAAAACTCCGGAGTGATTCCCTCTTTGGTCAGAATCCCCGCAATGTACTTCGCAGCGACCTGTTCATTTCCCGGAGGATTCGTGGTGTTGATCTTCACCAGCTCAACCAGCCAGTCCTGCGCCTCACGCGCCAGCGCGCTGGTATTCCCTACCAATGATTGGCTTGCCGGTATCCCCATGCCAGGGGAGGTCTGTCCAACCTGCGCGCGCAGGGATCTTGCTTCCGCAAAGAACAGCATCGCAACAAACACAGCCGCAGAGCCGCGCTTCCAACTCAAAAAGCACCCCCAAGGCGAATCAGTTTTGCTACCGGTAAAAAAACATACTAACATGCGAACTTAGGCCTCTCGGCGACTCATCCGCTGTCGTTGCCCTCTCAGTACTGCTAACGGGGCTCTTTGGCGAACAGCGCATGGGCCGCCGGGTGCATCTAATGGGGGAGAAATCTGGGAGACAAGGATGACAAAGGGTTTTTCGTTTGTGGTTAGTCGACTCGTAGCTGCGGCCGCTTCGGCGTTTCTGCTGTGTTCCGTCGCTCTAGCGCAGGCGCCGGAGGGTCCACAGACCAGCGCGCCTCCTCAAGCCAATCCCGCGCCTCAACAGAAGCAAGCACCCCCCAAGCAGCAAGCTCCTCCGGAAGCCGGCGTCACCATTTCCGTCGAAGTACCTGTTGTGACTCTCGACGTGATAGCCGCGACGCAGCACGGCGATCTGATTCCCGGCCTGAAAAAAGAAAATTTCCGAGTTCTCGAAGACGGCCAGCCGCAGTCCATCACCAACTGCGGCCCATCCGATGCCCCCATCACTATGGTCCTCTTAATGGAATTCAGTTCCCGCTACTCCGGCTGGTTCTCGTATCAAGCCAAATACTGGGCTGACGCGTTGTTCCCCAATCTGAAGCCGAAAGACTGGGTCGCCCTGGTCACCTTTGACATGAACGTTCGCACCGATGTGGATTTCACGCAGAACAAGGACGAGGTTCGCCAGGCTCTTTACCAGTTATACTTTCCCGGCTTCAGTGAATCCAACGTCTTTGACGCCATTCTCGATACCGTCGACCGCCTTAAGGACGTGAAGGGCAAAAAATCAATTCTGGTATTGGCCAGCGGCGTGGACACTTTCTCGAAACATACGCTCGATCAAACCATGAAGGGACTGCGCGGCACCGACGTCACCATTTTTTCCGTCGGCGTTGCTAAGCCGCTGATGAATTACATGGAGTTGCACAACAGCCTGGGCGGCATGCGCGAGTTGAATTTCCTTCAGGCGGAAAATCAGTTGAAGACGTTCTCGCAGATGACCGGCGGCTTCTCGTGGTTCCCGCAATTTGATGGCGAGCTCCCGGGAATTATGCGCGAGGTGACCGAATATCTGCGGCACCAGTACACCATCACTTACACTCCGACGAACCACACGCCCGACGGCAAATACCGCAAAATTAAAGTGGAATTGACTGCTCCGGATGGCAGTCCGCTGGTCGTGACGGACCAGAAGGGCAAAAAACAGAAGTGGGTGGTCTACGCCAAAGAAGGCTACACCGCTCCCAAGGGCGGCGTTGGCGACTGAGCCGCGCCCGGACCGCGGCCGCGCCGCGCTAATAACCTCGCGAAAGATCGACGCGATTGAACAATTCGTGGCCGCCGAACCATCGTTCCAGCAACTCTGACAGAATCTCCGTTTGCCGTTGCCACAGGCGATCGCTGACCGCGCTGGTGTGTGGCGTGATCATCAGGTGCGGCGTCTTCCAGAGCGGGCTTTCCGGAGCGAGCGGCTCGACCGCCGTTACATCAAGCGCAGCGCCTCCCAGTTTTTGGTCGTTGAGAGCGCGTACCAAGGCCAACTCGTCGAGCAGCGAGCCGCGCGATACGTTGACCACTCTCGCGGTACGCTTCATCCGCGCGAGCTCGGCAGCTCCAATCAGATGGCGCGTTTCCGGCGTTTCCGGAGCGGCGATCACAACGAAATCCGCATTCGGAAGCACTTGATGCAACTCCGAAACCGGCGCAATTTTCTCCGCGTACGTCGTGTCGCCTTGCCCGGAACGTGTTACTCCCCAGACCTTCATGTCAAAGGCAGTTGCGCGGCGGGCGAGCTCCCGGCCGATTGAGCCGTATCCTACGATCAGCAGGACCTGCCCGTTCAGCTCAGTGAGACGCTGTGGCTGATCCCAGATTTCCTGTTGCCCCCAATGTGCATGCTCCTGATGACGCACGGAGTCTGGAAAGTTTCGTGCCAGCGCCAGCAGCATCCCCATGGTGTGCTCCGCCATGGGAACGGAAAAAATCCCGCTGGGATTCGTCACCACAATGCCGGAATCGCGCAATTCTGGGTACATCAACTGCGCTACGCCCGCCGCCGTGGAATGAATCCATTTCAACTTGCGCGCGTCGACAAGCTGTTCAGGCCTGAGCGAATAGCCCACAAAAATATCCGTGTCAGGCAATTCTTCCGCCAGATGCTTGTACTCCGGGAGATGCACGACTTTCATCGCCGGCCAACGCTTTCGCAGTGTTTCCGGCATCGCAGGAGTTGGCTGCCACTGGGTGAAGGGGTGCCAAACGCAAATCGTGAGCTTGGTATTTTCCGGCTTGCTGCGCCGCATGTTTGCTTTCTTGTCGGTGTCTAGACTTTTATCTTCAGCCGCAGGTCCTTGCCCGTCATATCGGTGGGCGCAGGCTCGCCCAGAATGCCCAGCATGGTCGGCGCGATGTCGCGCAGCGCTCCTCCGGGAGAAAGTTGCAACTGATCATTTTCCGTAACGCAGAGGAACGGCACGGGATTCGTGGTGTGGTACGTGTGCGGCCCTCCGGTCGTCGGATCGATCATCGTCTCCGCGTTGCCGTGATCCGCCGTGATGATCCATGCTCCGCCGCGCGGCTTCATGGCCTGATAAATTCGCCCCAGCCCGGCATCGACAGCTTCGACCGCCTTAATCGCTGCTTCCAGTTTGCCGGAATGGCCCACCATATCGGCATTCGCGTAGTTCATGATGATGGCGTCGAATTCGCCCTTTTCGATGGCATTCACCACGGTCTGCGTAATTCCTTCGGCAGACATTTCGGGCTTCAGATCGTAGGTGGCGACTTTTGGCGAAGGCACCAGGATGCGTTCTTCCCCGTTGAAGGGCTTCTCCACGCCACCGTTGAAGAAGTAGGTGACGTGCGCATATTTTTCCGTTTCGGCGCAGCGCAAATTCTTGTACTGCAAATCCTGAAACACTTGCGCAAGAATTTGTTCGAGTTTTTCCGGGCTCAGCACGGCTTGCAGCCAGGCCCATTTTTTGTCGTACTTCGTCATGGCCACGTAAAACAGATTCTTCGGCCGCTTAGGATCCACAAATTTATCGAAGTCCGGTCCGGCAAGCGCGTAGGTCATCTGGCGCGCGCGATCGGCGCGGAAATTATAGAAAATCACCGCATCGTCGTCGCGAATCAGACCGACGGGCGGGGCCGAAGGTCCTTCGCCACGCGTAATCACCACCGGCTTGACAAATTCATCGGTCACGCCCTGCTCGTAGCTGCTCTGCAGGGCCGCCACCGGATCGCCGCTGCGCGTTTCCGCTTCGCCGTGCGTCATCGCACGGTACGCCAGCTCGATGCGCTCCCAGCGATTGTCGCGGTCCATCGCGTAATAACGCCCCACCACCGTAGCGATTTCTCCGACGCCCAGCTCCCGCATTTTCTGCTGCAGCCGGCGAACGAAATCGCGGCCGCTGTTTGGCGGAGTGTCGCGGCCATCCATAAAGCAATGCACAAAAACTTTTTCAACTTTGTGCTGCTTGGCCATTTCCAGCAGCGCAAATAAATGATTGATGTGCGAATGCACGCCGCCATCGCTCAGCAATCCCAGAAAATGCAACTGGCGCTGCCGGCCGCGATCCATGGCCTGCTGAAACAGCGGTACTTGATCAAGCTGTTTGTTGGCAATCAGCAGATCCACACGCGTGATATCCATGTGCACCACGCGTCCCGCTCCCATGTTCATGTGGCCCACTTCGCTGTTGCCCATTTGTCCCTCGGGCAAGCCCACCGATGGCCCTGACGTCTGGATCAGCGTGTTCGGGAATTTGCGCAGCAATTCGTCGTAGTTCGGTTTCCTGGCCAAGGCAATCGCGTTGCCCTTCGTTTCCGCGCGGTACCCCCATCCATCAAGCACTGTCAGCACAATCGGTTTTGGTCGTTTCGCCATGGTTTTTCCTTAAGCGCCCTTTTTTTGGATTGCCTCGTGAGCAGGGCATCCCTGTTTCGTTTTTTCGTGCGTTCGTAAATCGCGCACGCAGAAGCGAGAGAGAAATCTTTATCGTGCAGCGAATTCCCGCAGAGCGGTGAGGAGGCGCTCCACTTCTTCCATTGTATTGTAATGCACCAAGCCAATGCGCAGCAGGCCGCCGAGCGGTTCCACGCCAAGCCGCTCCGTGAGGTTCAGCGCGTAATAATTTCCATCCCAGGTGAAGATGCCACGCTCGCCAAGGAAGGTGGCAATCGCCGTCGGGTTGTGATTGCCAATGCGCAGCGAAAGCGTAGAGCAGCGCTCCGCGGAACGTTTGGGATCGGTGATTCCATAGATGCGAAGGCCGGGGATCGATTGCAGCCCGTCGATCAGGCGCGCCACCAGCCGCGATTCGTAAGCGACGGTTGTGCCGTACGCCGCGGCCAGCGCTTCTCGTCTGGTCTTCACTGTCGCATCGCAATGCCGGCCCAGTTCGGCCAGGTATTCCACTGCGCCGCCGATTCCCGCGATCAGTTCGTGCACCTGCGTGCCGGTCTCCCAGCGCTCCGGCGATTGATTCGTGGCGGGGCGAACTTTGTACGGATGAAAACGGTCCAGGTGTTGGCGTTTTCCGTAGAGCGTGCCCATGTGCGGCCCGAAAAACTTGTACGGCGAGCAAACCAGGAAGTCGCAATCGAGCGCTTTCACGTCGATCAGCCCGTGCGGCCCGTAATGAACCGCGTCGACGTACACCAGCGCGCCGGCCGCGTGCGCCAGCTTGGTAATCTCGGCAAGAGGATTAATCGTGCCGACGGCGTTCGACGCATAGCCCACGGCCATAAGCTTCGTCTTCTCGCTCAGCTTGCTGCGCAAATCGTCCAGATTCAGCGTGCAATCCTCTTCGCGAATGTCCACTTGGCGGATTACTGCACCTTTTTCTTCCAATGCTTTCCAGGGAGCGAAATTCGCATCGTGATCGAGAGTGGTCAGCAGAATCTCGTCTCCGGGCTTCAGCTCGCGGCCGATGGCGCGCGAAATATCGAACGTAATCGTGGTCATGTTCTGGCCGAAGACGACTTCGTCCTTCTCGCAATGAAAAAAGTCCGCCATTGCGCCACGAACGTTGCTGATCATTTCGTCGCTTCGGCGGCTGGTGACAAACGCGCCGCAGGTATTGGCGTTTGCGTTCATGAAATAGCCCTGCACCGCGTGCATCACCTGCGTGGGCACTTGCGTTCCGGCAGGCCCGTCGAGAAATGCCGCGGGTTGCCCGTTCACCTGCATCTGCAGCGAAGGAAACTGCGCCCGCACCCAGGCAATATCCAATGTTTTCGGGGCTGTGGAATTCACTACCGGTGTGCTCATAGCTGTTTTCTCTGAGGGCTCTTTTCTATTTTCCAGAAGCAACACTAGTCTCTCATACACGAGCAGCGGCGTGTTAGCATCAGACCGTTGTTCTCCACTCATGCCGATTCGGCGCCGGCTATCAACTCCGCGCCGTGAGCAACCTTGAGGTCTTCATGTCCGAAGCGTTTTCTCCCACCAGTCGTACGCGCGTGGTGCGCGAAGCGAATCGCGCGGTGTACGACCGCGACGCCATTTACCGGATTCTCGACGAGGCGTTCGTCTGCCACGTCGGATTCTCTACCGATGGCCAGCCCTTCGTCATTCCTACGATGTTTGCCCGCGTGGACGACGCGATCTATTTTCATGGGTCGGCGGCCAGTCGCATGCTGCGCGGCCTGGGCGACGGCCTTCCCGTCTGCATCACTGTGACGCTCACGGACGGGCTGATATTGGCGCGGTCCATTTTCAATCATTCGATGAACTACCGCTCGGTGGTTGCTCTTGGCCAAGCAATTCTGATCCAGGAACCGGCTGAGAAGCTGCAGGCGCTGCGAGCCTTCACCGAAAAGTTAATTCCCGGCCGCTGGAACGACGCGCGCCAGCCCAACGAGCAGGAACTGAAGGCCACAAGCATTCTGCGGCTACCGCTTACAGAAGTCTCCGCGAAAGTACGCACCGGCGCAGTTGAGGACGATGCGGATGACTATGCCTTGCGCGTGTGGGCGGGAACCATTCCCATGCATCAGGTGATGGAAGCGCCAGTACGTGACGATCGCTGTGATCCCGCGATCCCAACTCCGTCGTATGCCACAAATTTCAGGAGCAACCGATGAGTGACTTCACTGCTGCGCCCGTGAAAGCGGTGGTCCCCTTTTCCGCATTGGAATTACTGGACATCCGCGTCGGCACCATAGAACGCGTCGAGGATGTTCCCCGCTCCGAAAAACTTTTGAAATTGACGGTAAACTTCGGCGACCACCTGCGCACTATCCTGGCCGGAATGAAGCAAGAACGTGAAAATCCGCGAGAAATCGAAGGCAAACAGGCGCTCTTCGTTTTGAACCTGGAGCCGAAGAAAATGGCCGGGGAAATTTCCCAGGGCATGCTGTTTGATCTTGGCTACGCGGATGGAATTTTGCCAGCCCTCGCCACTCCAGAGCGGCCCGTCCCCAACGGCACACGCGCCGGCTGAACCACAACCACACGTTGTGATCCTCGGCGTTTGAGTGAATCGTATCGCGAAGAAAGCGCCCACCTCAGAAGGCGGCCGTTACACAGTCCCTAGGGGCGTACGGCGCGCAAGAAATCTGCCAACATACCGTAGCCCGTGGCTTCAACACCCGGATTGTGCTCCACCAGCGACAATCCAAACACATCCATATCAAAGCGAATTGCAGAACTTGTACCTTCCAGGCCCGCCATTGGATCCGACAACAGCAAAAGCTCCGGACTGACTCGACAATCCACGCCATCGCCTCGTCGCTCCGCCCGGCACACCAGTTTGTAGCGCATCCCCGCGGCTCGCACCGAGCGAATCTTTTCTTCGTTCAGATCCTGTATTCCGGTGCGCCGCACCTGTTCGATCTTCGTCGGCAGGCCCATCAAAACCGTGGCCAGCACCGCCACCTTCACCGCGGAATCCCACCCATCGAGATCCTGCGTCGGGTCAGTCTCCGCGATGCCCAGAGCTTGCGCGCGCTTTACCCCATCGTCAATCGAGCGCCCTTTCTCAACCTCGGTGAGCACCACGTTCGTTGTGGAATTCAACACTCCGGAAAATCCGCGCAATTCGGCAAGGGGCAGCCCCATGGGAAACAGCGAAAAAATCGGGACACCGTCCATCACCGTGGATTCAAAAAGAAATTGCCGGCCTTTTTCTTTTGCCAGCGCCAACAATTCACCATACGCATGCACGATGGGCCCTTTGTTTGCGCTGACCGCGTGCGCCCCGGCCTCCAACGCCGCCACGATATGCTCAATGGCCGGCTGCCCGGTTTCCGCATTCAGCGAACTGGCCTCAAACAACACGTCAACTTTGCTGCGTTCAATCCATTCGCGCACATTTCGTGGCGGCGGCTGCGTCTGTGCTGGAAAATGGCCGTTCAGAACCGAGATGGGATTCAGCCCGTCGGGCTCCGTCAGCCAACCGATGCGTCGCGACGCAATGCCGGTGAGACGCCAGCGCACATCGTGTTTTCGCCGCAACTCCGTTTCTTTCGAAATCAGCAGTCGCAGCAGTGCGCGCCCCACGTGTCCAAAGCCGACGATGGCCAGGTTATAGGAAGGAATTGGCTATCTCCTAAACGTTGCAAGAAGCGGCGCGAGGCCTCAGTGCACAGCCGAAAGTTTTGCGGCCGCCGAAGAGATATGTTGCGCCTCGCTCTCCAGCACTTTCGCGACGCGCGCCGCGGACTCTTCGGCTTGTTTCCAGTTTTTCTGTTCCAGGCCCTCGCGAACCGCGGGAATCGCCTTTGCTGCATAGCCTGTGTACACGCCGGGAGCATACAGTTCGTGCTTGTACCAGAAACGTCCCGGCAGACCTTCGGGCGTGGTGAGTTTGTGCTCGCACTGGATCAGCATCTCGTTCACTTCCTTCACGGATGCGGAAGCAAGCGCCGCGCCGCCATTCGCGCTGACGCGATCCAGCGCCTTCTGATATTCCGCGGAACTGCGTTCCAGCGATTCAACGGCATTATCCAGCGGCGCGAAGTTGAGGTGCGGCGGAACCTCTTCCTTCTTCGGCGTCACCCAGGTATAGCGCGGGTCGGCAGTCGCCTCGTACATGCCTTCCGCCAGCTTCTGGTTGTTCTCCTGAATTTCCTCGCGCTGCTTATCCGCGAATTTCTCCACTTCGCGGACATACATTTTCACGTCGTCTGCAAAATCGGAAAATTGGAAAGGCAGCAAGTCGGCGTCGGCCATCCGCGCCACAGATGTGCTACCCGCCTGAGCCAGCGCGCGCCCATACACAAAATCCTTGTCGCTGAAATGCGTGTACCAGTAGAAATCATCATAGATGGAATGGTAGATTCCCCCGCCATCTTCACCGCCAAACCCGATGCCCAGCGAAGCAACGCCCGCAAAATTGATGAATGGGGCGTGATCCGAACCGCCGCCAAGCATTTCCAGTCGCAGATCGTGGCGGTTGCGCAATTCACGCAAAGCTTCGGGCGTCTTGGCCTCCTCGATTTCCTTCAACTGGTCGCGCTTCCAAACGGACAGCTTGGTCTCCGGGTCCTGCACGTCGCGCGCTACATCGTTGATGAAGTGTTCCAGCGAATGTGATCCTTCCAATGAAAAATACCCCCGGCTATTACTGTCGGAATTGATGTATACAACGGCGTGCTTGCGCAAATCGTCCGCGTGCGTTTCCACCCATTCGGTTGAGCCCAGCAAGCCCGGCTCTTCGCCGTCCCACGCGCAATAAATGATGGTGCGTTTCGGCTTCCATCCCTGCTTCAAGAGTTCGCCGAGGGCGCGGGCTTCTTCCATCACCGCCACCGCTCCCGAGAGAGGATCCTCCGCGCCGTTTACCCACGCATCGTGATGATTGCCGCGGATCACCCATTCATCGGGAATCGTCGAGCCGGGAATTTTGCCAATGACGTCGTAAAGCGGTTTCATATCCCAGTTGGAAAACATCTTCAGGTGCACTTTCGCGGCGCCCGGACCGATGTGATAGGTGATCGGCAATCCACCCTGCCAGTTTCGCGGAGCAACGCGGCCGGTAATGGCAGCAAGCAGCGGTTGAGCATCGCCGTAAGAAATGGGTAGCACCGGAATCTTCGTCAGCGACTTCGATTCCGCAATCGGTATTCGCTTTGCATCCGCGGTCGCACCAACTCCTGGAGTCAATGGATCGCCCATATATACTGTACTGTCCTGCACGCTGCCCCGCTGCACGCCCTCACTCGGCCGGTATGGGCCTTTGGGAAACACGACCCCGCCAGCATAGCCATCGTCGCGCGGATCGGAGTAAATAATGCAGCCGATGGCACCATGCTCCGCGCCGACTTGCGGCTTGATGCCGCGCCAGGAATGGCCATAGCGCGCAATGATGATGGCGCCTTTCACGGAAATCCCAAGACGGTCAAGGATGTCGTAGTCCTCCGGCAGACCGTAATTCACGTAGACCAGCGGAGCCGTAACGTCGCCGTCAATCGAATATGCGTTGTACGTTGGCAATTGCTCCGCGGTCTGGTTCGAAGTGGGATCCTCCGGTACCACGGGTTCTTGCAGCTTGGCCGTAAAGTGAGGTCCACCGTCAACCAATTCCACCAGGCGCTCTTTAGGAGTCGGGAAGAGCACGCTGAACGTCTCGATCTGCGTGTCCAGACCAAATTCCTTGAATTTCGAAGCGATCCATTCCGCATTGTCTTTGTCGTACGGCGAACCGACATTGTGCGGGCGCGCCGAAAGCCGCTTCATGTAGTCACGGAGATTATCGGGACTGGGAATGGCGCGCAGTTTTTCTTCCCATTGGCGCTCGACCCGCGAAGATTCCGCGGAGTATCCATACAGTGGCTGATCATCCGCCACGACGCGCGACTTCAACGGAAGCAGCGTGGCTGCAAACACAAAAATTGCTGCGATCGACAGTCTTCGATATGTGTTTTCCAATTTTGCCCCCAAAGTGTGAGACGTGGATTATTTCCCGAACCGCGATTTGCTGCAAGCCCGCAATTTGTTCACTGCGAAAAGAGGGATGTGCTCTTTTTTGGCATCAAGCGAAACGCAGATACCTTGCGGTGCTCTGGATGACAACTAATGATTCAGGGTTGCCAACGGACGATCGAGGCGCAGTATCGTCAGCCCCGCAATTGTTAGCACTATCGCCACGGTCATCAGGCCGCCAAGAAAGCTGCCGGTCAGTTGCCTCAGATACCCTATCCAGTAGGGTCCGAAGCCGCTGCCCAGGTTTCCCAGCGAATTGATCAGCGCGATGCTGGCCGCAGCCGTCGCCAGCGTCACCTTGCTCGAGGCCATAGCCCAGAACGGTCCGGTCATGGACGACGAAGCCGCCAGCGCGACGGCAAACGCCGCCACGCTCAGTACGACGCTATTCGCATAGCCCGCGACGAGTAGCGCTACGGCGCCGGAAAACGCGCACAGCGCAATATGCCAACGCCGCTCTCTAGTGCGGTCGGAGTGGGTGCCCACCAGCACCATCGCCGTGGCCGCAACCAGGTACGGCACGGCAGACAAAAATCCCAGCAGCAAATTCGGCAAGCCGCTCAGGTTCTTCAGAGCGCTCGGCAGCCACAAACTCACACTGTAGGTGCAGCAGTTCAAGCCAAAGTACACAACCGCAAATCCCCACAGTCGTGGATCGCTCCACCAACTACCAACCCTATCTGCAGCGGAATTTTTTGGTTGCGCAAGCACATTCTCGCGCGCCAGTTCCTGCTCTAACCAGTCCTTCTCATTCGCCGTCAACCACTGCGCTTTCTCCGGGCTGTCTGGCAAATACATTCCCGCCCCCAGCCCGAGCGCGATGGCAGGCAGCGCTTCGAGAAGGAACATCCACTGCCAGCCAGCCAAGCCGCCGCGATGATTCCACTCCAGCAGCGCACCGCTGATCGGCCCACCAATCACGCCGGAAATCGGCCCTGCGGTCATGAATAGCGCCAGCACACCGGCGCGCGACGAAGCGGGAAACCAACTGCGCAGGTAGAAAATCACGCCAGGAAAGAATCCGGCTTCCGCGGCGCCCAGCAGGAACCGCAGTGCGTAGAACGACCTTGCGGACGCTACGAACAGCATCACCGCGGAGATGATTCCCCAAAGAACCATCAGGAAGGCAATCCAGCGGCGTGCTCCCACGCGCTGCAGCATCAGATTGCTGGGCACCTGAAACAAAAAGTATCCCGCAAAGAAAATCCCAGCGCCCAGGCCATAGACCGCGTCGCTGAATCCCAATTGTTCCTTCATCTGCAGCGCCGCGAAACCGACGTTGATGCGATCCAGATAGGCAACGACATACAGCAAAAACAAAAAGGGCAGCAAGCGCGCGCGTATCTTCTTCAGGATTGCTATGCCGCTCTTCGCGATTGATGGCAACTTTTCGATTTTCGGCAAAATGCGCGCGACAATTGCCTCCACCGGCGCGTCAATATCCACCACGATAGCGTCGCGCGGCTCTTCCAGCGTTTTGAACTGATCTTCGAGTATCGATTCGCTGGCAAAGTGGCCGGATCGTTCGCGCATCCGCGCCTCAATCAACTCATACGAGCCCTTCAAAAACACAAATCGCGGCGCGAGTTCCCGGGAGAGCCTGCGGCGGTATTCTTCCTTTAACGCGGAGCAGGCCAGCACCACACCCTTGCCCTTCGCGTCGTTGGCCGCCAATTCCGCATGAATGGCATCCAGCCACGGAATGCGATCTGCATCCGTCAGCGGTATTCCACGATGCATTTTTTCTTTGTTGGCAGGGGTGTGGAATTGGTCGGCGTCCAGAAACACCCAGCCGAGCCGCTGAGCCAGAGTTCCGGCGATGGTGCTTTTCCCCGAACCGGCCACGCCCATCACCACAACGATCATGGAGTCCCCTCGCATAAAGCGGCGCGCCGAGTTTGTCGCAATCAGGGGGAAGAAGTCCAGCGAATGGAAATTAAATAAACGCCGGGCGTCACGTCAGCCAGTCGAGCACGCGGTAGTACGCCCCGGCGAGTGGAAGCGCCCAGGTGTTTCCGCTGCGCAAGCCGATCGGCGCACCATGGAAGGATATTTTGGAGAAGGGATTGTCGTCAGCGTCGCCGCAAACCACGCCCGCCAGCTTTGCGCCCATCCACGTGGCCGCAGCTACGCCATGTCCCGCAAATCCAAGCGCGAAATGCATGCCATCGATCTTTCCAGAGTGCGGCATAACGTCAAACGCGAAATCCAGGGTGCCTCCCCAAACATATTCCACCTTGGCGTCACGCAGTTGCGGGTACACGCCAATCATGCCTTGGCGCAGAAGCTCCGCGCTCTTTCGCACGGTATTTTGCGACTCGGGAAAAAACGCCGCCCGGCCACCGAATAACATGCGATTGTCGGGCGTGAGCCGGTAGTAATACAGAAAATGTTTGGAATCGTAGATCATGCGATTGCGCGGACTCAATTGCCGGGCCAGGTCGGCGGGTAGCGGTTCGGTCGCGATGATGTATGACCCGATGGGAATCACTTTTTTGCGTAGCGCTGGCGTTGCTTCGGTCGTATACGCGCCGCTCGCCAGGATCAGCTCTCTGGCGCTGATTCTGCCGCGCGATGTTTCCACCAGGAATACCTTTTGGCCGCCCGTCCAAACCGGGTTGATGCGCAGCACTCGCGCATGATCGTACAGGAAGGCTCCAGCGCACCGCGCTGCTTTCCCCAACCCGGCCACGAATTGCGCTGGATTCAATCCGCCGCTAGTCTCATCCACCATTCCGCCGTAATAAATCTTCGAGCCAATCTCCGCGTCCAATTCGCTCTTCGGCACGATTCGCAAATCATGGTTGAACTCGCGCTTGATCTCCGCAGCCGACTGCGCAAACCCGTCGAAGTGGCTTTGCTTGCAAGCGACCTCCAGATGCCCGCAGCGCGAGAAACTACACTCAATCGCTTCTTCTTTGACGATTTGATCCACCAGGTCAATTGAATCCAGCGAAGCGGCGTACATGAGTTGCACCAACTCGCGGCCATAGCGGGCAATCAAGGTCGGAACTGGCAGCTTCATCCCGGTGAGCACCATGCCGCCATTTCGGCAGCTTGCGCCCCAGCCGATGGTTTCCGCTTCGAGGACGGCCACCCGCACGCCCCGTTTTGCCAGCGTGCGCGCCGCAGACAAGCCGCAAAATCCTGCGCCAACCACGGCGACATCCACTTGTTCCGGCAGCGGTCCGTCCAAGCCAAGTACAGGCTCTGCCACACTCTGCAACCAGCAATTCGTCTCTTTGATGGACATGATTTTGTTGAGGAGATTCTAGCCGGAAGCTGACACAACAGACAACTTCAGCCGTCACAGAAAACAGGAGGATGTTCAGGAAAGAGGGGTCCGCGGATCAGGCGCGCCGCAACACAATGTGGGTAATTTCTGGCGGCGCACCCAAGCGCACGGGCGCTCCCACTGTTCCGAGGCCGCGATTCACGTACAACGCGGAAAGCCCTTTCGGCGCGTTGGGCATCAACTTGATGGTCTCGCCGAGCCGCTTCGGGGCATCCGGCATGAGCAGCGGCCGGTGGTATAGCCCAGCGACGTAGTCGGTGATGAATCGCGCCGGGCTGATGCTGACGTCGAGGATTTCCACTTGCACCTGTCCGCCATGCGTGTGGCCCGCCAACGAAAGTTCAATTCCAAGCTCCGCCGCGCGATTGAACGAGTTCGGATTGTGCGACAGCAGGATGTTCGGCATATCGCGCCGCACCAACGGTTCAATGCCGCTCAGCATTTGCATTTTGCGGCCGCTGGGCGTGCGTTCCCGCTGGTAATCCACGCCAATTAAATTCAGTTGCGCGCCCCGGTAGTTAACCAGTGCATTGTCGTCGCGCAGCAACTTCATGCCAGCCTGTCGGTACAGGCGTTCAGCCAAGTCCTCAGCGCGAGCGTAAATCTCGTGGTTGCCATTGCAGCCGTAAACGCCCAGCGGCGCGTTCAAGTGACGCACTTCATCGACGCAATCCGCCATGGAATCGTGCATTCCGGTAATCAGGTCGCCAGTCACCACGGCAAGGTCGGCGCCCACGTCGTTCGCCATGTCCACAGCGCGGCGCACCGATTCCCGCGTCATGTAGCCGCTGAGGTGAATGTCGCTGATCTGAACGATTTCCATGCCATCCAGTTCGGGCGGCAGGTTCGGCAAAGGAATTTCCACGCGGCGCACTTCGTAGCGCAGGCGCTCCGCGGCGTATCCGTACATGACGCCAAGGAAGGGCGCTGCTCCGGCGACAACGCTGGCGGTGCGGAAGAACGAACGACGCGAGGGATCGGGCACAAAATCTTCGGCACTCGCCAGGCGCGCATCAGGCTTGGGCTCGGAACTGGCTGGTGTCGATGCCTTCCCGAATCGGTGCCACAGCCATTCCACGGCATGCACCGCTTTGACACAAAAATAGGCCGCAAGGGCGCTGGCGAACCACAAGCCGGCAAACGCTCCTACTGGAGAATGATTAGGTAAAATTCGTCCACGATCGGGCCGCAGGTTGTCGGCAATGGTGAGAATAATGAGCCCTAATCCGGCCAGATAGAGCAGTCGCAGGCCCACGCGCAGTGTCAGGCGGCCCCAATTTGCGGTGACCCGCCACAAAGCGCGATACCAAAAGCGCTGGGAGAAAAACAGCAGTGTCAGAATCGTCAGTGCGATGCTGCTACGCAGCAGAATCCAGCTCCAGTTCAATGGCTCGGCTCCCTCGACCGTGTCTATCTAGAGTACCATGCCGGGGCCTGCTGGCCCTTTTTTGCGGATTGCATGCCTTCAGGAAGTAAATGTGCGTGATTTTGGTCAATCTCCATCCGTACCCACTTTGGGATATGATGACCGCCCATACGATTCGGTTGGATTCGCCCTTCCCGACCCGGGCGAGACCTCCGGGGATGTCCTGCGTCAGAAAGCAAATAGGGGCCGGTCTGCCTCAATTAGTACTAGTACACAAAAAGGAGAGAAGCGATGAAACGATTCGGTCTGTTTTTTGCACTTCTGCTTGCGGCCTGTTTCGCCGTGCAGCCCCTGCGTGCCCAGGATACCAAGAAAGCGGAGCCCAAGCCCGCGCTGAGCCCGTCGGAGTCCCTTCTGGAGAGTTGGAACGATATTGGGCGGAAGCTGATTGCCATGGCGGAGGATTTTCCCGAGGACAAATACGGTTACAAACCTGCGCCTGAATCCCGGACGTTCAAGGCCAATCTCGTGCATGCTGCAGGCTCAATGTACTATTTCACGGACTTGGCCCAGGGCAAGAAGCCGCGCTACCCCGACGCCTACGCAGGCGACGATTTGAAATCGAAAGCAGAACTAGTGGCCTTCGTGAAAAAGTGCGTTGCTGATGGAGCGGGTGTTATTAAGGCGAAGGGCGACAAAGGCTTGATGGAAGCCGTGAACGATGGCGGCCCACATCTGGACCGGCTGTATGATCTAGGCTACGGTTTGATCGAACATTCCGGCGAACACTATGGCCAACTGGTGGTCTACTATCGCGTGAATGGGCTGGTGCCGCCGGAATCGCGGCCGAAGAAGTAGAAGTTTGGTAGTTCCTCCCATTTCTTTATGACGATCGCCGCGCCCTCGCAATCTGAGGGCGCGGTTTCTTTTGCTGTGTGGCGGCTTATCTTCCAGGGTGTAACTTATGTCCTGGGACATCACAACCGGCCACTACAAACCGGCCGCGGTGCCGGCGATTCCCTTTTCTAAGACTCGCGTCAATTCAATCGGATCGCTTACCGGCGGCAAGCATGTCGTCCCGGAACACACCACTGCAACGGCCTTGTCTTTCGCCAGATGTGGCACCGTCTGCCGCAACGCTGGCGGCAGATATTCCAGCGAAGATTCCGGCGTCACGCGCAAGACGGCCTTGCCGAATCGGAAAACGGCATTGGCTGCTTCCGCGAGATTCTGCGCAGTTGGGTCTCCTGCCGGGCCCGTGATAACGACCTGCGTTGGGTGCTCGGAAAATAGCACCGCCGCCAAGCCGTAGGTCGCCGCGAACAGTCCATATTGCGCTGCAACTCCTGCGAAGGCGTCGAGCGTTTTTTTCGCCCAATCGTAATATCGCCGATCGTCGGTGTACGCGCGCATGCGCGTCAGCGCCATGATGGCCGCGGAATTCGTTCCCGGCGTTGGCGAATCCTGGAACGGCTTGCGCCGCACCTCCAGTCCTCCCATCGGAGGCGCATCAGAAGCGCGGTCGAAGAAGCCGCCACCTTCCGCGTCGCCATATTTTGCGATGGCCAGATCCATGGTTTGTTGCGCCGCGTGGAAATACTTCGCATCAAGCGTCGCTTCATAGGCATCCAGCAACGCCAGCACGCCAAAGATCTGGTCATCCAGCGAGCCGCGTAGCGCCGGTCCGCCAATGCGATGGGCAAAGCCTTGCTCCCCACTCCAAGCCTCTTTCAGCATGCGGTCCAGCGTCTTCAACGCAAACAATCCGCAGGCCGAAGCGATTTCTCCGGTCAGCGTTCGGGCAGCGGCCAGATACGCCGAAGCAAACATCGCGTTCCAACTCACATACATCGTCTTGTCGATGAATGGCGTAGGCCGTGGCAACCGCGCCTGAAGCATCTTGCGTTTCGCACTGGCGATCGTCAGCCGCACACTCGATTCTTGCAACCCCAGTGTCCGCGCAATCTCCGCGGCATCGCGCGCAATCCACAAAACATTCTTCGCCGGGTTGTGATGCATCTCTCCGTGCGCTTCTACGTCGAAGTACAATTCCATGATGCGCGCCTCTTCCTTCGGAAGCGCGGCACGAAGTTCATCCAGCGTCCAGGTGAAATAATCGCCGTCATCATCCAAGGAATAGTCGGCATCCTGGCTGGCATAAAAACCGCCGCCTTGCTGGTCGGAGAGCAATTCGTTCACCCACCCAATGATTCCCTGCGCGGTGTCTCGCAACAACGGATTCTTGGTGACCTGCCAGGCTTGCAGATAGTTCTTCAGCAATTCGGAATTGTCGTAACTCATTTTCTCGAAATGCGGGACCAGCCAGCGTTCGTCCACCGAATAACGATGAAACCCTCCCGCGAGCTGGTCGTACACCCCGCCTTTGGCCATTTTCTCGAGGGTGGTCTCGGCCATTGCCAGCAAATGCCTTTCGCCCGTTTGCCGGTAGCGCTCCAGAATCAAATCGATGCCTGAGGCATGCGGGAATTTCGGCGCGGTTCCGAAACCACCATTGCGAATATCGAAGAGCTGCGTGATTGCGCTGATCTGCGCGTCGACCACGCTGAGATCAAACTCCGCTCGTGCTCCCGCAAAAACTTCCGCCTTCGTCACCGCCTCCGACAGCGATTCCGCGGTGCGCGCCAGATCTTCGCGTTTGTTCTTGTAGGCATCCGCCACCGCCAGCAGCACGCGACGAAAACCGGGCCTTCCTTGCTGGTCCTCCGGCGGAAAATACGTTCCGCCAAAGAACGGTTTGCCATCCGGCATCAAAAATCCGGTGAGCGGCCATCCTCCCTGCCCGCTGATGGCGCTGATCGCGGACTGATATCGGGAATCGACATCGGGCCGTTCGTCGCGATCGACTTTCACGGGCACAAAATGTTCGTTGATGACCTTCGCGATTTCCGGATTCTCGTAGCTTTCGCGGTCGATCACATGGCACCAGTGGCACCAGACCGCGCCGATATCCAGCAGGATGGGCTTGTCTTCGCTTTTCGCACGCGCAAAGGCGCCTTCGCCCCATTCGCACCAATCGATGGGTTGGTGCGCCGCCGAGCGGAGATACGGGCTCGCTGAATCTCTCAGGCTGTTCTGGTTCATTGTGCGTGGCTCCGTTCGAGGGCTTGCTCGGAAGTCTTACGGTTTCGTTGTGAAATTGGCAGGGCCCGTTCGCGTGTCGGCTATTGCAACTGGTCGCCCGGGCCGAGATCCCGCGGGTCAATCGGCTTCCGTCCAGCATAGCCTTCATCCTGGCGGTGGTAATAGCGGATGCGCTCTTCGCCCAGTTTCCAGCATAGATAGACTTCTTCGTTGTTCAGCACCGACGGAAAATCGAGCAATCCCACATCGAGGTCTTTCACCAGGCACCCCGTGGACAGAATCTTCTCCAGGTTCGTCTTCATCAGTTCTGCCAGGCTTTGGTGGGTCATGCGTTTTTCCGCCAGCTTGGCGTATGGCACCAGCACTCCCCCCATCATCAGAATGCGCGTGGAAACCGCGGTGAGTTCCTGATCAATCTCGGAAAGTTTCTTGCGCGCGTCGATGGCTTCGATCAGAAAAGGCTCCAGTTCACGCCGAGTGCGCTCTGCCTCGGTCAGCGTGAACATTCGCTGTGGTGGCTCCGGTAGTTCCTCGGGATCTTCGTCGTGTTCCGCCATGCCCTCTCCGTACCGCGTGACTACCGTGTCTTCTCGCGTCCGTTCGCCTAGCGCAAAGCCAGCATGCGGTCTAACGCCACTTTGGCGAATTGCCGCGTGCGCTCGTCCACGGAAATCTGATTCACTATTCTTCCCGCTGCAAGATTTTCCAGCGCCCACAGCAAATGCTGCGGCGTTATGCGAAACATCGTGGTGCACACGCACACGCTGGGATCCAGCGACATCACTTTGCGGTCCTTCATTTCCTTGCTGAGCCGGTTCACCAAGTGGATTTCCGTGCCCACCGCCCACTCCGTTCCCGCCGGCGACGCCAGAATCGACTTGACGATGCCTTCCGTGGAGCCAATTTCGTCCGCGGCTTGAGCTACTTCGAAGCGGCATTCCGGATGCACGATCACGCGTATACCGGGATGCTCCTTGCGCACCTTGGCCACGTGCTCCGGAGTGAAGCGTTGGTGTACGGAACAATAGCCCTTCCACAAAATTACTTTTGCTTTGCGCAGCGCTTCCGGAGTGTTGCCTCCCAAATCCTGGAACGGGTCCCACACAACCATTTCGTCGAGCGGAATGCCCATGCGATAGCCCGTGTTGCGCCCCAGATGCTCATCCGGGAGGAACAAAACTTTTTCGCCGCGCGCAAACGCCCACTTCATGACGGCAGCGGCGTTGCTACTGGTGCACACCGAACCACCATGTTCCCCGGTGAACGACTTGATGGCTGCCGTGGAATTCATGTACGTGACGGGAATAATTGTGCTCGCGTCCAGAACGCTGCCGAGTTCTTCCCAGCAGGATTCCACCTGGCCGATGTCCGCCATATCCGCCATCGAACATCCGGCATTCAAGTCCGGCAGAACCACAATTTGTTGATCGCGACGCAGAATATCCGCGCTCTCAGCCATAAAGTGCACGCCGCAGAATACAATGTATTTTCCGTCGGCTTGCGAGGCCTGCTGCGACAGTTTCAGCGAGTCGCCGCGAAAGTCCGCGAACTTCACAACTTCATCGCGCTGGTAGTGATGCCCGAGGATCACGACGTCCCTGCCGAGTTTCGCTTTCGCCGATGCAATGCGTTCATCCAGCGTATTGTCTGGTACCAAAAGGTACGAATCGAAATCGCAGCCCACGCCCTTTTCGATTTCCGGCGCGCGCAACGTGTCGGGCTGCTGTGAGCCCGCCAACGATGTATTGGAGATAGTGGTAAGGCCTGCCATGGTGTCCTGCTGTAAGGGTATCCTCTTGTTCCCTGTGTTAGTTAGATGAATTCTTACGCCTTTTGGTGAGATTTACCAGCGGTTCGCGAAGCGCCACGCGCTGCGACCCGCTGCCGCAATTGCTTCATCCCCCGATGAACACCATGGTTCGCGATGGCGGCACAAATCCGGGTTCGTTGATTCGGTGCCCCGCTTCTTTTTCCATCACTACGGATTTTACCCACGCAACAATCTCTTCGTCCGAAGCGTTCGCGCGCAGCAGGGCCCGCATATCGCGATCTTCCTTGCTGAACAAGCAGGTGCGCAGCTTTCCATCGGCGGTCAGCCGGATTCTCGAACAATGCCCGCAGAAGGCTTGCGTGACCGGCGCGATCAATCCAATCTGGCCCGGCGCGCCATCCGCGAAACGATACTTCCTGGCCGTTTCGCTGGCCTCGTGGGGGATCTGCTCCAGGGGCCACTGCGCGTTGATTCTTTCAAATACTTCCGCAGCGGGGACCACCAGGCTGCGCGACCAGTGACGGTCCGCGTCCAATGGCATGAACTCGATGAAGCGCATGATCACGCCGCGCTGGCGCGCAAACGCCGCGAAGTTTTCCACCTCATCGTCGTTCAGCCCGCGCACCAGCACCGCGTTGACTTTCGCCGGCGCAAGCTTCGAAGCCTGTACCGTATCGATTCCCCTCATCACATTGTCGTAGGAGCGCGTGCGGGTAATCTTCTCGAACCTCACGGGGTCCAACGAATCCAAGCTGATGTTGATGCGATTCAGCCCCGCGTCCATCAATTTCTGGCAACGCTCGGCCAGCAAGTGGCCATTCGTAGTGATCGACAAATCTTGCACGCCGAAATCACGCAGCCGCGCGATGAACGCTTCGACTCCTTCGCGCACCAGTGGCTCGCCTCCGGTAACGCGCACTTTGCGAATGCCCAGCCCGACAAAAATATGCGCCAAGCGTTCCAGTTCAGTCCACGAGAGAATCTCATCATGGTCGCGATAATTTTCCGGGTCAGCCGACCGGCAATACACGCAGCGGAAATTGCAGCGGTCGGTAACCGATATTCGCAGGTCGGTGATCTGCCGGCCGAATTTGTCGTAGAGGCTCATGAGTCGCATGCAAAACAAAAACCCGATTCGCGATTGAATCGGGCACGCAACGAAAATCCGCAGATTTCCGTCTAGCGAGCTCCTTTCCAAGCGCGGGAGGCCCGGGCGTTTCCACCCAAACCCTTGGCGAACGATGCCCTGCTCGCCTCGCCCTGCCGCCGTGGATGTCTCTCCCGAAGGCCGGCAGGATCGGAGTTTACTGGGTCAGTGTACCGAGGTTTTTCAGGGAGTGCAATTCCGGGTTCTCCCGACGTCGGGTTGCCCCGAACCGTCCGACGACTGTGATACAGTCTGCTAACAGCATGAGAATCTTCATCTTGGGTGCAGGGGCCACGGGCTCCCTCCTGGCTCAATTACTGGAGCGCCGAGGCCATCTGGTGTGGTGCGGCGATCGCGACCCCGCTCGGGCGCACCGTTTTCTTGGGAAGAAATCCATTATTCCGGTGGCCAAGGTAAACGCGCGCAACCTGCGTGGCATTGTGCGCGCGGCCAAAGGCTGCCATCTCATCATCAATGCATCCGCTTCGGTATTCAACGAAATCGTGTTGCGTGCCGCTCTGCGTTTGCGCGCACATTACCTTGACCTCAGTTCGCACCTCACGCGCAACCCTTTCAAGGTCGAACAATTTCGCTATGCAAAGAAATTCGAAGAAAAACGCCGCACTGCGTTGATCAATACGGGCGCGGCACCGGGATTGACCAACCTGCTCGTCAAACGCGCGGCCGAGCTTCTCGATGAAGTCTATTCCGTGCACATTCGGCTGTACGAAAGCAGCGAAAGCGACGACCCCATTTCCCAGTGGTCGCCGGAAGTTTCTTTCGACGAAGCCATTTCCAGTCCCCGCATTTACCGCCGCAAGAAATTCCAGTTTGGCAAACGCTTCTCCGAGGTAGAGAAATTCCGTTTTCCCGAGCCCATTGGCCCGGCCAACGTAGTGCTCGCGGCTCAAGATGAAGTGGCGACGCTGCCTTATTCCATTTCCATGCGCGATCTGGACGTAAAAATTGGTGGGAATGAGATTGATCGCTTACGCCGCTGGTACAAGCAGGGCAAACTCACAAAATCGCGCGGCATGAACGCTGGACGCTTTCCAGCAACGTCTTCTCCGAAGAAAATCGCCGCGCTGATTCGCCGGGGAATTCTGCAGAACGCGCGATTCGCCGCAGCGGTGCTGGTTCGCGGGGTGAAACATGGACCAAAAGAGGACCAGCAGTTGCTGATCCGCAGCGATGCTACGTTTCCAACCCTCTATCAGATTCGGCGCCAGGGACGCTTCACGACTCCGGTGGCCTATGCCACGGCACATGTCGCCGCTTTGTTCGTCAACCATTTTCCCGAGGATCTTTACGGCGTGTATGCGCCGGAAATGCTGCCGCCCCCGATGCGCCGGGCCATTCTGGCAGGCATTCGCAAGAATGGCGTAAAGCTGACGCACAAAATTACGCCTGTAAAAGCAGTCGAAGACGACGAGGATCTACTTTGAAGAGATAGGTGGGAAAACAGCGGCCACGCAAAGGATGAACGTGACCGCCTCTCCAACTGCGGTGAAGCTTGTTCGGCACTGGCGATCACCACGCGCCTGAAATTGCAGTCTACTCCGCCTCCGCGTTTGCAGCAATACAAGCTTATGACCTGAGCATCAGCAGCAGCGGTTCGGCCGCGAATATTTCCGATTCAGTTGCTCCACGTAAAATTCCGCCGGCGTGAGGGTTTTGTTGCGCTCGCCGCGCTTGGCGCACTCCAGGTAGCGATCGTATGCTGCGTCGCCGCTCCATTCGCGCAATCCGCGCCACAACAAGCCAGCGTTTCGTTTCACGATTTGCAGCGCGCGCTTCATCAATCGCCCTCCGCCCACTGCGTTGCAATGTAGGGCGTCTCGTACAGCACCGGCTCCGTTTTTCTTCGCAAAATGATGTACCACTGCACTACGGCTTCCGCGATCAGCACCAGGATCATCACCGCCAATACCGCCGTTACCGCTGCATCCAGCCGCTGGTTAAAAATTCCTCGTTGCGCTTCGACGATTTTCGCGGCCGCAATTTTTCCCGCAGCAATCTCCGCGGCCTGCGCGTTCGCCGCGGCCAGAAATCCGATGCGCGGATTCGCGCTGAAGATTTTCTGATAGCTCGCGGTCATGGTGATGATCACGATCCAGATCATCGGCAGCAGCGTAACCCAGATCCAGCGCAAGCGTCCCATCTTCAACAGAATCGTCGTAGCGACAACCAGCGCCACCGCCGCCAGCAACTGGTTCGAGATGCCGAATAATGGCCACAGCGAATTGATTCCGCCCAGCGGATCGATTACTCCCTGGTACAGAAAATATCCCCACGCCCCGACGATCAGCGCGCTCGACAGAATGATCGCCGGCAGCGAATTCATTTTCCCAATCGGCTTCCACACGCGGCCGCCGAGTTCCTGCACCATGAATCGCCCCACGCGCGTTCCCGCATCCAGCACCGTCAAGATAAAAAGCGCTTCGAACATGATCGCGAAGTGATACCAGATGCTCAGCAGGTGGTCTCCTCCGATGGTGTTGGAAAAAATCTGGGCCATGCCAACGGCAAGAGACGGCGCGCCTCCGGCACGGTTCAGCAGTGTTTGCTCGCCGACCGCGTGCGCCAGGCTCGTCATCGTCCCGGCAGTTACCGGATAACCCCACGCGGAGATCGTTTGCGTCGCAACCTCTGGACTTGCGCCAACAATCCCCGCGGGGCTGTTGATCGCGAAATAGACGCCCGGGGGCATCGCGCACGCCGCCACCATGGCCATCACGCCCACAAACGATTCCAGTAGCATCGCGCCATAACCGATAAACCGCGCGTGGCCTTCGCGTTGAATCATCTTCGGCGTCGTGCCGCTGGAAATCAGCGAATGAAACCCGCTGATCGCGCCGCACGCAATGGTAATGAAGCAGAACGGGAATATTTTGCCGGCAAACACCGGGCCGTTGCCGTCCACGAATCGCGTCAACGGAGGCATCAGCACTTGCGGACGTACCAAAAGAATTCCAGCGGCAAGAGAAAAGATGGCGCCGGCTTTGATAAACGCGCTGAGGTAATCGCGGGGAGCCAGCAGCAGCCAAACCGGGAGAGACGAAGCCGCAAAACCATAGGCAATCAGCGCAAACGCCAGCGATACGCCGCTGAACGTGAATACTTTCGCCCAGGTCGCGGAGTCTGCCACCCACTGCCCGGCCACCACGGAGAACAAAACCAGCGCGACGCCAATCACCGAGGCTTCCAGCACGCGTCCGGGGCGGAAAAATCGCAGGTAGACGCCGAGCAAAAGAGCGATCGGGATGGTCATTGCTAATGTAAACGTGGCCCACGGCGAAGACTTCAGGGCGTTGACGATCACCAGCGCCACCACTCCCAGCAGAATGATCATGATGGCCAGCACGGCAAGCTGTGCGATGAATCCTCCACGGCGGCTCACTTCGTGCCGCGCCATCTCTCCTAGCGTTTTTCCGTCGCGCCTGATCGAGCAGAACAAAATCACAAAATCCTGCACGCATCCGGCAAACGCCGCTCCGGCAATCAGCCACAATGTTCCCGGCAAATAACCGAATTGGGCTGCCAGAGTTGGCCCCACGAGAGGCCCGGGCCCGGCGATCGCCGCAAAGTGATGGCCAAAGAGCACCCATTTGTTGGTGGGAACAAAGTCGCGGCCATCGTCGCGGCGTTCCGCTGGAGTAGCCCGGGTGTTGTCGAGCGCCAGCAATTTTGCTGCGATGAACGCCGAGTACAAGCGATACGCCACCAGGTAGAAACACGCCGCCGCCAGCACAAACCAGGTGGCGTTGATGGGCTCTCCGCGATGGAAGGCAATCGTTCCGAGCGCCGTAGCGCCAAGCAACGCCACAGCTACCCAGATGATAATTTTCAGCAGCGATTTCATGGGGCCGAACTCGGAGCGAAACTGGAACTTGCGCGAATGAACTCCTTCAATTCTTTTTCCAGTTTCACCAGCGATGGTTGGTGAACATACATCATGTGTCCGGCTTCGTAGTAGCCGCCGGTCAGATGGCCGCGCAACGTGGGATCAAGTCCCAAGTGATCGAAGGTGTAGTCGGCGGCAAAGAACGGCGTGGCCAGATCGTAGTAGCCCTTCGCAACATACACGCGCAGAAATGGATTTTCGGTCATCGCGCTGCGCAATGTATTCGCCACGTTCACATAGCGGTTCTCGTACGGTTGGAAACTCCACGGACGCACCCTGCCAGTCAGAAATTCGTAAGGCAGATCGCTCTCGAACTTCAGATCGCCTCGTACGTAGTCATTAAACGTCGCGGTGTACGGTCCAACGATGGCGGCCATGCTGGGGTCATATTCCGGGCGGGAGCCCGCGGCATCTTCGTCGATACCCTTGAACCGGCCATCCAGGCGGCCCACTGTGCGCCGCTCGTTGATCAGCAATTCCTTATCGAAACGCATGATTTCGATGCGCAGATTGCTGCGATCAACATAGTCGACGGACAAACCTGTCAGGCGCGCCACCTTTTGCGCAATCTCTGCTCGTCGCGTGGCCGTTATCTGGTCACCTTCCATCAGCGCCTGGGTATATTCGCCGGCAGCAAAAGCGCGCGATTCATCAATGGCTTTTTGCAAATCCCCTTGCAGGTCAGGTGGAAGTTTCTTGTGATACCACGCAATCGCGGTGTACGTGGGCAGATACAGAATGTAGGGCAAATCATTGCCGCGGTCGAACTCCGCCGTCTGAAAATTCAGGATCGTCGAGATGAGGATGATTCCGTTCAGATACATCCCGTAGCGGTCCTGCAAATAACCAGACAGCCCGGCAGCGCGCGTGGTGCCGTAACTTTCGCCCGCCAGAAATTTCGGCGAGGTCCATCGCTTATTGCGCGTGGCATACAGGCGGATAAAATCGCCAACGGACTGCACGTCCTCTTCGATGCCATGAAATTGTTTGGGCGCTTCGCCCGGAACCGCGCGGCTGAAGCCGGTGGAAACGGGATCGATGAACACCAGGTCCGTGGCATCGAGCAATGAATACTCATTGTCGACAAGCTTGTACGGCGGCCCCAGTAGCGCTCCCGCATCGCCCATCTCGACGCGCCGTGGTCCGAACGCGCCCAGGTGCAGCCAAATGGAAGCTGACCCCGGTCCGCCATTAAACGAAAACGTCACCGGGCGCTTGGTCAAATCGCCGGGATCGTCTTTGGTATACGCAATGTAGAACACGCTGGCCTTCGGCGTGTCGTCTTCCAGCTTCAGCAGAATTGTCCCAGCGGTTGCCGTGTATTTAATCTCCTGCCCGCCAATGCGGATGGTGTGCTTCGTCTGTACTACCTTCTCTTCCGGCGGTTTCTTTTCGTCTTTGGGCTTTTCGCCGGCTTTCTGTGAAGGTTTTTCCGCGGGCTTCTCGGCAGGATTTTCTTCCGTCTTTTCCGCGGGCTTCTGCGCGGCAGAGCTCGGCTTCTGGGCATAAATACTGCCGCCCGCTGTCGCCGCAAGCATTCCGGCCAGGATCAAATATGCGAATCTAGGCATGAAGTGTGCTTTTCCTCCACAGAATCAAAGTCACGATGTGCTCCGCATCCTATGCGACTCTCTCCGCATCGTCAATTTTCCTGTGACGTCGATTTCGGTGCCGCGCACCAGCGGTCAGTCGGGAATGCTCGTGAATTTCAACAGGGGATAAACTTCGCGGAACATCTTCATTAGATCTTTTGGAAACGATGGCCACGTAGCGGCTGACGGCTTCATTTTCTTTCGGACGATCCAGGCCTGGATGCGCTTCCAGCGTTCGGCTTCGGTGGGCCAGCCTTCGTGTTTGGTCCATTGGCCTTTTTCCGTGGTGTACCAGTAGCTGTCATACTTTTTCGCGAGGCGCTTCTTTTGTTGCGCCAGCCACTTGGGATTGGCGAGAACGCGAGGCTCGGCAACCAGCGCAATGGTTGACTCCCTGCGCTTGCCGCCCGAGTATATCCGGAATCCCGCCGTAACCGTTTTGGCCGAGAGGCCCACATAGAGCTGCCCGGTTTCGCCGTCGTGCGAGCACGGCGCCTGGAATTTCAGGTACATCTGCGTTTTATAGAGAGTTTTGTCTTTGGCGAAGCGGATGTCGCGGTTGATGCGGGAAAAGTTTGTGCCGGTGCGCCCGCTTACGTCAAAACGGTCGTCAAGGTCCAAAATGCTCGGTGTCAATTCCTCCAGCAGCCTGCGCATCGGCTGAACCAGCGAAGTTTGATAACGCTCGCGATTCGCATCCATCCAGATTTTCTTGTTGTTCTTTCCCAGTGCCCGAAAGAACTCGAATGTTTCTTTACCGATGATGGACTTCGCGGTGACCATAAATTCCTCTCGCTTCGTAAGGCAATTCAGACTACACCATTCCCATTCGCCGTCAATTGCACTATCCTTTTGCCGCAGCCGGAATGCACCCGTCTGCCGCAGTCATTCCCAGTCAGGTGAGGTCCATGCCGTCTAACCGATTCCGCCCGATTTTTTTCCTGGCAACTATTTTCCCCATTGCTTCTGCGCTTTTCGCCGCCGACGAAAGCAAATCTACAAAAACAGAACCTTGGAAAGCTGAAGACATCATCTACGATGAGTCCATTGGCGACTTTCACATTTCTCCCGACGGCCACTGGCTGGTGTGGGCGAAAGGCGAGGGCGACAAGGAGAAAGATGCGCGGGTCTCGAACATCTTCCTTTCCAGCCTGACCGAAGACCGCGAGATTCAATTGACGCGTGGCGCCGACAATAGCCGATCGCCACGCTGGTCACCCGATGGAGAATGGATCGCGTTTGTCAGCGGCAAGCCGCGCCCGCAAGCTAAGCCAGAAACGGCGCCGGCGCAGATCTGGCTGATCAGCTCGCGTGGCGGCGAACCTTACCCGCTTACCGAACTTGCCCGCGCGCCGCGGCAGATCGAGTGGTTGGACAAAGACACGATCATCTTCAGTGCGGAAGAAGATCCCAGCGCGTACGAGCAAGCACAGAAAAAGAAGAAAGATGATTCGGAAATTGTCGACGATTCCGATCACGCGCCTCCCGTGCGGCTCTTTAAAGTCAGCGTCAAAGACAAGAAAATCACGCGCCTGACCACCAACACGGACTGGATCCAGGATTGGAGCGTTTCTAAGGACGCCAAGTACGCGGTCGCGGTGCATTCCAAAAGCTTGCATTACACCTTCGACCAGAAAACTCCGCCGGTGACCATCCTGCACAATCTCGCCGACGGCACCGAAAAACAGGTCTTTACCGAAGGGCGGCTTCGCCCGGTGGGACTTCACTGGGCGTTGGACAATTCCGGTTTCTACGCGTTCATTCCCTTCTCCAACGACCCGAAATTCCTGACCGCCACAATCGAACAGTTGTATTTCTACGACATGGCCACAGGAAAACACGTGCAAGTGCCGCTGGACTGGGAAAATGGTTTGGCGCGTGCTCTGCAACCGATACGCGACGGTTTTTACGGGCTGCTCGCCGCAGGTTATCACTTCAAGGCCGCGCACTATACCCGCGACAAGTCAGGCGATTCGTGGACCTGGAAGCGCGCGCTGCTCGAAGGCGATCATTCGCAGAACATCAACGGGTTCGACGTGACGGAAGATGGCAAGACGATTGTCTACCAATACTCGACGGCGAGCAGCATGCCGCAGCTTTTCCGCGCGCAAGTGGACGGCGACAAACTCGGAACTTCCGTGCAGATCACCAAGTTGAACGACAAACTGATCAAGGCGCGTGCCTTCGCGAAGACGGAAGTTGTCCGGTGGAAAGGCGCGGACAACGACGAAGTGGAGGGCATTCTCTATTATCCGAATCCGTACGACCCCGCGAAAAAGTATCCGTTGATTACAGCGATTCATGGCGGCCCGACGGGCGCGGATCTGGACGCGTGGGGAGACAACTGGGCTTATCCGATGAACTTGCTGACGCAGCGCGGAACGTTTATCTTGCGGCCGAATTATCATGGCAGCGGAAACTACGGGCTGAAGTGGGTGGAATCGATCTGCTGCGGAAAATATTACGATCTGGAAACGCCGGACATCAATCAGGGTGTCGATTTCCTGATCGGCAAGGGACTGGTGGATGCGGACAAGATTGCCACGCTGGGGTGGTCGAACGGATCGATCCTATCGATCAGTCTGATCACCACGTATCCTTGGCGCTACAAAGCCGCGGTGGTCGGCGCGGGCGATGTGGAATGGATCAGCGATTGGGGCAACGTGGTTTTCGGCGACTCGTTTGATTCCTACTACCTTGGGAAGACGCCGATGGAAGATCCGCAACTCTACATTCGCAAATCGCCGTTCTTTAAGCTGGATAAGGTGCAGGCGCCGGTGCTGATTTTTCACGGCACCGCGGATAACCAGGTTCCTCCCGCGCAGAGCTGGTCATTTTTTCGCGCGCTGCAATACTACGGAAAAGTGCCGGTAAAATTCGTGGTTTTCCCCGGCGAGCCGCACGGTCCGCGCAAACTGACGCACCAGATGCGTAAGGTGGAAGACGAAGTGGCGTGGTTCGATCAATATTTCTTCAAGACCACGCCGCCACTGAACGAAGCGCTAAAATCCGGTTCACCGTTGGACATCGCGATACGAACGAAAAACGCGGCGCGCACGGGCGGAGCGTATGGATCGGCGTTTGCCGGGAAAGGCAAGTCCGTGCTGATCCCCGAAGTGGTGAAACGCGGCGACCTGGAGATTGGGCGCTACGAAGTGACACGCGCGCAATTCTCAGCATTTGACAGCCATTACAATGTGGCTCCCGGTACGGAAAACTATCCGGCGAGCGGTATCACGCTGGAGCAAGCAAAAACGTACACAGATTGGCTGTCGAAGGTGACGGGGCAAACCTGGCGCATACCGGACGAGAAGGAAGTTGCCGCGCTTCACGCGAGCCGAGAAGGCGAAAACACGCTGGATTACTGGGCTGGATACGCGGCGAATCCGGACGACACCAACCGGCTACGCGAAAAAGTGAAAGAGCTTGGCGGAGCCGCGCCACTGCTGAAGCCCGTCGGAAGCTTTCCCGGCCAGGGGCAGGAAAAAGAGGAGCTACTCTTTGACCTGGGCGGAAACGCGGCGGAGTGGGTTGTGACCACAGATGGAAAAGGGAAAGTGCTCGGCGGAAGCGCGGATTGTCCCACAGATCCAAGGTCATCGTGCACGCCGGCGACGGAATACGTTGGATTCCGCGTGGTGCGAGGCGCAGCGAAGCCAAGCGCAGCGACCACAACGGCGAAGGAATAGCCTGCGAATAGGCGGGGAGGCGGCAGAAGGCCAAGTTGGCACTGGCGTGGCTGCCGCGAATCATTAAGATAGTGATATGAGCCAATTCACACCGACGGAACGCACGCAAGTAAAACGACTGCCGAAACGCGGGAACTACGATCGTGAAACGATTTACAGCATCTTGGACACCGCGTTTGTATGCCACGTGGGATTCAGCGTGGACGGCCAGCCGTTCGTGATCCCGACAAATTACGGGCGTTCGGGCGACACGTTGTATCTGCATGGCTCGGCGGCCAGCCGCATGCTGAAGACGTTAAGCGGCGGCGTGCCGGTTTGCGTAACGGTGACGCACGTGGATGGATTGGTGCTGGCGCGCTCGGCGTTTCATCATTCGGTGAACTACCGCTCCGTGGTGATCCTGGGCAAAGCGCAACTAGTGGAAGACCTCGCGGAAAAGATGGAAGCGCTGCGCATCTTCACGGAACATGTAATGAAAGGCCGCTGGAACGATGTGCGCATACCGGCGGAGCAGGAGTTGAAAGCCACCATTGTGCTGTCTCTGCCGCTGGAAGAAGTATCGGCAAAAGTGCGCACGGGCGGGCCGATCGATGATGAAGCAGACTATGCGCTGCCGGTGTGGGCCGGCGTGTTGCCGCTGGAAACCGTGGCGAAGACGCCGCTGCCGGATGCGCAGCGGAAGAATGATCCTCCGATTCCGGAATATTTGAAACAGTTCAAAGTTAAGAGTTGAAAGTTAAAAGTAAGGCAAGTCAAAGCCCCCACTCTTTATGAACCAAACCCAAGGGTTGCGGCATCCAAAGTCGCATGTCCCGCTATTGTGTCTGCCGCCCGGTGTAGGGTGTCGCACCTACGGTGCTCGGCGCGTCTATAGGATTGCGTCCCAGTGCTGACGCACTGGGCTAATTTCTGTCGCGCCTTCGGCGCTGACCGGCGCTTTCTTTAAAGACAGCGGCCCATTCCGGGCACCGCTAACGCCGGAGCTGAAGCTCCTTCCCCTTAAGAGCCCCAATTCTTCCGCAGGCTATAGAGCCCGGGGAGGAAAGAAGTGTTGGCAGGAGGAAGGGAGATTTGATAAAGACGAGGCACGAGGAGGAGGAAACATGAGCGTTTCGACAAACGGGATGGGACTGCATGGTCATGGTTCGGCGGTGAGTTTAGCTTTGCTACTGCTGCGCATTGCGGCGGGGCTGGCGTTTCTGTATCACGGGAGCGCGATTTTGTTTGGGGCATTTGGAGGGCCGGGGCCGCAAGGATTTGCGGGATTCATGCACATGCCGGCAGCGGTGGGCTACCTGGTGGGACTGGCACAGGTTGCGGGAGGATTGGCGATATTGAGCGGGGTGCTGATCCGAGTGGGAGCGGTGTGCGTGATCATCGTGATGGTGGGCGCGATTTTTATCGTGCACCTGCCACACGGGTTCGACATCGGCAAAGGTGGAATGGAATATGCGCTGACGCAGTTGCTGGTGTCGCTGGCGTTGCTGATCACGGGCGCGGGAAAATATTCGTTGACGAGGATGCTGCCGGGAGGGTTGCGGAAGTTGTGATTATTTGCGAACGGCGGAACGGGGGATGCGGCGCTGGTTCGCGAGCGAACCCGTTGCGGAGATGGGTTGGCGCAGCCACTTGGCAATGGGAACGAGAACGTTGCGACGACGGACAGACGGATTTCTGGTGGCCACGGCGGCGGCCTCTGCGGTGACATCCGCTGTTGTGGCGGAAGCGGTGGCAGCGGCGGCTTCGGGCTGAAGTTCCTTGGCAGGCGAGGGCATGGTGAGAGCGCGAAAGACCTGACGGCAATCGCGGCACAGCGAGAGTACAACCGAGCGGGAGTAGTACACCAGGCCGCGGAAAAAGCTGGGCGAGTCGAGTTTAATCAACGCAGAGGCCTTGCGCGCAAAAATGGCGGAGAGCTTTTGTGATTTGTGCCGGTGCCAATACTTGGGAAGAACGGGAACCCGCGGAGCTTCGGGTGGAATTTCGGGAAGCTCAGAAATCGGTGAGGAGTAGGCAGCGGTAGGCACAGGCTGCGGCAATTCCTGGAGAGCGGGCGAAGGCGGCGAAGGAATCGCCTCGATGGGGTCTACTGGTAGCACTGCCGGGCTGGGGCTGACATTCTCGAGTATATCGTCGAGAACCGGAAAAGAGACAAGCCGGCCATAGTGAGTTTCGAGCTGGCGTTCAGCGACGGCCAGAGGCGCAGAGAGAAGGTCGAAATCCACGGCGATGTGCTGGACCATTTCATCGGAAATGAGACGCTTTTGTTCCGCATAGGCGGAGATCAAGGCGTGCTCGCAGAGAAGATTGACGACGCGCGGGATGCCGCGAGAACAGGAGAAAATCGTCTGCATAGCTTCGGGAGTAAAGAGCGCGGTGTTGTGGCAACCAGAGGCAGCCAGACGCCGAGCGGTGTAGGAAGCGGTCTCCTGTTCAGAAAGAAGAGTGAGGCGGGAGTGAATCATAACGCGCTGGCGTAACTGGCGGAGCGAGGGAAGGCGGAGCTTGTCGTCGAGTTCCGGCTGGCCAGCAAGAATAATCTGAAGGAGTTTGCCGCGAGGAGTCTCGAGATTGAGAAGCAGGCGAAGTTCGTCGAGGGTTTGCTGAGGGAGAGCCTGCGCTTCATCGAGAATCAGGACGGGCAAATCGCCGGCGACGTTGCGAGCGACAAGCCAATGGTGCAGAGCCGCGACGAGATCGCCTTTTTGCAGCGAGGCACAACGCACACCGAAATCGCGCAGGATGAATTGCAGTAGCTCGACGGGTTCCAGGATCGCGTGGAAGACATAGGCGCTGGAACGTCCGCGCTGCTTCAGCCAATCAAGCAGCTTGTAAAGAAGAGTGGTCTTGCCGGTGCCAGCCTCTCCGGTGAGAACCATGAAGCCCTGGCGAGTTTCAATGCCAAAGAGAAGCTCGGCTAAAGCGGATTCGTGGGAGCGTGTGCGGCAGTAGAAACGAGGATCGGGGGAGACATGGAAGGGGTCCTGTCGCATGCCAAAGAAGTTATAGAAGTGGTCGTAGGTCACGTTCTTGGCCAAACTACCCCCATGGGCGGAGGACCGAACGATGGAATTGTATGAAAAGAAAGGGAGAGGGGCAACGGGAAAGAAAGAGCGGGTAGTAACTGAATGTGCAGAAACGGGTTATAGGACGAGGCAGTTCCAGTACTGGATGCGGACACCGAGGGGTTGGAATGGGCCAGTCCAATCTTGTGTACCTGTGCGTTACTGTTTGATAGAGTGACGCCCCGCGAACAAAGGTGGTTCCGGCGGAGGGCGAAATGGTGGAAGAAAATGTGAAGCTGGTGAAACGATGGTTTGAGGAAGTGTGGAACCAGAAGCGCTGCGACACGATCGCCGAGTTGGTGTCCGCAGATTGCGTGGCGCACGGAACCAGCGAAACAGGGGAAGAGTTGCGCGGGCCGGAAGGATTCAAGGCCTTGCAGGCGCGCATCCTGGAGGCGTTCCCGGATATTCATTTTACGGTGCAAGATTGTTTTGGCGCGGGAGACAAAGTGGCGGTGAGGTGGAATGCCACGATGCATCACCGGGGAAATGGATTGGGGATCGCGGCGACTGGAGCGGAAGTGAACATCACCGGAACGGGAATGGTGCGGATGGCGAATGGGAAGGTGACGGAGGTTTGGGATAACTGGGACAAGCACGCGATGTTTACGCAGATTGAAGCAGCGGTGAAGGCGAAGAGCGCGAGTGCGTGAGACAGAAATCAGCGATCAGGAAGCAATGACGCTTGGCTGGGTGATTGCTGCTCCGGTGAAAACCTCGGATTGGACTCGATCGTAAAAACGGCGGCTCGCCGCCGCACTCCAAAACTTAGATGGTGAGGAGGAGAGGGGCTCCCCTGGTGATGACCAGGGTGTGCTCGTAGTGTGCGGCGAGGGAATGATCGGCGGTGCGGAGGGTCCACTTGTCGGGGTCGAGAGTGACGCGATTGGTGCCAGCGGCGATGATGGGCTCGATGGTGAGAACTAGACCTTCCGTGAGGAGAGCGCGATTCATGGCGTCGGGAAAATTGGGAACGGAAGGCTCTTCGTGAATGGTGTGGCCGATGCCGTGGCCGCCGAGTTCGCGAATTACGTGAAAACCGCGGCGCCGGACTTCGCGTTCTACGGCGCGGCCGATTTCACGGACGGGATTGTCGGGACGCGCGGCAGAGAGAGATTGGCGGAAAGCGCGCTCCGCGCAACGGGTAAGGTGAGAAGCCAGCGGGGCGGCGGGCGCTACTTGAACGGTGACCGCGGAGTCGGTGTGGTAGCCGTCTTTTTCGGCGGTGAGATCGAGTTTGATGAGGTCGCCGGGCTGGAGGATGCGGCCGCCAGGAATGCCGTGGACGACTTCATCGTTGACACTGATGCAGACATCGCCGGGGAAACCGTAAACAATAGGTGGAGAAGAGCGAGCGCCATGTTCTGCAAGGACCTTCGAGCCGACAAAGGCGAGTTCCGCGGTGGTGATGCCCGGGCGAACGGCGGCGGCCATGGCGCGCAGAGCCTTTGCGACGATGCGGCCGCAGGCGCGGAGTTTTTCGAGTTGCTCTTGCTTGGTGATGGACATGAGGCGAGTTCCCTTGTAGGTGCCGCACCTACGGTGCTCGTAGCTCTTGCTGCCAATGTTCCCAGCACTGACGGGCTGGGCTAACTTCTTTCGCGCCTCCCGCGCTTCAGGCCGGAACTAATAGAGCTTCGCGAAGAGGCAGATCAATGGCAGCCGCAGCCACCGCCACAACAGCTACCGCCGCCGCTGCTTGCGGAGCCGCTGGAAGAAGAGCTACCGCCAGCGGTGGCGAAGACGGAAAGCTGAATAGTGGCTTTCTTGCTGGAACACTTGGGGCAGGAGATTTCCTGCAGCTTGTTGATGACGATTTTTTCGAAGCGTTCGTTGCAGGAATCGCAGATGTATTCGTAGATGGGCATGGCGATGAAGACCTTTCAGATAGTGCCGGGGCTCGGAGCCAAGCGGCAAGCTAAGATTATAGCGCAGGATAGGGATCAGATATCAGCGATCCGAGATCAGAAACCGAACCTTGCCCGTCCCAGCCACAATTCCTCGCTGCGTTCGGAATGACAACGAGTAGTTATCAGGTCATGTACCAGCCGCCATTGACGCTGATGGTTTGGCCGGTTATGAAGTCGCTTTCGGCAAGGAGGGCGGCGGCGCGTCCGATTTCGTCGGGTTCGCCGAAGAAGCCGACGGGAAGGCGGTCCGGCGAAGCGTTGGGATTGCTGGCAACCATGTCGGTGGCGATGAGGGCAGGAGCGATGGCGTTGGCGGTAATGCCTTCTTTGGCGAGAAGAGCAGCGTAGGAGTGAGTGAGGCCGATGAGGCCTGCTTTCGAGGCCGCGTAATGCGGGCCAATGACACCGCCGGTTTGCGCCGCTACGGAAGAGAGATTGATGATGCGGCCCCAGCGGCGCTGTCGCATTCCGGGAAGGACGCGGTTGGTGACGAGGAAGGCGGATTTGAGATTGACGCGAAGAATTTCGTCCCAGTCGCGCTCGTTGAGTTCCGAGAAGTGCTTGACTTGGGTAATGCCGGCATTGTTGACGAGGATGTCGACGGGACCAAGGTCGTGTTCGACGGAGGAGACGAGACGATCGACGTCAGGAGAGAGGGAGACGTCGGCCTGTAGAGGAATGGCGCGGCGGCCGAGGCGTTGGATTTCGGAGCAGACGTCAGCAGCGGCGGAGTGTTGTTTGCGATAGTTAACGGCGAGGTCGGCGCCGGACGTGGCGAGCGCGATGGCAATGGAACGGCCGATGCCGCGGCTGGCGCCGGTGACGAGAGCGACGCGATTGAGGAGTTTGGACATGAGGGAAGCATAGCGCAAAAGGAGGACGAGTCGGAGGGGTGGCGACAGAAAGAGAGTATTGAGAGAGGGGAAGCCGCGCGACGGTGGATTCGCGTTAGGCTGCGAGAGTAAAAGCGGCGGCTAGCCGCCGCACTCCAGCAAAAAACGGCCCCGGAAAATCCCGGGGCCGTTGGAATATTTTGGAGATTGAGTTAGTCGCCAGCTACAGCTTCGGCGGTTGGCTCGGTTTTCTTCTCGGCTGAGGCGCCATTGCCGTTGGCTGGAGCGATGCTGATGGGCTTGTTAGCGTTGGTGAAGTTCGCCGGGATAGCCTTGGCGATGTCGCTGACTGAGCCGATCTGGACGACAGCCTGTTGGGGCTTCTTGAGAACGAGTTCTTCGTAAATGGCGCGAACCTTGGCCTGCTCCTCGAGAGCCTTCTTGCGGCGGATGCGATTCTCTTCGGCAGCGGTCAGAGGAATGTCGTGCTCGAGATGGCGAACACGGGCAGCGTCTTCGGCGTCAATGACCAGCGAGTGTTCGAAGGTCTTGAGGTCGACGTTCTTGCCCTTGGCGTAAATCTCGTGCTTGCCGTGGTTTTTGTACCACTCGGCGACAGTGGCGTTCTTGTGCATGTTCTCGATGATCTGGCGCCAGCCGACGCCAGTGTTGTACGCGCAGAAGCTGATTTCGCCCTGCTGCGTGCCGTAAGGAATGATGCACATTTCGGTGCGGCGGAAGTCGTAGTTGAAAAGATCCTGGAACCACATACCCGCGATGAAGAGGAAGTTCCAAGGATCCTGAGCGCGGCGCTTCATGGCGTCTTCGTAGGTGCGTTCGGGAGAAGTCTTGCCGTATTTGCTGGTGGCACCCTTGGTGAGAGCCCAGGTCTTGTCGAACTTCTTGAAGAGATCCCAAAGTTTAAGACCCTTGGGGCCTTCGAACGGCTTGTAGCTCTTGAGGAGAGCCATGGCCATCATGAAATTGGAGAAATTCTTGCCGCGAGCGGCGTCGGTGATAGCAGTGACGTCTTTCGTAAGCTGCTGAGCATCGAGGAATCGAGGAACGGGAGCCCATTCCTTGGTTTCCTTGTTGATCATAATGGCGGTGCCTACGCCGCAATTGGGGTGGCAACCGCAGGAGAGCGAACCCCACTGGGATTCGTTGCCCTTGACCATGTCGGCAAAGCCAGCAAAGGTGCTGATGAAGGAGATGGGGAACCAGTCGCGATGCGGCTCAATGCGGCCAACCTGCTTGCTGACGTCCTGAGCGAGGTGGGAGAGAGTGTAGCGCTGGCGGAGGCGGCGTTCCGGGGTGATGTCTTCATCGCGGCCGGTGAAAGAAACAGGCTGGAAGCTGATGAAGGCGATCTTCTTGGGATTTTCCATCGCAAATTTCACGATGGAGCCAACCTGATCGTTATTGACATTGTTCACGATGGTGACAACGAGAACGATTTCGATGCCGGCTTCGTGCATATTTTCGATGGCGCGGAGCTTGACGTCGAAAAGGTTGCCAATCTGGCGGTGGCTGTTGGCGTCGTTGCCGATGCCGTCGAATTGCAGGTAGGCGTAACGGAGGCCAGCGTCAAAGGCCTTCTTGCAGAATTCCTTGCTCTTGGCGAACTCGATGCCGTTGGTGGCGGCTTGCACGGAGTTGTAGCCAACCTTGCGGGCATAGGAGATGGCGTCGAAGAAGTACGGGCTCATGGTGGGCTCGCCACCGGAGAACTGTACCGACATCTGGCGACGCGGCTTGATCTTGACGGCGTTATCGAGGATTTCCTGAACTTCTTCCCAAGAGAGTTCGTGAACGTAGCCGACCTGGTTGGCGTCCATGAAGCAGGGATCGCACATCATGTTGCAACGGTTGGTGAGGTCGACGGTGAGAACGGAGCCGCGGCCGTAGCGGACATTGGAGGAGCCATGTTTATGGAGGCCCTCGTCATTGTGAGCAGGAATATCGCGACCGGGGAATTGCGATTCGATCCACTTCAGGAATTCGGAGTCGACGGCCATCATATCTTCGTAGTGGCCGTGCTGAGGACATTCCTTGACCATCCAGACCTGACCGTCGCGCTCGACGATCTGGGCCTTCACTTCGCCGACCTTCTCGTTCATGAGGTCGCGCCAGTCTTTTGTGCCGGCAATGATGGCTTCGCGGGCTTCTTTCACGCATCCGGGACAAAGCGAGTCAGTCTGCCGTGGGAAGCCAAGCGTGGGCTTAGACTTCTCCCATGATTTAAGAAGCGGCTTATCTGACCACTGCGGAGTGACGGAAGGATTGGGGTTACGCTTGTTGAAGTATTGAATGGTATCGAAGGTGACGGCGGCAGTTTTGCAAAGAACCCAGTCCAAGGAGCGGTAAATTTGCGTGGTAAGCGAATTCGACATACAGCAGAACCCTCACTTTCGAGAAAACAAAGTTAATCTCGAAAATCGATTTAAGTTTAAAAGACTCGGGAAAACGCCTTCTTGAACCAGCCCCCAAAGGCACTTTCAGAGTACCACGCCCCAGGCGTGGGTTTAATTGATTGAGCAAAAGTAGTTTGATGCGGTACCAGGGGTTTTAGCCAGCAGGAAGCGGCAAATGGGGAAAAAGGGCGGTTGAACGGCGGGAAGAGGCAGCGAATGGGCGTATCCCCAAGGAGGAAAAGGGGTTAACTCTTAGGGTGCGTAGGTGAAGGATGGGGTTTGCAGAGGGCGGGGACGCCACATTTGAGAACGGAAGGCGTGAACCTTGGCGAGCGCTTGAGAACAGTCAAACGCAGCCATTTCGGCAGGCCTCGGAAGGTAACAAGACGGAGAGTGGTTCATTATTTTCTCGCGTGCGACTAGAGGCTGCCATAAAAGTCAGCGCTACACTCCACCAGTACATCTAGGACCACAGGCTAAAGGCTGTGCTACTTGGGAGGAAGTTATTCGTTTAGGGCGGGATGGAGGACGGCGATCAGGAAGTGGGCGAAATGAGCGGCACCGTCATCCATCTGAAGCCAGCGGACAACGCAATGGTCGGAGAGATACTTGGCGACGCGTGCTTCGGGAATGCCGAGATGCTCTGCGAGTTGCGGCTTGATGGGCTGACTGTAGCGCGCAGAGCCACGAAGTAATTGACCAATGGCGACGCGCAGAGTCTGACAGGCTTCGACGTAATAATACGTAGAAAGGTCCTCGTCCGTGAGAACCCACACGCCGGGTCCGGCGGGAGCATGCGCGGCATCATCGAGCTTTGCGGGACTGCCGGCGAGCAAACGGCGAAAATTCATTTCCAGTTGCGAGAGGCGCGACGAGAGACCGGGATCCCCGGAACGTCCGCGCAGTGCGGGAGACGTGGTGGGCAACTCAGCCATGCTGTCAAGAGAGCGCGGCGGAAGCGGAGCATTCGGAGAAGGATCTTCGGGCTGCGAGCGTGGAGCGGGAGGTGCGAGGGAGCGCGACTCTCTAGGAGAGGAAGAACGGTCAGAAGGTCTCGCGGCGCGTTGATGATCGCGTCCACCGCGGCGGCCACGACCGCGCCGGCGTCCTAAAGGAGCGGATACAGGAGCGGCGGTCGAAGCGGGAGTAGATGTGGTTTCTGGCTCTGCCGAAGGTTCGGGAGACGATGCGGTTTCTTCGGGCGCAGGCTCCGCGGGCGCAGCAGCCTCAACGACTGGCGCCTCGGATTCCGCAGGCGTCGATGCGGAGGACGGGAGTTCCGCGGGAATCTCCGCCGGGGAGGTTGCGCCCAGACGAGTGGCGCTCTCCTGAGCTTTCGTCTTCCAGTCGGCGCGGCGAAATCTTTCGGCGGCGGTGAGGTACCACCTGCCGGCATCGCCGGGATTGCCGATGGATTCAAGATAGCGAGCGAGTTCGAAGGCAACCATAGCGTCGCGCGTTTTGGTGAAGAGATTGGTGAGTTGACCCGCGGGGTCTTTGCCGGTGCGCGCTCTGCGGATACGAGCGGTGATCTGCTTCCAGTCTGCCATAGGTAGAAGTGCATTCTAACAGCAGAAGGAGTGATTGTGCCAGCAAAGGAGAAAGAAGCGAGGATAGTGGAGGAGAGTAAAGTGCACAGAGAGTTTCGGGATTGACGACAAAGTGATGGGCAAGTATGCTCAGCAAGTTGAATGAGGAGGCGTTTATGCAACGTCTGCGCGCAATTTTCGCAGCCGCCCTATCCGTAGCGCTGGCGACGGCCCCGCTGATGGGAGCGCCGACAGCGAGTGTATTGGGAACGGTGGTTACGGCGGAGCGCGCCCACGTGGACGAAGGCATTGCATCGGTTGGGACCACCGTGTTCGCCGGGGACAGGCTGACCACCGAGGACCAAGGCAGCGTACAGATTCGCGCAGGAGCAGCAAGATTGCTGTTGCTGGGCGCCAGCAGCGCGATGATAAACGACAGCGAAGGAACGCCATCGGCGAAACTACTGCTGGGGACAGCGACATTTTCAACCGGCAATGCGCATGCGTTCACACTGTACGCCTCGAAAGCAGCGATTCGCGCGCAGTCGGATGCGCCGACGATCGGGCAGGTGAGACTGTTGAACGCGAAGGAACTTCTGGTAACGTCGAAGCGCGGGCCGCTGAGCGTGACGGTGGATGGCGAGACGCAGACGATTGAAGACGGCAAGGCGTATCACGTGTATCTGGATCCAGACATGGCAGCGGCCCAAGGACCGACAGGAGCAGGAGGCGGACAAGGACCCGGCGGAAAAGGCGGATCGCCGCTGAAGGCTGGCCGGAGCCGATTCCTGATCGTGGTAGTAGCGGTAACGGCAATTGCAACGTACTTCGCGGTATCGGAATCGCTGGAGAGTCCCTCGCGGCCGTAAACGGCAAGCACAAAAAGAATTCGAACAAAGAAAGCGGCCATGGCGTGAAAAGCGCGATGGCCGCTTTTGTTTTTTGTACAGAGAGAAGCGATCAGAGAGAAGCGATGAGATCGATTTCGACGAGAGCATCCTTGGGAAGACGAGCGGCCTGGACGGTGGAGCGAGCGGGAGGAGCCGCGGTAAAGTAGCGCGCATAAACTTCGTTCATAGCAGCGAAGTCGTTCATGTCCTTGAGGAAGACGGTGGTCTTGACGACGTGGGATAACGTAACGCCCGAAGCTTCGAGAATCGCTTTCAAGTTTTCCAGGACCCGTTCGGTTTGCTGGCGAACATCGGCGCCAACAAAATCGTTGGTCTTGGGATCGAGCGCGACCTGGCCGGAAATAAAAACGAAGCCATTGGATTTAACCGCTTGGGAGTAAGGGCCGATGGGCTTGGGGCCGCGGTCGGTAAGAACGATGTCCTTCATGGTGTGCTCTCCTGAGTGGCGGAAAGCAAGAATAACAGAAGAAGAGGCGGGAGAGAATTAACGGGGTTTGCGGCCGTGGACACGAACGAAATCGGTGTGGGAATGATTGCGGAGAGCTTCGCGCTTGGTGATGAGGGCTTCGGCTTGATCGTTGGAAAGGCCTTGATTGACGACATCGAGAATTTGGTTTTCCGGCATGGCGGTGTTTTTGAGGCGGCCGATCTGTTCGCTAGTGAGGGTGGGAAGGCCCTGCATGCGGCGGCTCATGATGGCCTGAACGGTGGAGTTGGAAAGGCCGATGAGTTTAAGCATGACGGCGTCGCCGCTAAGGATGTCGATCTGATCGGAGTGAGCCATATCGAGGATTTGCTGGTCGGAATAGCCGGCGCGTGAGAGGTTCACCGCGGAATCGCCGCTGGAGAAATCATGGTGATGATCGCGCGCGGCCTTGAACAGAGCGATGCACAAGTCGTCGGAGGCACCGGCTTGCTTGAGCTTGGCGAGCTGGGAGACTTCCGCAGGGGTGATGTTTTGCGATTTGAGCTGATCGATGTTCGAGGTCCACATGCCGGACTGATCGAGGGCACTGTAATCCATCTGCGGTTGCTTCTTGCACCCGCCAACGACTAAGAGACACACGCCGAGAAGGCTAAGCGATCGATGCATAAATTCATTGTACGGGGAACAAGGTAGGGAGAAATGAGGTGTGCCTGTGTGGATACCGGACTAGAGGACAGGTGCGGGGGAATTGGAAAATGGAAAAGTCAAAACCGGCAGACTTTGTGAACCAGAGGTGCGCCACCCGCCGAGAAAAGAAGTCGGAAGATGGCGGCATAAAGCCGCCGCACTCCCAAGGGGCTAGACCTGGTAGACGCGCTCTACGCCGTAGACGCCGTTGATGCGACGGATGTTGGAGAGAATGGTTTCGAGCTGACGCTTGTCGGAAATTTCCAGGCTGGCTTCGACGCGGGCGTTTTGGCGATCGGGACGGCTCTCGAGAGTGCGGATGTTGGAACCGGCATCACTAATAACGGCGGTGACTTCCGCGAGCAGGCCGGGGCGATCCTTGGAGCGGATGAGGAGTTCGACGGGGAAAGTGGCAGCGTTGGCACCACCCCATTCAACGGCAATGCGGCGCTCCGTTTGATAGAGAAGATTCTGGACGTTGGGACAAACCCGAGTGTGGACTGCAACGCCGCGACCGCGGGTGACATATCCGATGATGTCGTCACCGGGAATGGGATTGCAGCATTTGGCGCGGAAGACCAGCAGATCATCCTGACCGCGGACAATAAGGGGAGCTTCGCCAAAACCCAACATGCGCTTGACGGTTTTGACCAGCGTGGGCTTGGCATCGTCGGAGGGCTTGTCTGGCTCCTTGGTGGGCTCGCCGAAATAGCGAGCCAAAACCTGGCGGGCGGAATATTTGCCAAAGCCAACGGCGGCGAACAGGTCTTCGGGCTTCGAGAGGCCATATTCGGAGGCGAGTTGCGTGAGATCCTCGGAGGAAATTCTCTTTAGACCCTTGGGGAAATTGCGGGATTCGTTTTCGAGGAGGCGCTTGCCCATTTCGGTGGCTTCATCGCGCTCCTGAGTATTGATGAAGTGGCGAATCTTGCTTTTCGCGTGAGAAGACTTAACGAAGCTGAGCCAGTCGCGGCTGGGCTTGTGACCCTTCTGAGTGAGAATTTCAACGACGTCGCCGCTAACAATTTCGTGGCGAAGCGAGACCATCTGGCCGTTCACTTTTGCGCCGACACACTGGTGACCGACTTCGGTGTGGACGGAATAGGCAAAATCAACAGGAGTAGCACCCTTGGGCAATTCGAGAACACGACCTTTGGGAGTGAAGGCGTAGACCTCGACGGGAGCAAGATCCACTTTTAACGTGGAGAGAAATTCACCGGGCTCCTGAAGTTCCTGAGACCACTCAATGAGCTGGCGCATCCAGGCGATGCGCTGATCATCATCGCCAGCGCCGGGCTTGCGATCCTTGTACTTCCAGTGGGCGGCGACACCTTCCTCAGCGACGCGGTGCATGTCTTGCGTGCGAATCTGAATCTCAAAGGGCTGGCCACCATGAATGACGGTGGTGTGGAGAGATTGATAGAGATTGGGGCGGGGCATGGCGATGTAATCCTTGAAACGGCCGGGAACGGGACGCCAGATGTGGTGCACAACGCCAAGAGCGGCGTAGCAACTGCGTTCGGTGTCGGTGATGACACGAACGGCAAGGAGGTCATAGATCTGGTCGAGGCCGCGCTCCTGGCGAACGATTTTGCGGTGCAAGGAGTGCAGGCCCTTGACGCGTGCTTCGAGTTCCGCAGGAATGCCATTTTCGACGAGCTTGGTGCGAATGGTGTTCTGAACATCTTCGAGGAATTTTTTATGAACGGGAGCCTTGTCTGTGACTTCTTTCTGCAAAGAGAAGTAGGCATCGGGCTCGAGGTAGCGGAACGAAAGATCCTCGAGTTCGCCCTTGATGACGGACATGCCGAGGCGGTGGGCGATGGGGGCGTAAATGTCCATGGTTTCGCGAGAGATGCGCAACTGCTTGGAGGGCTCGAGGAACTCGAGGGTGCGCATATTGTGGACGCGGTCAGCAAGCTTGACGAGGACCACGCGGACGTCATGGACCATGGCCAGAAGCATCTTGCGGACGTTTTCCGCTTGGCGCGTCTCGGGAGCCATGATGTTGAGACGGCCGATTTTGGTGACGCCCTCGACGAGGCGGGCGACTTCATCGCCAAAGCGCTCCTGGAGACGGGAGAGGGGAAATTCGGTGTCCTCGATGACGTCGTGGAGAAGCGCGGCGGCGAGAGTGGTAGCGTCGAGACGCATGTCGGCGAGGATGTGGGCGACTTCAAGAAGGTGAGTGATGTAGGGATCGCCGGAACTGCGGAACTGGTCGCGGTGGCGTTCCGCGGCTATGTCAAAGGCGCGCCGGACGAGCCAGGGATCATCGGAGGGGCGATTGACGCGGAGCTTCGCGAGGAGCTCCTCAAGGCGAGCGTTGATCTGCCGCTCGGTGCGGTCGCGGTTGAAATTGAGGGGTACGTTGGCTGGCGACGGCATGCTCTAGTGTACGACGGGTGGAGGCGGGCAAGAAAGAGGGCGGGACGGGCTGGATAGGAGTGCGCGGAGGCGGTTGGATGGCGACGCCAGGGCAGCAGGTTAAGGATTTTGCGTGGGATTGATGGATTGATTGAGATCCTTCGGCGCGCAAACTACGCGTGCCTCAGGATGACACGATGCAGCAAAGGGTCGAGGTAATGGGCGCGATTTGCGATGACGATGGTAGGTGAAAAGCGGTGGCTAGCCACCGCACTCCAAAAACGAAAGGCCCCGTGCGAGACGGGGCCTTTGCTTGGGAAACGAATTATTGAGCAGGAGCAGCGGGAGCGGGCTGCTCAGCTTTCTTTTGTTTGATTTCCTTGACCTTGTCGAGCAGCTCATCGGCCTGCTTGGTAAGGGCATCGCGTTCGGCAGAAGACTCAACCGTGTCGGCCTTGCGGCGATAAAGGAGGTTGAGATAGGTCATGGCGTCTTCGTAATCAGGCTTGAGTTCAACGGCCTTCTTTAAGCTGGCGATGCCGTCGTCGATCATGGAGCCGAACTTATCGGTATAGGGTTTGCGGACATCGGGAGGAAGAGGATCGGTGTCCTTAATCTGCTTGTTGATGTGAGCCTTGTTGTAGTCAGCGCGCATTTCCGTGTTGCCGCGGTAGGCCACGGCCCAATCGATAACGCCGATGGAATAGTAAGGAGTGGGATCCTCCGGCTTCAACTGAATGTGCTTCTGGTTGTATTCCTTGGCCTGATCGAATTTCTTGGAATCGAAGGGTTGGCCGGCCATCTGGTAAAGAATGGAGGCAAGACCGTCGATGGCGTTGAGGTTGTTGGGATCTTTTTCGAGGACGCTTTGATACTCGGCGATAGCCTCTTTGCCGTGATTGAGGTTTTCATCCGAAGGAGCGCCGGGAATGTACTGGCTAGCGTAAGCGGTGGCGAGATAAAGGCGAGCATTGATGAGGTCGGGATCGAGTTCTTTAGCTTGCTTGAAATCTTCGACGGCCTTATCGAATTGGGCTTCCTTGAAGGAGGCCACACCCTTGTTAAGAAGGTCGCGCGCCTTAAGCTTGTTACAGCCGGAAACGCCGAGGAGAAAAACAAAAATGGCGGCCAGAGAAAGAAGCTGGCCGGGAAAGCGGGAAAGCCAAGAGGAGGTTTCCCTTGCAACCGGTGCATGAGTCATTGAAGCATCCATCCCTGATAAGCGCGACCTCAAGGAAGCCGAGGCCGAAGCTAGGATTGACAACTGCCCTGTAGGGCCATTCCATCACGTTCAGCGGTTTTTTTCCAGTTCTGATGTCAGCAAGCCGACCGAGGAGGCGCCGGCGGAGTGCATGAGATCGAGAAGCTGAGCCACCGCGTGAAACTCGAGCGAGCGATCACCTTGCAGAAACGCAACGTGCTGAGCGCGGAGAGCGAAAGCTTGAAGCAGGCGACCCGGCAATGCCTCGCGCTCAATCACCGACTGATTGATCCGAAGAGAACCATCGGCAGAAAGCTGGACGATGATCGCTTCCGGACCGGCCACAGGATCGGAACTTGCGGGTTGAAGCGGCAAGTCCGCCTGGAGGCCCATCTGCCGGTGCGGGATGATCATAAAAATAACCAGAAGCACCAACAGAATATCGATCAACGGGACCACGTTCACATCGGACAAGATCCCGGGCTTACCACCAAGAGCAAAAGCCATGAGTCACCTCGCAGTCAAAGAGTGACCCTGCGAAGAGGACTCTCACACCGAGCGAGAAAAACAACGAAGAGCGAACTACTGACCGGCCTCGAGTTTGGCGGTGATAAGACCAACCTTATCGATACCCGCTTCGTGCATGATGTCGATGGCGCGAGCGACATCCATGAACAGGACGTTGTTATCGCCCTTGACGAAAGCAACCTTTTCGGCGCGATCCTTAAAAATCTGCTCCATGCGAGGGCCGAGCTGTTCCCAACTGGTGTCCTCGTTGTTGATCTTCAGCTTGTTGCCTTCCATGACCTGGACGACGACGGTCTTGTTCTCGAGTTCCACGTTCTGCTGCTGGTTCGGGGAAGGCTGAGGAACGAGGGTATCGAGGCCCTTAGGCGTGAGAGGCGTGATGACCATGAAAATGATGATGAGCACAAGCAGAATGTCGATGAGAGGAACGACATTCGGCGAAGACAATGCACCACCAGAACCACCACCAACATCCATTCCCATTGCGAGTTCTCCTGTCGAGCCGAGGTAACCGGTTGAGGAGCAGCAGGCCGCGCCGGGTGGGAGCCGGCGCGAACCTGGAAACTCAGCAAACGAATGAAACCAACGGCCGAAACGAAAAAGAGCCTGAGTCCCTACTGTTTAGGAGGGGACGGAGGGTTGTTGCCAGTACTAGGGTTAGTGGACTTGACCTTTTCGGTCAAGAGGCCGAGTTGATCGACGCCAGCCGAACGGATTTCGTCGACGACGGCGACGACGGTGCCGTACTTGGCACGAGCGTCGCTTTTGACGTAGACGGTCTTGTCGAGCTTGTTGGCGATCTTGTCTTTAATTTGCGGCGTGATCTCTTCTTTGGTGATCTTGTTGTTGCCGAGGTAGATGTTGTCGTCGCGAGAAACCGCAACGATAATAGCGTCGTCCTTGTCCGCGTCCTGCATATCACGCGGATTGTTGACGGTCGCCATATCCACCGAGACGCCCTTCTGCAACATGGGCGTGACCACCATGAAGATGATCAGCAGCACAAGCATGATGTCGGCCATAGGAATGACATTGGGGGCCGCCATCTGCGCACCGGCTTGAGGCTTATAGGCCATGATATCCCTTCTTCCGGGTTACTTCTTGGCGCCGCGGCGCAGGATGAAGTAGTTGATGAGCTCCATGGAGGAGTTGTCCATCTCCACGTCGAAAGCTTCGACCTTGTTGGTGAAGTAGTTGTAAGCCCACACGGCGGGAACGGCGACGAGCAAGCCGAACGCGGTGGTAACGAGGGCCTCAGCGATACCGCCAGCGACGGCGGACAGACCGGTGGCCTTGTTGGCAGCGATGCCCTTGAAGGCGTTCAAGATGCCGACGACGGTGCCAAACAGTCCGACGAAAGGAGCGGTGGAGCCGATGGTGGCAAGAGCAGAGAGGCCGCGCTTCATTTCAGCGTGAACGATGGCGACGGAACGCTCGAGACCGCGCTTGGCGGCTTCGATGACTTCCGCGTCGGAAACCTGCTGAGAAGCGGACTGGAATTCCGAGAGGCCGGTGGCGACAACCTTGGCGATGTGGCTCTTCTTGTTGCGCTCTGCAATGGCGATGGCTTCATCGAGCTTGCCATCCTTGAGAGCGCCCGCCACCTGCTGAACGAACAAGCGCGACTGCTTGCGCGCGTTGTTGTACATGAGGAAGCGGTCAATCATGACACCGAACGAGTACACGGAGAGGATGAAGAGAATAACGACAACGATCTTGGCGAGGAGCCCCATGGAAGTCCACATGTTGCGTAGATCCCACTGCGAAGCTTCCTGCAGCCAAGCCGCATAGACAAAGAGAGTTGCGAACATTCGTTTGCTCCTTATTGAGTTCCTAGTGGCTCCGAGATTAGCGGAGCCAACAAGAGTGATACTGCGACTGCGTACTCAAGACGGCGCGCAGCTCCCACGAGATCGCGCCGCCCCGTTGGCCTACTGAGCGAGAGAGAAAATGACGTCGATTTCAGTATCCACTTCGACCGGTTCGCCGTTGAGAAGCGTGGGTTGATAACGCCACTGCCTAACAGCGTCGAGCGCGGACTGCACGAGGAGGGGATGACCGGAAACCACTTGCAACTGCTCCACGGCACCATTCTTACCGATGATGGCGTGAAGCTTGACCGTGCCGCTGATGCGGGTCTGGCGCGCCAGCGGAGGATAAGTCGGCTGCACGCGATTAACGAGGTGAGCGGCCTGCACGTTGCCGCCGACCGTGATGCGCTTGGGGGTGACCTTCGGCGGAGGAGGAGCGGCGGTTGAGCTCGCGCCACCAATAACGCCGCCGATTACACCACCCATGGAACCGCCAGCAACGCCACCAGGGACGCCGCCGACCATGCCCGCGCCGACATCAGGGGGCGCTTCTTCTTCCTTAATAATCTTGATGTCCTTAGGAATGGCTTTTGGAGCGACGAGCTTGCCAGCTTCCATGAGGTGAGCGGTTGGCTTCACGTGGACCACCTGAACAGGCGCCGGAGGAGGCGGAGGAGGTGGTGGAGGCGGAGGAGCCAGAAGAATGGAAGACATCAAGGTCTTAGGAAGTGCTTCGGTATAGATAAGAGGAATGAGAATCAAAACGGCAAGTAAGAAGACCTGAAGGACCATGGAAATGAAAACAGTCCAAGGTTTGTTGGTCTTCTTGCCTTTTGCGCTCGATACGACCATTTCTTCAAACATGATTACAACTACCTCCTCCCGGCAGGTGCAAGGCGGGTTTGGCCGCCTTCATTTCCCCGGGTCTTGTTGCCGGCTGCGGTTCCGGTGCCTGTAGCAGCACCATGTCCGCGCCGTTGGTGCCAAGCGACGACGAGAGGTGCAGCAATACCAAAACTGGAGTACGTTCCTACCACAATCCCCACCACCAGGGCAAAGGCAAATGCGCGAAGCACCTGGCCACCCATCAGGAACAGGACGAGCACGGTGAGAAAAGTCAGACCGCTGGTAAGGATAGTTCGCGAAAGCGTCTGGTTAATCGACTTGTTGACGACATCCGCGAAAGACTCCTTACGCAACAGGCGGTTGTTCTCTCGAATGCGATCAAAGATGACGATGGTGTCGTTCATGGAATAGCCGACCAAAGTCAACAGAGCCGCGATGACAGTCAGAGAAATTTCGAAGCCAAAAATCTTGAACAGGCCGAGAGTGATCAGGACATCGTGAAAAACCGCCAAGACCGCCGCGACCCCGAAGATCCACTCGAATCGAAATGCAATATATACCAGCATGCCTGCCAAAGCATAGAGGGTAACGCGAATCGCCTGATTGCGAAGCTCGCCGCCAACCTTGGGACCAACGATGGCGACGTCGCGCACGGCGAAGGGACCGAGCGAGAAATTGTCTTTTACGGCAGAAACAACGGCGGGAGTGACGCCCGAGGCAGAGGCAAGGGCATCGAAGTTGGTGATGATGCCGTTGCTGACCCGATCGCGATAGTCGAGGAGGCTCTTTGCGAGCTGTTGATACTTGTCGGCAGCGTTCACGGAAAGATTGAGGGGATCTCGCTGCGCGAGGAAATTGGCAAGAGCGGTAGGAGTGACGGAATTGAAGTCGGGCTTGGAGGAAGTCGATGAGCCGTAGGTGGCGTTCAGCGCGGTGAGCACCTTGGACTTGCCTTCGTCCAGGGCCTGGTCCATTTGACCAGTCTGTTCGACGAAGATCATGACTTCATTAGAATTGGGATTGGCAATGTCGCTGATGCTTTGAATCTCGCTATTGCCGAGGCCCTGAGCTTGAAGACCTTTGCGCAACTGGTCGATGTTCGGCGGCTGGGCAAAGCGAACGTCCACGTTGGTGCCTCCGCGGAAATCGATGCCGTACTTGATGCCACCCTTAAAGAAGATAGCGGCCCATCCAATGACCAAGAGCGTCCCGCTTAACAGGAAGAAATACTTGGCCTTACCCATCCAGTCGATGTTGGGCTGTTTAAAGAGCTCGATCATGCCGTTTCGTACTTCCCTTCTTTAGACTCCGAGGTGTTCCAGTTTGTTCCCAGGAGCCAATGCGCCGAGCCGGGCCTGAATCAAGCATAGTAACGCTGCCTGCCAGATGCTAACCAACCCCCCAGACGATTAAAATCGGGTGAGACGTTGGGCATAGAACTCCCGGTACGGTCTAGATACTCAATTCTGCCTGGCGGTCCATCTTCGACAGGTGATACTGAAAAATCGTCTTGGACACGAAGATCGCGGTAAAGACGTTGGCAATCAAACCGACGGTCAAGGTAATGGCGAAACCCTTGATGGGGCCAGTTCCAAAAATGAATAGGAAGAAGGCCGAAACAACCGTGGTGACGTGGGTGTCGATAATCGTCAGGAAAGCTTTATCGAAACCAGCATCGACGGCCGCAGCGGGAGACTTGCCATTGCGAAGTTCCTCGCGGATGCGTTCGAAGACCAGCACGTTAGAATCGACGCCCATACCGATGGTCAAGATGACGCCAGCGATGCCGGGCAAGGTGAGGACGGCACCGAACATGGCGAGGGCGGCGAGGAGAATCAAAAGGTTCAGGAACAAAGCGAGAACCGCGTTGACGCCAGAGAGCCGATAGTAAAAGACCATGAAGATCATGACGACGAGCAAGCTCAAGACGGAAGCTTGAACGCCATGTCGGATGGAATCGGCGCCGAGGGACGGGCCGACGGTGCGTTCCTCGAGATATTTGATGGAGGCAGGAAGCGCGCCGGCGCGGAGGGTGAGCGCGAGATCGTGGGCGCTCTCCTGGCTGTAGTTGCCCTCGATCATGCCGTTATCTTCGATTTTGCCCTTGATGACGGGAGCGGTCTGGACGACCTTGTCGAGAACCACGGCCATCTGGCGACCGATATTTTGTTCGGTGAATTGACCGAAGCGGCGGCCGGCATCGGCGGAAAGCGTGAAATTGACCTGCCACTGGCCGGGAATCTGTCCGCGGTTTTCAATGGCGGAGCGAAGATCGCGACCGGTAACGGCGGGCGAACGGCTGAGCAGGTACCAGGTTTCGAGGGAATCCGAGGGATTCTGGGCGTTGCGCGCTTCGTTTTTGCCCCGCATGAGTTCGGAGCCCGGAGGCAGAATACCACCGTGGGCTGCGAGAGCAGCAGCTTGCGAAGGATAAGTGGTCTGATCTTCGACGAGCTTTAGTTCGAGCTGACCGCCGGCCTGAATGACCTGCTTGGCGCGAGTGGGGTCGCCTTCGCCAGGAAGCTGAACGAGAATTTCATTTTCGTTGCGACCGTGAGGCTGAATGGTGGGCTCGGTGAGGCCAAGAGCATTGATACGGCGCTCGATGGTTTCGAGCGACTGGGTCATGGTGCTTTCCTGAATATGGGCAATCGCACTGTTGCGCAGGGTCAGGAGAAGAGCATCGGGCTGGCCGGGAGCAGTGCCGAGATCCCAATTGCCCTCGAACTGCTGGTGGAACAAATCGCGGAACTGAGAAATCTGGTCCGAAGGGATGCCGCGGACGGTGATGTGAGTGTCGTCGGCGCGGCGCACTTCTTCGTAACGAATATTCTTGGAGCGGAGCTGAGAGGTGATGCGGTCGACGGTTTGATCGGTCTCCTGGGCAACGGCTTCCTGAACCTGGACCTGCAGGATCATGTGAGTGCCGCCCTGAAGGTCGAGACCCAGCTTGATCTGGTTCGCGAAGTTGTTCTTAAGCTGAGCGAACGAGGTCGGGAACGTGGGATAGAAGAAAATAGAATAGAGACAGATCAAGATGACGGCGAGAATGAAGATGATTTTCCACTTAAGATTAGGATTCATGGTTTAAGAGATCAGGCGCGAAAATGGGCGGCCCGGGGAGTTACTTTGCATCTTCCGATGCCTCCACCTGGGCAATCGCCGCACGCGCAACGCGAATTTTCACATTATCAGCGACCTTAAGGATGATCGTGTCGCCGTCCATACCATTGATGGTGCCGTAGATGCCCGAGGTCGTGATCACCTTGTCGCCATTCTTGATGGCGGCGAGCATCTCCTGCACTTTTTTCCTTTGCCGCTGCTGCGGCATGATCACCAGGAAATACATGATGCCGAACATGAGAGCGAGAGGAATGAGAAAAGTGCCGAGTCCTCCCGCACCGCCGGCCTGAAAAATTAGGGAAGCTGCGAAATTCATGTTCGTGATTTGCTACCGTACCCTTCCGCGACCCTGAAACATCGAACGCACAACAGCTGTCGCTCTAAGAAACCGAGCCCGCAAAAAAAAGATTCACCGCGAGCGGGTAAGGATTCCCGCTTTCCCTGCCCGCACGATTCTCGTCCGGAGACTCGACCTACGGCGGGTTGCTATGAGAGCTTCCGACTACTCTAGCACGACTTGGCAATTCGGTCAGTGCGGGCCAGCCAGATACTGGGCACGCACTCCTGCCGCAAAATTCTGCAGGTGTCCAAACCTGATAGCCTCTCGGATTTGCCGCATGATGTCAAGGTAAAAGTGGACATTGTGGTGGGTGGCAAGAATGGCGGCGGTGATTTCTCCGGCGGCGAACAGATGCCGAAGATACGCGCGGGTGTAGCGTCGGCAGACGGAACAAGAACATTGCCGATCGATGGGACGCTGGTCTTCGATGTAGCGGGCGTTCTTGATGAGCACGCGGCCTTCGCTGGTGTAGAGGCAGGCATGACGAGCGGCGCGCGTGGGAAGAACGCAATCCATCATATCGATGCCGAGTGCGACGTAGTCGGCAAGTTGTTCGGGACGACCGACACCCATGAGATAGCGAGGACGATCGGCGGGAAGAAGAGCGGTCACTTCAGCAGCCATTTCGCAGGTGACGTCGTGAGGCTCGCCGACAGCGAGACCGCCAACAGCGTAACCGGGAAAATCAAGACCGAGGAGCTGGTGAGCGCTTTCGCGGCGCAGGTCGGGGAAAGTGGCACCTTGCACGATGCCGAATTGCCGTTGTGGCAGGCGGCCATCTTCCTGCTGATGCTGCAGAAAATATTTGCGAGCGCGGCGCGCCCAGGCAGTGGTGCGTTTGAGAGCAGCTTCAGCGATGGAGCGAGGAGCGGGGGTTTCGATGCATTCGTCGAGCACCATGGCGATGTCTGAACCAAGTGCGAGCTGAATCTCGGCAGCTTTTTCCGGAGTGAGGAGATGCTCGGAACCGTCGAGGTGAGAGCGAAAACGCACGCCGTCGTCGGTGATTTTGCGGAGATCGGCGAGGCTGAAAACCTGATAGCCGCCGGAATCGGTGAGGATGGCGCCGCGCCAGGACATGAAGGAATGCAGGCCGCCGAGTTTGCGGATCAATGCATGTCCGGGACGAAGGTAAAGATGGTAGGTGTTGGCGAGAATGATTTTGGCGCCGAGAGTTTCGAGCGCTTCCTGAGTGAGACCCTTGACTGTGGCGGCGGTGCCAACGGGCATGAAAACAGGCGTTTCGACGACGCCATGCGGCGTAGTGAGAAGGCCACGCCGCGCGCCGGTGGGATCGGTATGTTGGATTTCGAAAGAAAAACTCACTTCGCCAGTGTATCAGGAGAAGGCAAAAGCGATTCCCACACGCAAGACCACATAGACTAGAAAAACACTCAGAACGATGACAAAGGCTTTGCCAGGCTTGAGCTTCCTGGGATTCACGGCGGCAAAGCCGACGGCGAGGAGCATGAGCTTCCAGATTTCAAGGAGATCGATGTTTTTGCCGAGGGCAAGGAGCCATTTCGGAGTCTCGTCGGAAAACAGAGTCGCAATATTCGTGGCGACCGGGTTGTCCAGGTCAAACGTGCCAACAGGTTTAAGGAACAAGACGATGAGAAAGAGAACAGTGCCGACGATGGCAGCAGGAAAAACGGCATGCGAGACAATCGACAAGGAGGTTTTGAAATTGACGCCGACTCCCGCCATCAGATTGTAGGCACCCATAAGGACCAAAGCGATTACCAGCAAACCCACCACAGGAAGAATCAAACCAAAGACGTAGGCGACCATGGGCGAATACTTGGCACTGACTTCGATCTGCTGTTCTTTTTGCTCAGCGGAGAGTTGCGAGGCCCGAGGACTCTTCTCAATCTGCTGAGCGATGTATTCGCGCCAGTTGAAATGGCTGTTCAAGGCGAGGGCGCCAAGAAAACTGAAGACCACCATTAAGGCCGTGGGAAGAATCCAAGAGGGTCTTCGAGCGATATCGTCGAAGGTCGCTTTTGGAGAAAAAAATGTGCCAATGAGGCGACCAACGGGAGAGATGGAAGCCTGGGGTTCCGCCACAGGCATCGGGGAAGTAGCCATTGAGGACTCCTTGACCACAAGAGGGTCGGATGTTTGCTGCTGCCAATACTACGCAAATGCCGCAGGAAAAATATCACAACGAACGGGCAGTGGGAACCTCCGGGACGGCGGCGAGTAGTTCGCGGGTGTAGCTGTGGGTGGGCTGGTGAAGGATGCGATCAGCAGGGCCATATTCGACGAATTGGCCGGCGCGCATGACGGCAATGTGGGAGGCGAGTTGCGCGACTACGGGAAGACTGTGGGAGATGAGCAGATAGGTGAGATGAAATTCCTGCTGGAGTTCTTGGAGGAGGAGGAGAACCTGGGCGCCGACGGAAACATCGAGGGCTGAGACGGGTTCATCGGCAATGATGAGCGAGGGGCGAAGAATCAGGGCGCGAGCGATGCCAATGCGCTGGCGCTGGCCGCCGGAAAATTCGTGAGGGAAGCGGTTTGCAATATCGCCGGGCAGGCCAACGCGACGCAGGAGTTGCTCGGCGCGGTCGAGTCGATTGTTGCGCGAGAGTTGCGGCTCGTGAATCGCCAGTGGCTCGGCGACGATTTCGCCGACGCGCATGCGGGGATTCAGGGAGGCGAACGGATCCTGAAAGATCATCTGCATTTGGCGACGCTGAGCGCGGAGGGCTTCGCCGGAGAGTTGCAGTAAATCGTTGCCTTCGAAAAGAATGGCGCCGTGGTCGGGCTCGACGAGACGGAGAAGCATGCGAGCAAGGGTAGTTTTGCCGCAGCCGCTTTCGCCGACGATGGCAAAGGTTTCGCCAGGCTCAACGGAGAAGCTCACATCGTCAACGGCGACGAAGCGTTCGCCTTTGTTTTCGTCGGCGAACAGGCCGCCACCGCGGCGATAGGATTTGCGAAGGTTACGGGCTTCGAGCAAGTGAGCGGGGGTGGTCATAGAAGGACGCACCGGGCGGAATGGTCGCTGCGCGGCGGACGAAATGGGGGAACGGCTTGCTCGCATTCGGTGCGGCGGTATCCACAGCGAGGAGAGAACGCGCAACCTGGTGGAAGAGAGATGAGTTGGGGGACAGAGCCGGGAATGGGAATGAGCTGACCGCGAACGATTGTTGGAGACGCGGCGAGAAGGCCCTGAGTGTAGGGATGCTGGGGCGAGAGGAGGACGTCTTGCGTGGGACCCTCTTCAATGATGCGGCCGGCGTACATGACGGCGACGCGATCGGCGACCTTGGCGACGACACCAAGGTCGTGAGTGATGAAGAGGAGAGCGAGTTCCATTTCGCGGCGGAGTTGGTCGAGCAATTCGAGGATTTGTTTCTGCACCGTGACATCGAGAGCGGTGGTGGGCTCGTCGGTGATGAGCAATTTGGGATTGGCGGCGAGAGCCATGGCGATCATGACGCGCTGGCGAAGTCCGCCGGAGAGTTGATGAGGAAATTGCCTGTCGCGGACGTCGGGTTCGGGAACGGCGGCGCGTTCGAGGGCAGCGCGGACGCGTCGCTGCAGATGAGCGCCGCCGAGGCTGGGTTCGTGAGCGCGAATGGCTTCTTCGATTTGCGCGCCAACACGCATGACGGGATTGAGCGAGGTCATCGGCTCTTGAAAGACCATGGCAATTTCGCGGCCGCGGACGGTGCGCCAGTCGTCTTCTGCGCGGAGCGTGGCTAAGTTTTTTGGCGGCGCTTCAGACGTTGAGAGCAAAGCTTCGCCGGAGACGCGAGCGCCGGGAGGAAGCAGACCCATCAGCGTTAGAGAAAGCATGGTCTTGCCGCTGCCGGATTCGCCGACGAGGCCAAGGGACTCGCCGGGAGCGATGTGCAAGGAGACGTCGTTGACGGGACGGACCCAGCCTGAGGCCGTGGGGAGATCAACGGTCAATCCGCGCACATGGATGAGACTGCTCACACCAACATGATAGTTTCCCTTTTCTACATCTACCAACATTTCTCGTTGGCTCGCTGCATAAACCTACAGAGGCAGACAGTTAGCGCGTACCCAACGGATTATTGGGCAATGAACCTCCGGGACGTTGTTTGAATTGAAAAGCCGGACTATGGAGTTGGATCCCTTACTGAGATTCCCGATTAATATAAAAGGCATGCCCAGGGTCATTTGCCCTTTCTGTAACAATGAGGTCGTGCTTCACCGGTTTCTGCAGACTGCTAACAAGCCGTTTTGCGCGAACTGTGGCTGGAACGTGAGTCGCGCTCAATCTGAGCTTGCCAAAAGAACCAACACGGTGAAGCTTTTTGCTGCCGCCTTTTTACTTAGCGTCGCGGCGCTAATCGTGCTTGCGATTCGCCAAAGGGGAGTGCCCGAATTCTTCCCGTTACCGCTGCTGATGGGCGTTATCGCGTTCGCCTACGCATGGAATTACTGGGGAACTAAACGCGCACTCTCTGAAACCCTGCTCGCGGGCAAGTCTGATCCAGTCAGCCCCGGGCACGTTCTTATGCCTCCGTTGTTTCTGCAGACAGTTCGGGCGGTCCCAAGGCCACGACGGATTGCACTGCGTCTTATCGCAAAGCTTTCGGTCTTTTTCTTCGCCGTCGTGATGGTCGTACCCGGTGTGATTGTCTATCTGGTTGTCGAGTCCTTGATGGCCGGTCCACTCGCCATGAAGGAACTGTACCCACTGGCTCCTCTATTTGGCATCCTGGTTATCCTCGTTGGCGCGATGGTTCTCGCATTCAGGAACGAAGCTAGGAAGTTGGCGTTATTGCGCGATGGTGAAGTCGCGGGCGCACGGGTACTAACGCAGCGGGTTATCGCGAGGGGTAAACATAGCTACAACGAAATCAACTACGAATTCCAGGTGCCGGGTGGTGGGCTGATTCGAAAAACAGAAAGGGACCATACCAGACAGATCTTCGAAGAGATGGAGATTCCCGTTTTTTACGATTCCGCATCGCCCGAAAAGTGCGTTGCCCTGTGCGCGACCTATTACAGACTCCGAGACGCTGAACTTTGACCTTCGCAATATTCTTCGCGCGGCAATAGTAAACTATCGTGTCCCGGAAATCCGGTGAACGAGTTCGGAATCTTCAGGGGCTAAAGCCCAATTCAACTCTCAGGATTTGCACCGGGGCTGAAAGCCCCGGCCTCCTAAAGAAAATACAAGGACCGTTCGGGAGGACACTAGCAGGCTCGATGGCGACTGTGGAGAAACACCGAGTGGACTGGAAACTGCTGTGGGAGCAGCAGGCGTTCCGGTATTTTTTTACGGCGATGTTTGTTTCGCTGTTCGGCAGCGGAATGAATTTCATCGGTGTGAGCTGGTACATCATGTCGGCGACGCATTCGACCGTGGCGGTGAGCTGGCAGGTAATCGTGGTGACGCTGCCGGGACTGGTGGTGCCATTTCTGGGCGGAGTGCTGATTGACCGGTTCGACCGGCGGTACCTGGGAGTGATGCTGGACATGGCACGCGGCTTTGCTGTGCTGGGGATCGCGTACATTGCGTGGCACGGGCAACTGGAGATCTGGCACCTGTATTTGATGACGCTGATCACCGGGACAGGCTCGGCGATGTACTGGGCAAACGTGAACGCGCTGGTACAGGAAGTGATTCCGCCGAGCCAATTCACCGGCGGGAACGCGGCGGTGCTGGTTGGAGTGCAGACCGGAATGATGCTGGCGGGAACGTTTGTGGGATTCATTTACGACCACATCGGGATTGCGGGGATCCTGTTTATTGATGGACTGACGTATTTTGTGTCGGCGGCCTGCCTGTACAAGCTGCGCAGCGGCTACGTGTCGCCACGCGACCACAAGCAATATCCGCGAGAGTATTCGGAAGCGACGCAGCGGGCTTCGGAGGCGCTGGAAAGCGGAGAAAATCCGGAGGTGGCGGAAGCGGGACTTTCGCTATCGATTTACGCGGACATGAAAGAAGGGTTTGGGTATTTGCGGGGACATCCAGTGGTGGTGGCGCTGGGAGTGACGCACGCGATCCTGATGGCGAGCATCGTGAGTTCGAACGTGGTGGTAGTGGCGCTGGCAACGGAAATCCTGCATGCGGGGGCGCGAGGGTTTGGGTTCATCGAAGCGGGGTGGGCGATTGGCGCAATCACCGGAGGATTGATTACCAGCCAACTGCCGCAACGATTGCGACTGCCGCTATACGTAGCGGTGATGGGGGGAATGGCGCTGGGACACCTGGCGGTGCCGTTCGTAGGATTTTTGCTGGGAGCGGTGCTGCTGCAAGGATGCTTCGGATTTTTTCGGGCGCTGGGAGGGATTGTGGCGCAATCGTCGCTGATGGGGATTGTGCCGCGTCATTTCATGGGGCGAACGCAATCGGCGTTTGCGATTTTTGCCACGGTGCTGCAACTAGCGATGAGTTTCTCTCTGGGATGGATGGCGCAACGGTTCAGTATTGCCGTGGGATTTTTTATGCTGGCGGCCATGTATGCGGGGGCGACATATACGGCGTCGCGCGCACGGAGGTTGTTGCAGGGGTGGCAGTGGGCGTAGGAGCGGGGCGGACGGGCTTGGAAGGCCGTCGCTACAAAGACAGAGCCAAGGCAGAAAACCTCAACCGTGAACAGTAGACCAAAATACATTGGCGCGGCGTGTCGCTGGCATAAAAGCCAGCGCTACAGAGTCGAAAATCATGAGGTTTCGCGGGCCGCAGGCCCTAAAAGACATGGAAGAAAAAACATTCGGAAGAGGTTACGAGGTTGGTTGGGGGACAGTGCCGCCCAGGAGTTCTACTGCGCTTTGATTTAGTTTGCTACGGAGGGCGTAGCGATCGTTCGCGCGGGTAATGTAGCGGACGGCGACCTCAATGCCACCGACGACGGGCTTGACGCTGATGGCAGGAGCCGCCGAGAGAGCGCTGAGTCCACGGGAGGTTGTGGCGCTGCTCCATTCCTGTTCGGCTTGCTGAACGGTTTCGCGAGTGGCCTCGACAACTTTTTTGTGAATGGCGTCGATGAGGGGATAAGAGTCCTTACCCGTCGGAAGAACAATCTGCAGTTCATCCCACAACCATTGGCCGGTGGTAGAGAAATTGAAGTAGTGGCCTTCGATGGCGAAGCTGTTGGTGAAGGTGACGCGGCGGCCGGTGGGATGACCGGAGTCGGTCCAGTTGCCGGTTTCGAGCAGGACCGTGTGGAACGGCCCGATCTCCACGACCTCGCCGGTGACACCATTGATTTCCACCCAATCGCCTAGGCGAATGCCATTTTTTCCCATGAGCACGAACCAACCGAGAAAGCCGACGATGAAGTCCTTCAATGCGACGGTAAGTCCGGCGCCGGCCAGGCCGAGGAAGGTTCCGAGTTGCCCTGGCGGCCCGAAGACCACAAGCAGAATCAGGAAGAGGGCGAGAACCTGCAGGGTGACGCGGATAACGGTGCGGAGCGACTCGATCTGGCGTCGATCCATAGAAAGGCGATCGAGCAGTGAATGCAAAGAGGAGTTGCCGAAGATGCCGAGGAGCACAATCACGAGGACAATGGCGGCGCCGAGGAGCGCGCGATGAAGCAAGGCGCGCTGGTGCGCCGCGACGATATCGATCCACTGGGCGTAGGTGGAGGCAAGTTCCTTCTTGGTCTCGATACGCTTGTCGTAGGTTGAGAGGATTTTCTGATCATCGGAAAGCTGCTGAGTGGTTTTGAGCAAACCAGCGGTTTCGGCCTGACTTTTGTCAGAAGAAGAAACGCGAACGGCAGCGGTTCCCGATTTGGTTTTCTTGGAATGATGCGCGAGTTCGGGCACGGCGGATTTCTCGGAATCAATTTGCGCATCCAAGGCATCGTGCTTGGAGGTCAGGGAGTTGATGGAATCCAGCGTGGCGCTTTTGGCCTGCCAGAGTTGCCACTGTTTCTGATGCAGATCGCGCCAAAGTTTTGCGAGATGGATCAGTCCGAGTTGCTCGACGGGCTGAGGCCCGGTGGGAACGGCGGAAGCGGTGCCATGAGAAGTTTCTTCGTGATCCTTCTTGAGGGCTTGAATGCGGTCGGTGACGTCGCCGCCAGCACGCATTAGATCCTGCTTGGCATCGTCCAATTCGTCCTGATCGAGTTCCATGTCTGCTTCGGATTGAATGAGATCGGCTTCGATGGAATCCTTTTTGGTTTCGGAAGCCTTGACCAATTGTTCGGCGAGTTGCTTGGTGCGGTCCTCGTCGGTCTTCAGGAGTTTCTCGGATCTCTGCACGCGCGCCTGGCATTCTTTGGCTTCGGCCGACAAAGCAGGAGGGTGAAGGCGCGCCTGGCGGAGCGCGTTGTCGAAAGCGAGGTCGACATCGAAATCGGCGAGGCGAAGAGCTTCCTGGGCGGTGGCGCGCTCGTTGTGAAAAGTCGCCAGTTGAGCAAGCTGCTGGGCGGTCTTCAGAGGAGTTTGATCTACCAGGGGTTTATCGGCGGGCTCGGAGGAAGGAGTTGCGGTAGGCGCGGGAGGCGGGGTGTCCGGCTGGCGCGTCTGCCAGAATCCGTAAGCGGCAAACACAATCAGAAGAATAATCACGAGCGCCGCGATTCGCTGAGTTTTGAGCATAGAGATTGCCAGCACCGTCCTGCGATTCGGTTGACGAGGGTGCAACCCAATTTCGGGCATTCAAGAGGGAAAGGCAAGAAATTAGTGAACACGGCTTGTCGCAAAAGGATTGTTGCGCAGGGGCGCGGCGACTAAGCTTGAGGGAAAGGAAGAGCGATGAACGCCCCATGGGTTCCACGAATCGTTTACGGATCTTTGTTGGCGATTGGAGTGCTGGATTGGTTGAGGCGCTACCCGCTGCTGCCGGCACGCATGGCGTCGCACTTCGGTCCGCATGGAGAAGTAACCAATTGGCAGAGCAAAGAGCAATTCTTCATGACCATGGTCGTGGTGGTAGGCGTGTCGTTCGTGGGTGGATTTGTAGTGCCGTTGTTGATTGGGAAAATGCCGGCAAGCATGATCAACCTGCCCAACAAAGGATACTGGCTGGCAGGTGAGCGACGGGAAGAGACGATGCGGTATCTGAGCATGAAGATGGGATGGGTTGGCTGCGGTGTGCTGTTTCTGCTTTTATTCGTGACGTCGGAGGCGATCAACGCAAACATGCCGTCGCACGGGCAATTTAATATCGGAGCAACGTTCGCGGCGCTGTTCGGGTTCGTGCTATTCATGGGGTTGTGGACAATATTGTTGATGCGGCACTTCAATCGTGTTCCCGAGCGGGTTTTGCAGGAAGAAAAATAGAAGGTGGATGTGATTGATTGTCGCGTGGAATTATAGCCATGGATATTTTCGAAGGCGTTTTTACTTTTTGTGTAGAACGACCGGTGACGAATAAGCGATTGGTGATTGACGGAGTGCCGACGAAGGACTAGCGTAACGGTATTGAACGTTGTGGTGTCATTCGACGGAAACCGACTGTCTGAGTTTGACCAACTCCCCTTCCCGGAAAGCGGCAGGCGAGGTGACACCCACAAGGCCGTTTGCGCTCCGCGGCAGTCAGGACTGGAATCGTGAAACGATATTTGATTGTGATTGAAGAAACCGGTTCAGGATACGCGGCGTATTCACCGGATTTGCCGGGCTGCGTTTCGGCAACTGGACCACGGCATGAGATTGAGAAGAAGATGAAGGAAGTGATCGCATTTCATTTGGCGGGCTTGCGAGAAGAAGGGCAAGCGATACCGGAACCGCACACGTTTTCGACGTATGTCGAACTCTCTGCCTAATCACTCGCAGATCCACGAAACTACGATTCTATTCCGGCCAATTGGTCCAGTGGAGATGCGACTAATTCGTGAAGCCGACTATCTTGCGTTTCAACCCAGACTCCCAGAGCAACCAATCTTTTACCCGGTGCTGAATGAAGAATATGCAACTCAAATTGCACGCGATTGGAATGCAAAGGGCCCGAACAAAAAAGCCGGGTTCGTGACTCGATTCCGGGTAAAGTCGGATTACCTCTCTCGATTTGAGGTGCATACGGTCGGCCGCTCAGTCCACAAGGAGTATTGGATTCCTGCCGAGGAACTACCGCCCTTCAATGCAAAGATCGTTGGGCCAATCGAAGTTATCGCTGAATTCCACGCAAAATAGAAACGCCCGGTTTGCACCGGGCGTTCGTCATTGTGAATGAGATTTCGGAGTTGCGATTCGTTCTATAGATAGTCGCGGGACGGGCCTTCGAGGAAGGCGCGGAGTTTGCGCGAGCGGGAAGGATGACGGAGCTTGCGAAGGGCCTTCGCTTCGATCTGGCGAATACGCTCGCGAGTGACGGCGAAGGATTGGCCGACTTCTTCGAGGGTGTGCTCGCTGCCATCGTCGAGGCCGAAACGCATCTTGATGACTTTTTCTTCGCGGGGCGTGAGGGTCTTCAACACCGAAGAGGTCTGCTCCTTCAGGTTTAAATTGATGACGGCATCAGAGGGCGAGACCACGGCCTTGTCCTCGATGAAATCGCCGAGATGCGAATCTTCCTCCTCGCCGATGGGAGTTTCGAGTGAAATTGGTTCCTGCGCAATTTTCAGAATCTTGCGCACCTTGGAGACAGGAATGTCCATACGCTTGGCGATTTCTTCGCTGGTAGGTTCGCGACCGAGTTCCTGAACAAGCTGGCGGCTGGTGCGGACCAGTTTGTTGATGGTTTCGATCATGTGAACCGGGATACGGATGGTGCGAGCCTGGTCGGCAATGGCACGGGTGATGGCCTGGCGAATCCACCAAGTAGCGTAGGTGGAGAATTTGTAGCCGCGACGCCATTCAAACTTGTCGACGGCCTTCATCAAGCCGATGTTGCCTTCCTGAATCAGGTCGAGGAACTGTAAACCGCGATTGGTATATTTTTTCGCAATGGAAACGACGAGACGAAGGTTGGCCTCGATCAGTTCTTTCTTGGCTTGTTCGGCTTCGGCTTCGCCGCGTTGAATGATTGTGAGGGTGCGCTTCAGTTCGGTGAGACCGACTTCGCTGGCTTCCTCGATATCCTTCAGTTCGGAACGACGGGTACGCAGCTCGCGGCGGGCTTCTGCGGCGTTTTCGCCCTTGGAAACGTCGGCGCGGCGCTCGAGTCGGCCAGCTTCACGTTCGAGGGATTGCAGGCGCTCGACGGTGCCACGCATTTTGTCGATGAGGCGCTTTTTCTCAAAAGGGTTGAAGTCGATGCCACGAATTTCGAGAGAAATTTCGATACGGGTGCGCGAAACGTCCCACTTGGCACGAACGTAGGGACGCTTTTTGGATTTGGCGGTTTTGTCGAGCTTGACGGCTTGCTTGAGAGCCTGATCGTATAGCTTGGCGATCTTGTCGATATGCTTGAGAGTCTGCTTGGTCTTGTTGGCAATCTTTTCTTCGGTGAGTTCTTCGTCGTCGAACTGGACAATTTCCTTGATGGAGCGCGCGCCCTTGCGGAGGTCGTCGCCGACGGCGATGAGTTCCTTGATGACGATGGGTGACCGGGTGATGGCCTTCATCACGACCAACTGACCGCGCTCGATGCGCTTGGCGATAGTGACTTCGCCTTCTCGGGTCAAGAGGGGAACGGTGCCCATTTCGCGCAAGTACATGCGGACGGGATCGTTGGTTTTTTCGAGTGAACCGGGAGTGAGGTCGAGGTCGCTGCCAGATTCTTCGGCGTGACCATCGTCTTTTGCGACGGTTTCATGGTCGCCGTGCTCGGAAGAGACTTCGACCGCACGAGCGGCCTTAGCCGAAGCCGCGTCTTCGTAAATCTCGATGCCGTTGCGCTCGAAAGTTGTGAGGAGGTCGTCGATCTCTTCCGAGGAATGGACTTCCGCAGGGAGGGAATCGTTGACTTCGTCGTAGAGCAGGTAACCGCGCTCTTTGCCGACGGCAATGAGCTGCCTTACCGCATCATATTTTTCTTCTAAGCCGGTTGCCGCCACAACATTCCTCCAAAACTCTTAGTGCCAATTTCGATGATGCACACACTAGCCACAGTTCAGCGCGCTCTGGGCAAAGGGCGAAAGGAGACAGCCCATACCGAACAGAGGGAGGAAGGATATCCTCCAAAAAAGATCTAGATTTTTCTGTGAAGCCTTGTGTGCCGCGCTAAATGCTTGCCACTGCCCCACGCCATGCCGCCTGCCGCGCCCTCGCGGACTGGTCCCGTAGCATCGTTTGCACTTCTAAATAGATGCCTCGAAGAGCGAAACCGTTATCCGCCGAACCCTTCTACGCTACACGGATAAGTCGTGCAAAGTCAATCAGTTCCTTGCGGAAAAGTTGTGGAAGGGCGGCATGTGATTGATTTGAAACAATTAGGAGTGATCGGCGGCGGACAGGCGTTTAAGAAGTTCCTGTTTGCGGCCGAGAAGTTCGCGAAGGGACTGGCCCGCGGGTAGGGCTTCGATGTCGCGCTGGACGCGCTGGAGTTCCTGCTCAATCTGGCGGCGGTGCAGGGCTTCGAGACAGCTTTCGGCTTCCTCCCAGGAACCCTCTTGGGCAGGCTCGAAGAGAATTTCGAAGAAGAGGCGACGATCGCGTTCGTCGAGCAGGGCGCCAAGCTCTGTGGCTTGCAGGGGCTGGTCGGAGAGTCCCGCGACCACAAGAGCGGCGAGGATCTTTTCCGTCTCGAGACCCTCGTAGAGACGACCCTGCTGGAGACGCTGGGCAATCTCGCGACGAAAGCCTTCGGCTTCGACCAGCATGCGGATGAGGCGGCGTTCGGTAGGTTTGGCCGCTTTGCCAACAAGTTCAGGCTGGGTCTTAACCTCGCCGCGGCGTTCGTTGGCAGCTTTGCTGAGAGCGGCGCGAAGGACGGGTTCATCAATGCGGAGTTGCTGTGCGATGCGCGTGGCCCACTCCGAACGAAGTAGGCGATTGGGAATTTTCTGCAGATAGGGGAGCAGGAAATTGAGGGCGCGCAACTTCCCTTCTCCGGTGGTGAGATCCATTTGGCGAGCCCGACTGATGAGGTAGTCGACGTACGGGGGCGAATCCTTCAGGGCTTTGCTATAAGACTCTGCGCCTTTTTCACGGATGAACAGGTCGGGATCGGCTTTTTTGTCGCCAATGGCGGGAAGAGCGAGGACACGAACTTCGAAATCCTGTTCGAGGAGGAGCGCGATGGAGCGCTCCGTGGCAGCCTGGCCGGCGGCGTCGGGATCGTAGTTAACGATGACACGTTTGGTGAAACGGCCCAGGAGCTTGATTTGCGGTTCGGCGAGAGAGGTGCCGCAACTGGCGACAACATTGGAGATACCGGCGCGGGCCACGGCGATGGCGTCCATATAGCCTTCAACGAGGATGGCGAAGTCCTGGCGGCGGATGGCTTCTTTGGCGCGATCCATGTGGTAGAGCACGTTGCTCTTGGAATAGATGGGAGTTTCGGGAGAGTTGAGATACTTGGGCTGGTCGTCGCCCAAGGCGCGGCAACCGAAGGCAACAATTTTGCCGGACTCGTTGGCGATGGGAAAAGTGATGCGGCGGCGGAAGCGATCGAAGAGCCGGCTTCCACTCTGGTCGCGGGAGATCAAGCCGGACTCTACCAGCAACTTCTCCGCATATTTTTGCTTGAGAGCGCGAAGCAGAGCGTCGCCGCCGCTTGGGGCGTAACCGATACCAAAGCGCGAGAGTGCTTCGGGGTTTAAGCCGCGATCTTCGAGATAGGCACGGGCGGCGCGGCCCTCGGCGGTGGACTCGAGTTGCTTGAGGAAGAAGGACTGAGCTTCGCGGTGCATTTCGATGAGAGCGGCACGTTGCTGATTCTCTTTGCGTTCCTCGGGCGAGCGTTCTTTGGGCTTGGGAATGGCAATGCCACATTTTTCAGCAACGACGCGAACGGCTTCCGGGAACGGGACTTTGTCTATTTCCATGACGAAGTTAAAGACGTCGCCACCCTTGCCACAGCCGAAGCAGTGATAAATCTGCTTGACGGGATGAACGGCGAAGGAAGGAGTTTTTTCGCCGTGAAAGGGGCAGAGGCCGGTGAAATTCTGGCCACTTTTTTTCAGGCGGATGTATTCGCCGATTACGCGGACAATATCCGCCTGCTGCTTGACGCGATCCGCGAATGATCCGGCTTCCGCCATGGGTTCAGGACTCGAAAAGCGAAACTCGAAAAACGAAATTCGAAATTCAGTTGCTAACGATCCTTTCGGGACTCTGCTTGTCTTTTAATCGTTCAGCGAATGTATCCGTTTAGAGTCCGGATCACCCGCCGAGCTAATCCATCAGCCTGTTCACCCTCAGCCCTGGAAATGAAACTGGCGTCTACGGCGGTTACAAGGTGGTCTCTGACCTCATAAGCGGAACCTCGCGCCTGCCGGCAAAACTGGATGTTTTCCTGAAACGAATACCGCCCAAAGCCTTCGGCAATGTTCGCGCCTATTGATTGGACGGCACGTCGAAGCTGGCTGTTTGGCGCAAAACGTTCCTCAGCGGGTAGTTCCTTAAGCAGAACGTAGACCATGATCCGGAGATTGCGCGCCAGCTTCCACACATCGAGAACCTTGAAATCGCGGACCGGCGCGATCGCCAGGGCCGGCGCAACTTCGAGTTTCGGATTTCGTGTTTCGAGTTTCGTCATTGATGCTATGCACGCAAGTCTACAACGGTGATGGCTTTGCCGCCGTGGTCTTCGGCTTCGAAGGCGACGCTGGCCACCTGGGGGTGCGTTTTCAGGAATTCGGCCAGGCCCCGACGGAGGGCGCCGGTGCCGTGGCCATGGATGATGCGGACGCGGGCGCGATTGGCGAGGGCGGCTTCGTCGAGGAATTTGTCGACGCGCGCGGTGGCTTCTTCGACGGTCATGCCAATGACGTTGAGTTCGCCGGCGGAGCCACCTTCGCCAGGAGCGGAAGTGACGGTGATATCGGGGCGCTTCCCAGCGCTGGCCACATTGCCGGCGGGCTCGCTCTCGATGGCGGTGATTTCGTCGACGGCTACTTTCATGCGCAGAGGGCCGGCTTCGATTTCGGCGGTGGACCCATCGACGCGGCGCAGGATCACGGGCTTGTTGAAACCGCGAACGCGGAGACGAGCGCCGAGCAAGAGCTTTTCTGGATTGACGGCTTCGAACAACTCGGGCTTGATGCCGAGATCTTTCTGTGAGTCGGAGATAGTCTGCACGACGGCAGCGTTGAATTCTTCCTTGGCTTCGCCGCGAGCGTCCTGCATTTTGCGGCGCGCGGTTTTCTCCAACTGGGAACGGAGTTCGCGCTCCTTAACGGCATCGACGACGCGAGCAACGTTTTCGTCAAAGCGCTTCTGCATGTCGGCAAATTTCTGTTCCAGATCGACGATGCGTTGCTTCTGACGGTCGACCCACTCGGCGCGCAGTTTTTGCCGTTCTTGTTCGAGTAAATGACGTTCCTCGGCCATTTGTTTTTGCATGCGGTCGAGTTCATCGCGGCTGCGATGCAAGTAAGCGATCAGGTCGGCAGCCTCGTGAGCTTCGGGAGTGAGCAAAGAACGCGCGTGATCGATGATGTTTTTCGCGAGGCCGAGGCGATTGGCGATAGCGATGCCGCTGGAACCGCCGGGCACACCAACCATGAGGCGATAGGTGGGGCGAAGATTGATGTCGTCGAATTCGACGGCGGCATTGACGACACCGGGAGTGGTGGAGGCGTAGGTTTTCAAGCGGTCGTGGTGTGTGGTGGCGAGGACAAAGCAATGCTTTTCTCGGAATTCGTCGAGGAGCGCGACAGCCAGTGCCGCACCTTCTTCGGGAGCCGTGCCAGTTCCCATCTCGTCGGCGAGGACGAGTGAATTGGGAGTGGCCTCATCGAGCATGGCTTTGAGATTGAGCATGTGAGCGGAGAAAGTGGAAAGATCAGCGGCAATGGATTGTTCGTCGCCGATGTCAACGAGCACGCGATCGAACAGCGGCAGTACAGCACGCTGCGCGGCAACAGGAATCCCTGCTTGGGCAGCCAACGCCGCCATGCCGGTGGTTTTCAGAGCGACAGTCTTGCCGCCTGTGTTCGGTCCGCTGATGACGAGAAGGCGCTCGTCCCCGCCGAGATTCAGGGAAATAGGAACAATGGAGCGATTTTCGCGGCGCAATTTGTCTTCGAGAACGGGATGGCGCGCGGCTTCGAGTTCAAGCTGGGCATCGGTGACAAATTCCGGGATGCTGGCGTCGAAGTCGCGAGAAAAACGAGCGCGGGCAAAAACGCTGTCGAGCTCGGCAATGATTGTAGAGGCGGATTGCAGGGGACCGAGCACGGACTGCAAGCGTCCGGTAAGGTCTGTCAGGATGCGGAAAATTTCGGCGGCTTCGTCTTCGGAAAGCTGGACAAGCTGATTGTTGGTCTCAACGGTTTCGAAGGGTTCGACGAAAACGGTCTGCCCGGTGGCGCTGGCGCCGTGGATAACGCCCTGCACCGAACGGCGGTGTTCGGAACGGACAGGAATGACGAAGCGGTCATTGCGCTGGGTGACATAGTCCTCGCCACTTTCCGCGTGGCGTGAGCGCAGGATTTGCTTCAGGGTCTTCTGAATGGAATCGCGAGTCTGCAGAATGCTGGCGCGAATTTTGCGCAAGGACGTGGAAGCATCGTCGCTGATCTCGCCGTTGGGAAGGATGCAGCGCTTGATGGCGGCTTGCAGGTCGCGAAAATCTGCAAGGCGTGCGGCGTTGGCGGCCAATAAAGGGAATTTCACCGCTTCTTCACGGAATTGCTGACGGAGCCAGCCGGCGGTTTCCAATAACGAGCCAGCATCGAGGAAGTCGGAAGGTTCGAGCACAGCGCCAGGCGCTTCCAAACGCGCGAGCCAATGTTCGGGATCGGCTAGCGCTCCGAAACCCAGTTCGCGTTCGGCGCGCAACCACTCGCGGGCTTCGCGAATAAGCGCGAAACCGGTTTCCAGCGTGGCGCGGTCCGTGCCGGGTTCCAATGCGCTGACGCGGCGGCGCCCCGGAGCGCAAGTGGTTCTGAGCCGCAGCAATTCGCGCAGCTTGTCGAATTCAAGAACGTCTTGTGCGGGTCGAGACATTTCTTCAGCGCTTCTTCAGTTGCGCGGCCAGGAAATTGGCGGCTTCTTTCGGAGTCGCGGCGGAATGAATAAGGTTGCCGCCAGCTTCGTTCCAGATGCGCGACTCCGATGATACGCGGGGACCGAGTTCCACTTCACGAACGCGGTCGAGGATGGGCTGCCAAAAATCGCCGATAAGGACGACGGGTTTGGGCGGGATCACCGATTTATTGAGCATTTCCCAAACCACGGCGAGCTCGACGAGAGTGCCGGTGCCGCCCTTGCAGGCGACGAAACCATCGGCAAGGCGAATCAGTTCAAAGAGGCGCTCTTGCCAAGTCTTCACGCGGACTTCGACGTCAATAAAAGGATTGGCATGGCGCGAAAAGAATTCCGCGGTTACGCCGTAGGCCTTTCCGTTGGCTTCTTTGGCACCGCGAGAGACGGCTTCCATGACGCCGCCATATGCGCCGCTGCACACCGCGAAGCCATGTTCGGCTAGCAGGCGGCCGACGTGGAGGGCTTCCAGGTAGTCCGGATGGGTCTCCGACGGGCGGGAGCTACCAAAGACGGTAATGATTCGTTCTTCGTTCACGGTAATAGTTGTCCTTGTGGAGGCGGAGTTGGAGCCGGCTTGGCGACGGCCGGTGGTGTGTCGAACTCCTGAATCATAGCTTCACACAATCCATCGAGCGCGTCGTGCGTTTCGTGATTTTTTCCACCCTGGTTGTTGCTGAGGAAAGAAAAGATCAGGCGGCGCCCGCTGGGAGTATCAGCATAGCCCGAGAGCGTTCGGACATGCGAGACCGAACCAGTTTTGGCATGGATTCTTCCGGTGATCGGCGAGTCTTTCATGCGCTCGTTTAAGGTGCCATCGACGCCCGCGACGGGAAGCGAGGAATAGTACGCGGGAAACCACGGCTGTTTCTGAGCAAACTGCAGGAGGGCAACGAGGGCGCGCGGGGTGACCATGTCGTGGCGCGAGAGGCCGGAGCCATCGGTCTGGATGACGTCACCCTCAGGAATGCCAGCGCGGGCGTAAAACTCTTCGGGAAATTTGAGCAGGTCGTCGGGAGTTGCCCAGGGGCCTTGTTGACGCGCGGCAGTGCGGAGGAGAACTTCGGTGTGGAGATTCTGGCTGATCTTGTTGACCAGCTTTACAGTGTCGCCCAATGGCAAGGAAAGATGCTCGGCGAGAACGGTGCGCGAGGGCGCAGCGGGGTCAGGATCATGCAGGACGCGGACTTTGCCGGTGAACTTGACGCCACGATTCGCGAGCAATTGCGCCAGGAGAGTTGCGGCATGCTGAGCAGGCTCTTCGATAGCGAGGACGAGTTTACGTGGTGCGCCGTTGGCCGCAAGAATTCCGGAAACCATGACAGTTTGCGCGCCGGGTTCGCGGGTAAGGCGGAGGTCAGGTTTTTCTTTGGCAGGAGAGGTGACGACGTGATTTTCGATCGTGAAGTCAGGAGTGGCCGGGTCAAGTAGGGCGGTGACGGGATCGCCGGGATGCTCGCCGGGCGTGAGCGTCAAGGTAACGGTATTGTCGTCGACAACGATGGCAGAGATGGCGGCGCCGTATTCCCAGATCATGTCGTCGATTTCCCAGCCATCGGGATAGCGCTCGCGCGGGAAATAACTGTCGTCGCCAACAATGTCGCCGGAGATTTCCTTTACACCACGGAGGACGAGTTGATCGGCAAGTTCCGCGAGGACTCTGTCGGGCGGGCCGTCGAACTCCTCCTTAGTTTCAAAGGGAAACTTGCGATTGGAAAGATTAGGATCGCCGCGACCAACGAGAATAAGATTGCCGGTTAACGAGCCGGATGGCGCCAAGACACCATCGGTTTCCAAGGTGGTGCGGAAGCGATAGTTCACTCCGAGCTTGTCCAATGCAAGTGCGGTGGTGAGTAGCTTCATATTGGAAGCGGGAACAAAGTAGGACGCGGCGTTTTTCTCGTAGAGAACCTGGCCGGTGGCCGCGTCCACGATGAGCAGGCCCCATTCGCCTTTGCTGAGGGGATTGGATGCAAGCAAGATGTCGGCGCGAGCGGCAAAGCGCTCAGTGGGCGCTGGGCGTCGCATTTGCTGAGAGCGAACTGGCGCGGCGAGAATTGCCGTGGCGAGAAGCATCAACAAACTCAGAGCCAAGGCAGCACCACCACGGCGTCGTTTATCCACAGGTCGGCTATTGGCAAAATCCATGGTCTGAAAGTATATTCGAAAGCCGATAGGGTCCGCTGGCCCCGCGACTCGGCGGTTAGAACTGGGCTGAACCTTGCGCAGTTAACCCGAACCCGCCATGATTACTCCTTAGACCGAATCATTCGAAGCAGTGGGCCGAACGGGAAAAAGGTGAGAAAACGCATGAAACGAATTTTGTCGTCTGTCCTTGCTCTGGCACTTGTAACTCCAGCGATGCTGGCGAACGATAAGAAAGAACAAGACCGATTGGAAAACTGCGGGTTGGTGATTCAGGAAATCATGGATATCCCCGACGACATACCGCAGGATTTGATCGACAAGGCCGACTGCATCATCGTTTATCCGTCGGTGCTGAAGGGCGCTTTCATCTTCGGCGGCAGCTACGGACGCGGCGCGATGACCTGTCGTTCGGGCGAAAGTTTCAACGGGCCGTGGAGCGCTCCGACGATGATGGCGTTGGAGGGAGGAAGCTTCGGATTTCAGATTGGCGGACAGGCGACGGACTTCGTGCTGCTGGTGATGAATGAGCGCGGTGCAAAAGCTATCCTGTACAGCAAGGTGAAGCTCGGGGCCGACGCGTCGGCGGCCGCCGGGCCCAAAGGCCGAAGCGCCGAGGCATCAACCGATGTGACGATGAGGGCGGAAATTCTGTCGTACTCGCGGGCACGCGGATTGTTTGCGGGAGTGTCGCTGTCCGGTTCCACGGTGCGGCCGGACAATCGCGCGAATGAGAAGCTGTACAACAAGAGCGTCAGTGCGTCGGACATCATTTTCAAGGGCGTCGTTCCGGTGCCGACAGGAGCGCAGAAGATGATCGCGTACCTGAACAAGAAGTCGCCCAAGAACAAGTCGTCCGGCAAGGAATTCTGACAAGCGATTGCTACATGAGGTGTCTGGGGCCCTGCAGAAAGTCCAGGGCCTTTTGTATTTGGGTTGACTTCGTGGCTAAAATGACTTATAGTCATATATGAACCGAGGTCATTATGACTTCTATTTCAGCATCACCCTCCGCCAAAAACTCCTCAAGACGAGTGCGCCGCAGCGCTGAATTGCGAGACAGGCTGTTTCGTGCAGCGCTCGAACAATTCGCAAAAAAGGGCTTTCTGGAAGCCACGGTTGAAGACATTACGAATGCCGCGGACGTTGGTAAAGGCACTTTTTTCAACTACTTCCCGAGCAAGGAGCACATTCTGCTGGCGTTTGGAGAACTGCAACTCGGAAAGCTGCAGGAAGCCATAGACGAAGCCCGCAAGACCGGCATGCCCTTGCCTGAGTTTCTGAGATCGCTGGGTGCCAAAATGACCGAGGAGCCGATTCGGCATCCGACGCTCGTTCGGGCATTTCTGCAAGCGTTCCTGTCGTCCACCGAAGTGCGGTCGGCGATGCTGGATTTGCAGAGCCGGATCATGGCACTGCATTCGCAAATGATTCAACTGGGCCAGGAGCGCGGTGAGATCCGCGACGATTTGCCTGCTGTGGAACTAGCGCAGGTATTCCGGCAGATCATTTTCGGAACGCTTTTGCTGTGGTCGTTGTCAGGAGACGGAAGCCTGCAACAACGGGTTGAAACCGCATTTGAAGTGGTGTGGTCGGGGCTGCAGCCGCGTAACACGAAGAAGCCGACAACCGTAGCTCCATTGTTCCTGTTAGGAGTGTGTCCATGAACCGCAAGCGTTTACTAATACCGGTGGTGCTAGCGGGGATAGGGGCGGCGGCGGCCTATTCGATGGGATGGTTTCATCGCGATACGGGACTGCAGGGATCGGGCACCGTAGAGGCAAGAAACATCCGAGTTGGCTCGAAGGTGGGGGGACGAATCGACAAGGTTCTGGTGCGGGAAGGCGACTCGGTCGAGCCTGGCCAGGTGTTGGTGACATTTGACGATAAGGAGTTGCACGCAACACTGGAAGAAATGCGCGCGGCTTCAGAAAAGGCCCAACGAGGATTTCGTCCGGAAGAAATCGAGGAAGCACGAGCAGCGGCGGCGCAGGCGCGAGCGGAATACGATCAGCGCAAGAACGGCTACCGGCAAGAAGATATTGACGCGGCGAAAGCGGACCTGGACCGCGCAACAGCCGACGAGATCCGCGCGCATCTGGACGCGCAGCGGTACGATGCTTTAGCGCAGAAGGACCTGGTGTCGAAACAGCAGCGCGATACCGCGGAGGCCAATTGGAAAATGGCGCTGGCGCAGAAGCAGAACGCGCAGCACAAGCTGGATGAATTGCAGAAAGGCTACCGGCCGGAAGAGATCGCGGCAGCGGAGGCGCGGTACCACCAGACACAGGCAACGTTGGAAAAATTCGAGCGAGGGAACCGGAAGGAAGACGTAGAAGCGGCGAAGGCGGCGTTCGCTTTGGAAGAGGCACGCTACCGGGAGCGGCAAGTGGTGGCGCCGTCGGCGGCAACGGTGGAAGTTCTGGATGTACGCCCGGGAGACCTGATCGCGCCGAATACACCAATCGCCACGCTGCTGGAGCGTGACCAGATCTACGTGCGGATTTACATTCCAGAAACGCAAATCGGGCACGTGCAGTTAGGAGAGAAAGCGGAGATTCACGTGGACTCGTTTCCCAACCAGCCATTCAGCGGCGTAGTGGAGCAGATCAACCAGCAGGCCGAATTCCTGCCGCGCAACGTGCAAACCCGCGAAGAACGAGTGCATCAAGTGTTCGGCGTGAAAGTGCGGATTGACGACAGTTCGCACCGGGTGCGAGCGGGGATGGCGGCAGACGTAAAGTTCAACGCAGCGAGCTAACCTTTGGACACCTCCGATCAACAGGCAATCAACGCGCAACATCTTGTCCGGCGATTTGGCACGTTTACAGCCGTTGACGACGTAAGTTTTCGCGTGGAGAAAGGCGAGATTTTCGGATTTTTGGGGCCGAATGGCAGCGGGAAGACCACGGTGATCAAGATGCTGACGGGATTGCTGCCGCTGACGGCTGGCGAGGCAACCGTATATGGCATCGATGTGCGAAGGGACCCGGAAGGGGTGCGAGAAAACATCGGGTACATGTCGCAGAACTTCAGCTTGTATGGCGATTTGACCGTTGCGGAGAATCTGCGATTTTACGGGCGAATTTATGGGCTATCGACGGAACGGTTGCGCCAGCGGATGAATGACATCGTTCAACTGAATGGGCTGGGGCCATACCTGAATCGGCTTTCGGCGCAACTGTCTGGCGGGTGGAAGCAACGGTTGGCACTGGGCTGCGCGATGCTGCACGAGCCCAAATTGATTTTTCTGGATGAACCAACGGCGGGAATCGATCCCGTGGCGCGGCGGCAACTTTGGGATTTGTTGTTTGAGCTATCGGCGCACGGGATTACGTTTTTCGTGACCACGCACTACATGGATGAAGCGGAGCGGTGCAGTCACGTAGCCTACATTTACTACGGTAAACTGATCGCCGACGGCACACCGGAAACGTTGCGGCAATTGCCGGACGTGCAGCCTCCCGGGACGTATCGAGTAGAGATCACTACACCGCACGTGACGAGGGCGCTGCGGATTGCGCGGACAATTCCAGGGGTGCGAAGCGCGACGATTTTTGGGCAATCCATTCACGCGTTGATCGACGACCATGTGGAGCTGGAGCATCTGCGCCAGGAACTGCTGGAGCACCAAATCGTGGTAGGGGAAATTCGGCCGCTAGCGCCGAGCCTGGAAGACGTATTCGTGGAGCTTACCTACAAGCATCAAGCCGCGCAGGAGGCGTCCCGTGGTTAATCCATTTCGTGGATTTGGCGCGGTTTTTTACAAGGAAACGTTGCACGTGCGGCGCGACTTTGCCACGCTGTTCTTCTCATTGATCATTCCGATTCTGCAGATGTTTCTTCTGGGCTTTGGGATCGACACGAACGTGCGACAGATCAACACGGTGGTATACAACGCGGACGGACGGGAGCAAAGCCGCGAACTGCTGGACCGCTTGAGGAACTCCGACACATTCCACCTGTATCGCTTTGTGCACAACGACAAGGATCTGAATGACCTGATCATTTCGGGCAAGTGCCGAGTGGGAATCAAAATCCCGGTGGATTATTCGGACAAGCTGCTGCACCAGATGAGCGCGCAGGTTCTGGTGCTGATTGATGGATCGGACTCGAGTGTTGCAGGACAGGCGATAAACGTGACCACGGCGATTGGACTGGACGAATCGCTGCGACGCGTTCCGGGAAATAACATCGAGGGGAACGCAGGATTTGCGGTCGATATGCGGCCCAAAATTCTATTCAATCCGGATTCGCGGTCGCCGAACTTCTTTTTGCCAGGATTGACGGCGGTGCTGCTGCTGAATGTGACGACGTTTTTGACGGCGTTCTCAATTGTCCGGGAAAAAGAGCGCGGGACGCTGGAACAGCTCTTCGTTACGCCAGTGCGGCCGATGGGGCTGCTGCTGGGAAAATTATTGCCGTACCTGGTAATCGGGTTCTTCGAATTGTGCATGATTGTGACCGCAATGCGATTCATATTCAGCGTGCCAATTCACGGAAGCGTTTTGTTGCTGGCATTTCTTTCGTTACCGTACATCTTCGTTTCGCTGTCGTTGGGGATACTGATTTCGAGCAAAGCGACGTCGCAAGCCAGCGCGATGCAGCTTGCGTTTCTGACCATCCTGCCCAGCATCTTTTTTTCCGGCTATATATTCCCGCGTGAAACGATGCCGAAATTCTTTTATGTGCTCAGCTACTTTGTGCCAGCGAGTTATTTCATCAACATCACGCGCGGCATTATCCTTCGCGGGGCTGGATGGTCGCACCTATGGATGGACGCGCTAGCGCTGTTCGCGATGGGCTCGTTGTTGCTGGTGATTGCGGCGCGGCGGTTCCACAACAAAGTCATCATGGCGTGATACTCTGGCTGGCTACGGTTGCACAGGGGAAAGTCCGTGCTTTGTCCAATCTGTGAAAAGCGGAAGGCCGGACGTTTCTGCCCGGCGAAAGCGGAGAAAATTTGTGCGGTATGCTGCGGTACGGAGCGGGAAGTGTCGATCGACTGCCCACCCGACTGCGGTTATTTGCTGGCTGCTCATCGTTATGAGGACCAGCACCCTCGATCGCTGCCTCCAGACACGCCGCTTCTGGACGTGCGGCTGACGTCGGACATTGTGCACACGCACCAGCAACTGCTGTCGGCGATCGCGTTCACGATTGCGAAGTTTTGTTCCGCGGAAACGACGGCTGCGGATCCGGATGTGCTTGCCGCGATTCAGGCGTTGGCGGAAAGCTACAAGACGCTGAGTTCGGGAATTGTTTACGAGAGGCCGCCAGCCATCCCGGTGCAGAGGGAGCTGTATAACGCGCTCGCCGCGTTCCTGGCGGAGACGAAGCAGCAAGCCGGACAATCGTCGTTTGGAGCGTTCAAGGACTCGGAAGTGTTTCAATTGCTGGTGTTTCTGTTCCGCATGGGATTGATGCGCACGAATGGACGGCCACGGTCGCGACGATTTATCGAGTTCTTGCGCGGGCAATTTCCCGGAGCGCAGGAACTGAAGAAAGAAGAGTCGCGGATTATTGTGCCGTGAAGCGCGGCCGGCCCCGTGTGTTCTTGGTGAAGTTCCTCCAGTTCCTGATCCTGCACAGTTGAGATCCTTCGCTGCGCTCAGGATGACAACGCGTTGTTTGTTGAACCGCGCTGCTATGGCGCTCACACCAAGCTGGCATAAGAGGCAGCGCTACATTTAGGACTAAAACCTGGGCGTGCTGTGATGGGTCGCGCACTGACTTTGGTGTCAGCTGCCGGTGGAGCAGGAATGCGGGTGCTGCAGCTCTTTGCTGATGGCGGCGGCGTCCCAGCCCAAAGATAACTGCGCGCGTTTTGCGGCGGGGCGATCGCCCTCCCACGGGCGGGAGGAAAAAGCCAATTTCTGGCGGATGCGCAGAACTCGTTCGGAAACTTTTTTGCGATAGTCTTCCGGGGCATAGCCGTTTCTGGCGTACCACTGATCGTATTGTTTGGCGAGGCGCGGGAATTTTTCGCGGATGAACGGGAGGAAAGTTTTTGCGGAAGAAGGCATCAGGAACAGTACACCGGAGAAGAACCACTGCGCGCCGGCTTGCTTAGCGGCGGCGGCAACGGCTTCAAGTTCGCCTTCGCCATCGGTAATGCCGGGAATGAGCGGCGAGGCGGATACACCGACGTTGAGCCCGGCGTCGCGGAGCTCTTTCACGGCGGCCAGGCGCAAATCGGGACGCGGAGCGCGCGGCTCCAGCAAACGAGCGAGGCGCGGCTTCAGCGTCGTGACAGTGATATTCAGGGAGAGAGCGGATTTCGCGGCGATAACCTTCAAAATGTCGATGTCGCGCACGATCTGGTTGGACTTCGTGATTACGGAGACGCTCAAGCCTTCGCGGCGGGCCAATTCTTCCAGGCAAGCGCGTGTGACGCCGTATTCCTTCTCGGCAGGCTGGTAGGGATCGGTGGCGGTGCCGATGGCGATGTGCTCCGCTTGCGTGTAGCCGCTGGCCTTCGATTCGTACGAATACTTCTGGGAGACATCGCGCGCCAGCAGCGCAGCGGCGTCCTGCTTCACAAATATTTTCTGCTCGAATTCGCGGCCATCGATTTCCATGTATTCGTGGGTATAGCGGGCATAGCAGTATTTGCACCCAAATTCGCAGCCGCGATACGGATTGATGGTCCATTCGAAAGGAACGCGATTCGATTCGCAGCGGTTCAGGATGGATTTGACGGGTATAAGGAAATATTCGGGTTTCTCGCGCGACTTGCGCTTGGTTTCGCAGGTCGGCGAATTCGCAGCGAGGCGAGCAATGCCCACCAGTGGCGCAGGAGGAGCCTGGAGTTGTGGCGGGGGGCAATCCGCCGAGGGGCGCTCCGGACTTCCCATGCGCCAGCCAGCTTCACCCCGGACAAGGGGCGCGGCTTCTGGTTCAGGGTTTGGCTCATCAGGGCAAAAAGGTAGGAAGGCAGCGGGGCGACGAACGGGGCGCCGGCGCGCGGTAAAGCGAGCCGACGAAAGTGGGAGAACTGGGGACATAGCTCACCTCGAGCGGGGACAGTATTTCGCTTTTTCTTCGCTATGTCAAGCACTTTCTCCTTTTATTCGCCCAGGCAAATCCTTTGGGCTTGCACGCGGCTGCGGCCTTTGCTCTAATCCGCTGGGATAGACTAGGCCAAGGTGCACGCGGTTCTTGCATCCTGCTTATTCGGAAGATTTTGCAGCTATTGAGGAGAACTCCTACGAATCCTTTGCGCTCTCAACTCGTTGGTCTTGGTTTGTGCGCAGTAGTCAGCTTCCCTTTTCTCTCTGTGCACGCTCAGACCGCGGCGCAGCAGCCGGCTCAGAAACCCGCGGCCAAATCTTCCGCACAAACGCCTGAAGCACAACCAGCGGTGGCGGGTCCGCAGCAGACGAAACATTATCCGATTCTGGTAATTGCGCACGGGAACGAGCCCTCGTGGAGCCTGCGACTGGGGATGAAGGGACCGGAGCGGCTGGATCGCATGGGATATCCGCCTATCGTTCTGGAACCGTCGGACGTGGTACGAGATGATTCGGGTACGTTTTGGACGTATCACGCGAAGGACGCGGCGACCGGCGCGCTGCTGTCGGTGAAGTTGGTGCGCGAGCCGTGTTCAGAGGGGATGAGCGAGACGCAGTACACGTTCAAAGTAGTTGTGGAGCACGCGCAGATTGGCACGCTGAACGGGTGCGGGCAAAGCGTGCCAGATAAATTTCCGGAGTTCCGCAAGAAGAACCAGCCGCTGGACCCGGACGAAAATGCGAATGCGGACGACAAAGATAAAGACAAGAAGGGCGTCCTTGATCCGATTACGAATTTCAAGTCGCCAGTGGCGGTTGCGTATTTGAACGCAACGGGGCGAGTGGTGCTGAGCCGGGGCGAAATCAAGAAAGTTGTGGGGCCGGCCGGATTGGAACTTGCGTTGTCGCACGATGGAAAGAAACTGCTGTACACGCGCTCCAATTCGGCAAATGGACCGGAGCGCAGCATCGTTCTTTATGACGCAGAAACGGGCCAGACGAAGGACCTCGTCAGCGGGAACGTTCACCAGGCGTTCTGGTCTCCGGATGATTCGCGTATCGCGTTTCTGAAATTCGACGGGCAGCAATGGCGCGTTTGGACGATGCCAGCTGCGGACCCAGACAAGGCGACGCAATTGTCTCCACTAAATGTGACAGCGCTGCAGGGGTGGGTGTCACCTAACGTGATTTTAGCGACGAATGCGGAAAATGCTTACTGGATTGGCGAAGATGGCAACGCGCAGCAGACGGTGGCACTGAAGGAAATTTACGGCGAACAGTTCCAGATTATGAGCAGCGATACGATCCGGGTGAATCCGGTGAATGCGGATCTGTTGCTGGTTTCGGCGTATTACACGAGTACGCCCGCGGGAGCGCCGGTGGATGCGATGGGGCTGGCGTCCACCTTTTTTCTGTATGAATTGCGGTCGAAGCGTCGCGTGGTTCCGGGTCCGGCGGACGCCTTCACGCGCGGGGCGGAATGGTCGCGAGACGGACTACAGATTTTCTTCACGCGGGGAGTGCCTGGGAAGGGGCCGCTGGTTACGAACCGTATTTTTTGGGATGGCACTGGGGTGAAGAAAAGCGAGAGCGGCAGCGGCCTGGTGATCGGAAAGTAAGGGCGGTCGGGGGATTGACAAGATGGGAAGTGTTCTGGAAAATTTCGGTAGGAGGCTTCCTTGGGCGCCCGTTTGAGGCTTCTCACGTTCCCAATAGCCGCTCTATTTGCGTTTGCGCCTGTTGCACTCTCAGCCCAGGAACCTCCTGCTCCACCGTCGCCTCCCGCTGCACCGTCATCTCCCGCGACGCCGGGCGCTCCGGCGACGCCAGCTGCTCCTGCCGCCCCTGCCATGAAAAAGGCCATTGAATGGAAGCAATTCGAATACACCTGCGAAGGTGGCATCAAGCTGCGAGTTTACCTGCACAATGAGACGGTGAAGGTGGTGTACAAAGACAGAGTATATCTGATGAAGCAGACGCGCTCGGCGGATGGGGGCCGTTACTCAGACGGAAAAGTGGTGTGGTGGAGCAAGGGCGACGGGGGCTTCCTGCAAGAAGACACTCCGGATGGCAATGGCGCGATAATCCAGAAGGGCTGCGAACTGGACAAGCCAATGAACGCCGCGGCGGTACCGGGGACCGTGAGTGGCACGGTGAGCTACCTATCACGGATGGCATTGCCGGCCAGCGCGATCATTGAGGTGCAGTTGCAAGACGTTTCGCTGGCGGATACTCCGGCGAAGGTGGTTGCGCAGGAAGAAATTGCGTTGGGCGAGCGTCAGGTGCCGGTGCCGTTCGAGCTGAAGTTCGATCCCGGGAAGATCGAATCGCAACACACTTATTCGGTCAGAGGGAGCATCCTGGTGAATGGAGAGCTACGCTTTACCAGCGACAAAGCGTATCCGGTGCTGACGAGGGGAAATCCCGCGCACGTGGAAGTCATCGTGAAACCAGTATCGCCCGCTCCGGCAAAACCCTGACCATCGCGGATCTCTTAGCGCCCGTCCGTTCGGACAGGTGCCCGTTACGACTCGACAAATTGGTGAGCCATTCCCGTGACATTGCGGGCCACTATACTTCCTAAATGGCGACCCTTCCCAATTCGGAACAGCGGCAAGTTGGACTTTTGGTGCTGGAGAGTGACCCTGGAAGCGGTGCCGCGCTGAAACAGATCCTGGATTCGGAAGGCTGGCGAGTGCGCATCGTAGAAGACCTGCAGATGCTGCACGTGGAGCTGAAAACGGCGGAGTACTCCTTACTAATCGCAAATATTGCCTTGATAGGACTGGATTCGCCTACCTTCCATGTACTGAGGGAGTTGGGAGGAGTATCGGCGGAAGACGGCGGAAAGATCCGCACGCTGTTTGTGATACCGGAGATGAACGGGAGCCAGTTTATCTCGCATCTTGAGTCGGCGCGGCTGCCGTATGTTCTGAGGCCGTTTCATTTGCACGACTTCCTGGAAAAAGTGAGCGACCTGCTGGTGGAAGTGAAGGCCATCGCCGCGCCGCTGCGCATGACGCGGTACGAGTTTGGAGAAGCGCGGAAAAAGAAGAAGCAGGCCAGCCGGACGACGTCGATGTTTGCGTCGCGCGACTCGTACTCGTACACGGAAGAAGAGATTGCGGAGTATGAGAAGGCGGAGTCGGAATCGTCGCGCATGCGGCGGAACAAGCCGCGCACGAATTTGGGTAATCCACATGGGTGATGAGGGACACCCACCAGGATTGAACTGCTTCAGAAACAAATGTGGTCAGAGGGAAGAGTTTCCTCAGGGGCTAAAGCCCGGGCTTTCTTGGCTCTAAATGTCGGAGCTAAAAGCTCCGACCCCCTAGTCGATGTTTCCGACCCGTAGCCAATATTTAAGAGATGACATGTAGTGGTTGCCCCTCCCATCTGACTGAAGCTCGCAAAGTGTAATGGTTGAGGTCCTTCGTGCCGCAAACCGCGCGGAGCTCAGGAGGACAACTTCACCGAGCCGTTTCGATGGCACATAAACTTGACCAACTCCAAGCTGCAAGAAAATTCTGGTGGCGCGTTCTAACTCTGAGCCGTGCCCTCCGCACGGATAGGAGGATGGAATGGACCGTTCGCTGTTGAGCCTGTTTGGACATGGGTTTTTGGGATTTACCGCCCTGAGCGTTGCGACATTGGGATTCGTATGGTCTAGCCCCGGAACCCCGGGCGGCGGTGGCGCAAAGCCGGAAGACGACTGGCGCCTGCTGGAGCCGATCACCTACGAAAATCTGACCGTGTTTCCGGTGGTCAGCGCGTCCGGACGCGACACCCACGCGTTCCTGACGCTGGAAGAGGGATTATCGTCCGGGGAAATCGTCGTGAGGGAGCAGGGAGCGGACACGATAGTGCGCAACCGGGAGCAAAATCGTACCGTGCCACAAAACTATGGCGGGCCGTCTGTGAACCAGCTGGTTTTGATCAACCGAAGCAAGAGACCGCTGATTTTGCTGGCGGGAGAGTTGGTGAGCGGCGGGAAGCAGGACCGCATCATCGCGAAGGATCGCATCATTCCGCCGGGAGCAGAGCCTTTGCCGCTGAACGTGTTTTGCGTGGAGCATGGGCGATGGTCCAACGGGGCGCAGTTTAACGCCGCCAGCACTATCGTGCATCCGAGCGTGCGCGAACAAGCCGCGGTAAAGCAAAATCAGTCGGATGTGTGGACAGCGGTGACAGCAGGGTCGGTTGCCACGGCGTCGCGTTCCGTTGCACCCTCCGCGGCACCGCGCATGAGCGCGGACGCGATTAATGAGGCGCTGCGGATGGAAGCACCGACGCAGTCGTACAACAAGATTTACAATTCGCGGGCAATTGGAGGGTCGGTGGACTCGTTCGTGGAAGAGGTGCAGCGCCGGTTCCGGAAAGAGACGTCGGGACTGAGGGGAGAGCGCGTGGTGGGGGTGGTGATTGCGTACGGCGGAGAAGTGGCGTGGAGCGACATCTTTGCGTCGAGCGAATTGTTCGACCAGTATTGGAACAAGTTGCTGCGCAGCTATGCGGTGGAAGCGCTGGCGCGGCCGACATTGCGAGAGAAGGCGTCGATCGATGATGCTCGTGAGTTTTTACGGCGGTTGAATGGCAGGGAAACGACCGAATCGGAGCCGGGCGTGTACCGGTGGCTGGAAATCAGCGAAGGATCGCTATCGCAGATTGAATTGGATGCCCTGCAGCCAAAGACGATTACGTTGCACCGGTTGGTGCTAAGGCGGACGAGTTAGCGGCAAACCCAGGCCGTGAATTCTCGGTGACTAATCGGTGGCATGGGCCTTGTCGCGGAAATTGTGGTGGCATAAAAGCCGGCGCTACATCGAAGAAGGAAGAAAAACCCCAGAACACAGACTGAAGTCTGTGCTACCAGAGGCTCACGGTTGGAGCGGATCGGCTTTGTGACCGAGTTTACGGACTTCGCTGCGGTCGGAGGTCTTTTGGAGGAGTTCGGCGACGGTGTTTTGCCACGAAGGATGGCGGTAGGTTGGCGCGATCTCGGCTAGCGGGACGAGGACGAAGAGTCTTTCAAGCATGCGGGGATGAGGGACCTGGAGATCGGGAGTAGCGACTATTTCGTCCCCATAGAGCAGAATATCCAGATCGATGAGGCGGGGACCTTTTGCAAATGGCTTCTTGCTACCCATGGCCGCTTCGATGTCTCGCATGCGGCGCAAGAGTTCGTGGGGAGGCAAATCGGTTTCGGCTGCGAGGACGGAATTGAGGAACCAGGCCTGATCGAGATAGTCGACCGGCGCGGTTTCGTAAATGCTGGAGGCGAGCTTGATGGTGACGCCGAGCTGAACCAGGCGCCGTTCGGCTTCACAAAGATTTTCTTCGCGATTGCCGACGTTGCTTCCGAGCGCTAGATAGACGAGTGTCATGCGAATTGTGCCCTACTTTGCTGTAAATCGGCGGCGGAGCAATCCCAGCATGGTGTCGGCTTCGGGTAACTTCATGGCCATGCAGACACCAAAGAATACGACACCGAAGAGGCTCAATACGACGGTCGCCAAAACTATAGGGCCGCGCGGACCCGTAACCATCAACAGTGCACGCGAAACGGCGGCGGCGAGCAGCGCCGCGATCCAGACTTGCGCGAGGAACGAAAGCGGAACGCCCACTTGCCCGATGCGACGGCGTATGCCGCGCTGCAGGAGAGTGAATTCGACCCAGGAAGCGATGCCTGCGGAGATGGTGAGGCCGGCAACGCCCCAGCGTGGCTCGATGCCGAGCATTCTTGGCAAGGGCAAAGCGCTTACGTAACCCAGAGCGGTGGTGAGAATAACGCGCACCACGGCGAAGCGCAGGGGAGTTCGCGTGTCGCGCAGGGCGTAGTAGGCAGAGGAATAGAGCCTGCCCAGCGTAGAAGCAAGCATGCCGACCGTGGATCCGGCGAGGATGCCCCAGACGTAGATCACGTCCTGATGAGTGAAGCGCCCAGATTGATAGATGGCGGCAACGATAACGTCGCCGAGGGCGAGAAATCCCACGACGGAAGGAACCACCAGGAAGGTGATCTGCCGCATGCCGGAGTTCAGCCGCCGGCGAAGAATGGTTGCCACTTCATCGGCTGCGCCGAGCGCGCCGCTCATGACCGGCAATTCCGCAGCGGAAACGGACATGCCAAAAAGACTGACGGGAAGGGTATAGAGAGTTTGCGCGTAGGCGAGCGCGGCGACAGCTCCAGTCGGCAACCAACTAGCTAAGAAGGCGTCGATGTACGCGCTGATCTGCACAACCCCGCGGCTGACAAAAACAGGAAAGAAATTTCGGATGACGGTGCGAACATGCTCGCCCTGATGCGCGAGGTGAAGGTGCAAACCGCCGAGGAGTTTCAAGACCATCGGCAGTTGCACGGCGACCTGAAGAGCGCTGCCCACAACCGAAGCCCAGGCGGTGACAACGACCAGCGAATTTTGCGAACGGCCCGGACCGAAGGCAATCATGCCGGCGATCATGGCGATGTTCCAAAGTACTGGCGCGGTATAAGAGATGAAGAATTTGCGGTGGCTGTTGAGTACCCCGAGGCACCAAGCGGAGCAAACGAGTAAGCCGGCGCCGGGAAACAGGATGCGCACCAGCAAGATGGTGAGTTCACGTTTTTGGCCGTGAAAGCCTGGTGCGATAGCGTCGATCAGCCAAGGCGCAGCGAGCACACCAAGCAGGACGAGGACGGAAGTGCTGAAAGCAAGTAAGGCGGCGACCGCACCGGCGGTCTTGCGCGCTTCGCTTTCGTCTTTTCGCGCGAGGAGGTTGGCGTAGACGGGAATAAAAGAGGCGGACAGCACTCCTTCGCCGAAAAGATTCTGCAGGAAATTAGGAATGCGGAAGGCGGCTTTGAAGACGTCGGCGGCATCGGAGTTGCCGAAATAGTGGGCGAAGACGCGGTCGCGAATCAGGCCAGCGACGCGGCTGAGGAAGATTCCCGAGGCCACCAGAAACGCATATTTTCTGGAGCTGCCCGCGCTTGAACTGCGGTTGTCTGCGTTATCCACAAACCATCCCGAGCTGCGCTCACTGAAGAGCGGAACTTGCTGGAAAGCGGGTGCGTACGTAAATGACGGCGAATACCACTAACGAAGATACCGCACCCAGGGGAGGCGCGGTTCGCAAGATTGGGCCGGGATGCAGAAGTACGAACTAGGGTGGGGTCCCAGATAGAGCGATGAACGCGTTTAGATTCCTCAGGGCTAACGCCCATTGATAGGCAATCATTTGGTATCGGAGCCAAGAGGTCCGACCCCCTAAAAAGTCTTTCCACAAACCGTAAGATCGTACCCTCACGAAAACGGACACTCGGGCACTCATCATTGCGGTGTCACCTTCAATTCACAAAGCAGGAACATGCCAGCAATTCAGGTAGCGCACTCTCCCCTCTGCCCTGCTCGACCCCTACAGTCGACCATAGGAGGAACAAAAGATGTCCTTGAAGTCCCATACGTCTGTCTTGCTGCAAGGCGCACGCTTTGCACTTGCATCGCTGGCAATGCTGCAGTTCAGTGTGCTGGGCCCTCTCGCCGATCGTGCGCAAGCACACGAGAAGGAGAAAACCCGCACGCCCATCAAGCACGTGATCGTGATTGTGGGAGAAAACCGGTCGTTCGACCATCTATTTGCCACGTACCAGGCAAAAGACGGCCAATACGTGGATAACCTGCTATCCAAGAAGATCATCAACGAAGACGGCACGCCGGGGAAAGAATTTCAAAAGGCGTGGCAGTATTCGGCGGATGTAACCGGAAGCGCGACGTATAACCTAAGCCCCACAACGAAAAAGGCAGTGTTTTCGGTGCTGCCCGCGCCGCTAAACGGCGGACCCACGGACGTCTGCAAGAATAACGGAATTTGTACACTGGCCGACGCCACTTCTTCAGAAAACGGCTTGCCGGACACGACCTATTACGAATTCCTGATGACAGGTGGAACCGGTCTGACCGGTCATGTACCCGACAGCCGAATTAACCGGGTGAACAGCACAGCGCCCTACACCACGCTGCCCCCTGGACCGTTCCAACTGACTAATACAAAAGGGTCCAATCCGTTTACGGACAATTCCTACGCGGCAAGTCCGGTGCACCGCTTCTACCAGATGTGGCAACAGGAAGACTGTAACGTGAAACATGCGACGCACACGAATCCCAGCGGTTGCCTTGCGGACCTGTTCGCGTGGACCGAGGTAACCGTGGGGTCTAACAATAATGGAAAGCCGCAACCACCGAACTTCAGCACGGACTACGCGCCGGATAAGGTGACAACGGGCGAGGGCGCCACAACCATGGGTTTCTATAACATGCTGCAGGGAGACGCGGCATACACGAAGTTCCTGGCGGATCACTACGCAATCAGCGACAACTACCACCAACCCGCAATGGGCGGAACGGGATTGGACAGCATCATCCTGTTCTTCGGCGATGCGCTGTTTTTCAGCGACGAAAATGGAAATGCCGCGGTACCACCGCACAACGAGACGATCTGGGCAGGGGGCCCGGTGGATGAAATCGAGAATCCCAATCCGGTTCCCGGCACGAACAATTTCTGGATTCAGGATGGCTATGGCGGATTTGGGAACAACGGTACCTCGACAGGAGTGTACGGCGGAGGATCGTATAGCAACTGTTCTGATCCCTCGCAGCCTGGCGTAGGGCCGATCCAGAGCTACCTGAGTTCGCTGGAGAGGCCGATCAAGTCGAATTGCGAGGAAGGACACTACTATCTTCTGAACAATTACAATCCGGGATATTTTGGCGACGGATCGGACGCTTATGCGGATCACAATCTGAACAACACGCCCTTTACGATTCCGGGGACAACCCAGCGCAGCATTGGGGATGTATTGTTGGAGAACAATGTTTCCTGGAAGTCGTACAACGACCAGTGGAACCAATACGCGGGACTGAACGGTTTTCCCGGTGACAAATATCAGCTTAACTACGGCACCGTGGGACCGAACAGCGACCAATACTGCAACATCTGCAACGGCTTCCACTACCAGAAACAGATCATGACCAATGATCCCATCCGGACCGCGCACATCAAGGACACCACGGACCTGTATGCGGATATCGCGAATGGAACTTTGCCTGCGGTGTCGTTCGTGAAACCAAGCGGATGGGTGGATGGACATCCGGCGTCGTCGAAATGGGACCTGTACGAAGGGTTCGTCAAGAAAATCGTGGACGCGGTGCAAGCCAACAAAGAGCTGTGGGAAAGTACGGCGATCTTTGTAACGGTAGATGAGGGTGGAGGCTACTATGACTCCGGGTATGTGCAACCGCTAGACTTTTTTGGAGACGGCACGCGCATCCCACTGCTCGTGGTATCGCCTTACACGAAGCCAGGGCACATTTCGCACAGCTATTCCGACCATGTCTCGATATTGAAGTTCATCGAACACAACTGGAATCTCCCACCAATCAGCTCACGCAGCCGCGACAACTTGCCAAACCCGAAGTCGGAATGGGACAACCCGTACGTTCCGGAAAACAGTCCGGCAATCAGCGACCTGTTTGACCTGTTCCAGTTCGACCACGACGGTGATCACGACCACAATGGCGGTCACGACCACTGAACTTGGACGAGGCCAAGCTGGATTCTGGAAAAGGAAGGGCGGCTGCGAACAGACTGTTACGAAACGGACGCTCAAGTTAATACAAAAGCGATGCTCTTGGTTCCGGGCATCGCTTCTTGTTTTTTTGTGCGGTTTTTCCGCTATCCGGCTGCTTTTAAACGGTTTGCAGTGCTGAAGTCAGTTTGCGTGCCCCGAGAATGTTTTGCATTCTTTTTAGGTTGTAGGCAGCCACTCCCAAGCTAATTTCCGTTTGCGCTCCACGGAGTCCATGCAGCAGGAAGCGTGGATGTCCGAAGATCCGATATTTCAAGTTGGCGAATGGATGTTCAACAGTTGATCGTCGCAGCCGCATCGCCTCCGGCGTGGCCCGTTGTTGCATGCGCTGCAGCGCTTCTTCGTGGAGGTGACGGGTAATCATCCGTCGCGGCGATACGGTGCATCGTGGCTTGAGAGGGCAAACCCCGCAGACTTCCGGTTGCGCCGCGTAGAGCACCGCGCGATCTTTCCGCGAGAGTTGTTTGCGGGCCAAGGTTTGACCCGCCGGGCACAGGAACGCGTCGCTTTCAGGTTGATAAGTAAATTCCGTGCGGTCGAACAGCGTGCCATCTCCATGATTGTTCACGCCGCGGTTGGCAGGCACATGCGGCAAGATGCCTTTAGCTCGCAGGCTTCGGCCTGCTCTCCATTCGAGTAGCCCGCATCAGCAACCACGTTGATCGACTGCGCAGGCCCGCCCGTCGCTGCTTGCGCGGCTTCCGCCATCGGTTGCAGGCTGCGGTTGTCCCCGGCTTGGTCGGTCACCTGTTGCGCCACAATCAGTGCGTGTTCGGCATCGACGGCCGCTTGCACGTTGTAGGCAGGAATGAAACCTTGCGTGGTGCACATGAAGCTGACTTCCGGCTCCCGGTGCTGGCGCAATTTTTCCAGCGCACTAGCCACCGCACTGGAATCGATGATTACCTCGTCTTGCTCATCGCCCTGCTCCAACTGTTCCAGGTAACGTTCCAACGCCTCGCGCTCGCGCACACTTTTCGCGCTGCTGACCGCTTGGAACTTCGAGCCATCGATGGCGATCCACTCGCCCTTCACCAATCCCACCGAGTGCGCCAGTCGCACCAACTCGGCTCCCGCAGCGGTTACGCCTTCTCGGTGCATGCGTCGGAACTCAGCAATCGTCTTGTGGTCCGGCGCTAGCCGTCCCAGCAACCACATCAACTCGATGTTCCGTCGGCATTCCGACTCCAGCCGCCGCGAGGAGCGGATCTGCCGCAGGTAGCCATACAGATAGAGCTTCAGCAGGTCGCGCGGGTCATAGCCAGGCCGCCCTGTCTCAGCCGCCTCGGCCCGCTCAAATCCCAAACCCACCATGTCCAACCGGCTGACAAATGCATCGATGACCCGGCACACATGATCGTCCGGGATCAACTCTTCCAAGGTGACTGGAAACAGCGTCCCTTGCGTCCGGCCTTCACCCTGCAAAAAGCCCATAAAAAGATGCCCTCGCTTTCACGAGGGCATCTTCTCATCTATTTTCGGGCGGTCAACAGAGTTTCGTAACAGTCTGGCGAAGGCCGCCTTTTTTTTATTCCAGAGAAAAGTCCTTTTGAGACAAATCGATCGAGGAAGCAGGCAGATTTCCGAAGTGCGCCGCGCAAATGATAGAATGCGCGCATTTCACAGTGAGGTGAACTATGCGGAAATGCTCATGCTCTGGCTACGCTGTCGCTGTAGAGATTTTGGCGGTCGCTTTATTGTTGGTGCTACCCGTGCGGCAGGCTTGCGGGCAAGCGACCGACTATTCGAAAGTGCAGATCAAGACGACGAAGGTATCCGGGAACATCTACATGCTCGAAGGCGCTGGAGGGAACATTGCGGCCTCGGTGGGCGACGACGGGATCGTGATCGTCGACGATCAGTTCGCGCCTTTAGCCGAGAAGATTCAGGCGGCGCTTAAGAGTCTGGGCATAACGGACAAGCCGGTACGCTTTGTGATCAACACGCACTATCACGGCGACCACACGGGCGGGAACGCGCCGTTCGCGAACAGCGGATCGACAGTGATCGCGCAGGATAATGTGCGAAAGCGTCTGGAGAGCGGGGGATCCGGAGGATATAGCGAGTCAACCAAGATGGAAATGAAGCCGTCGGAAAAAGGCGCGCTGCCGGTGATCACCTTTGAGCACGATGTAACCGTGCACCTGAACGGCGAAGATATCCGCGCGTTGCATTTTCCCTCGGGGCACACCGATGGCGATTCGATTATTTTCTTTCCGAAGAACAACGTGGTGCACATGGGCGACGATTTCGTGCGCTACGGTTTCCCGTTTATCGACGTGCTGAGCGGAGGCAGCGTACAAGGGATGATTGACGCGCTGGAGAAGGCGTCCGCGCAATTGCCGGCTGATGTGAAGGTAATCCCTGGACACGGCGCACTTTCCAACCTGGACGATGTGCGCGCGTTCGTAAAAATGCTGAAGGAAACTTCGGCGGTGGTGCAAAGCGCAATCAATGCACACAAGACCCTGGATCAGATGAAGCAGGAGAAAATCCTGGCGGCGTGGGACAGCAAATGGTCGGGCGATTTCATTAAGACAGACGCGTGGATTGAGACGTTGTACAACTCGTTGACTGGGAACCAGGGCAAGTTCATGAAGCACAACTAGTTGATCAGGCTGATTTGACTAGCAAACTGTCCGCCGCCCTCAGTATTGACAAGGTCTTGCAACGCGATGTTGTTTAGATCGACATTAATCCTGACGTGGTGTACTGCATGCGGCTTTGCCAACGTCACCTTGGCTCCAGGGCATAAGTAGACGGTCATTTGTCTTTGGTGCTTGTCTGAAGTGAATACCATTTGGCGAGATCCAAAAATCAACGGGTAGGTCTCGACAGGATTGAGGCCTAAACCGGCAGAATCTTCGTTAGTCGGCGGAAACCAAGCGTGCGATATTTTAACTTCGGGTATTGCGTTGTCGTCGGCTGGCAGTGGGCAGGATGCCTGAGACGGATCAAAAGTGGCGATGAAAGAAGGAATGTGAAAAGGCCGCCGGCACATGATCACGGAAGGATTTCGCGGCGAGAACTCACATAGCCCGAGGGACGGATCAGCGAACTCGCCGCCACGGAGCACGAGATCCCTGGCCTCCTGGGGTTGATATTCGGTCAAGGCAAATTCGATGTGTAGAGTGCCAGTCTGGGACTTGAGCTGGTCGAACATTTTGCGATCGATTTGAGAAGAAATCTGATTCTGACCACCTTCGGGCCAAAGAATCATGCCTTGCGAGGTCCAGCCGGGTTGCCACTTGGTTCCGCTGGCAGACTCCATCGTTAATCTGATCCCATCGACGATGACAACTTCTCCGGCGGGCACTTTCGACGTATTGATTGGAATTGTCAGGGGAACCTCACTCATACGATCCAACCACTGGGGCGCTGTTTTGGTGCTTTTGGGCAAAATGGCGGCGGAAATCTGAGCCGGGGCGTCTTTAGATTCCAGCATGGGATATTTTCGATCGACGAACATGGCGTAAGGCGTGAAGGCGGAGATTAAGATGACAACTGCGGCGCCAGCGGCAAGAAAGCCGCGCGATGGCCAGATTTTGCGCCGAGCATACTGCCAGCCTGCGGCACCAATGATCGCACCGAACAGCAGAACACTCTTGATTTCTCCGAGCCCTTGTACGGCAGAAGACATGCCGCTATTGGGAACTCTCGAGAGTTGAGAAGTGATCGTGGAGAACAAGATGAAGACAATCAGGAGAACGATGAGCGCCTGACCCAAGTTCTTTGTGAGGCTGGCCAAGGCGACCGCGGGTAGAAAAAGAATGAAGGCAAGCGCGATTTGCATGCGGACGACGCCTAAGAGGTGGGAATGAATCGCAAAACCCGCGTTGTGCAGAAGATAGAGTTGAACCAGAAAAAGTGGAGCGCCGATGAAAGCGAGCAGAAAAACTTCTTTTGCGGTCAGCAGTTTCCACCATTCGTAAGGCTTTGTGATCCACCACTGCGTATCGCCAACCAATCTCTCGCTTTGAACGACACGGATAGTGAGGAAAATCCAGAAAATGATCATGAGAGGGATGAGGCTGCTAGCGGTAATTTCCTCCCAGGGAATGTGATCGGGACCTATCTTTTCATGGTAATCCGCAGAATGAGTCATGAGCTTGGCGTACAGCCCCAGGAGCGCGAGAGAAATCACAATCTCTGGCCAGTGGCGTCGGATGTCTTTCTTGAAAATGTGCAGGATTTGTTGCATGGCGCCCCCCTAGGCCTCGTTGCCTTTTCGCGCCATGGCTAAGAAGATGGCCCGCAATCCCATGGGGCGATATTCAATATTTTTGACTTCACCGAAGAGGCGGCGGATATCGCCGGTGGTCTTGTTCTCGGCAAACTGGTTTTCGACAAATCGCACAACGCCTGCGGATGATTTGACTTGCAGCCAACTGGCCGGAACGGGTGAAGGCACGCGGCATTCTCCTTCGCAGGTAATTTCGACTTCGCGAAAGCGCGCCGCGAGAGAGGTCATCTCTTCGGAGAAGCGCAGCGTTCCTTGTTCAAGATAGCCGACGTGACTGGCAAAGCTCTCGATTTCCGCGAGGTCGTGGGAAGAGATGAAGACGGTTGACTCCGCGGCGCGCTCGAGCAGTCCTTCAATTAATTGATCGCGCACCAAGGGGTCGAGTCCGCCGAAGGGCTCGTCCAATACGATCAGCTTGGGATGAAATGCGAGGGCACTGGCAAGGGCGAGCTTCATCTTCATGCCGCGAGAGAGGCCTCTGATCTTTCGATCGCGCGGCAAATCAAATTGTTTAAGCAAAGAATCTTCCAGTTCGCGATCCCAAGTTGGGTAGAAGCCGCACAGATATTCCAACAACGCGCCGACTTTCATCCATCCGGGAATTTCCTGGTTTTCGGAGACGTAGCCGATTTCGGTGTAGCATTTGCCGCGGATGAGCTTCGAATCCACTCCCAGGACGGCTGCGGTGCCACTGGTTGCACTGATGAGGTTCATCAGAATCTTGATGGAAGTAGTTTTTCCGGCACCGTTCGGGCCAACGAGCGCGTAGATCGCGCCTTCCTGGACTTCGAGGTTCACGCGGTCGAGCGCATGCAAGCGTCGATAGCGTTTGGTAAGTCCCTCGGTACGAATCACAGCGGTCATGGATGGCGGCCTCCTCGCCCGGCTAGGTTCGTTCGGTACCTCGCAGCTTCAGACGCTTCCAGTGTTTGGCCAGGGCGTCCTGCAAATCTTCGAACTCGATGCCTAATCGTTTGCTTTCAACCACCAGCTGCTCAACCTGTTCCTCGAGTAACTGGGTCTTTTCCGCGCGACTGGCTTGCGGCCGGTTTGCCACCAGGGTTCCCGCTCCGGAACGGATTTCCAGGAGCCCGGACTGGACCAGATGGGTAATGACTTTGTGCGCGGTGTTGGGATTGATTTTCAGCTCTCGGCTGAGAGTACGAACGGAGGGGAAGGCGTCGCCAGGGCGCAATTGTCCGGCCATCATCGCTTTTTTAGCGGCGTAAACGACTTGTTCGTAGATGGTGGCGCCGGGACGAAAGTCGACGTGGAACGGAATCATGCGTGTACTATAACAAATGGGACAGTTGAGGCAAGAAAAAAAGATAATTCATTCTGAACGGTGTCGTACCTGCAACAGGACCCGGTTTTCTTATCGAGCGGGAAATGAAGCTCAGAACAAGCGAGGCTGGCGCCTGGGTACCTCGCGGCCGAAATATTGGTAGGCGCGGGGAGTGGCGACGCGTCCGCGCGGGGTGCGATCGAGCATGCCGATCTGCATCAGATAAGGCTCGTACATTTCTTCGATGGCGTCTTCTTCTTCGCTGAGAACGGCAGCGAGAGTGCCGAGGCCGACGGGACCACCGCCATATTTATCCAGCAAGGCAATCATCAGATTGCGATCGACTTCATCGAGGCCGTGCTCATCGACGCCGAGCATCTTGAGGGCATCCTGGGCGACCTCGCGGGTGATACGGCCGTCGGCGCGTACTTCCGCGAAGTCGCGGGCGCGTCGCAACAGGCGATTGGCGACCCGCGGTGTGCCGCGGCAACGAGTGGCAATTTCTTCAGCACCGCTCTGATCCAGTTGAATATTCAGGATTTTGGCGGAGCGATTGAGAATGATGAGGAGATCTTCGGGCTCGTAAAAATCGAGTCGGTGAACGATGCCGAAGCGGGAGCGAAGGGGCGCGGTGATGAGCCCGGCGCGAGTGGTGGCGCCAATCAGCGTGAAGTGGCTGAGGGGAAACGGATGAATGCGGGCGCCGGGGCCTTGGCCAATGATGAGGTCGACGCGAAAATCTTCCATGGCGGGATAGAGGACTTCTTCGACGGCGGGTTGCAGGCGATGAATTTCGTCGAGAAAGAAAACCTCTTTGGCTTCGAGAGAAGTGAGAATCGCGGTGAGGTCGCCCTTTCGTTCGAGGAGAGGGCCAGCGCTGGTCTTGATGGGTACATTCAATTCGTTGGCGATGATTTGCGCGAGGGTGGTTTTGCCCAGGCCCGGAGGACCATACAGCAGGACGTGGTCTAAAGCTTCGCCACGGTTACGGGCCGCTTCAAGGGCGATAGCGATGTTCTCTTTGACGCGCTTCTGGCCGATGTATTCGTCGAGGCGCTTGGGGCGAACACTGGCGTCGATGCGGGCGTCATCGTCCCAAGGTGCGCCGGAAACGATGCGCGAGGAGCGCTCGGGAGCTTCGTCGCTGCGGCGAGGCATGGATTTTTTGGGGGTGAAGTCTGGCATCTTTTTTCGCGTGTCCTTTGCTTATGTCTTCGGCGCGCTGAGAGCGGCCAGCGCCACGCGCAACAGTTTCTCAAAATTGGATGTGCCGGCTTCACGCTTGGCTTCCGATACGGCCTTGTCGACGGTGCGCTCGTCATAGCCCAGATTGACAAGAGCGGACTTCACGTCGGCTTCGGCGCCGGCTGGAGAAGGGGCGGTGGGCTTGTCCACCTCTTTGGCGATGGCCTCAAGCCGGTCTTTCAGCTCGACAATGATACGCTCGGCGGTCTTGCGGCCAACTCCGGGAATTTTTGTAAGCCGGACGAGATCGCCGGTGCGAATCGCCGGGACTAGTTCTTCGACGTTCATGCCCGAAAGAATCTTCAGGGCGAGGCTGGGACCGACGCCGGATGCACCGAGAAGCAGTTCGAAAAAATGCTTTTCGCGAGCAGAGAGGAAACCGTAGAGCGACAGAGCGTCTTCGCGCACATGGGTGTGGATCAATAGGGTCACTTCGGCGTGGAGTTCCCCGAGCGCCGCGAATGTGGAGAGAGGAACGGCGACCAAATAACCGACACCGCCCACATCGAGGATAACTTGATTCGGCCGCTTCTCCAGCAGCCTACCGCGCAGTAGTCCAATCATCGCTCGTCAGTATTGCCGCGATAGGTTCGGGTGTCAACGCGGGGGTGGGGTTCTCTACGTACCTCCCAAAAGACCACACAGTGCCTGGTCCACCCGCGCGGGCCGCGTATTGCTGCGCTGGGTTCGCGTATCAACGCGGTGCGGGGCGTCATAGTCGGCAGACTTACTCTGCGAGGGAAACACATCGCGGAGGCAAGATGGTCGATGCTAGAAGAAGGGCATCAAAATCCAGCCGTGAGCGATTTGCGTTATGCTAAACGGCGTTGACAACAAACATTCCGAGTCTTGGCTTATACTTTTCTATCAGCGATATGCCATCCTGATCGGTCGCGCACTCGGAACTTAAAATCCATATGGACGCGTAGCGCGTTTATTAGGGCTTGAGTCCGATACTGGGAAACCCTTCGCCCGAAAGTCATCAGTAAA